>NZ_JBQHDE010000006.1:0-317544 GCF_052068455.1 Micromonospora sp. H33 | reverse complement strand
TGACCGGCGCAGGGATCAAGCCTGACCGCCCGGAGCCGGGCACGGCGGGCCACACCCCCAACCGCAACCACACGACACCCCAAGCGAAACACCGCAACCAAGCCGCCACCACGCAGCCCTGCCCGCCACCAATGCGCAACCACGACAAAGCCGCCACCATGCCGACCCTCCCGGCACACCCCCCAACCCCAACCCCAACCACACCAGACGGTCAGGCGGGTCGGTGGAACTCGGCGCGCCAGCGGCGTACGCCCTGGGGGTCTTCGAAGTCCTCGACCCGGACGGCGGTGAGGCCGCCGGCGGCGAACGCGTCGATCTCGGCCCGCGTCAGCGGCCACGGCGGCCCGGCCGGCGCATCCTCGTCCTCGGCGAGGCCGGCGGCGATCACGAGCAGCGTGCCGTCCGGGGCGACCAGGTCGCCGACGGCGCGGATCGCGGCGAGCCGGATCTCGTGTGGCAGCGCCTGCACGGTCATGCTCTCCACCACCAGGTCGTAGCCGTGCCGCCAGGCCGGGGGAGGGTCGAACAGGTCGGCGGCGTGGTAGTCGACCGGCGAGCCCGGGTGCCGCTGCCGGGCCTCCTCGACGGCGGTGGGGGAGATGTCGAAGCCGACCGTGCGGTAGCCGAGGGTGGCGAGGTGCTCCGCGTCGCGGCCGTAGCCGCAGCCGACCACGACGGCCCGGCCGCCCGGGGACGGCCGGTGCCGGCCGGTCCAGTCGACCAGTAGGCCGTGCGGCGCGTCCCGGTCCCACGGGACGACGGCGTCGCCGCGGGCCGCCTCGGTGTACAGGCGGTCGAACCAGCCGGTCGGGTCGCCGGTGGCCAGGGATTCCGCCGCCAGGCGGTCCGCCGCGTCCTCCTGCGCCACCGGTGGTACCCCCGTGTGATCCGGCACCCCGGGCCGGGGCGCGACCGCCGGTCAGCGTAGCGGGCCGGCAGGCGCGCCGCTGTCCTGCTGCCGGGTTGCGCGGGGTGGACGGGGCCCGGGCCGACTGTCGCCTGGGTCACGGTCGGAATCTGCCGCCGGCCGGGTCTGTTGCGCCGGTTGCGGCGGGTCGAGCGGGGCTCCCGGGCGTTGTCGGGGCCTGCGGCTAGGCTCGCTGCGGCGCGCCGCTTCCGGCCGATGCCCGCCGTCCGCGGCACCAACCCGCCGAGACCTGGGAGTACGACCAGTTGACCGCAGAGCCTGAGACCCTGTACGGGGCCGACGACCTCACGCACCTCGAGGGGCTGGACGCTGTCCGAAAGCGTCCGGGCATGTACATCGGCTCGACCGACAGCCGTGGCGTGGGTCACCTCGTCAACGAGATCCTGGACAACTCCACCGACGAGGGCGTCGCCGGTCACGCGACGTCGGTCGAGGTCACGCTGCACGCCGACGGCTCGGTCCAGGTCGACGACGACGGGCGGGGCATCCCCACCGACGTGCACGCGAAGTCCGGCATCTCCGGTGTCGAGCTGGTGCTCACCCGGCTGCACGCGGGCGGCAAGTTCGGTGGCTCGGGCTACAAGACGTCCGGCGGCCTGCACGGCGTCGGTGCCTCGGCGGTCAACGCGCTCTCCCGCCGGTTCGACGTGACGGTCCGCCGCGCCGGCAAGGTCCACGCGATGTCGTTCCGGCACGGCGTACCCGGAATCTTCGACGGCCCCGGGCCGGACGCGCCCTTCACGGCCGGCCCTGGGCTCCAGGTGGTCGGCGCGATGAAGCGCGGCCAGCGCACCGGCACGTCGATCCGCTACTGGCACGACCCGCGCTATTTCGAGACCGGCGCGTCGCTGGACGGCGAGGCCGTGCGGATGAAGCTGCGCAACACCGCGTTCCTGGTGCCCGGCGTCCGCTATTTGCTGCGCGACCACACCGGGGCGGAGCCGGTCGAGGAGCGGTTCCACTACCCCAACGGCCTGACCGACATGGTGGAGTTCCTCGCCCCGGCGGGGGACCGGCCGGTCTCCGGCATGCTGCTGGTGACCGGCGAGGGGACGTACCGGGAGAACGCCGCCGACGCCAACGGTGTCATGCAGTCCAACGTGCAGCGGCGCGCCGAGGTCGAGGTGGCCTTCCGCTGGGGCACCGGCTACGAGCGCACCGTGGAGTGCTTCACCAACACGATCCGCAACGCGCACGGCGGCACCCACCGCAAGGGCTTCGAGCGGGCGCTGGCGCGGGCGCTCGTCGAGGCGGTCCGCAACGCCCGTGGCCTGCTCAAGGCCAAGGAGGAGCCGCCCACGCTGGACGACATCCTCGAGGGCATGACCGCCGTGGTGCACGTGCGGATCCCGGAGCCGCAGTTCACCTCCCAGACCAAGGACGAGCTGTCCACGGCCGGCATCACGAAGGTGCTCCAGGGCCTCGTCGAGCAGCACCTCAAGGCCTGGATGGAGGACCGGAGGACCAAGGCCGAGGCGCGGACGGTCCTGCAGAAGATCGTCGATGCGGCGCGGGTCCGCCTCACCCAGAAGCAGCAGAAGGACGCCGCGCGCCGCAAGACCGCCCTGGAGGGCGCGTCGATGCCGCCGAAGCTGGTCGACTGCCGTTCGACCGGCGTGGACCGCAGCGAGTTGTTCATCGTCGAGGGGGACAGCGCCCTGGGCACGAGCCGAATGGCGCGTTCGTCGGAGTACCAGGCGCTGCTGCCGATCCGGGGCAAGATCCTCAACGTGCAGAAGGCGAACCTCCAGCAGGTTCTGGACAATGCCGAGTGCGCGGCGATCGTGCAGGTGCTGGGCGCCGGGTCGGGGCGGACGTTCGACCTGTCGGCGATGCGGTACGGGCGGGTCCTGATCATGGCCGACGCGGACGTGGACGGCGCGCACATCCGTACGCTGCTCATCACGCTCTTCGCCCGGTACATGCGACCGCTGATCGAGGCCGGCCGGCTGTACGCGGCGATGCCGCCCCTGCACAAGATCACCACGAAGGGGCGCAACCCGCAGACGATCTACACGTACACGCAGGCGGAGATGGAGGCGACGGTCCGCAGGCTGGAGAAGGCGGGCAAGCAGATCGTGACCCCGATCCCGCGGTTCAAGGGTCTCGGTGAGATGGACGCCGACGAGCTGTGGGAGACCACGATGAACCCGGCCACCCGGGCGGTCCGCCGGATCACGTTGGACGACGTCGAGGCGGCCGAGCGGATCCTGGAGCTGCTGATGGGTGAGAAGGTCGAGCCCCGCCGCAACTGGCTGATCGACTCCGCGGACCGGGTCGACCGCGAGGCGATCGACGCATGAGCGGGCACGCCGCGATCGCGGGCACGAGCACCGCGTCCGTTCGAGGGGAAAGCTGAGTCATGGCACGCCGCAAGGAAACGAAGGTCGACCTGTCCTCGTTCGACCAGGCCGGCGCGCGGGTCTTCGACAACCCGCTGGTCACCGAGGTCTCCGACTCCTACCTGGAGTACGCGTTCTCGGTCATCCACTCCCGCGCCCTGCCGGACGCGCGGGACGGGCTGAAGCCGGTCCACCGGCGCATCCTCTGGTCGATGTACGAGTCCGGCCACCGGCCGGACCGGGGGCACGTGAAGTCGGCCCGCGTGGTCGGCGACGTCATGGGTAAGTACCACCCGCACGGCGACACGGCGATCTACGACGCGATGGTCCGCCTCGCGCAGGGCTTCTCGCTGAACGTGCCGCTCATCGACGGGCACGGCAACTTCGGCTCCCCGGACGACGGCCCGGCCGCCGCCCGTTACACGGAGGCCCGGCTCTCGCGGGAGGCGATGCATCTCGTCGGTGAGCTCGGCGAGGACACGGTCGACCTGGAGCCCAACTACGACGGCTCGCTGACCCAGCCGACCGTGCTGCCGGCCGCCTTCCCGAACCTGCTGGTCAACGGTGCGTCCGGGATCGCCGTGGGCATGGCGACCAACATGATCCCGCACAACCTCGGCGAGGTCGTCTCGGCCGCCCGCTGGCTGATCAACCACCCGGACGCCACGCTCGACAAGCTCATGGAGTTCGTCCCGGGCCCCGACCTGCCCACCGGCGGGCTGCTGCTCGGCCTCGACGAGGTGCGCCGCGCGTACGAGGGCGGGCGCGGTGTGGTGCGGATGCGCGGCAAGGTGGAGATCGGCCCGGTCGAGGGCAGCCGCGGCCGGCAGGCGATCACCGTCGTCGAGCTGCCGTACGGCGTCGGCGCGGAGAAGGTCATCGCCGCCATCACCAACGAGGTCACGAAGACCAAGCGGCTCACCGGCATCGCCGACGTCAAGGACCTGACCGACCGGGAGAACGGCACCCGCCTGGTCATCGAGTGCAAGGTCGGGGTCAACCCGCAGGCCCTGCTCGCCGACCTGTACCGGCTGACTCCGCTGGAGCAGTCGTTCGGCGTCAACAACCTGGTCCTGGTGGACGGGCAGCCGCAGACGCTGGGGCTGAAGGCGCTGCTGGAGGTCTTCCTGGCCCACCGGTACGAGGTGGTGACCCGGCGCAGCGCGTACCGGAAGCGCAAGCGTGAGGAACGGCTGCACCTGGTCGACGGTCTGCTGATCGCGCTGCTCGACATCGACAAGGTGGTCAAGCTGATCCGCGCCAGCGAGGACGCGCAGGCCGCGAAGGACGGCCTGATGCAGAAGTTCAAGCTGTCCGAGGTGCAGGCCACGTACATCCTCGACACGCCGCTGCGCCGGCTCACGAAGTACGACCGGCTGGAGCTGGAGGCCGAGCAGGAGAAGCTGCGCGGCGAGATCGCCGAGCTGTCCCGGATCCTGGACGACCCGAAGGTGCTGCGGAAGGTCGTCTCCGACGAACTGGCCGCGGTGGTGAAGCAGTTCGCGACGCCGCGCCGCACCACGCTGGTCGACGGGGACCTGAAGGAGGTGCTGGCCGCGTCCGCGCCGGCCGGCCCGCTGGAGGTCGCCGACGACCCGTGCCAGGTGATCCTCTCGGCGACCGGCCTGGTTGCGCGCACCGCGGCCGAGTCGGAGGAGGCGGCCGAGGGGCGCCGGCGGCACGGCCGGGTCAAGCACGACGCGGTACGCGCCGTCGTCCACTCCACGGCGCGCGGCCGGGTCCTCCTGGTCACCAGCGCCGGCCGGGCGTTCAAGGTGGACGTGCTGCCGCTGCCGGTGCTGCCCGAGCAGTCCGGCACCGTCTCGCTGCGCGGTGGCATGTCCGCCGCGGAGCTGGTGCCGCTGGAGCCGGGGGAGACGGTGGTGGGCCTCGCACCCCTCGGGCCGGCCGCCGACGGGTCACCGGGGCTCGCGCTCGGCACGCGGCAGGGTGTCGTGAAAATCTGCGCGCCGGAGTGGCCGGTGCGCTCCGACGAGTTCGAGGTGATCGGCCTGCGGGACGGTGACGAGGTGGTCGGGGCGACCTGGCTGACCGACGGCGCCGAGGCGCTCGCCTTCATCACGTCGGAGGCGTCGCTGCTGCGGTTCCCGGCCGGGCTCGTCCGTCCACAGGGGATCAAGGGTGGCGGCATGGCCGGCATCAACCTGCCCGCGGGAGCGCGGGTCGTGTTCTTCGGCGCGATCCGCACCGATGACCCGACCCATGGCGAGCCGATGGTGGTCACGTCGACCGGCGCCACGGTGAAGGTGACGCCGTTCGCGGCGTACCCCGTGAAGGGAAGGGCGACCGGCGGGGTGCGCGCCCAGCGCTTCCTCAAGGGTGAGACCGACGTGGCCGTCGCCTGGGTGGGCCCGCGGCCGGTGGGATCGACGGCGAACGGCGATCCGGTGGACCTGCCGGCGGCCGATCCGCGCCGGGACGGCAGCGGCTTCGCCGTGATGCTCGGCCCCGCCGTCGTCGGTCACCAGGTCGAGCGCGACTGACGGCCTACCGGGCGGGGGTCGGCGGCTGACGCCGCCGGCCCCCGCCCGTGCTCGCCCCGGCCACCGTGTCGATCATGCGATTCGCGGACAGGATCGGGGCACCCGCCAACTCCATGATCAACGGACGTGGCCGGGAGCGGTCAGAGCTCGGGTTCCGGGCCGCGGCGGGTCTCCGGGGTCGTGCCGCGGAGGCGGGCGACCAGGCGCATGCCGTGGTAGACGACCAGGGCGGCGCCGGTGCCCAGCGCGATGCCGTTGAAGGACAGGTCACCCGCGGTGACGGTGAAGTTCGCGGCGCCGACGATCACCGCGACGGCGGCGGTCAACAGGTTGACCGGGTCGTGGAAGTCGACGCGGTTCTCGATCCAGATCCGCGCGCCCAGGATGGCGATCAGCCCGTACAGGGCGGTGGTGGCGCCCCCCAGCACGCCCGCCGGCACGGTGAGGATCAGCGCGCCGAACTTCGGGCTCAGCCCGAGCAGCACCGCCGCCACGCCGGCGACCCAGTACGCGGCCGTCGAGTAGACCCGCGTCGCCGCCATCACGCCGATGTTCTCCGCGTACGTGGTGGTGCCCGAGCCGCCGCCGGAGCCGGCGAGCACGGTGGCCAGGCCGTCGCCCATGAACGCCCGGCCCATGTCCCGGTCGAGGTTGCGGCCGGTCATCGCCGCGACCGCCTTGACGTGCCCGGCGTTCTCGGCGATCAGCACGAGGATCACCGGGATCACCAGCACGACGGCGCGCAGGCTGAAGCTCGGCGCGTGGAACTCCGGCAGGCCGACCCACGCCGCGTCGCGCAGCCCGTCGACGGCCTTCGGGTCGAGCTGCCCGAGCGCGGCGGCGAGCGCCCAGCCGACCACGACGCCCAGCAGGATGGAGAGGCGGGCGAGGAAGCCCCGGAACGCGACAGTGGCGAGGAGGATCGCCACCAGCGTCACCACGGCGATCACCGGCTGGGCCTTGACGCCGGTGCCGCTGCCGCCGCCGTCCCAGGCGACCGGCGCGAGGTTGAGCCCGATCAGCGCCACGATCGCACCGGTGACCACCGGCGGCATCAGCGCGTCGATCCACCGCGCGCCCGCCACCTGCACGACCACGCCGACCAGGGCCAGCGCCGCGCCGGCGACCACGATGCCGCCGAGCGCCGGGCCGATGTCCCCGCCGGCCTTCGCCGCCAGCACCGGCGCGATGAAGGCGAACGACGAGCCGAGGTACGACGGCAGCCGGTTGCCGGTGATCAGCAGGAACAGCAGGGTGCCCAGCCCGGAGAAGAAGAGGGTGGTGGCCGGCGGGAAACCGGTGATCAGCGGCACGGTGAAGGTGGCGCCGAACATGGCCACCACGTGCTGCACGCCCACCCCGAGCGTCCGCGGCCAGGAGAGCCGCTCGTCGGGGTGCACCACGTCGCCGGGCCGCACGGACCGGCCGTCACCGTGCACGGCCCACGCCGACCAGCGCGAGCGCGCCTCGGTGGGGGACTGGGTCATGGGGTACCCCTTCGTGTCGTCGTCAGAAGGGGTTGATCGGACCCTGAGAGTCGTTTCTAGCACGCGCGCGCGCCTCGCCCACCGCCGACCGGCGCTCTACAATTCAGGATCCCCTGTCACCGTCGATGGCTCGTGTGCGCCGCTAAGCACACCAGCATGCACCTCCTTCATCACGGCGGAGTCGCCGTCGCGGCGTGAGCGCCGCCATCCGGGTCCGGCCGCCCCGGGAACTGCGCGCCGCTCGTCGCCTCCGACCCCACCGCTGCTGGGGCCACCTTGTGGCCGCTCCGCTCTGGCCGATGCACGGCGCCAACCTGGGTACGCTGCTGCGGACCTGCGACGCCGTCGGCGCCTGCCTCGCCGTACCCCCGTTCCGGTGGGTGGACGAGGCCGTCGCCCGGGGAAACACGTTGCGGCGCCCCGGCTGCGTGCACCGCGTCGGCTCGCCGCTGCGCTGGCTGGCGACCGAACGGGCTGCCGGCACCCGGATCCTCGGCGTGGAACTCGCCGACGAGGCCGTCCGGCTCGGTGACCTGCCGGCCGCGCGCGGCCGGACGATCGTCGTCCTGGGACACGAGCAGACCGGGATTCCGCCGGAGGCGCTCGACCACCTCGACGCCGCGGTGGAGATCCCGATGGTCGGCTCCGGGCTCAGCCTGAACGTCGCGGTCGCCGGCTCCCTGGTCCTCTACAAGCTGGCCGGTCTCCTCTGAGCATGGACGACGCAGATCTTGGAAGCCGGCGGCCCCCCGAGGGGCCGGAATCTTCCAAGATCTGCCCGATCGGCTCAGGCGACGTTCGCGGGGCGGAACTGCACGCTGACCCGGGGGCCGACCGGGCGGGCGGTCTTCGGGATCGCGTGCTCCCAGGTGCGCTGGCAGGAGCCGCCCATCACGACGAGATCGCCGTGGCCGAGCGGGAACCGCAGGCTCGCACCGCCCCCACGGGGACGCAGCAGCAGCGCCCGGGGCGAGCCGAAGGAGACGATGGCGACCATCGTGTCGGTGTGGGCGCCGCGGCCGATGGTGTCGCCGTGCCAGGCGACGCTGTCGCGCCCGTCGCGGTAGAGGCACATGCCGGCGGTGACGAAGGGCTCGCCGAGCTCAGCCGCGTAGTGCCGGGTCAGCGCCTCCCGGGCGGCGGTCAGCACCGCGTGGGGCAGCGGCCGGCCGGCCGCGTACCAGCAGAGCAGGCGCGGGACGTCGACCTCCGCGTCGTACATGGTGCGGCGTTCGGCGCGCCAGGGCACCTCGTGCAGGAGGGTGTCGAGGACCTGGTCGGAGCCGCGCACCCAGCCGGGCAGGTGGTCGACCCAGGCGCCCCGGCTGAGCTGGTGCCGCGTGACCTGGCCGGCGAGCGGCCCGAGCGTCGGGCCGGCCTCGGCGAGATCCAGCATCGAGGGCTGGTAGGCGACGTCCGGCACGCCCCGAGCCTACCGCATCATCGAACACGCGTACGACCGATGGCCGGTGCGGCGCGGCGGTCACCGGGCCGACGGGTAAGGTCGCGGGGCGGTGCGGGCCGGGCCGTCGGGCCCGCCCACGACCGGAGAAGGAGAAGCCTGTGCAGGTGACCCCCACCGACCGGCCGGTACCCGCGGCGAACCCCGCCGCACCGCGGCCGGGCGGCCGGCTGCCGTCGCTCACCGGGCTGCGGTGGATCGCGGCGCTGCTGGTCTTCGGCTTCCACGTCGCGACGATGGGCATCGTCGCCGAGCCGAACCATAAGGCGGTCGTCGACCGGGTCTTCACCCTCGGCCTGTCGGGCGTGCAGTTCTTCTTCATCCTCAGTGGATTCGTGCTGGTGTGGTCGGCCCGCCCCGGCGAGGCGAAGCACACCTTCCTGCGCCGTCGCGTCGCGAAGGTCTACCCGAACCACGTCGTCATGTTCGTGGCGGCGCTGCTGGTCGCGTACGCGTTCGCCGACCCGGTCAACCCCCGCGCCGCGGTGGAGAACCTGCTGCTGCTGCAGGCCTGGGATCCGACGCCCGGCATCTTCTACAGCGTCAACACGGTCAGCTGGTCGCTGTCGTGCGAGTTGTTCTTCTACGCCTGCCTGCCGTTCGCCCTGCCGCTGATCCACCGCATGCGGGCGGGCGCCCTGTGGTCCGTGGTCGTCGCGGTGCCGCTGCTCATCCTCGCGCTCTGGCCGGCCCAGGCACTGGTGCCGGAGGAGAGCCGCTGGTGGTTCACGCAGGTCTTCCCGGTGGTGCGCTCGCTGGAGTTCTGGCTGGGCGTGGCCGCCGCGGAGCTGCTGCGCCGGGGCCGGTGGCGAGGCCCACGGCTGGGTGTGGCCAGCGTGGTCTTCCTCGTGACCTGGGTGGTGGCGAGCGGCTGGATCCGGGCCGAGCTGTGGGCGGCACTGCTGTCGGTCGCGTACGTCCTGGTCATCGCGGCCGCGGCCGACGCGGACGTCCGGGGCCGGCGGACCGTGTGGGCCAGCCGCCCGATGATCTGGCTCGGGGAGGTCTCCTTCGCCTTCTACCTGGTGCACGTCCTGGTCATGGTGACCGTGCTCCGACTGACCGGGCACTACGGCGTCGGCGTCGGCGGCTGGTGGGGGCCGGCCGCGGTGGTGGGCTTCCTCCTGGTCAACCTGGTGCTCGCGGCGCTGCTGCACCGCTACGTGGAGACGCCGATGATGCGGCGACTCGGGCCACCCCGCCGGCCGCGACCGGCCGCGCCGGACGCCGGCAGCCGGGCGCACGCGCAGCCCGGCCGTGCGGACCAGGACGCCGTGCCGTCGCAGCGGGCCGCCGAGCCGGACCACCCGAGGGCGTACGCGGGCGACCGCGGCTGACCGGGTCCACGCTGGTCGGTCCGGCGGGTCGCGACGACACGCTGGTGACGGGTGCGATCGGCCGACCGCGACGGTAGCGTGGCATCGTGCTTCCGGTCGCGCTCACCTGTCCGTTGTGGTGGGTCGTGCGCTGGGCCTCCCGGCTGATGGCCGGTCTCGCGCTGACCGCCGGCCTCACCGTCGGCGTCTCCGCCCCCGCCCAATCCGCCGGGCAGGCCGAGGTGGCGGTGGCGTCGGCGACCAGTGACTGCTTCGCGTTGTCCATCCGGCGAGCGGCGACCGACATCGCACCGACCGTGCAGGTCGCAGTCGAGGCGCCGGCGGTCGGGACCGCGCCGCACACCGTGCCGGCTGGGTCGGGAGCGGACGCCGCGCCGGCTGCCGGAGCCGTGCCCGGCGACGCCAAGCGGGTGACGCCGGTGGCCACCGCCGAGTGCGGCTCCCTGGCCGGCCGGTTCCCCGCCAGCTCCGGCTCGCGGGCTCCGCCGCGCAACTGATCGACCCCCGGACCGCAGCCCGCCGCGCGACGCCGGTGACGACCGCCTGAGCAGTCCCGGCCCGTCCCGTTCGCTGCCTCCGTACCCGTGCACTCCCCGCCGCGCCGCCGGTCCGCGCCCACCCGGGCAGCGACCCGCGTGCGCCGTCCCCGTCGCGATCCGATCCCGTGAGGTTGCCGACATGAACACCGTCCTCCACGAGTTCCTCATCGACGTCCCCCGGGCGACCGCCATCTGGTCCGCGCTGCTCGTCCTCGCCCTGACCACGCTCACCGTCCTCGCCGCACGACCCGAGCGGGACCAGCCCGCCGCCGAGCCGCCGCCCGTGGACGAGACGGCCGACCTGCGCCGGTACGCCGAGGAGGTGGCGGTGGCGGCGGCTGGCGCGGCCCAGACGGCGCGCCGCCGGCGGAACGCCTGGCTCACCGCGCAGGAGGAGGCCGACCGGGCCTGGCAGGCGTACGACGAGGCGGAGACCGCCACCCGCCGGCTCACCGCCGCCGCCGCGCTGCCCACCCCCCGCACCCCGCGCACCCCGGCGGAGTACGCGGCGCGGGAGCGGTGGCTGCACCGGGCCGCGGTGGCCGCAAACTGGCGCGGTGACCTCTCCGCTCGGCAGCTCGGCGACGTGTTCGGCCACCGGGACGGCTGGGACGCGCGCCTGCACCCGGTCGAGCAGGAGATCGTCTTGACGCGGGCCGTACGGGACGGCAAGCTGGCCGCCTACCGGGCCGCCGCCGCAGCCGAACGGGCTGCCTGGCGCGACGCCGAGGTGGCCGCCGAGGCGGCCCGTACGCTCGCCGCCGAGGCGTACGCGGCGGCCGAGAGCCTGCGTCCGGCCCCGCGGACGAAGCCTCGGATGGCGTTCGCCCGACGGCCGGTCACCGCTGCCCGCTGGCGTCCCGCACGCGCGCTATTTCCGTGAGCCCCGTCACACCGACGTCGAACCGGTCAAGGTTCTCAGTCCGGTCGATTTTCTCCGTCGCTTTCCGGCTGACCGCCGCCGCTTGTCCCGTTCTCGACCTACCGTGCCCTAATCACCGCCCGTCCCATTGAGTCGCGTCAGTGCGAAACTGCCCGCAAAATTGCTGCCATGATCGAGGTTTAAGCAGCTCAGAGCGGGTTGGCAGGCCGCTGACCGGCCAGTAATGTCGGCGCGGTCCGGTGCGGTACCCGATCGCAAGAGGCGACGCCGCGCCGACCCGCTCAATCGCCGCATGGCGAGCCGGGGACCCAATGCATCTGGGGTGAATCCGCGATCTTCGCGGTAGGGCGAACTTCCCGCCCGAATCCGTCAGCTAACCCGGTAGGCGGTGTCGGAAGGAGTTTCATCCTCGTGCAGCACGACCCCACCCCTCGGTTCATCCCCCACCTCCACGGCACTGCGGTGCCCGCGCCCGTCCGGCTCTCCGCCGCGCGCTGACGCACCGCCCCCCGCCCGGTCTCGCCGGGCGCGTCCCCTCGTGGCCACCCGCCGCCGGACCCGGTCCGCGCGGCCGGCCCGCCGCTGCCTGCGGCCGGCCCGGTGCGCCGCCAGCCCCTTGAGTCCGTGGAGGAATCCTTGAAGCACACTGTCAAGCGCCAGCTCCGTCGTCTCGTCACCGAGCGTCCGTTCCAGGTGGCCGCCGCGTCGGCCGCCGCGCTCGTGCTGGCGACCGGCGCCAGCGCTCTGGCCGCCGGCTCCGACGAGGCCCCCGCCTCGGCGCAGACCTCGGCCTCCGTGGCCGAGCTGCGTGGTGACACCGCCGCCTCGCGCGGTCAGGCCCGTGCCGTGGCGGTCGCCCCGTCGAGCGCCGCCCCGTCGAGCGCCGCCCCGTCGAGCGCCGCCCCGTCCAACTCCCCGGCCGCGAAGGCCGCCGCAAACCCGGACGTCACCAAGAAGCCCAAGCCGCCGAAGTCGAAGGTCCTGGACTACAACTACGAGGCCCAGACCACCTTCTGGAACTGCGGCCCGGCCGCCGTGCGGAACGCCCTCAGCGCCACCGGCATTGAGCGCACGCAGGATGAGCTCGCCGGCCCGCTGGGCGCCGACGAGTTCGGCACCGACTCGGCCAAGGACACCACCCGGGTGCTCAACTCGATCGTCAAGGGGAACCCGTACCGGACCCGGATGATCCCGGGCACCGCGACACCGGCGCACATGGACCAGCTCCAGGCCGACGTGGTGAAGGCCATCACCGACGAGCGGGCCGTCGTGGTCAACATCGCCGGCAGCGCCACCGATACGGCGGGCGGCTGGCACTCGTTCCCCGGCGGCCACTACATCGCCGTCGTTGGATACAAGGACGAGGGGCGACTGGTGCGGATCGCCGACTCGGCGAGCCCGGCGGTCCCGTCGTACTGGATGACCACCATCGACCTGGCGAACTGGGCCTCCACCCGGGGCTACTCCGCCTGACCCACCGCTCGACCGACGGGCGCCGGCCCCCTTCCCGAGGGGCCGGCGCCCGTCGGCGTTCGCGCTGCCGCCGCTGGCTGCGGCCCGACGTCCCCGGATCGTCGTCATGTCGAGGCGACATGGCGAGTGGCCCGGCCATGACGAAGCGCCCGCCCCGGGTACCGGGACGGGCGTTCGCGCGTATCTGCGGTTGGTCAGCCGCGCTCGGCGACCTGCGTGACGAAGGCCCGCCAGGCGGCCGGGGAGAAGGTCAGCGCCGAGCCGGTCGGGTCCTTGGAGTCCCGGACGCCCACGACGCCGGGAAGGTTGTCGGCGACCTCGACACACGCCCCGCCGTTGTTTCCGCTCTTCGTGCTCTTGCGCCACTGCGCGCCGGTCAGGTCCATGATCTTGCCGCTTCCCTGAGCATGTCTAGGGACTGCGACCGCGAGAGGGCTTCCCCGCGGATGCGTTCCCACCGTCGACTCAGCGTAGCAATTTCCGCCGCACCCTCGACTATTTGTGCCTGCGCCTGACCGTCCACACGGGCGACCGTCGCCCCGTTGTCTTGCTCGGCAAGGATGAACGGCCCGCCCAGCCCGGAGTACATGCCGACCGTTGCGGGAACGACATGGACGGACACTGTCGGTAGTCCCGCGCAGGCTGCCAGGTGGGTGCACTGCTCGCGCATCAGCTCTCGGTCGCCGTATGCAGTCCGGCGAAGGACCAGCTCGTCTATCACTGCGATCAACATCGGGGCGTTGTCGCGGCGAAGCACCGCCTGACGCTGGATTCGCGCCGAGACGAGCTGGTCGACTTCCTCGGCGGTCAGCTTCTCGCCGGCCAGCGTCGCCCGCGCGTATGCCTCGGTCTGTAGCAGGCCCGGGATCCACGCCAGCTCGAACCAGCGCAGCGACACCGCCTCACGCTCGATGTCGGCCCAGGGGCGGAACCACGCTGGTTCTCGGCGCTTCAGAACGTCCGGCCAAAGCTCCGTCACCTCCCGACCGAGGATCGCGGCGACCCGAGCGCGGTGCCGTGTCTGTGGGGTACGTCCGTGACTCGCCCACTTCGCCGCCGTCTTCGGGTCGACGCCTATCTGAGCTGCGAGGCTGTCGGCGGTCTCGCCGGCTTCGGCCATCGCCGCCACGACTGCATGGTTCATCCTGAGCCCTTCGCAGAGTTCCCTGGAACGTTCTGAGCGTCCAGAGGAAATAGTCCTACGTGGTGTAGTCGGCTTACAACTGTCGGCAGGGTGCTTTGTAGACGGCGCGGCCGGTGGAGGTGACCCGAAGCCCGGCGGCCAGCGCCAGTCGCGGGGCCGCCCCTGGCAATCGGCGGGGCGGCCCCCTTCCAACCAGTGAAGGAGGTTCCGCCGTGCGTCTCCGCTTCTGGCGCTGCAAGCCCACCCCGCCGCCCCTTCCCCGGCGAGTCCGGGGCGCGAACCTGCCGGCCGCCCTGTTCGCACCCACCCGGCCGATCCCGACCGTCCAGCCGGGCCGCGCCGGGGCCTTGACGCCGGCGCAGGAGTACCGGGCGAACGGGGGCCGCTGGTGACGATCGCCGTCGGCCGCACGATCCGTGTCCCCGAGGACGCCTACAGGTTCGGCACCGGAACTCTGACCCTGTCCATCACCGAGGTCATCAGCAGCACGGTCGTTGACGGCGCTGTCTGGGTCCAGCTGAAGGGCCGGGAGATCCGCCCGGACTGGTCGGTTGCTCCCCGAGAGCGGTACGCGGCGGTCCGGGTCGACGCCGTGACGGAGGTAGAGCCGGTGAGGGGCCGGTGACTCGACGCCGAGCCGAACATGTTCCGTCCCGGCCCACGTGGCGCTGCCGGGCGTGCGGGATCGCGTGGCCGTGCTCGCCCGCGAAACTCCGCCTGCTCGGGGAGTACCGCGACGACCGAACGGCCCTGCTGGTCTACCTGGCGACGCTTCAGGCCGAGGCCGCCGAACAGCTCGCCGAATTGGACAGTGGCACGCCGGCGGCCAACCTGACCGAGCGCTTCACCGCCTGGGCCCGCGCGCGGTAGCTGGCCCACCAGACGCCCGTCTCCAACTCGCTGCTTTCCCCGGCGCGGAGACGGGCCGGGCTCGACCGCCACCTCGCCCGGACGCACGTCGCCGCTGCAGCCTTCCTACCACCGCGGCAAACGGGTGACCCATCGCCGCAGCCCCTTCCGGCATCCGCGAGTGACGCCCGGCCGTGCTCTCTTGCGGTAACCCGAGTACTGATGGAGAGTGATCAGGTGGGCACCAGGAAGGAGATCAGTGAGCTGTCCCCGGACGCCGACCTGGCCCGGGCTGACTCGCTGGCGCGTGAGATCTTCTCGGACGTTGCGAACAAGTGGGCGTTTCTGATCATCGAGTTCCTCGGGCAGCGCACCATGCGCTTCAGCGAGCTGCGCGACGAGGTCGGCGGGATCAGCCACAAGATGCTCACCCAGAACCTGCGCATGCTGGAGCGCAACGGCCTGGTCGAGCGGACAGTGCACCCCACCGTCCCGCCCCGCGTCGATTACAACCTCACCGAGGCCGGCGAAGCCCTGCGCGGGGTCGTGGACGGCATGTGCGGCTGGACCCAGCGCTACCTGGGCCACATCGAGGCTTCCCGCAGCCGCTTCGGAGCTGCCCAGGACGGGCCCTAGTCGAGGACGGCGGTCGCCTCGACCTCCACCAGATGCTCGGGCACGTCCAGCGCCACGATCCCGAACAGCGACGCCGGCGCGGCCGGAGTGACTCCCAGCTTCGCCGCCGCCCGGGCGATCCCGTCCAGCAGTACGGGCATCTGCTCGGGCTTCCAGTCGACAACGTGCACGGTCAGCTTCACCACATCGTCGAACGACGCCCCGACCCCGGCAAGCGCCGTGGCGACGTTGAGGTAGCACTGCTCGACCTGCGCGGCAAGATCCCCCTCACCGACCGTCTTCCCGCCCGCGCCCCAGGCAACCTGCCCGGCGACGTGGACGATCTTCGACCCGGTCGCCACCGACACCTGCCGGTACACGTCGATCTCCGGCAGCCCGCTCGGGTTCACCAGTGTCACAGCCACGATGAGTTCCTCCTCGTACGCTCTCCTGCGGTAACTAAATAACCGTAGGAGACCGCTTCCGGCCTGGGAAGAAGGCACTTTTCCGAGACCCAGGCACCGTTCGGTGACCGTACCGGCAGGTCTGCCAACCGGGGGGGGCATCCATGTTGTCGTGTGGCCGACCAACATGATGATGCCGTTGGGACAGCGGCTGATACTGCTCGCATGCCCGGCGCGAATGACTCACCCGCCACCATGACCCAGATCGGAGTCGGTGTACCGGGATGACATGGATCGAGTCCGAACTGGCAGGCATGGTTGTCACCCTGATCGCGCACGCGATCGGTCTCCCTGTCGCGGCAGTAGGCCTGTACTTGATCTATAGGACGACACACGACCATGAGGCGTTGTTTTCGTGCCCGAACTGCTACGGCGGCCGGTTCGGGCCTCGCATGGCGCCACGACGAGCGCGCCTTGCCTTCCATACGTCCATCGGTCTGTTGCTGCTTGGGTTGCTCTCGGGCACCATCGCAATCCTGATCGGCGTGTGGCTGCTGATCGATGGCCGACCTAGCTTGATCCCGGTCGTCGTCCTCGTTGTCAGCGTGGCGACCGTCCATGCCGGAGCGAAAGGAATGGCACGATACCGTGCCAACCCGCTGGTCCGATGCGGCGACTGCGGCTGGGATTCCGGCGGACGGGCGCACACCATTTTCGGCCCGGTTGACCAGTAGGGCGCGCCGGGCCGGCCGGTGGGCTGTTCTCCGTCCCGACCAGCGGCAGAGAGGGACGTGTCGGTGGTCGCCCCGCCGATTTGATCAGGAATCGAGAAGCACCCGGGGTTTCGGCAGGCCTAGCCTTCCCTCAGATGGCCGGCAGCACGCCCGGCCTTGAGCGTCGAAAGGCAGCCTGAGAATGTCCGCGAAGAGTGCCAAGACCGAGTCCGACGGCTTCAGCGCCGAGGAGCGCGCCGCGATGAAGGAGCGCGCCGCCGAGCTGCGCGCCGAGGGCAAGAAGGGCGCCAAGAAGGCCGACGGACTGCAGGCGGTCCTCGACCGGATCGCGCAGATGGCGCCGGAGGATCGTGCGCTCGCCGAGCGCGTGCACGTGACGGTGACCGCCACCGCACCGGAGCTGTCGCCCAAGACCTGGTACGGGATGCCCGCCTACGCGAACGCGGACGGCAAGATCGTCATCTTCTTCCAGGACGCGGGCAAGTTCAACTACCGGTACTCAACCCTGGGCTTCCAGGACACGGCCAACCTCGACGACGGGGACATGTGGCCGGTGTCGTACGCGCTCCAAAAGTGGAGCCCCGCGGTGGAGAAGAAGGTGGTCGAGCTGGTGAGGGCTGCGGTCTCCTGACCGTCATGGCCACGACCGCGGATGTCCGTCGCGAACTCGCCGGCCTCGCCGACCCTCGCCGGGCGGAGGGTGTGAGTCGCTATCTGCAGATGTTTCCGGGCGGGTATGGCGAGGGCGACCGGGCCGTCGGCGTCTCCGTACCGGAACAGCGCAGGGTGGCCGGCCGGTACTGGCGCGACCTCTCCCTGGCCGACACGGCGACGCTGCTGACGAGCGGCGTGCACGAGGAGCGGCTGACGTCGCTCCTCATCCTGGTCCGGAAGTTCGACAAGGGGGACGAGGAGGAGCGGGGCAATATCTTCCGCCTCGTCCTGGCCAACACCGGCCGCATCAACAACTGGGACCTGGTGGACTCGTCCGCGCCCTACATCGTCGGCCCCTGGCTGATCGACAAGGACCGGAGCGTCCTGGATCGGTTGGCCGAGTCGAGCCTGGTGTGGGATCGACGCATCGCCGTCATGGCAACTTTCGCCTTCATCAAGGCCGGCGACTTCCACTGGACCTTCCGGCTCGGTGAACGGCTCCTGCGCGACCCACACGACCTCGTCCACAAGGCGGTGGGCTGGATGCTGCGCGAGGTGGGCAACCGTGACCGAACGGCGGAGGAGGAATTCCTGGCCCGGCATCACCGGGCCATGCCACGGGTCATGCTGCGGTACGCGATCGAGAAGTTCGAACCGCAACGACGGCGGGCGTACCTGTCCGGCATGATCTAGATGATCGGTGCGCCGCATGGCGGGCCTCTCTTCTGGACAAGACCCGCCGTCCGGGCGCGAGCCGGAGCCGGAGCGATGCCGCCATGCTCGCCCGGGAGGCCGCGACGGTGGGACACTGCGCGCATGGTCGATGAATCGGGTGACCGTGGTCCCGTCCTGGTGCTGCTGCACGGCATGGGTGCGACCGGCGAGGTGTGGCTGCCCTGGGCGCCGCTGCTGGAACGCCGGTGGGCCGGCCGCTGGCTGGCGCCCGACCTGGCCGGTCACGGCTGGTCCCCGCCGCTGCCGGCGTACTCCTTCGCCGGGCTGGCCGACCGGCTCGCCGCCACGCTCGCCCGCGAGGACCGGCTCGTCGTGCTCGGGCATTCGCTCGGCGGCGTGGTCGGGCTCGTCCTGGCCGCCCGGTCGGCGGGGCTGCCGGTCGACGCCGTGGTCGGCGTCGGCATCAAGGCGGTGTGGTCGCCCGCGGAGCTGGCGAAGGCGCAGGAGTTGGCGGATCGCCCGGTGACCTGGTTCGCCAGCCGGGACGAGGCGGCCCGGCGCTACCTGCGGGTGTCCGGCCTCGCCGGCCTCGTCGCACCCGACCACCCGGTGGTCGAGGCGGGCCTGCGGCAGGTCGACGGCCGCTGGCGGCTGGCCATGGACCCGGCCGCGTTCGCGGTGGGGGAGCCGAACCTGCCCGCCCTGCTGGCCGCGACCGACGTGCCGGTCCTGCTGGCCCGGGGTGAGCACGACCCGATGGTCTCCGACGCGCAGCTCAAGGAGTTGGGCGCGCCGGTGGCCACGTTGCCGGGCCTCGGCCACAACGCCCACGTGGAGGACCCGGCGGCCGTCCTGGCCCTGGTAGACGAGTACCGCTGAGGGTCGGGCGCCGCCGGGAAGCCGGGGTGCCGGAGACGCGACGTGCCGCCCCGGAACCGGCCGGGGCGGCACGTCCGACGGGCGCGGGTCAGGCCGTGGGGGACACCGCGGCGGCCTCGGCGCGGGGGGCCGGCACGGCCGGTCCCGCGTCCAGTTCCCGCCGGGCGGCGGCCAGGAAGCCCTCGGCGTACGACTCGGCGGGGAAGTCGCCCAGGTAGCGGGTCCGGGTGGCCCACCGGGTCTCGGCCAGCGGGTCGTCACCGAGCAGCCGGTCCAGCACGTCGTCCACGTTGGACATGTCGCGCCGCAGCGCGTACCCGGACGCCGCGAGGGGGAACTCCGCCGGGAACCGGGCACCCGCGTCCACCATGTCGGTCACCGCGTACGGCTTGCCCGAGTAGAGGTAGTCGGAGATGACCCCGGAGACGTCGGAGACCAGCGCGTCGGAGCGGTTCACGCACTCGGTCAGGGTCAGCTCGCGGCTGGCGGCCGCGCCGAAGACGTGCGCCCGCCCGGTCCGGGCCCGGTCGGCGGCGAGCAGGTCGTGCAGCCGCGCGAGCTGCCGGGCCGACGCCGGGTTCTGCGCGGTGTACGGGTGGGCCCGCAGGATCACCGTCGCGCCGCGCTCCAACAGGCCCCGCAGCAGCGCCTCGCCCACCGGCAGGGAGCAGTGGTTGGTGTCGGCGTGGTGCCCGGTCCAGGTCGGCGTGTAGAGGACCGTCGGCGTCGTGGCCGTCACCGGCCCCCGGCGTACCTCGATGCCCTCCACCTGCGGCCGGCCGACCACGACGAACTTCTCGGCGGGGATGTGGACGCCCGCGCGGGCGTACCGGTCGATCGCCGCCTGGCCGGCGACGAAGATCCGGTCGAAGATGCCGGAGACCGGGTTGGCGCTCGGGGCCTTGTCGCTGTCGCCGTGGTGCAGCTGCACGTGGGTGAGCTGGGTGTAGCGGATGCAGTGGCTGTTCTTCGCGCCGTGGTTGACGTAGAAGGCGACCCGCAGGCTGGGCGCCAGCGCCTCGTCCATCGCGCCGAGCGTCGGGCAGTAGACGACCGGCGCCGCGGTGGCCGCCGAGACGGTCGGCAGGAACTCCGGCTCGCGCAGCACGACCAGGAACGGCCGGCCGAGCCGCTCCAGGTACGGCAGCCACATGGTGACCTGGTACTCGGAGCCGGGTGGCGCGGAGAAGTAGAGCAGGAACTCCGGGCGGTGCCGGCGCAGCGCCCGGGCCACCGGTCCGCCTCCGGCGGCGGGCCGGAACCGCCGGCGGGCCAGGTCCAGCGCCACCGCACCGGCGACACCGCCGACCAGCAGGGCGGCGGCCAGTGCCACCCAGGCCGGCAGGGTCACCGCGGCCGCCCCGGCGATCACCGCGAGCAGCACGAGCAGGGCGGCGGGCAGCTCGGCGGCGACCAGCGGGGTCCATCCGCGCACCGGCAGGTTGGCGGCGCGGATCTGCAGGTTGCCCGCCTGCCGCAGCGGGCCGACCAGCAGGGCCAGCCCGAGCACGACCAGCGCCGTGGCGGCCAGGGCGGGGTCGAAGCCGTCGTCGAGGCGCCGGGCGTACGCGGTCAGGATGCCCGCCGCGAGCAGGACGGTCTCCGCGACGCTGTCGGCCTGCGGCCGGACCCGGCGCTCCCAGCCGGCCGCCGCGAGGGCGGCCACCGCGAGCCCGAGCCCCCACGCCGTCGCGCCGGTGAGCGCGAGGACGACGAAGGCGAGCACCGCCAGGCCCGTGGCCAGGCCCCGGGCGATCAGCTTCCGGACGAGGTCACCACGCATTGCGGCCCGCTCCCACCTGGTCCGCCGGGCGCTCGTCGCGCTCCGGCCCGGCCTGCGCCGGCACCACCGCCGCCGCCGGTTCCGCCGCGGCCTCGTCGCCCGAGCGGCGTACGTCGATCACCTGACCGGTGAGCCCGGACAGCAGGACGTCCAGCGACGCCCGGGCCACCGCCTCCGCGGAGAGCAGCGTGTGCGCCGGTTCCGCGCCGAACGCCCGGGTCCGCATCGGGGTCGCGGTCCGCTCCGGGTTCACGCAGTTGACCCGTACGCCGTCCTCCGCCCACTCGTCGGCGAGCGCCTGGGTGAGGTTGACCAGGGCCGCCTTCGTGGCCGAGTACAGCGCGTACCGGGCCCGGCCCCGGGTGTACGAGCTGGAGGTGTACAGCAGCAGCTGGCCGCGGGTCTGCCGCAGGTACGGCAGGGCCGCCCGGGCGACCGTCACCGGACCGACGAAGTTGACCTGGAGCAGCCGGTCCATCGTGGCGGCGTCCATCTCGGCGAGCGCCCCCTTCTCCAGCAGCCCGGCGGTGACGACCACGTGGTCGATGCGTCCGGTGGCGTCGAAGGCGGTCTTCAGGGCGGCCTCGACGTCCTCGGCGCGCTCGACGTGGGTGCCGGTGGCGGAGCGGCTGAACGGGAAGACCCGGGCGCCGAAGCGCCGGGCCAGGTCGGTCAGCTCCTGCCCGATGCCGTAGCTGCCGCCGAACACCACGATCGTGCGGCCGGTCAGCTCCTCGGTGTAGCCGCGGTGGTCGGCCAGCCGGTGCGCCTTGGCGGCGGCGAGCTGGAAGAGCTTGTCCGCCAGGTGCACGTCGACCGGGTGGGTGACCTTGATGTTCTCGTCCGTGCCGTCGATCACCTTGATCGGCGTGCCGGGCAGGTAGCGCAGCACCACGCCGCAGTCGTCGGTCGCGGCGAAGTCCGGGTCGCCCTCGGCCCGCCGGTACGCCTCGCGGATGGTGCCGGAGCGGAATGCCTGGGGGGTCTGGCCCCGGCGCAGCCGGGAGCGGACCGGGATGTCGGTGATGCACTCGTCGTCGTCGACCTGGATGATCGTGTCCGCCGACGGGATGGCGACGTCGACCGCGGAGTACGTCCAGAGCGCGTTCACGCACTCGCGGATGATCCGGCCGCTGACCAGCGGGCGTACCGCGTCGTGGAAGAGGATGTTGCAGTCGTCGGGGCCGATCACGTCCAGCGCGAGGCGCGTCGTGGCGTTGCGGGTGTCACCGCCCTCGACGATGGTGGTGACCTTGCGGAAGCCGGCCCGCTGCACGATCCGCTCGGCGTCGGGGACGTGCCCGGCGGCCATCATGACGACGATCTCGTCGATCTCGGGCGCGGCCTCGAAGACCGCGAGGGTGTGCTCGATGATGGGCTTGCCCGCGACCTTGAGCAGCTGCTTCGGGATGCCCAGCCCGAGCCGCGTGCCGGTGCCGCCGGCCAGGATCACCGCCACGGTCCGGGTGGGTCGCCAGGGTGTCGTGGCGGCCGGGATGGGGGTGCCGTCCTGCGTCATCGCCGATCCTCACTGATCTTCCTGATGTGCTGCCTGCCGTGACGGACGGCGGGCGCCCGGCACCTGCGCGTACGCGGTGTCCGGACGCCCGCCGGCCGTGCCGTCACCGGCGGGCCATGTAGTCCTCGTAGGCCTTGGTCACCTCGTCGGTGGGCCCGTCCATGCGGATCACGCCCGACTCCAGCCAGATCGACCGCTCGCAGGTGTCCCGGATCGTGCCGATGGAGTGGCTGACCAGGAAGACCGTACCCGCGTCGGCGCGCAGCTGGCGGATCCGCTGCTCGCTGCGGCGGCGGAACCGGGTGTCACCGGTGGCCAGCGCCTCGTCGATGAGCAGGACGTCGTGCTTCTTCGCCGCCGAGATGGAGAAGCGCAGCCGGGCCTGCATGCCGGAGGAGTACGTCCGCATCGGCAGGGAGGCGAAGTCGCCGCGCTCGTTGATGCCGGAGAACTCGATGATCTCCGGGGCCACCTTGCGGACCTGTTCGGGGGTCATCCCCATCGCCAGGCAGCCGAGCGACACGTTGCGCTCGCCGGACAGGTCGCCGAGCAGCGCCGCGTTCACGCCGAGCAGCGAGGGCTGGCCCTGCGTGTAGATCGCCCCCCGGGTGGCGGGCATCAGGCCGGCGACGGCCCGCAGCAGGGTGGACTTGCCGGAGCCGTTGCTGCCGATCAGGCCGATCGCCTCACCCCGGTAGGCGGTGAAGCTGACGCCCTTGACCGCGTGCACCTCGCGCAGCGTCGGCCGCGACTTCTCGCGCGTCACGATCCGCTTGAGGGCGGCGACCGGGGAGGAGGCCGCCCCGTTGCCGGCGCCGTAGACCCGGTAGATCAGGTGCACGTCGTCCACGATCACGGTGGGGATCCGCTCGCCGACCGCCGTGGTGGTCGCGTCTGCGGGGACCGGGTTGAGGTCAGCCACGTCCGTACTCCTGCTCGCCGCGCCAAAAGTAGACAAAACCGCCGATCCCGACGACGAGGGCCCAGACCGTCGCGAGGAGCCACAGCCGCGGAGCCGCCGAGGTCAGCGGGGCGTTCTCCATCAGCGCGTGCCGGAACAGCTCGATGTAGATCAGCAGCGGGTTCAGCTCGACCAGGGCCTGTGTCCAGCCGGGCAGGTGCTTGGCGAAGTTCTGGACGCTGTAGAGGACGCCCGAGCCGTACATCCAGGTCCGCATGACGAACGGCAGGACCTGCTTGAGGTCGGTCATCTTCGAGCCCAGCCGGGCCAGCGCCAGCGCGAGCCCGACGTTGAAGATCGTCTGCAGCAGCATCGCGGGGAGGACCAGCAGCCACTCCAGGGTGATCGGCTCGCCGGTGACCAGCACGATGCCGACCAGCACGAGGATCGCCGTCACCAGGTGCCGGAACTGGGTGAGGGTGACCGCGAAGGGCAGCGCGGCCCGGGGGAAGTGCAGCGCCCGGATCAGCCCGAGGTGGCTCGTGATCGCCTGCACGCCGCCGAGGGCCACGCTCTGGGTGAAGGTGAAGACGAAGAGCCCGACACAGAGGTACGCGATGAAGTTGTCGACGCCACCCTTGGTGTTCAGGATGACGCCGAAGATCAGGAAGTAGACCGCGGCGTTCGTCAGCGGTGTCAGCACCTGCCACAGCTGGCCCAGCCGGGCCTGACTGAAGGACGCGGTCAACTTGGCGTGCGCGTACGCCGAGATGAAGTGCCGGTAGGCCCAGAGCTGCCGGGTGTAGGCAGCCAGTGTGGGCCTCGCGCCGGCGACGCTCAGGCCGTACCGGGCGGCGAGCTGCGCCCGGGTCAGTCCTGAATCGGCGTCGGCCACCGCCGTGTTGGCCATGGTTGGGCGCTCCGATCTTGAGGAGGTGCTCGACGGCAGAGAGCGTGGGCCGCTCGGGGGCCGCAGGCTCCGTCGCTGGCGTGGAACGTAGTCGAAAACACGTCGGGACGCAACCGTACCGTCGCTGCGGTACATTGTCCCACGTGACGACCGAGAAGAGGCGTGCACCGGCGGGTGCGGCGGTGCTCCGTGGCGAGATCACCACGGCCATCCGCCGTGCCGTCATGCAGGAACTCGCCGCGGTCGGGTACGGCCGCCTCTCGATCGAGGCGGTCGCCCGGCGTGCCGGCGTCAGCAAGACGGCTGTCTACCGCAGGTGGCGGTCGAAGCTGGAGCTGGTGCTGGAGATCGTGTCCGCGGCGGCTGGGCAGCGGTTCCCCCTGCCGGACACCGGCGACCTCCGGGGCGACCTGGAGATGCTGTTCCTGATCATGGCACGGGCACTGGGCCACCCGCTCGCCGCGCAGATCATTCCCGACCTGCTCGCCGAGGCGGCCCGCAACCCGCAGATCGCGCAGACCCTCCAGGGGGCGCTGCGGAGCAACCAGCGCGACATCGGCGGCCAGTTGATCGGCCGGGCCATCGCCCGCGGCGAGCTGGGGCCGGACACCGACGTCGACGTCGCGGTCGACCTCATCGTCGGGCCGCTCTACTGGCGGCTGGCCGTCGCCCGCGCCCCGCTGGCCGTCGAGGATCTGCCCAGACTGGCTGCGGCGGTCGCCGCCGCCCTGGAGGTAGCATGCCTGCCGTCCGTGCCCGACGAGCCGGACGTTCGTCTATCCGCCGTGGTACCGATGGCCGATTCCGGCGGCTCGTGACCCATCACCTACCGCCCGTCCTGGTCACATCTGCACCAGTTAGCATCGCGTCCCGAAGGGACTCCCTGTCGACAGGAGGAAGCCCATGAGTGGGCTGAACGGAGATTTCATCCCACCGGCGAAGCCGGTCATCGGCGAGGCCGAGATCGAGGCCGCCGTGCGGGTGCTGCGCAGCGGCCTCGTCGTGCAGGGCCCCGAGGTGGCGGCGTTCGAGGAGGAGTTCGGCGAGCTGGTCTCGGGCCGGCACTGTGTCGCGGTCAACTCCGGCACCTCGGCGCTCCAGCTCACCCTGATGGCGCTCGGCTTCGGCCCGGGTGACGAGATCATCGTCCCCTCGTTCTCCTTCGCCGCGAGCGCGAACGCCGTCCGGCTCGTCGGCGCCGAGCCGGTCTTCGTCGACATCGAGCCGGGCAGCTTCTGCCTCGACCCGGAGGCGGTGGCCGCGGCGGTCACCCCCCGCACGGTCGCGATCATGCCGGTGCACCTGTACGGGCACCCCGCCGCCATGGACAAGATCATGGCGATCGCCGAGCGGCACGGCCTCGCCGTCGTCGAGGACGCGGCCCAGGCGCACGGCGCCAGCCTGCACGGCAAGCCCGTGGGTGCCTTCGGCACCGCCGGCTGCTTCAGCTTCTACCCGACCAAGAACATGCACTCCCTCGAGGGCGGCATGATCAGCACCGGCGACGCCGGGCTGGCCCGCACCCTGCGGCTGCTGCGCAACCAGGGCATGGAGAAGCGGTACGCCAACGAGATCGTCGGCGCGAACATGCGGATGACGGACGTGGCGGCGGCGATCGGCCGCGTGCAGCTGCGCCAGCTGCCGGACTGGACGGCGCAGCGCCAGGCGAACGCCAAGTTCCTCGACTCGAAGATCACCGGCATGGTGACCCCGCCGGTCGCCGACGGTGCGGTGCACGTCTACCACCAGTACACGGTCCGGGTCCGGGGTGACCGGGACGCCGCCCAGAAGCGCCTGACCGAGCTGGGCATCGGCAACGCCGTCTACTACCCGACGCCGATCCACCGGCTCACGCCGTACCTGACCCAGGACGGCACGCCCGGCCCGTGGGAGCTGCCGGAGACCGAGCGCGCCGCCGCCGAGGTGGTCTCGCTGCCGGTCCACCCGTCGCTGAGCCAGGCCGACCTGGAGCGGATCGCCGACGGCGCGAACCTGGCCGGTGGTGCCCGATGAGTGAGGGTCGCAAGCTGCGCGCCGGCCTGATCGGCCTCGGCGCGATGGGCCGCAACCACGCCCGCATCCTGTCCGGCCTGGACGGGGTCGAACTGGTCGGCATCGTCGACCCGGCCGGCGACGCCACCGGCACGCTCCGCGCGCCGGTCGTGCCCGACCTGGAGGACCTGCTCAAGCTCGGCGTCGACTACGCCGTGGTGGCCTGCCCGACCGCCCTGCACGAGCAGGTCGGCCTCCGGCTGGCGTCCGCCGGGGTCTGCGCGCTCATCGAGAAGCCGCTCGCCCAGTCGGTGGAGGCGGCCACCCGCCTCGTCGAGGCGTTCGAGGCCGCCGGCCTGGTGGCCGGCGTCGGGCACATCGAGCGCTACAATCCCGCCCTGCAGAACCTGCGGCTCCGCCTGGAGGCCGGCGAGCTGGGCGAGGTGTTCCAGGTGGTGACCCGCCGCCAGGGCCCGTTCCCGCACCGCATCGCCGACGTCGGCGTGGTCATGGACCTCGCCACCCACGACATCGACCTGACCAGCTGGGTGACCGGCCGGGAGTACACCTCGGTGTCGGCCCGCACCGTCTCCCGCAGCGGCCGGCTGCACGAGGACATGGTGGCCGTCGTCGGCCAGCTCGCCGACGGCACGATGGTCAACCACCTGGTCAACTGGCTGAGCCCCCTCAAGGAGCGGTCCACAGTGGTCACCGGCGACAAGGGCTGCTTCGTCGCCGACACCCTCACCGCGGACCTGACGTTCTACGCCAACGCCGCCATCGACACCGAGTGGGAGGCGCTGCGCGCCTTCCGTGGCGTCGCCGAGGGCGACATGGTCCGGTACGCCATCCCGAAGCGCGAGCCGCTGCTGGTCGAGCACGAGCGGTTCCGGGACGCGGTCGAGGGCAAGGAGAGCGACATCGTGACCCTGCGGCAGGGTCTGCGTACGGTCCAGGTGGCTGCCGCTCTGCTCCGCTCGGCCGCGGACGGGAGCACCATCCAGGTGGGACCGGTGACCGAACCCGCGGCCTCCGCCGGCTGAGCGGGTACTGACGAATCCGGCCGCACCGCCGCTCCCGGCGGTGCGGCCGGCCCGGCAGGTCCGGGTGATAGCTTGGGACGCCCTGGCGTGACAGTGGGAGGCATGGTTCGGGTGGCGGCAGCTGCTATGAGAGACGTTGCGATCGTTACGCCCTGGTGGCCCACCCGAGAGTTGCCCTTCCGTGGCGCCTTCGTGCAGGCGATGGTGGACGCCACCGCGCCGGGCTGCGACCGGGTCACGGTGTACCACTGCGACGCGTGGGTGGCCCGGATGACCGACCGCCGCGACGTGGAGGTGGTCCGGGCCAACGCGGAGCTGCTGCCCCGTGCCGCCCGCACCACCCCGACCGTCGGCGGCGCCCGGATGCGGTACGTCCCGGTGCCGATCCCGCGCGGCAAGTGGCACATGGAGATCGCCCGCCGGCACGACTACGCCCTGCGGGCCGCGCTCGGCGGCGCCCCGATCGACGCCCCGGTGGTGCACGCCCACGTCGGCCTGCCCGGCGGCTGGGCGGCCCTGCGCAACGCCCGGCCCGACGCGCGGGTGTACGTGACCGAGCACGCCACCTTCCTCGACAGCGTCCTCGACACCGAGGAGGCCCGCGATGCGTACGACGAGGTGATCACGCGGAGCGCCGGCTTCTTCGCGGTGGGCGAGGCGGTCCGCGGCCCGCTGCTGGAGGCCTTCCCGCACCACAAGGACAAGATCGAGTTCATCGCCAACCCGGTCGCCTTCGGCGAGGGCGCCTCCCGCGCGGTGACCCACCTGCGCCGCTGGATCTACGTCGGCGGCCTGATCCAGCGCAAGGGCGTCGACCTGCTGCTGGAGGCGTTCGCGACCTGCCGCGCCGACGACCCGACGCTGACCCTCACCATGGTCGGCGCGGGTGAGCTGCTCGGGCGCCTCACCGAGCGGGCCGCGGAGCTGGGCGTCGCCGACGCGGTGACCTTCACCGGCGCGGTTCCGCCGGACGAGGCGCTGCGGCTGATGGGCGAGCACGACCTGCTGGTGCACCCGAGCCGGATGGAGACCTTCGGCGTGACCGTGGTGGAGGCGCTCGCCGCCGGCATGCCGGTCCTGGTGACCCGCTGCGGCGGCCCGGAGGAGACCCTCGCCGGGATCGAGGAGGCCGCGGGCGAGCTGATCGACGTCACGGACGACCCGGAGACGATCGTCGCCGGTTACCGCCGACTGCGGGACCGCTTCCCGCACGGCACCGACGTCGCCCGGGCGCGCGCCGAGCTGGCGGCCCGCTACAGCTACCCGGCGGTGGCGCGGGAGCACCACCGCATCTGGTTCCCCGAGTCGCAGCCGACCCCCAGCCAGCCCGAGCGGCTCGCCGGCCAGAAGTGACGGAGTGACATGCAGGTACTGTTCCTGGCCCTGGGCGGCACCCGCCGGCGGGCGGTGACCGAGGAGTCCGCCCGCGCGGTCGCGGACGGCGGATCGGCGGTCGTCCTCGTCGAGCAGCGCAAGACCTGGCACCGCGACGAGTTCGACCCGCGCGTCGAGGTGGTCGAGCTGGCGCGTCTCGAGCAGCTGCACCCGCCGCGCCGGGTGGAGAAGGTGCTGTTGTACCGGGGGCCCGGCGCGCTGTTCAAGGTGGTCGGCCGGGGTCCGCTGCGGCCGTGGGCCAGCCGCGCGAAGAAGGCGTACGAGCGGCGGATCGCCGCGCCGGCGCACCGCGCCCTGATCCTTCCCCGGCAGCGGAAGGCGTGGGGCGACCTGCGCCAGCGGCTCATCCACCGGCACGTGCTCGCCGGCCGGGCGCCCTTCGACCTGCTCGTGGTCAGCGACCCGGACTCAATGCCCACCGCCGCCCGGCTGGTCGCCGGCTTCGCCGCCGGTGGTTTGCCGGAGCCCCAGATCGCCTACAGCTACGACAACGCCGGGTTCGACCCCGCCGTCGGCCCCCGGACGAGTTGACCGAAGGACGGCAGATGAACTCCTCCCGCCGCGACGCACGTCCCCCGCGGATCCTCTATCTCTCCTTCTACTTCCCGCCGTCGCGGGCGAGCGGCGTCTACCGCGCCCGGGCGACAGCGAACCACCTCGCCGCGCGGGGCTGGGACGTCACGGTCTGCGCCGCCCCGATGAGCTTCCTGCACGACGTGATCGGCTCGGTCGACGAGGAGCTGGCGAGCACCGTCGACCCGCGGATCACCGTCGAGCGTCCGAAGCTCAACCACTTCGTCTGGGAGAAGGACCTGCGCAAGTACAGCGGCTTCCGGGCCCGGATGCCCCTGCTCGCGCAGCGCCTGTACCAGTTCAACCAGCGCAAGCTCTTCCCCGAGCACTACGCGTCGTGGGGGCGGTCCGCGGTGGCCCGGGCGCTCCGGCTGCACACGAAGCGCCGCTTCGACGTCGTGCTGGCGACGGGGAACCCGTTCGCCTCGTTCGCGGCGGCGTGGCTGTTCCACCGGCTGACCGGCGTGCCGTACGTCGTGGACTACCGCGACTCGTGGACGCTGGACCTGTTCAACGACCGGCCCGCCTTCCCGGACGACCACCTGGCCTGGAAGTGGGAGCGCCGGGTGCTGAGCCGTTCCGCCGGGGCGGTGTTCGTCAACGAGCCGCTGCGGCGGTGGCACGCCGAGCGCTACCCGGACGTCGCCGACCGGATGATGGTCGTACCGAACGGCTGGGACGCGGACCTGATGTCGCCGGCGGGCGAGGCGGGCGTGGACCCGGGCATCGCCTCGCGGCCGCTGCGCTTCGGGTACCTCGGCACGCTCACCAACTCCCAGCCGGTGGAGGAGCTGGCGGCCGCGTGGACCCGGGCCCGGACGTACCCGGAGCTGGCCGACGCCGAGCTGAACATCCACGGCCACCTGGGCTTCTTCAAGACCGGCAAGCGGGAACTCGCGAACCGGCTCGGCCTGGACCTGGACTCCGACGGGCAGCTCATCGACGACCCGACCACCCCCGACCTGGGCATCCACTACCGGGGCCCGGTCTCGAAGACCGAGGTCGCGTCGGTGTACGAGCACAACGACGTGCTCGTGTTCCTCGCCGGCGGCGGGCGGTACGTCACTTCCGGCAAGATCTTCGAGTACATGGCGAGCGGCAAGCCGATCGTGTCGGTACACGCCCCCGGCATCGCCGCGCAGGACGTGCTGGACGGGTACCCGCTCTGGTTCAACGCCGACAGCCTGGACGTCGAGGCGGTCGCCAACTCGATGGTGGAGGCCGGCAAGGTGGCGCGCGGGCTGACCGCCGAGCAGCGTGCGGCCGCGAGCCGGCACGCCCAGGGCTTCACCCGGGACACGCTGCTCGCGGCCCTCGAGGCGCGCCTGCGCGTCATCGCCGGGCGGGAGCGGATCACCGTGAGCGACGGGCAGTCGGCTCAGTGAACATCGACGGGTACGTGGCGACGAAGGAGCAGGCTCAGGTGGCAGGCGTGGACGCCCCTCTCCGGGTGATGATCATTTCCACGGTCTACCGGCTCAACGAGCGGATCCGCAACTACGTCCGAGAGTTGCTGGAGAAGGAGGGCGTCCGGGTCGATCTCGTTTTCCTCGGCGCCGAGGCGTGGGAAGAGGTGGACCCGGAGGGCTGGGCGCAGGTGCGGAACCACCCCCTGCTGACCCTCTACACGCTCGACGGCGCCGAGCAGCGGCATCCGCTGCGGCGGGTCGAGCGGGTGCTCGTGCACCGTGCCCCCCGGGCGGTGCTGAGCCGGGCGACGCGCCTCACCGAGCGGGTCGGCCCCCTGCGGCCGTTGCAGCGGCCGGCGAAGGCGCTGGAGAGCGGCCATCGGCGAGTGGCCGGCGCGTTCCACGTCCGCATCTACAACAAGGCGTACAAGCTGGCCCGCCCGTCCGTGCTGGCCAAGCTCTTCGGCCGGCGCCTCGCCGACGTGGACTTCCGGGCGGTGGACCGGATCGTCGCGGCGGACGTCTACGCGGTCACGCTGGGCTGGCGACTGGCCCGCAAGCACCCGCACCTGGTGGCGACGACGGCGCTGGACCGCGACCTGGTCGCCCTGCACCAGGAACTGCGGTCTCGCGAAGACTCCTGACAGAGCTGGGGCGGGCGCCGTGCGTACGGCACCCGCCCCAGCTCGTCCGACTACAGGTCGCCGACCCGCGTCAGGCTGATGATGAATGACAGCAGCACCGACTGGACGCCGACCACCACCAGGCCGACCCCGACGATCGGCAGGCGCAGCGTGGAGACCACGTCGAGCTGCGAGAAGCCGCCGGAGCCCCAGCTCCACAGGGCGTAGCCGAAACAGGCCACACCTGCCAACAGGAGCAGTGAGCCCACCGGTACGCCGTACCGCAGCGCCACGTCGGCGATGCGGACCTCGACCTTCCGGTCGGGTGGGATCAAACCCATATGGATCGCGTGGGCGTGGGCCACCACCGCCAGCGCCACGGCGTGGATGCCGATGGCCATCGCCGTGGCCGCCGCCAGCATGGTGTGCAGGTCGAACGCGAGCTGCCCGACCTGCCGGCTGCCGGTGAGCAGCCAGGCCAGCACCACGCCGCCCGCCAGCAGCATCGCCAGGCCGGGATAGAGCAGCATCCAACGCGGCGAGAGCGCGAGCAGGAACCGCAGGTGCCGCCACCCGTCCCGCCAGGTCCGCAGGTGCGGCCGGCGGCTGCGGCCGTCGGGCGCGAGCGTCGTCGGCACCTCGGCGATGACCAGCCCGGCGAGCGCGGCACGGGCCACCATCTCGCTGGCGAACTCCATGCCCGAGGTGCGCAGCCCCAGCTCGAGGATGCGGTCCCGCCGGAAGCCGCGCATCCCGCAGTGGAAGTCGCCGACCGGGACGCCGAAGAACGTCCGGCCCAGGAAGGACAGCACGGGGTTGCCGAGGAAGCGGTGCAGCGGCGGCATCGCGCCACGCTCGATGCCGCCCTTGAACCGGTTGCCGATCACCAGGTCGGCGCCCGCGCGCATGCGCTCGACGAACGGGCCGAGGTCGTGCAGCGCGTAGCTGTCGTCGGCGTCGGCCATGATGATGAACGTGCCTTCGGCGGCGGCGATGCCGGCGCGCAGCGCCGCGCCGTACCCCCGCTGGGGGGCGTGCACGACACGGGCGCCCTCGGCGAGGGCGATCTCCTGCGAGCCGTCGGTGGACCCGTTGTCCGACACGACCACCTCGCCGGCGATGCCGAGCTGGCGCATGCTCTCGCGCGCCTTGCGGATGCATACCGCGAGCGTCTCGGCCTCGTTCAGGCAGGGCATCACCACGGACAGCTCCAGCTGCTCGACGGTGGTGCCGGCGGCGACGGCCGCCTCCGGGGTACGCGGGCCGACGATCATGTCGTCGCCCGTCCGTCGGCGTTCGGCTGCGCCGGCACGGGGCCCGTGGCCGGCACGTGCCCGACGGCGAAGACCGACTGCCCGAACGGCGGCCGGACGTGCCGCTCGATCGCCCGGGCGGTCGGGACGACGACGGCGTCCCACACCCGCAGCAGAGCGCCGTCGCCGGGCGTCATCCGCAGCATCCGGACGCCCAGGGTCCAGGCGAACAGCCCCGGCGCGTTGACGTAGTGGATCTTGTCGACGACCAGGCCCGCCTGCTCGTACGCCTCGCGCAGCGTGGCCTTCGTGTAGCGGCGGACGTGGCCGACCTGCCGGTCGAAGCGCCCGAGGGCGAACTCGAAGGCCGGCACGAACGTGACGACCCGCCCACCCGGGCGCAGCAGCCGGTGCGCCGCGGCGAGCGCCCCGACGTGGTCGTCGATGTGCTCGAGGACGTTGAACGAGACCAGGGCCGAGTGCTCGCGCTCGGGCGGAGCGAACAGGTCCAGCGGCAGCACCTCCACCCGCTCGTCGGCCTCGAAGCGCTGGCGCAGGTGGGCCAGCCGGGTCGGTTCGATGTCGCCCACCGTCACCGCGGGCACGCCGTCGTCCAGCCACTGCTGGGCGTAGTCGCCGAATCCGCTGCCTACCTCGATCGGGTGGTCCCCGAGGTGGGGCAGCGCGAGGCTGGTCAGCCAGCGGTGGTACTTCACCGCGGCGGTCGCCACCTCCTGCAGTGTCGTCGACTGCAGCGCGGCGTCCGTCGTAGGGACAGTGTCTAGCTTCGCCAAGGGAGTTGCCTCCTGCAGATGCCTCGTGGCCGTCGGGCTCCGCGGGCCAGAAGCCGGGTCGCGTGGATGCTCGTGAGGGGTGCGGCGCCAGGCTATCGCACGTCGGCGTGGCCGGCCGCCCCGCCGCGCGGCGACCGGTCGTTGCCTGTTCGGCGGGTGCGGAGCCGCTGTTCGGCGCCGGATCCGCGCGGTCCGGCGGAGCCGGTACGCGGCCGATCGGTGGAGTCGCCGGAGGTGTCGGATCGTGACGCGGCGTGCGGACCACCACGATCCGTGCACGGCGGCTAGGCTGGCGCGGGTTTTCCGGAGCAGGAGGTACCCGTGACGAGCAGTGTGGACGAGGGTTCCAGCGCGGCACGTACCGTGACCGGTACGGCGGAGGCGGATCCGGCGCCGGTCGTGGCGCAGGCCGGCTCCCGGGCCGACGCGGACTCGACCACCCGGGGCGCGACCGACCCGCCCTCCGCACCCACGGACCCGCCCTCCGCACCCACGGACCCGCCCACGGCCCTCCGGGCCGAGGACGCGCCGTCCGAGCCGGCGGAGCGGCCGTCGGACGCGACACCCGAGCACCGGGCAGCCGAGGACGGGCCGGCCGAGGGCGACGCCGGGCCGGCGTGGCACCGGCGATTCCGGCCGCGGATCGGCGCGCCGACCATCGCGGTCCTGACCTGGGCGGCGGCGTACCCCGGTGGGGCCGCCCTGGTGAAGATCGTGGACGCCGACCCGTTCACCGCGCGCGGGGCGCTCGTCCCCGCGGGCGCCGCGATCGTCGGCGGGCTGCTCCTGTTCGCGCTGGCCCTGTGGCGCAGCAGCGACCGGATCATCGGCCTGGTCGCCGGCGGCTACGCGGCGTGGGTGGGCCTCACGCTGATCGCCTCGTACAACGGCAGCCCGTTCGGCGACTCCGGCCTGCGGGGCGACTCCGCCCGGCTGGCCGCCATGGCCACCAAGTTCACGGTGCACACCCAGCCCGTCGACGGGATCGTGTCGTCGGTGCCGTCGGAGTACCCGCCGCTGTTCCCGTTCCTGCTCGGCCGGCTCGCCCTCCAGCTCGACCAGCCGGCCTGGTCACTGATCGGCTACGGCGAGGCGACGCTGATCTCCCTGGCCGTCCTCGTCGCGTTCGTGCTCTGGCGGGGGATCGTGCCGGCCTGGGTGGCGCTCGCCCTCGCGGTGCTGCCGCCGTGGGTGTTCAGCCAGCCCCGCAAGTCGTACGAGATCGTCACGCTGGCCGTCTTCGTCCCGTGGGTGCTGCGCACCTTCACCGACCGGTCCCGGCGGGAGGGCGGCCTGCACTGGCTCGCCGCCGGGGTGATCGGCGGGCTGCTGCTGATGACCTACCAGGGCTACGTCATGTTCGCCGCCGTCGGGCTGGTGGTGCTGGTCGTGGGGTCGTTCTGGCGCAGCCGACACCGGTGGCGCTACCTCGGCCACCTCGTCGGCGTCGGGGCGACCGCGTTCGTGGTGGCGGCGTGGTACCTGATCCCGTACCTGCGGGGCACCCTGACCATCGGCGGCAGCCGGGTGAACGACTACTTCATCTCCCCGGCCATCGTCGAGGACCCGCTGGGCGTCTGGTACCTGAAGGCACCGCTGTCCGCGCCGCTGCACGTGCTCCAGATCTGCGGCCTGGTCGGGCTGGCCTGGTACTGGCGCAAGCGATGGTGGGCCCGGCCGCTGCTGCTCGTGCTGCTCGGGGCGTACGCCTACCGCTGGGCGTTCGTGCTGATCTTCATGCACAACGGCCACACGCTGTACCTGCACTACACCACCCGCCTGCTCGGGCTGGTGCTCGCCTCGGGCGGGATCCTCGCGCTGGTCGAGGCGGGCCGGGCGCTCGCGGCGCGGCTGCGGGTCGTCGGCTCGCTGCGCCGGGTGGCGCTGGTCGGCACGGCCGGGCTCCTGGTGCTGGCCGGGCTGTCCGGCGCGGGCACCTGGATGCCCTCGCCGCCGGGGCTGGACTCGGTGAAGCGACCGGAGGGCCCGCAGAACTACAACCTGGCCGTCTACACCCACGCCGAGCCGCTGCCGGACGGCTCCCGGCAGCGGTACCCGGCACCCGACGAGGTCACGGTGACCTGGTTCCCCGCCGAACCCATCCGGCGGGTGGTGCACGAGACGCTGGGCCCGGACGCGCTGCCGGTGACGCTCAGCTACGACGAGCGGATGTACGCGTACCAGCCGTGGCCCGGCTACATGGCCGTGGAGCGGCTGGCCTCGAACACCTGGACGCACTGGGACGACCGACGCGCGGAGGTGGTACGGCTGTCCGGGATCACCGATCCGGCCGAGTTCACGCGGGCCACCAAGGACACCCGGTTCGGGGAGATCGACGTCTTCGTGCTGCGGCGCCGGCCGGCCGGCTGGCACTTCGGGAGCATCGTGTTCAACCCGAAGCAGTTCGATCCGGCCGTGTGGCGCATCGACGACACCGTGCCGAACGGCGTGGTCGTGGCCGTCCGCAAGCCGGGAACCTGAGCGCGCGGCCGGGCGCGCCCGCCGCGCCCGGCCGGCTCCCGCCGGGCGGTGCCCTACCGGTCGACGCGCCCGCCGCGCCCGGCCGGCTCCCGCCGGGCGGTGCCCTACCGGTCGACGCGCCCGCCGCGCCCGGCCGGCTCCCGCCGGGCGGTGCCCTACCGGTCGACGCGCCCGCCGCGCCCGGCCGGCTCCCGCCGGGCGGTGCCCTACCGGTCGACGCGCCCGCCGCGCCCGGCCGGCTCCCGCCGGGCGGTGCCCTACCGGTCGACGCGCCCGCCGAGGAACAGCTCGTCGAAGCCGTGCCGGGTCACCGTCCAGTCCCACGTCGCCAGGGCGTGGTCGGCGGCCGCCGAGCCGACCTTCCGCCACGCCGCCTCGGTGGCGGTCGTGGCGAGGATCCGGGCGGCGGCCTCCTTCGGCGTCCGGACCACCCAGTCCTCCGGGAACAGGCCGCGCGCCCCCCGGTCGAAGAACGGCCAGTCCCGCACGACCGGGACCGCGCCACTGGCCGCGCCCTCCACCAGGGCACAGTGGAAGCTTTCCCGCACCGAGCTGCTGAGGATCACGCCGATCCCGCTCAGCACCGAGGGCACGTCGCCGGTGTGCCCCAGCTCCTCCACCGCACCGGCGGCGCGCAGCTCGGCCAGGGCCGGCGCCAGCTCCCCGTGGTAGCGCGCCGCCGCGGCGCTCACCGACGGGTCGATCGGCGAGCCGACCAGCAGCAGGCGGTAGCGCGGGTCGACGGCGCGCAGCTCGCGCAGCACCTCGACCGCCCAGCCCGGGTCCTTGGCGACCGCGCCGATGCCGACCAGGCCGAGGGTGAACCGCGCCGAGTCGGTCTTGGGTCGCCGGAACGGCCGCAGGTCCATGGCGTTGGTGAGCACGTGGGTACGCGGCGGGTTGGGCCCGGACAGCGCCGGGATCACCGAGCGGGCCAGCTCGCGCAAGTGCTCGGAGACGAAGACCAGGTCGTCGACCCGGGCGAAGTTCACCAGGTGCGGCCACAGGCTGTACAGCTCGAAGCTGTGCAGCCGGACGACGATCCGGGTGGTGCCCGGGTCGATCATCGTGAACAGCACCGCCGTCGACACGCTCCAGTCGACGAAGACCGTGTCCGCCCAGTCCAGGTGCGGGCGCAGCCACCGCTCGACCTCGTCGCCGTACGCGGTGCCGCCGGCCAGCAGCTGCTCGATCATGCGGCCGGTCTGGCTGTTCATCGGCCGGCGGTCGGGGTCGGCGGCGACGTCCAGGAAGCGCACCTCGACATCGGGCATCGCCGCGTACCGGTCACGGATCTCGCGGAGGAAGTTGTCGTTGGCGCAGGTGGCGAAGAGCAGCCGCAGCGGGCGATCGGTGGGCGGTGCCGCGGGCGGCGTCGACCGGCGCGCCGCGGTGAGCGCGGCGGCGGCCCGGCTGCCGTGCAGCGGGGCCAGGAAACCGGCAGCGTCCTCGGCCATCGGCGAGGTCAGCCGGTCGAAGTGCAGCACCCGGTGGAAGCCGAGCGGCATGGTGCGCGCGAGCTGGCGGGCGGCCGGCCCGGAACGGCCCTCGCCGTACCAGGCGTCGGCCACCTCGAAACCGGCCCGCCACGTCTCGGCGAACCGGCGCGGCACCAGCCCGGCGCCCAGCTCGGCCCGGGCCAGCGTGTCGAGCAGCCGGGCCTGCCGCACCCGGGAGGCGACCCGCCGCTGCACGGCCGTGGCCGAGGAGTGGGCGGCCGGCACCCGGCCCGCGTCGACCAGGCCCGCGTGCACGCGTTCCGCGGCCGCGACCCGCGCCTTCTCGGGCAGGCCGGGGCCCGCCAGCAGCCCCCGCCACAGCCGCTCCGCCGCGCGGTGCCGCAACACGCGGGGCGCGGTCATCCCGGTCAGGGTGCGGGTGACGGCGGTCCGGACGAGCCGGCGGGGGGACAGGCGGCGCGTGGTCATGGGAGCCCTCCGATCGTCGACCGCCGCGCGGGCAGGTCGCCGGCTACCGTACGCCGGCCGCTCCGGCACCGGTAGCCGCCGGCGGCCGGCCCGGTCAGCCCGCGCGCTCCGCGAGCACCTCGACGACGCGGTGGGCGGCCCGCCCGTCGCCGTACGGGGTGCCGCGAGGGGCCTCGGGCGCCGGCCGGGTGGCCACGTCCGCCCACCGCGGCCCCAGGTCGGCCGGGGTCGGGACGAGGACGTTCCAGCCGCTCTCCAGGGTCTCCACCCACTCGGTCTCCGGCCGCAGCGTGGTGCACGGGCGGCCGAGCAGGTACGCCTCCTTCTGGAGGCCGCCGGAGTCGGTCACCACGCCGACCGAGCCCAGGACGGCGGAGACCAGACCGGCGTACGGCAGCGGCTGGCCGACGTGCACCGCGCCCTGGGCGAGCTTGACGCCGTACTCCTCGGCGCGGGCGACCAGCCGCGGGTGGGCGAGCAGCGCGACCGGCACGCTCAGCCCGGCCAGCGCCTCCACCAGCGCGGTGAGCCGGCGCGGGTCGTCGGTGTTGTCCGGCCGGTGCAGGGTGGCGACCAGGTACGGCGCGCGCGGGTCGATCCCCTCCGGGAGGGTGGGCGCGAGGTGCTCGCCCCGCTGGATTGCGTCGCGGATGTTCAGGCAGACGTCGACCATGACGTCGCCGACCAGGACCGACCGGCGGGCGAGGCCCTCGGTGGCGAGGTGCCGCATGGCCTCCTCGGTGGGGGCCAGCAGCAGGTCGGCGGCGTGGTCGGTGAGGATGCGGTTGTGCTCCTCCGGCATCCGCCGGTTGAACGACCGGAGCCCGGCCTCCAGGTGCGCCACCTTGATGTGCTGCTTCACGGCCGACAGGGCGCCGGCGAGCGTCGAGTTGGTGTCGCCGTAGACCAGCACCCAGTCCGGGGCGGCCTCGGCGAAGACCGGGTCGAGCGCGGCCAGGATGTTGCCCGTCTGCACGCCGTGGCTGCCCGAGCCGATCCCGAGGTGCACGTCGGGGTCGGGAATGCCGAGCCCGGAGAAGAACACGTCGGAGAGGTTCGCGTCGTAGTGCTGGCCGGTGTGCACGATCACGTGTTCGTGGGCGGTCCCGGCGAACGCCGCGGCGATGGGGGCGAGCTTCACCAGCTGCGGGCGGGCGCCGACGACGCTGACAACCTTCACGAGGGTCTACTCCTGGCGTGCGGTGACATGGACTGTCCGGATAACTGCCGGTTGTAGCATGACTGACCGGTCAGTGACCGACTGCGGGGGGCCGCCCCGGGCACCCGGGGACCCCGGGCCACGATACGTCACGGGGCGGCGGCATCGACGGCTCCGACCCGCCGGGCCGCCCTCTGGCGCTCCTCCGCAGGTCAGGGCGGGCTCCCGCACTGCGGGCTGACGCGGCCCGGCTTGCCGTAGACTCGCCGACGTTCGCGAGCGACGTGCAGGCAGGGACGGAGATCAACGGGATGGGATCGGGCGACGCTTCCGGAGCGCGGAGCAGCCGAGGGCGCGTGGTCATGCTGGTCGACAACGGCGTCAACGGTGACTCCCGGGTCCAGAAGGCCGCCCGGTCGGCCGCCGACGCCGGGTGGGACGTCGTCCTGCTGGGCCGGTCCCCGGGTGGCCTGCCGCAGACCTGGCGGCTGGGCGGTGCCGAGGTGCGCCTGCTGGCCATGCCCGCCCCGCTCGCCCGCCGCCGGCACGAGTTCCGTCGCGCCTGGCTGCGCTGGCCGCTGGCGTACCCGCCGAGCGGGATCGCCGCGCACCGGCAGCAGAGCGTCAAGGCCTGGCGGGCGGACCTGGCGGTACGGGCGGCGAAGCTCGCGCTGGCCGACCCGGCGACGCCCCGGCTCGGCCTGCGCCGGCGGGCCCTGCGGGCCGAGCAGGTCGCCGCGCGGGTGGCCGGCAAGTGGGTGTCGGCGCGCTACTGGATGCTCACCCAGGCCCGCCGCCGGCGGCGCTTCCGCAATCCGTGGGACCGGGCGTACACGATGTTCTGGCAGGCCGTGAAGGGCGACGGCGCCTGGCGGCGGCTGGAGCCGGGCCTGTGGGACTACGAGCTGGCGTACGGACCGGTGGTCGACGAGCTGCGGCCCGATCTGATCCACGCCAACGACTTCCGGATGCTCGGCGTGGCCGCCCGCGCCAAGATCCGCGCTGCCGCGGCCGGACGGGACGTCAAGGTGGTGTGGGACGCCCACGAGTTCCTGCCCGGGCTCAAGCCGTGGCAGGACAACGCCCGCTGGCTGCCCGCCCACAAGGCGCACGAGCGGGAGTACGCGCCGTACGCCGACGCGGTGGTGACGGTCTCCGACGGTCTCGCCGAGCTGCTCCAGCGGGAGCACGGGCTGGCGCAGACGCCGGACGTCGTGCTCAACGCCCCGGCGGCCGGCTCGGAGGACCTCGACCCGGACGCCCCGGCGCCGGACCTGCGCGCCCTCTGCGGTGTCGGCCCGGACGTGCCGCTGCTCGTCTACAGCGGTGCCGCCGCCCGGCAGCGCGGCCTGGACATCATGGTCGACGCGCTCCCGCAGTTGCCCGGGGTCCACGTCGCGCTGGTGGTCAACAAGCCGGAGGGCCCGTACGTGTCGGGGGTGCTGGCCCGCGCCGCGAAGCTCGGCGTCGCCGACCGGGTGCACGCCCTGCCGTACGTGGCGCACTGGCAGGTGGTGCCCTTCCTGGCCGGGGCGGACGCCGGGGTCATCCCGATCCACCACTGGCCCAACCACGAGATCGCGCTGATCACCAAGTTCTTCGAGTACTCGCACGCCCGGCTGCCGATGATCGTCAGCGACGTGAAGACGATGGCGGGCACCGTCCGCTCCACCGGCCAGGGCGAGGTGTTCCGGGCCGAGGACGTGGCCGACTACGTCCGCGCGGTCACCGCGGTGCTGGCCGACCCGGAGCGCTACCGGGCCGCGTACGACCGGCCGGGTCTGCTCCAGAGCTGGACGTGGGAGGCGCAGGCCGAGGTGCTGGACTCGGTCTACCGCCGGCTGCTGCCGGGTCGCCCGCCCGCGCCGGGCCGTGCCGGCGAGCCCGCCCCGGGCGACCCGCGGCCCGCGCTCGGGGTCGGCACGTGACCGCGCCCGACGTCACGGTCGTCACCGCGGTCTACAACACGATGCCGTACCTCACCCGGTGCCTGACCTCCCTGGTGGAGCAGACGATCGGGCGGGACCGGCTGGAGGTCATCGCGGTCGACGACGGCTCCACCGACGGCAGCGGCCGGGAGCTGGACCGGTTCGCCCGGCTCTACCCGGGCACCGTGAAGGTGGTGCACCAGCCCAACTCCGGTGGCCCGGCCGGGCCGAGCAACCGCGCGCTGGAGCTGGCCACCGGCCGGTACGTCTTCTTCATCGGCTCCGACGACTACCTCGGCCCGGAGGCGCTGGAGCGGCTCGTCGCCGCCGCCGACCGGTGGGACTCCGACGTGGTGCTGGGGCGCCTGGTCGGCGTGAACAGCCGCTACATCCACCAGGCGATCTACGCCGAGACCGCCGCCGACGTCAACCTGTTCGACTCGCCCCTGCCCTGGTCCCTGTCGAACACCAAGCTGTTCCGCCGGGAGCTGATCGAGCGGTACGGGCTGCGCTACCCGGAGGACATGCCGGTCGGCAGCGACCAGCCGTTCACCATCGAGGCCTGCGTCCGGGCCCGCCGGATCTCGGTCCTGGCCGACTACGACTACTACTTCGCGGTCCGCCGGCTCAACGCGCGCAACATTACCTACAAGAGCCGCCACCTGGAGCGGCTGCGCTGCGCCGAGGACCTGGTCACGTTCGTGGCCAAGCTGATCGAGGCCGGCCCGGCGCGGGACGCGGTGCTGCTGCGCCACTTCACCTGGGAGATCGCCAAGCTGCTGGAGAACGACTTCCTGCGGCTGGAGCGCGACGTCCAGGACCGGGTGGTCGCGGGCGTCCGGGCCCTCGCCGAGGGGTACCTGACCGACCGCATCCGGGACCGCCTGCCGATCGAGGCGCGGGTCCGCCTGGCCGCCGCCCGGTACGGCGACACCGACCACCTGCTCGCGGTGATCCGGCAGGACGCCGAGCTGGGCATCCCGCCCGCGGTGGTCGACGGCGACCGCTGGTACGCGGGCTACCCGGGCTTCCGGGACCCGCAGCTGCGGATCCCCGACGCCTGGTACGAGATCACCGACGCCGCCGCCGACTGGATCGCCCGGCTGGACACCGTCTCGGCGGCCTTCGAGGGCACCCGGGCGCTGCTGGTCACGGCGCGCAGCCCGCGCCCCGACCTGCCGGAGCTGGCGTCGGCCGTCCGGCTCGGCGCCGGCGACGTGACCGGCGCGACCGTCTCGGTCGTCCCCGACGCCACGGGCACGACCGTCCGGGCGCGTATTCCGTTGGACCGGTTGCTGGACGGTGCCGGCCCCGGCGGTGAGCTGCGCACCGTCCAGGCACACGTGGACGCGTTCGGCACCACCGGCGTCGCCGCGCTGCGCGGGGCCCGGCGCCCGGTGCCGCAGCGGGCGGTGCTGCGTCGCGGTGCCCGGCTGCACGTCCTGACCACCACCACCAACCACAAGGGCCAGCTCGTCATCGCCGTAGCACCCGTCACGCCGCGCCGGTTGATGGCCCGCCTGCGGCGCAGGCTTCCACTAGGAGGAAAGTAGTAGTCATGAACATCTGCGTCGTCGCCCTCGGGAAGATCGGGCTGCCGCTGGCCGTGCAGTTCGCGTCGAAGGGGCACCGCGTCATCGGTGCCGACGTGTCCGAGCGGGTCGTGAGCCTCGTCAACGACGGTGCGGTGCCGTTCCCCGGCGAGGCGGACCTGGACGTCAAGCTCAAGGAGGTGGTCGCCGCCGGTCTGCTGTCGGCCACCACCGACACCGCCGCGGCGGTCGCCGAGTCCGAGGCCGTCGTGGTGGTCGTGCCGCTGTTCGTCGACGCGGAGGGCGTACCGGACTTCGGCTGGATGGACGACGCGACCCGGTCCATCGCGCGCGGCCTCAAGCCGGGCACCCTGGTCAGCTACGAGACCACCCTGCCGGTCGGCACCACCCGCAACCGGTGGGCGCCGATGCTGGAGGAGGGCTCCGGCCTGACCGCCGGCAAGGACTTCCACCTGGTCTTCAGCCCGGAGCGGGTGCTCACCGGCCGGGTCTTCGCCGACCTGCGCCGCTACCCGAAGCTGGTCGGCGGCGTCGACGAGGCCTCGGCCGCGCACGGCGTCGAGTTCTACCAGGCCGTGCTCGACTTCGACGAGCGCCCCGACCTGGCCAAGCCGAACGGCGTCTGGGACCTGGGCTCCGCCGAGGCCTCCGAGCTGGCCAAGCTCGCCGAGACCACGTACCGGGACGTCAACATCGGCCTGGCGAACCAGTTCGCCCGGTTCGCCGACAGCGTCGGTGTCGACGTCCTCAAGGTCATCGACGCCTGCAACACCCAGCCGTACAGCCACATCCACCAGCCGGGCATCGCCGTCGGCGGGCACTGCATCCCGATCTACCCGCGGATGTACCTGTGGAACGACCCGGCCGCCACGGTGGTCCGCTCCGCCCGCGAGGCGAACGCGGCGATGCCGCAGTACGCCGTGGACCTGCTGGCCGCCGCGTACGGCGACCTGACCGGCGTCGAGGTGCTGGTGCTCGGCGCCAGCTACCGGGGCGGCGTCAAGGAAACCGCGTTCTCCGGTGTCTTCCCGACCGTCGAGGCGCTGCGCGCCCGGGGCGCCAAGCCGTACGTGTCGGACCCGATGTACACCTCGGAGGAGCTGGCCGCACACGGCCTGCCGCCGTACGAGGGCCAGCCGGTCACCGCCGCGGTGATCCAGGCCGACCACGCCGAGTACCGCAACCTGGCCGCGAGCGACCTGCCGTCGGTCCGCGTACTGGTCGACGGCCGGCGCGTCACCGACCCGGCCCGCTGGGCGGACGTGCGCCGCGTGGTCATCGGCGGCTGACCCGTCCCTGCCGCACGGAAACGGGCCCCGACCGCACGGTCGGGGCCCGTTCGCGTACGCGTCGCTCAGCCCTCGGCGAGACCGGCCGGCGGGTTGTCCACGTCGCGGGAGACCACCTCGCCCTTGGCGTTGACCCAGCCCTTCGGGCGGGCCGGGTTCCCGGCCACCAGCTGGTACGGCTTGACGTCCTTGGTCACCACGGACCCGGCGGCGATCATGGCGTACTCGCCGACCTCGATGCCGCAGATCAGGGTGGCGTTGGCGCCGATGGAGGCGCCCCGGCGGACCAGCGTCGGGGTGATCGTCCAGTCCGGGTTCTGGGCGCGGGGCCGGAAGTCGTTGGTGAAGACCGCGCAGGGGCCGACGAAGACCTCGTCCTCGAGGGTCACGCCCTGGTACACCGAGACGTTGTTCTGGATCTTCACGAGGTCGCCGACCGTCACCCCGGCGTCGACGTACACGTTGCGGCCGATGACGCAGCCCGCGCCCACCCGGGCGGTGGACCGGATGTGGGCCAGGTGCCAGACCTTCGTGCCGTCACCGACCTGGGCGCCGGACTCGACGTCGGCGCTGGGGTGGACGAAGACCGGCGGCCGGTCGTTGGTGTCAGTCATGTCAACTCGCATCGCTCTCGGGGCGCCGCATCGCGCCACGTCGGGGATCGCCCGGCGCCGCCAGCCACGGCCTTCCGGGACGTCGTCGCCCGCTCCGCCCGGAACGTCACGATCCCGGCGGACGGACTCGGCGTAGCATAGTCGCCCGCGCAGCGACCCGGCCGCTCAGCCGACCAGCGCCGCCACCGCGTCGGCGACCGGGACGTCCGCCGGCAGCGCCGCCGCGGCGACCACCGCGGTGACCGGCAGCGGCCCGTACAGGTGCGGGAAGAGCTGGCCGCCACGGGACGGTTCCCAGCGCAGCCGTCCGACCAGCCGGTCCGGGTCGACGGTCAGCAGGGTGAGGCCGGTGGCGCCGGTGAAGTGCCGCCGGGCGGTCTCGACCACCTGGTCCGGCCCGGACAGGTGGACGAACCCGTCCTGGTGGTCCAGGGCGGTGCCGGTGAAGTGTCCGGCGGCGAGCGCGTCGTCCCATTCCGTGGTGGCCAGCAGCTTGTAGATCACACCGGCAGCCTAAGGCTGTCCGCGGACGGCCCTCCCGCTCGACGCCGCCGTCTGTCACCATTCGTGGTCGGCGACGGAGACGATTGGGGGCCCGGGTGCGCATCCTGCTGGTCGAGGACGACCGCCGGGTGGCTGCCGCGCTCTCCGCCGCGCTCACCCGGCGGGGGTACGAGGTGGAGCACGCCGCGACGGTCGCCGCCGCGCTCTCCGCCGCCCCCTGCGACCTGGTGCTGCTCGACCTCACCCTGCCCGACGGGGACGGCACCGACCTGTGCCGGGAGCTGCGCCGGCGCAGCAGCCAGCTCGGGATCATCGCGGTGACCGCCCGGGGCGAGGAGCGGGACCGGGTGCTCGGGCTGCGCCTCGGCGCCGACGACTACGTGGTCAAGCCGTTCTCGATGGTGGAGCTTCAGGCCCGGATCGAGGCGGTGCTGCGCCGCGCCGCGCACGCGGCCCCGGAGCGGAACCTGATCGAGGTGGGGCCGGTCCGCATCGACGTGGCGGCCCGGACGGTCCGCGTCGACGGCCGGGAGGTGGCGCTGACCCGCAAGGAGTTCGACGTGCTGCTCTCCCTGGCCCGGCAGCCCGGGGCGGCGGTGCCCCGCGACCGGATCCTGCTGGACGCCTGGGGCACCACGTGGGCCGACCGGCACACCGTCGAGGTGCACGTGGGTTCGCTGCGCGGCAAGCTGGGCGATCCGCGCCTGGTGGAGACCGTACGCGGGGTCGGCTACCGGCTGCGCGGCGAGTGAGGCGCGGTGCGACGCCGTCTGGTGATCAGCTACCTGCTGCTGATGGTGCTGGTCCTGATCGCCCTGGAGACGCCGCTGGCGGCGACCCTGGCGAGCCGGGAGACCGAGCGGGTCCGCGCGGACCGGCTCGCCGACGCCACCCGTTTCGCCTCGCTGGCCGGGCCGGCGCTGCGCGGCGGTATCCCCGGTCCGCTCGACAACGAGCTGGACAGCTACGACGAGCTGTACGGCATCGGCGCGGCCGTCGTGGACCGCGACCGCCGTACGATCGTGGCGTCGGCGAGCTGGCGCCCGGCGCCGGGCACCCGGGCGGCCCTCGACGTGGCGCTCTCCGGCCAGCAGGCCAGCGGGCCGGAGTCGGTGTGGCCGTGGACGGACGGCCCGATCGTCGTCGCGGTGCCGATCAACGACGGCGGTGAGGTGCTCGGCGCGGTGGTCACCACCACCTCCGCCGTTTCGGTCCGCCGGACGGTCACCACCTGGTGGCTGCTGCTCGCCGGCACCGGCCTGCTCGCGGTGCTGGCCTGCGTGCTCACCGCGTTCGGGCTGGCCGGGTGGGTCCTGCGCCCGGTCACCGAGCTGGATGCGGTCACCCACGAGATCGCCGAGGGGGACCGGAGCGCCCGGGTGCAGCACCGGCTCGGCCCGCAGGAGCTGCGCCGGCTGGCGGCGAGCTTCAACCACATGGCCGACGCGGTGTCGGACGTGATGGACCGGCAACGGGCGTTCGTCGCCCACGCGAGCCACCAGCTCCGAAACCCGCTGACCGCGCTGCGGCTGCGGGTGGAGGAGCTGGGGCCCGCCCTCACCGATCCGCAGGGGCGCGAGGAGCACCAGCTCGCGCTGGAGGAGACCGACCGGCTGGCCCTCGTCCTGGACGCGCTGCTCACCCTGGCCCGTGCCGAGCGCACCGAGAACCTGCGGGTCACCGTCGATGCGGCGGCGATTGCCGCCAGCCGGGTCGCGGCGTGGACGCCGCTCGCCCGCCGCCGGTCGGTCACGCTGCGCCTCGCGGCGGGTGACGCCCCGGCGTACGCCCGGACCGTGCCGACCGCCGTCGACCAGGCGCTCGACGCGCTCATCGACAACGCGGTGAAGTTCAGCGGCGCCGGGGGCGAGGTCACGGTGGAGGTCCGGCACCGCGACGGTGGGACGAGCCTGGAGGTACGCGACACCGGCCCGGGCATGACGGCGAGCCAGCTCGACCAGGCGACCGAGCGGTTCTGGCGGGCGCCGGAGGTGCAGAACGTCGACGGGGCCGGCCTCGGCCTGACCATCGTCGCGGTCCTCGTGGACGCCTCCGACGGACGGCTCACCATGCGCGCGAACCAGCCGCGCGGCCTGACCGCCGCCCTCTGGTTCCCCGCACCAGCCGACGCGCCCCCGCTCATCGACAGACGCTAGCCAGGACTTCCGACGGTCTCACGGATTCCGTCATGAGGGCCTCTCGAGCGCTGGTGGTACCGGCCGAGGCGGTGTGTGGAGTCAGGCTTCCCTACCCCTACGCTGACGGGCATGAGGGAATCCGGTGACGCCGTGCCTGGTCGGTGCTGGTGAACCGGCATACAGCGGCACCCGCCCCGTCGATCCCCGATGAGATCCGGGCGGACGTGGAGACGCTGTGGCGCTATCACGACATGCACCACGAACTGCGCCCATGCGACGTGGGGATCGGCCTGGGCAGCCATGACCTCGGCGTCGCCGTGATCGCGACGCGCCTGTTCCACGACGGGCTGTATCCGTGGATCGTGTTCACCGGTGCGAACGCGCCGACAACCGTCGAGCGGTTCCCGCGTGGTGAAGCGGTGCACTACCGCGAGTACGCGATTGAGCAGGGCGTGCCGGCGGAGTCGATTCTCGTGGAGCCGCGTGCGACGAACACCGCCCAGAATCTGGAGTACTCCCGCCGGCTCCTGGCTGAGCGGCGGATCCCGGTGCGGTCAGTGCTGATCATGTCGCGGCCGTACCAGCAACGCCGGGCCTACGCCACCTGCAAGCAGGTGTGGCCGGAGGTCGACGTGGTGTGCGCGTCGAATCCGCTGGACCTTGACGACTACGTGCGTAGCATCGGCGACCCGCGGCGGGTGGTGGACATGCTGGTCGGCGACACGCAACGGATCGAGGTGTACGCGGAGCGCGGATTCGCCATCCCCCAGGAGATGCCGGGCGAGGTACGGGCCGCCTTCGGGCGCCTGGTGGCGGCGGGTTACAGCGCCCGGCTCGTCTGAGCTGGTTGTCAGCTGCGATCGGTGCTACCGGTCTCGACCCCGGGGGCGAGCCGGGTCACCGCGTCAAATGCTGTCGCCCACGGGAAGTCTCTCTGGCGACTGTCGCCGGTGCCAGGTGGGTGAGGCTCCCATCCCTCGTCGGCGCCGAGAAGGACCCGCACGCGCTCGTTGCGAAGGTCCGCCACGGCACGCTGGAAGGGTGCGCGGGCCGCCAGGGCGGCGTTGACGAACGGAACGACCACGGTTGGCACCTGGCGGCCGATCAGCTCGGCGACGGTCGTCAGGGCATAGTTGTCGGCGATGCCGAGGGCGATCTTGTTGATGGAGTTGTAGGTCGCGGGGGCGATGATGAGCGCGTCAGCGGCGGGCAGCGAGCGACGGGTGCCGGGGGATGACCGGTAGGTGGACCGGACCGGTTGCTCGGTCAATCGCTCTATCGCTTGGGCGTCGATGAAGTCCAGTGCACTCGGAGTGGCGGTGACGGTCGTCGTCCACGATCCCTGCGTGGCCGCGGTGATCAGCTGTGCCACGTCTGCGGCGGGTCCGGCGCCGCAGACAACGATCTGCAGATGGCCCCTGGTCATATCATCCGGATCCCGGTGTGCCGTGCTGGGTGTAGTCAAGACTAGAGAGACGCTGTTCTGTCCCGGTCGTGCTGCCACCTTGAGCCGCGCAGAACGGGGATGCTGTCGAGCTGATCCGGGCGGAGGCTTGCCCCGATGATGCCGGGCGGTCGTTCCCGGTTGGGTGCGCAGGCGGCTACCTCGGTGGGCGTGATCGCGAGGTCGACGCTGAAGTCGTGGCCCGCGTGGGGTAGTTCCTCGTCGAGGAGTTGGGTCTGGTGGATCGTGGTGGCGATGACGGTTTCCGTGGTGACGAGTCCGGCCTCGGTGAGGAGTGCGATCTCCAAGTCGGAGTAGCCGGCTCCCTTGCCGACCCGTACGCCGTTTCGCCGGCTGACAGCGACGCTGCCACAGACGATCAGGTCTACCGGGAGCATGTCTTCGAGACCGACTGTGCGAGCGATCTCAGGCGCGCCGGTGCTGGTGGCGGCAGCCTCGTACGGGACCGTCAGAACGGCGGGGTCGAGCAGGTAGAAGGGCTTCGGTGTGGCGAGTCGTGGGACCGCCATGTAGAGCAGCTTGCCCTCTTCGAGGGCGCGTACTCGGACGGGCAGTTGGGCCCGGTCAGGGTTGCACTTGACGACCCGTGCCCGCTTCCAGACGTCCAACTCGGCGAGCCGGGCTGCGGCGTCGTCCTTGCCGGCGAAGTCGGGGATGTGACCGTGCACGCCGGGTGGTGCGGCGCCTTCGCGTTCGAGGAGGTCCCAGACCCGTCGCCGAACTGACTGCTTGGCGTGGTCGATGCTGGTCAAACTGCTGCTCCTACGGGGTCATGAGGGTGAGGAGTCGGTCGTTGACGTCCTGGACCGAAGGCTGGTCGCGCCAGGGGCACAACTGGCGGGCCGCGGCGAAGGCGAGGTTGAGGCCGCCCCCGGCGCGGGTTCGTTCGATGACATCGATGGTCTGGTGCAGGTAGGACGTGGCGGCATCGACGTCACGATGAAGGATGCTGGCGAGGGCGAGATTGCCGAGGACGACGGCGGTCGACTTGCGGCGTGCGGCGATGAGTTGTCGGGCCTTCTCCAACGCTGTGATGGCGTCGGCCGGCTTGCTCAGAGACAGCCAGCACGAGCCCGCGAGTCGGGCGTGATGGCTGTGACAGAAAAGAGCAGCGGCCGGATCTCGAGGATCTGCTGAGGCGAAGTGATCTTCGGCGGCGCCGAGGGCGTCGGAGCAGTCTTGGGCCTGGCCGAGCATCGCGTGCGCCTCGGCACGGTGCAGCTGGGCGAGGCCAGCGATCACGTGGCTGTCGTGGTGACTGACGGCGGCGGCGCGCGCGGTCAGCGCGATGCCCGCGGTCGGCCGCTTGGTCCCGTAGAGGGCGAGGTAGCTCTTGCGGAGCAGTGCGTTGGCCTCGGCGACGGCGTCGCGGGTTTCCTTCGCGGCGCTGATTGCCTGGTCGAAGTATGCGGCGCTGGCGGCGTGGTCGTGGCGCTGGGAGGCGTCCCACACGAGCTGACCCATCAGCGTGGCGGACTCGGCGACGGCTGCGGCCAGTTCGCGCTGTACTGAGCCGCTCCTGGCGTGCTGACGGAGGAAGGTCGCCTGACCGTGCAGCTGCCCCGCCTCGGCGAGCAGGAGCGTCGAAGGCGCCCGGTCGTAGCGCTCATCAAGGTGCTGCACACGCTCTCGTAGGTACGCGACGGTGACCAGGTCGACGCGGCTCGGGTGCCGCAGCACGTAGTCGAGACGCTCGTTGATCGGCGCCGGCGGCTGACCGACATCGGTCAAGAGGTCGGCCAGCTCCTCGACCGACAGTTTGAGGGCCGCAGCCAAGTGTGGTCGATGCCAGGGCTGTGGATCGGTTTCTGCCCGTTCCCAGCGGACGACGGTGGAGCGGTCGACGCCAAGGACTTCGGCTAGGCGCTCCTGGCTCAGGCCGATCGCCTTGCGGCGCTGCGCCAGCCGATACCGGCGCATCGCCTTGCGGCGCTGCGCCAGCCGATACCGGCGCTTGCCTGGCCTACGCCGTTCTCCACCGCTGGCCGTCACGGATCCATTCATTCAGCTCACGCCGCGTAGCGCAATGAGGCTGCGTCAGTTCTGCGTCATTGCCGCGCTGGGAACCGCCTGCCTTCGGCGGTTGGGTGGAGGGGCGGGCGACAAAGTTCGACCTACCGAGCGGGGGTGCGAGGTGAGCTCTGATAAGGGAGATCGAACTGAGGCAGTCGCCGAGCAGGCCGACCTTGAGCGTCGGCTGCTACCGCGGCACGTACTTCCGCTCACGTGTGGGTGACGCCCCGTCTGCGTACCGCCATGGGGCTGCGTGGGTGGGTGAGCGGCGGTCTGCTCCCAGCCGCCGTGGTGCGGCGGTGGGCTCGCCTTCCCCCGGCGAGTCCACCGCTCACCGTCTCGAACGGGGGTGCCGGCATGACGGTGTACGTCTCGCGTAACGCGATGGCCGACCAGTACCGGCGCCCCGAGCCCGGGTGCACGTCTTCGCAGTGGCTGGTGCGGCCTGCTGATCCGCCGTTGCTCACCCATGCGTGGCGTCGGCTGTTCGAACAGCAGGCCAAAGAGGGCGTACGCCGGTGACGGGGCAGCAGCGTCGCCTGTCGGCGCATCGGATCGTGCCGACCGCGGTGGAGCACCTGCCGATGCGGCCGCTGTGGCTGTGCCGCCGGTGCGGGCAGCCATGGCCCTGCGGGGCGGCGAAGCTAGCTCTCGTGGCTGAGTACCGGGACAGCCGGGTGAGCCTGTTCCTTTACCTGGCCGGCTGCCTGCACGACGCCATCGACGATCTGCACCGGCTCAATCCGAGCGTGACGGGCAGCGCCGCTGACATGTTCGACCGGTTCCTCGGCTGGCCCGCCCGCCACACCCACGCTACCGGGGACACCACAACCGCGGCTGTCAGGATCGAGGAGGCTTCGTCGTGAACGGCATCGGCCTCATCAACGCGACCGTGCCCACCCCACGGCCGCAGCCGTTTGAGATTTCGCTGGTCGAGCGCGGATAGACGCGGCGCGGCCACCGGGCGGAGCGGGTGGGCGCTACTCATCCGGGCGTACCACCCGCTCGAACAGAGTCCTCGCCGTGCTGCGCCGCATCCCGTACCTCTTGATTCGCCGATGTAGGGTCGCAGCCGGCAGCTCGAAGTAGGTCGCTGGTGGCGGTGCGCAGTTGGGTCACCACCGCGTCCCCGAACTCGTCGACTCCCAGGGCTCGGGCTCGCCCAGCCTTGTAAACGGCGTTGCGTACCGTGTGTCGGGTTCTCTCGGTCGGGCGCCCGGCGCGATGCTCACGGCGCAGCAACTCGACTGCATCGGCAAGTTGTCCGACGCTGGCGGGCAGGTCGGCGGGAATCGGCTCGTCGTACTGCAATGCCATCGCTGACCGGCGGGCCACTCCGCGGCTGTGTTCGATGACTCGTTCCACGTGCTCGGTCGCGCGTGCGAAGCGTTCCACATCCTGCCGGCGCAGCCAACGGGCAGGCGCCAGGCTGACCACCTCTTCGGCGCCGCTGAGCGCCTGGTGCATCCGATCGAGGTCGGGTCCCATGCCGCGTAGTGCGTCCAACGCTCGAACCGCACGCTGCTGATCGCCTGTTGCCAGCGCTGCGGAAGCCTCCCTCAGCTGACCGGCGAGGCATTGAAAGATCGGGGCTGCGTCGCGGTCGAGGATCCGCATCGGGTTCAGCGGCAGCAGCAACGCGACTACCACGAGGCCCACGACACCGCCGACCATCGCGTCGACAATCCGAGGCCATTCGAGGTCTTTCTGCGCCGGAGCCAGGGTCGCGAGCAGGACGGCCGTACCGCCGGCCTGTCCAACGGCGGCCCCGCTGCGCCCGAACAGCACGAGCGTGGCGAAGATGGCGCATCCGACGATGAATCCGGTCTGCCAGAATCCGGTGCCCAGAAAGGTCAGCAGGAAGTCGGTGGTGGCGATGCCCAGTCCGACTCCCAGCAGCAGTTCGACCGTGCGGTGGGCGCGCTGGCCGAGCGCGGCGACGATCGTGCCCACCGCGGCGGAAGGGGCGAAGATCGGCGCAGGGTTGCCCAGCACGTCGTGTCCGATCCACCAGGCCAGAGCTGCGGCGAGTCCCGCCTGCACCGAGATCACCAGGGCGGCTTCCAGCTGAGTCAGCCGCAATCGTCCCGCCCGGCCACCTCGACCCCGAGCCCGATCAGCAGTTGCCTTCACACGTTCGACAACACGGTCACGCCGTGACCGGCTGACGCCGGGTCGGCGGCGACCATCAGGACTCACCGAGCACTCGTACCATGCCGCAGCCCAGCAGGTCCGGCCAATCCCCAAGCCGATCTGGTACCTCTCCGGCCGTTAGGGCTCCGCCGTGCCGAGCCTACGTCTGGGGAGTGATCTGCCTCACGCGCTGTCACAACGATCGGTCACGCGGTGCCTTGAGGCCGAACCCCCAACACGGAGGAGACACCATGACTGGGAACACTGATGTGGTCGTGATCGGCGGCGGATACGCCGGCGTGATGGCGGCCAATCGCCTGACGCAGCGCGACGACGTGACAGTGACCCTGATCAACCCGCGCCCGAGCTTCGTCGAGCGGGTCCGGCTGCACCAGCTGGTGGGCGGGTCCGACGACGCGGTCGTCGACTACCGAAAGATCCTGGCCGAGGGCGTCCGGCTGGTGGTCGACACCGTGACCCGGATCGACGCGGCGGAGCGCAGCGTGACGTTGGCGACCGGCGGCACGGTCGGCTACGACTACCTGATCTACGCGGTGGGCAGTGGCGGCGCCGACCCGCGGGTGCCCGGAGCGGCCGAGTTCGCCTACCCGATCGCCAGCCTGGAGGAGGCGCAGCGGCTGCGGTCCGTCGTCGGCGATGCACCCGCAACGGCCTCGGTGACGGTTGTCGGAGCCGGTCCGACCGGCATCGAGACGGCCGCCGAGCTGGCGGAGCTGGGACGCACCGTGACCCTGGTCTGCGGCGGGGTGCTCGGTCCGTACCTGCACCCACGGGGTCGACGCTCGGTGGCCAAGGGGTTGTCCAAGCTCGGTGTGACCGTGCTCGACGGCCCCGGCGCGACGGTGACCACTGTGACACGCGATGCCGTGCAGCTCATTGACGGCCGCGAGGTGCCGAGCACGGTGACGATCTGGACCGCCGGATTCGGCGTTCCGGACCTGGCTGGCCGCAGCGGGCTGAGCACCGACGCCTTGGGGCGCCTGCTCACTGACGAGACGCTGACCAGCGTGGACGACGCGCGCATCGTCGCGACCGGGGATGCGGCGGCCCCTTCGGACCTGCCGTTGCGGATGAGCTGCCAGGCCGCGCTTCCTCTGGGCTCGCACGCCGCAGACACGGTGCTCAACCGGATAGCGGGTGAACAACCCGCGGATTTCAGCAAGGGGATCGCCGCCATGTGCGTCAGCCTGGGTCGCCGGGTCGGCGTCTTTCAGCTCGCCCACCGGAACGACACCGCGATGAGGCTTCACCTGAGCGGCCGACTTGGCGCGAAGCTCAAGGAAGCCGCTTGCAAGAGCTCCATCAAGCAGTTGGCGGACGAGGCGCGCAAACCCGGTTCGCACACCTGGCCGGTCAAGGACGGCAAGCGCCAGGAATTGCTGCGGGCCAAGCGAGGCGAGGCGCCGGCCCCCGATGCCTGCTTGAATGCCTTCGGCAACTAGGGCCGGCCGCGAAGGAGAAGGGTCGAGACATGAACGACCACGCCACCAACGCGGCGACCGAGGCTTTCCTCGCGCACCGCAACCTGCTCTTCACCGTCGCGTACGAGATGCTCGGATCGGCGGCCGACGCCGAAGACGTCCTCCAGGAAACCTGGCTGCGGTGGGTCGAGGTCGACTTGGGGCAGGTGCGCGACCAGCGCGCCTACCTGGTCCGGATCACGACCCGGCAGTCGCTCAACCGGCTACGCACGATGAAACGCCGCAAGGAGGCGTACGTCGGCCCGTGGCTGCCCGAGCCGCTGCTCACCGCGCCGGACGTGGCCGAGGACGTCGAGCTGGCCGAGAGTGTGTCGATGGCGCTGATGCTCGTCCTCGAGACGCTCTCGCCGACCGAGCGCGCCGTATTCGTGCTGCGCGAGGCCTTCGATGTCAGCTACGACGAGATCGCGGCCGCCGTCGACAAGAGCCCCGCGGCCGTCCGCCAGATCGCGCACCGCGCCCGCCAGCACGTCGAAGCCCGCCGCCCTCGCGGGGTGGTCTCACCGGCCGAGACCCGGGCAGCTCTGGAGTCGTTCCAGCGCGCGCTTGAAACCGGGGACCTGCAGGGACTCCTCGACGTGCTCGCCCCTGAGGTGGTCCTGGTGAGCGACGGCGGCGGCGTCAAGCAGGCCGCGCTGCGGCCGATCACGGGCGCTGAGAAGGTGGTCCGCATGTTCGTCGGTAATCTAGGCAAGGTCCAAGGCACGCTCACCGCTGAACCGACCGTGGTCAACGGCAACCCGGCACTCCTCGTACGCCTGAACGGCGAGATCGACGGCGTCATGGCGAGCCGTGTCGAGGGCGCCCGCATCACCGGCCTCTACTACGTCCGCAACCCGGAAAAGCTGACCCGCGTCGAATCCGAGACCCGGCTCACCCTGCGATGAATACCCGGCCGGAACAGCCCCTGGGAATCCTGACCCACGTCTAGGGTTTCGCGGCGCGGTACCAGGCGGCGGCTCCCGGGTGCAGGGGCAGGGGAGCGGTGGTGATGGCCGAGCGGGGGCTCATCCGGCCGGCCGCCGGGTGGGCCGCGGCCAGCTCCTCGCGCCGCTCCATGAGCAGCCGGGTCACCTCTCGGACCAGCCCCTCCGGCAGGTCCGCGCGGACGATCAGGAAGTTCGGGTTGGCCACGGTGGTGACTGGATCCACCCCGTACACCGAGCGCGGGACGTCCCGCGAGACGTAGACGCCGGGGTGGCGGGCGCGCAGCGGTTCGGTCCATCCACCGAGGTCGACGATCCGGACGTGCCGGTCCCGGGCCAGCTCCGCGACGGCCCGGACGGGCAGGCCGCCGGAGAAGAAGAACGCGTCGATGCGGCCCTCACGCAGCGCGGCGACCGAGTCGTCCAGGCCGAGCCGCTCCCGGCGTACGCCGTCACCGCCCAGCCGCGCGACGTCGAGCAGGCGGGACGCGGTGATCTCGGTCCCGGAGCCCGGCGCGCCCACCGACACCCGCCGGCCGCGCAGGTCGGCGAGCGTGCGGATCCCCCCGGCGGCGTTGGTGACGAGGTGCAGCAGGTCGTCGTACACCCGGGCGACCGCGGCCACCGACGGGTCCGCGCCCGGGGCGGCGGGCAGCACGTCGGCCTGGGTGAAGCCCAGCTCGGCCGAGCCGGCGCCGACGCGCCGGACGTTCTCCGCCGACGCCGGGGTCACCACCACACTGGCGTGGACGTTCGGCAGCTCCCGGTTCAGGATGGCGGCCAGCGACTGCCCGAAGGCGTGGTACACGGCGGTGGGGCTGCCGGTGGCGATGCGGATCTGCAGCGGCGGGCCGGCGTCCTCCCGGCAGCCGGCGGGCAGCACGGCCGCCAGCACCAGGGCCAGCAGCGCCGCGACGGCTCGGCGGGCGCGTGCGTTCACGGGCTGCACTGTGCGCCGTCCGGGCGGTCGACCGCAAGCGGGCCGGCCCGGTTCGCCCCGATGCCGCCCGTCAGTCCGCTTCGCGGGGGCTGCCCAGTTCGGCGGCCTCCAGGATGCGGTCCCGGTCCGGGCCGTGCGCGACGCTGACCAGGAAGCAGCCGGTCCCCGGGCGCAGCAGTGCCGGGACGTCCAGCAGGGCGGCGCCCCGGACCAGGACCGCGGCCAGCTCCCGGTCGGTGAGCCGGACCCCGAGGATGTGCCGGCGTACGTGCCGGCCGCCGGCCAGCAGCGCGGCCCGCCACGCCGCCGCGGCGAGGCGGGGTCGCCACACGCGCCGGGCGGCCGAGGCGCCGGGCACCGGGCCGCCGAGCAGTTCGCGACGCCCCTGCCGCCAGCCGGCCTCCAGCGAGGTCGCGTACGCGTGCCGCCGCGCCACCGGCACGGTCAGCCGATGCAGCTCGTAGCGGCGGCGCAGACCGCCCACGGCGCGTTCGTGCGTGACGGGGACGTCGAGCCGGTCGAGCAGCTGACGCATCCGAAGGGCGGCGTCCTCCCGGTTGAACTCCACGATCCCGGGCCGGTACACGGGGGCGGTACGTCGGGGTCCGACGACCGCCGGCGGGGTCACGCAGCGCAGAAGGCAGGCGGCCTCGAACGCGTCGGCCAGCGTCAGCCAGTCCAGTGGTGGCGGGATCGACGGCGGCCGGGGCCGGTCGAGCAGGATCGGTTCCACCTCGGGGCTCCTTCGCACGGTCGGGGTTCCCCTACCGTGGCCGCTGCCTCCCGCTGGCGGAACACATCCGGCCGAGCTTTGAGGAAATCTTGCGGGTAATCCGGCCTACAACTCGGTGACGACCACGTCGACCGGGCGCGGGCGGCCGGCCGGCGACGGCTGCTCCACCACCGTGTACTTGAGGTCCCGCAGTGCGGCGATCAGCCCGTCGGCGGTGCGCGGCCGGGCCCCCGCCATCAGCAGGTCCCGCACGAGGCGTCCCTTGGTCGCCTTGTTGAAGTGGCTGACCACCGACCGGACCGCCACCCCGTCGACGTCCCGCTCGTGCAGCACCCGGACCGTCACGGTCCGGTCCGCGACCGCGCCACGCGGGGCCCAGGTCGCCGCGTACGCGCCGGAGCGCAGGTCCAGCACCGGCCCGTCGCCGGCCGCCGCGGTCATCGCCGGCGCCAGCGCCCGCCGCCAGTACGCCGACAGCGCCCCGACGTCGGGCAGCTTCGCCCCGACCGGGCAGCGGTACGGGGGGATCCGGTCGGTGAGGCGGACCGCGCCCCACAGGCCGGAACTGATCAGGATCGTCCGGCGGGCGGCGCGCACCGCGGCCGGCGGCAGGGTGGCGAGGTCGAGGGCCTCGTACAGCACCCCGGTGTAGAGGCGCTCGGCCGGTGCGGTGGCCGCCTCCCGCAGCCGGGCGTTGCGGCGCAGCTCGCCGCGCTGGCCGGGGCTCAACCCGAGCGCGCCCAGGGCCGCCTCCGCGTCGCCGTCGACGGACACGGCGACCAGCGCCGCCAGCACCTCCTCGCGGGCCGGGGTCAGCTCCGGCAGCGACAGGCGGGTGAGGTCGAGCCGCCGGCCGGTGCCGGCGTCGGCCTTGCCCTCCGAGGGCGGCAGCAGGATGAGCATCGGGGGGAACTCCTCGCTCCCGGTGCCCGCGCACCGGAGGAGGCCAGGGTACGTCCCCGGCCTACCGCCAGGGCCGGACCGGTGTCTCCGGGTGGTACACGCGATACCCGCCGACGTCAGCCACGAGCGCGGCGTCGGCCCGGTCCCGGAGCAGCCGGCGCAACCGCCGCTCCAGCGCCGAGCCGGCCTCCACCACGTACCCCGGGCGGCCGGCCACCGCGACCCGGTCCCAGTACGCCGGGTACCGGTTCTGGCCCGGGGTGAACCGGTCGTCGAGCACCCCGCAGACGACCTCCTCGCCGGTGTTGAAGATCAGACGGTTGCACGTCCAGTAGTCCCCGTACACCTCCCGGGGACCGTTCGCGCGCAGCACGTCGGCCAGGTCGCGGGCCGCCCGCTCCTCGATCCGGGAGGCCCCGGTGCCGACGGTCGCGAACAGCACCGTGACCACCAGGGTGGTCGCGGCGAGAGCGGCCAGCGCCGCCGTGGCGACGGCGCCGGTCAGCCGGCCGCCCACACCGGCCGTTCCCCGCCACGCGCCCACCGCCGCCCGCCACAGCGGCCACAGCACCGCCGGCAGGGACAGTTGCAGCACCGCCAGGTAGCGGGCGTTGCCCAGCGGATCGGTGACGGAGTGCGGGCTGCGCGCGTACGACAGCAGGGTCAGCGCCGCACCGACGACCAGCGCGAGATGCACCACCGGGGCGACCCGCGCGGCCCGGCCGGCGGCCCGACGGTACGCGACGACCGCGACCACGGCGGCGACCACCAGCAGCACCGGGTAGAGCAGCCCGAACCACCCCTGCCAGCGGGCGCAGCCGTCCACCGGGCAGAGCCCCATGGCGAGCGGAACCCCCTCCAGCACGCCCCCTGAGATCCGCTGCGACCAGGGCGGCGCCGGTCCGGCCCGGGTGCTGATCTCGCGGAGCACCGACAGAGAGTCCTCGCCCGGCGGGGCGCCGAGGTTGTTCAGGATCATCGGGGCGATCCCGAGCGCGATTCCGGCGACCAGCAGCGCCCCCGCCCAGCCGAGCAGCTCGCGGCGCGTCGCCCAGAGCAGCGCGAGGGTGGCGGCACCGACGTACGGCAGGCTCAGCCAGTCGGACCAGACGGCGACGCCGGCCAGCAGGCCGAAGAGGCCCACGGCGAGCCGGCGGTGCCGGATGGTGTCCCGGGCCAGGCCCACGGCCACCAGCAGCATCACCAGAACCGCCACCTTGACCTCGGGGCGGCCGCCCACCACGGTCAGCTGGTCCCGCACCACCCGCTCGGAGCCGAGCGCCAGCAGCCCCACGACCAGCGTGGCGAACCAGGGCGACGCGATCCGCCGGGTCAGCCGGTGGATCAGCCAGAGGAACAGCGCGTACAGCACCAGCAGCGGCAGCCGCAGCACCGGCCAGCTCGGCCCGGCGACGGCGATCAGGGGTGCGGCCAGGTACGCCTCGAGCATTCCCATGTAGCGCTGCCCGTACAGGAAGACGGGGAGTTCCCGACCCCCGGCGATGTGCAGCGCGGCCAGCCCGAAGGTGGCCTCGTCGCTGTTCGACACCGGGATGGTGTGCAGCGTGAGGACCAGCCGGTACCCGACACCGGCCACTCCGAGCACCAGCGCGACGAGCGCCGGCCGGTCCAGCTGCGAGCGCCGACGCCCGCGGTGCACAGGTTGCGACACGACCAACGCCCCCGTCGTCGTCCCGACCGGAGTCTGTCACGCGGCACCGGCGGGTCGGGCCGGTTCGGCCCAGACGAGGTGTGGGGGCCCGGGCCGGCGCGGTCGCCTCGCATGGCCGACGTACGCCGGTTGTGGCAGGGTTGCAGCGTGCCACCCACTGCCGCAGGCCAGCTGGCCGTTCCCCAACTGCACCGGGCCGCGCGCATCGAGGACGCCGTCCACCACCTGGTCGAACGCCGCCTGCGGCGGACCGGCTGGCGGACCAACATCGTCGCCTACACGGGCTACGGCGCGCCCGGTTGGGTACGCGTGATGTGCCGGGTGCTGCTGGGACGGCCGGACACCCGGCAACGGGGCCGGCTGGAGAAGGTCCGGGGCTGGCGCAGCTTCACCACCCTGCCGGCCAAGTACGTCACCGTGACCATCGAGTCGGGTGGGCAGCGGCACGAGATCCGCACCGACCGCAGCGGCTTCGTCGACACCGTGGTCAAGGCGGACCTGCCCCCGGGCTGGGGATCGGTGCGGATCAGCGTGCCCGAGGCGGAGCCCGTCGAGGCGCCCGTGCGCATCCTCGACCCGCAGGTGCGCTTCGGCATCCTCTCCGACATCGACGACACGGTGATGGTCACCGCGCTGCCCCGGCCGCTGCTCGCCGCCTGGAACACGTTCGTCCTGGACGAGCACGCCCGCGCGGCGGTGCCCGGGATGGCGGTGCTCTACGAGCGGCTGGTGACCGCCCACCCCGGCGCCCCCGTCTTCTACCTGTCCACCGGGGCGTGGAACGTCGCGCCGACCCTCACCCGTTTCCTGTCCCGGCACCTCTACCCGGCCGGGCCGCTGCTGCTGACCGACTGGGGCCCGACCGCGGATCGGTGGTTCCGCAGCGGGCGGGAGCACAAGCGGGCCACCCTGGCCCGGCTGGCCCGCGAGTTCCCCGAGGTGAAGTGGCTGCTGGTCGGCGACGACGGTCAGCACGACCAGGAGATCTACCGGGAGTTCGCCGCCGCCCACCCGGAGAACGTGGCCGGGGTGGCGATCCGCCGGCTCTCGCCCACCCAGTCGGTCCTCGCCGGCAGCATGCCCCACCCGGCCGGCGACAGCTCGTCGGCCGGCCCCTTGGGGCAGAAGTGGCTCTCCGCACCGGACGGCGCCGGCCTGTGGAAGCTGCTGCGGGACGCGGGCCTGGTCTGACGTCCGTCGCGCCCGGCCCGCGTCCCGCAGGGATCCTCAGTTGCCGTTGGCGCCCGGCACCTCGATCACGGCCGTGCAGCCCGCCGCCGCCCGGCGCTGCTGGATGAGGTCGACGACCGCCTGCCGGTTGGCGATGCGGGCCGCCGACTGGGCGTCCGGCTTCTGCCGCTGGGCGGCGATGAAGGTCAGGTTGTTGCGCAGCGCGGTGTCCAGGCCCTGGCAGCTCTCGCCGCCGTTGCCGGCTTGGCCGTTCCCGTTGCCGGCTTGACCGTTGCCGTTCTGGCCGCCGTTGCCGGCCTGGCCCGCGCCCGGCACCTCCACCTCGCCGGTGCAGCCGGCCGCGGCCCGGCGCTGCTGGATGAGGTCGACGACCGCCTGCCGGTTGGCGATGCGGGCCGCCGACTGGGCGTCCGGGTTCTGCTGCTGCGCGGCGATGATGGAGAGGTTGTTGCGCAGGGCGTTGTCCAGACCCTGGCAGTTCTCGGCCGCCTGTCCGGTGCCGGTCGCCACCGCGAACGCCACCCCCGTGGTGACCACGACCGCGGCGAGACCCGCGATCTTGCGCTGCCGCGACGTCGTCTTCCCGCCCCTGCTCGTTGTGCCCGTCGTCCACGCCATCGAAGCTCCTCCGCGTTCCTCGTAACGGCATCGGTGAGCGGTACGGGCGGCGGATGCGGATCGTTCACGCCGCGGGCCCCGACGGCCACAAGATCAGCAGTGTGTGCCGGACGGTGTCACGGCGAGTGATGGATGTGACGGGACGTGACGACACCGGCCCGGTCGGGCGCCGGTCTTCCCCCTGGGCGGCCGTCCGATGGGGGCGCGTGCCCCGGTCGGGCTGGTAACACCTCGTTGGCCGGGCCGGCGGGGGAGGTAGTGGTTGCGCGCTGGCCGCCGCCAGTGCCGGTGGAAGCCGCTGCGGGGCGGGGGCCAGGTCTGATCCTGGCCCCCGCCCCGCTGAGCGTGATCATCTCCATGCCGTCGGCATCGCGCCTTCCGGCACCCGGTGACACCACGATGCCGGCGGCATGGAGTGGATCTCAGTTGTCGGTCAGGCAGCCTGCCGGGCTCGGGTCCTCGACCATGACGGGAGCCGCGGCACCGCCGGCCTTGCCGTTGCCGTTCGCGTTGGCGGCACCGCCAGCCTTGCCGTTGGCCTTGCCGTTGCCGTTGGCAGCGCCGTTGCCGTTGCCGTTGCCGTTGCCGTTGGCGTCTGCTCCGGCGTCGGCGTCGTTGCCCGCCCCGGCCTCGTCGCCAGCGGCGTCACCCGCGCCGGCCTCGTCGCCGGCTTCGGCGTCGTCACCCGCGCCCGCCTCGTCGCCGGCTTCGGCGTCGTTGCCCGCGCCCGCCTCGTCGCCGGCATCGGCCTCCTGGCGGGCCTGCTGGACCGCCTCCACGAGCGCCCGGATCTCCTGGATCAGGGCCCGTACCTCCGCCAGTTGGGCCGCGATCTGCTCGGCAACCGCGTCCTGCCCCGCGCCCGCCTCGGCGTCCTCGCCGGCACCGGCCTCCTGCTCCGCCCCGGCGTCGTCACCCGCCTCGCCGGCCTGGCCGGCGTCGCCCGCCTGGCCGGCGTCGCCTGCCTCGCCGTTGTCGCCCGCCTGTCCGGCGTCACCCGCTTCGCCGGCGTCACCGGCCTGCTCCGCCTCAGCTTCCGCGCCGGCGTCCTGGCCCGCGCCGGCGTCCGCGTCCTGTTCGGCCTCAGCTCCGGCGCCGGCGTCCTGGCCCTCGTCCTGGTCGGCCCCGGCTCCGGCGCCGGCGTCCTGGCCCGCGTCCTGGTCGGCCCCGGCTCCGGCGCGAGCCGCCTCGACGAGTCCCGCGATCTGCTGGATCAGGCCGCCGACCTGGCCCACGATCGCCGCTGCCTGCTCGGCGCCGCCTCCCGGCGCCGCCGCTGTCCCGGCCGCTCGCTGCTGGGCCCGTTGGCGCGCCTGGTCCACGATCCCGCCGATCGAGTCGACGATTCCGTCCACCTGCTGCACCCGGGCGGCGGTCGCCCGCGGGTCGTCGATCCGGCCCGCCCGTTCGGCGCGCATCTGCTCGGTGGCCGCCCACGCGTCGTTCACCCGCGCCGCCACCGCGACGTCCCACGGCACTTCCGGGCAGACCGCACCGGCGACCTCCACCTGGGCGGTGCAACCTGCGGCGGTGCGCCGCTGCTGGAGCAGGTCGACGACCGCCTGCCGGTTGGCGATCCGGGCCGCCGAGTTGGCGTCCGGGTTCTGGCGTTGGCCGGCGATGAACGTGAGGTTGTTGCGTAGGGCGGTGTCGAGGCCCTGGCAGTTCTCCGCCGCCTGGCCGACGCCGGTGGCCACGGCGAACGCGGCCCCTGTCGTCACCGCGATCGCGGCGATTCCGGCGATCTTCCGCTGCCGCGGTGTCACCGTCGTCCTGCTGCTGGTGCGTCTCGTCGACGCCATCGAAGCTCCCTCCGCCTCGTCCGTCAGGAAGTGGCCGGCATCCGATGTGCGGTACGGCAGGGCGGCAGGGGGAGTTCAGACAATCTACGCCCGACGGCCGAACTATCCACGCAGCGTGACGAAACAGGCCGGTCGGGGTACTCGGCGTGACCGTCGGACTCGCGCCAGCCGAAGATCAACTCGACTTCCCTGAAGTCGGGGCTATCCGGTGGACCGAACACCCCGACTTCACTGAGGTCGAGTGGATCACGTCACCCGAAGCCGCCGGCCGCGGTGCCGGCGCTCAGGCCGGGCGGAGCCAGAGGACGCCGAGCGGGGGCACCCGGAGCGCTACCGACGCCGGCATCCCGTGCCACGGCACGTCCTCGGCCCGGACCTGCCCGAGGTTGCCCACGCCGGACCCGCCGTAGTGCTGAGCGTCGGTGTTGAGCACCTCGGTCCACGTTCCTCCGGTGGGCAGACCGATCCGGTATCCCTCCAGGGGCAGCGCGGAGAAGTTCGCCACGCAGACCAGCGTCGCGCCGTCCGGGGCGATCCGGATGAACGAGACGGTGTTGTTGGCGACGTCGTCCCCGGCGATCCACCGGAACCCGGCGGGCTCGGTGTCCTGCGCCCACAGGGCGGGCGTCTCGCGGTAGATGCGGTTGAGGTCGCCGACCAGCCGCTGGACGCCGGCCCGGCCCGGGTCGTGCAGCAGGTACCAGTCGAGGCCGCGCTCCTCGCTCCACTCCCGGTCGTCGGCCAGCTCGCAGCCCATGAAGAGCAGCTGCTTGCCCGGGTGCGCCCACATGTACGCGAGCAGCGCCCGGACGTTCGCCAGCCGCTGCCACGTGTCGCCCGGCATCTTGCCGGCGAGTGAGCCCTTGCCGTGCACCACCTCGTCGTGGCTGATCGGCAGCACGTAGTTCTCGCTCCAGGCGTACGCGAGGGAGAACGTGAGCTGATGGTGGTGGTGCTGCCGGTAGATCGGATCCTTCGAGGTGTAGAGCAGGGTGTCGTGCATCCAGCCCATGTTCCACTTGAACCCGAAGCCGAGCCCGCCGCTGTCGGTGGACCGGGTGACGCCGGGCCACGCCGTGGACTCCTCGGCGATCATCACCACCCCGGGGTGGTGCCGGTAGACCGTCGCGTTCGTCTCCTGCATGAACGCGATGGCCTCCAGGTTCTCCCGGCCGCCGTACTGGTTCGGCACCCACTGACCCTCCTGGCGCGAGTAGTCCAGGTAGAGCATCGACGCGACCGCGTCGACGCGCAGCCCGTCCACGTGGAACTCGTCGCACCAGTACAGGGCGTTGGCCACCAGGAAGTTGCGCACCTCGCGGCGGCCGAAGTCGAAGACGTACGTGCCCCAGTCCGGGTGCTCGCCCCGGCGCGGGTCGGGGTGCTCGTACAGCGGGGTGCCGTCGAACCGGGCGAGGGCCCACTCGTCGCGCGGAAAGTGCGCCGGCACCCAGTCGAGGATCACGCCGATCCCCGCGCCGTGCAGGGTGTCGACGAGATGGCGGAACTCGTCCGGGTCGCCGAAGCGCGAGGTGGGCGCGTAGTAGCCGGTGACCTGGTAGCCCCACGAGCCGCCGAACGGGTGCTCCATCACCGGCAGGAACTCCACGTGCGTGAAGCCCAGCTCGGTGACGTACGCCGTCAGTTGCTCGGCCAGCTCCCGGTAGCCGAGGCCGGGCCGCCACGAGCCGAGGTGCACCTCGTAGATGCTCATCGGCTCCTGGTGCGGGGCCCGGCGGGCCCGCCGCTCCAGCCAGGCGCCGTCGTTCCACTCGTACGTCGAGTGATGCACCACCGACGCGGTGGCCGGCGGCACCTCCGCGTACGCCGCGAGGGGGTCGGCCTTGTCCCGCCAGTGCCCGTCGGGCCCCAGGACGCGGTACTTGTACCGGGCGCCGATCCCGGCCCCCGGCACGAAGACCTCCCAGACGCCGCTGGAGCCGAGCGAGCGCATCGGCCAGCCGTCGTCCGGGGCCCAGCCGGTGAAGTCCCCGACGACGCGGACGCCGCGCGCGTTGGGGGCCCAGACGCTGAACGCCACGCCCTCGTCGAACACCCGCGCGCCGAGCGCCTCCCAGAGCCGCTCGTGCCGGCCCTCGCCGATCAGGTGCAGGTCCAGCTCGCCCACCGTCGGCGGATAGCGGTACGGGTCGTCGTGCGGCTGCCCGTCGACCTCGACCCGGTAGTCGAGCACCTCGCCGGGGACGACCGCCTCGAAGATCCCGCCGTCGTGCACCCGCTTCATCGGGTGCCGCTCCCCGTCGACGAGGACGGCGACATCGCCGGCGCCGCGGCGGAGCGTGCGGATCGTGGTGCGCCCGTCGGCCGGGTGTGCCCCGAGCACCGCGTGCGGATCGTGGATGTGGCCGGCGATCAGCTGGTCCATCGGGCTTCGTCCTTCGAAGTGGGTGCGGTGCCGCCGGAGAGGTCGTCGGGCACGGCCTCGACGGTGAGGTCGGCCGGTGCGGCGGCCGACGGTGGGGGCGGCGCGGGCGGGACCGGACGCCGCACGGTGAGCACGTGCGCGGGTTGCAGGTACGGGTCGAGCCGGACGGCGTTGCGCTGACCCCATTCGTAGCTGGCGCCGGTCAGCTCGTCGTGCACCGTGAACCGTTCGTGCCAGTCGAAGCCCAGCGCCGGCATGTCCAGCGTGGTGTTGCCCCACTGCACGCTCTGGGAGTCGAAGGAGCAGACCACGATCACCGTGTTGCCGGTGTCCGCGTCGCGCTTGGACCAGCAGAGCAGTGCCGGGTTGTCGATGTCGTGGAACACCAGGTTGCGGAGCTGGTGCAGGGCGGGGTTGTCCGACCGGATCCGGTTGAGGGTGGTGATGAACGGGGCGAGGGAGCGACCCTGTGCCTGCGCGCCGGCCCAGTCCCGGGGGCGCAGCTCGTACTTTTCGTTGTCCAGGTACTCCTCGGCACCCGGGCGGGCGACGTGCTCGAACAGCTCGTAGCCCGCGTACATGCCCCAGGACGGGGAGAGCAGCGAGGCCAGCACCGCCCGGATCTTGAACATCGGCGGGCCGCCGTGCTGGAGCGTCTCGTGCAGGATGTCCGGGGTGTTCGGCCAGAAGTTGGGCCGCATGTAGTCGGCGGCCGCCACCAGTTCCTCGCAGTACGCGCGCATCTCCGCGGCCGAGGTCCGCCACGTGAAGTACGTGTACGACTGGGTGAAGCCGACCTTGCCGAGCCCGTGCATCATGGCCGGTCGGGTGAACGCCTCGGCGAGGAAGAGCACGTCCGGGTCGACCTTCTTCACCTCGGCGATCAGCCAGTGCCAGAAGTTCACCGGCTTGGTGTGCGGGTTGTCGACCCGGAAGATCTTCACGCCCTCGCCGACCCAGTGCAGCACCACCCGCAGGATCTCCGCGCGGATCCCCTCCGGGTCGTTGTCGAAGTTCAGCGGGTAGATGTCCTGGTACTTCTTCGGCGGGTTCTCGGCGTACGCGATCGTGCCGTCGGCGCGGGTGGTGAACCACTCCGGGTGCTCGGTGACCCACGGGTGGTCCGGCGCGCACTGCAACGCGAGGTCCATCGCCACCTCCAGGCCCGCCACGGCGGCGGCGGCGATGAAGTCCCGGAAGTCCTCCGGCGTACCCAGGTCGGGGTGGATGGCGTCGTGGCCGCCCTCGGCCGCGCCGATGGCCCACGGCGAACCCACGTCGTCCGGCCCGGCGACCAGCGTGTTGTTGCGGCCCTTGCGGTTGATCCGGCCGATCGGGTGGATCGGCGGCAGGTAGAGGATGTCGAAGCCCATCGCCGCGACACCGGGCAGGCGCTCGGTCGCGGTGGCGAACGTGCCGGAGCGGGCCGGCGCGTCGACGGTCGCCGGGATCGCGCCCTCGGAGCGGGGGAAGAACTCGTACCAGGCGGAGAAGAGCGCCCGCTTCCGGTCGACCCAGATGCGGTACACGTCGCCGGTGGTGACCAGCTCCCGGACCGGGTGCTCCCACAGCAGATCGGCCAGCTCGAGCGCGGGACCCACCCGGCGGGGCAGCGGCAGCACCGGGTCGGCGAGCGCGGCGACCGCGGCGGCCACCCGCTTCCGGTCGGCCGGGGGCACCAGCTCGGCGGCGGCGGTGAGCACGCGGACGCCCTCGGCCAGGTCGTTGGCCAGGTCCTCGGGCCCCTGACCGGCGGCGATCTTCTTGGTCACCGCGTTCTGCCACGTCAGGTACGGGTCGGAGAACGCCTCGACGGTGAACGTCCACTCGCCGACCGCGTCCGGCCGGATGGTGGCGTGCCACCGGTCCTGACCCGGCTCCCCGGGACGCATCCGGGTGAACGGCCGGGCCTGCCCGTCCGGGCCGAGCCAGACCACGTTGCAGCCCAGCGCGTCGTGCCCCTCGCGGTAGGCGCGGGCCGACACCGGGACCAACTCGCCGACGACCGCCTTGGCCGGGTAGCGACCGCACGAGACGACGGGGGAGACGTCTTCGATCGGGAACCGTCCAGTCACCCCGTCAACCTACTGCGCGAGATCGCTTCGCGCTCGGGTCAGCCGGGTGACCAACCTTTCGCTGGGGGCAGCGAGTCCTCCTGCTGACACGTATCGTTGGTATTACGTGGTACGAGGAGGCTTCATGAAGCTCAACAGCAAGGGCCAGGTCACGATCCCGGCCGCGTTGCGGGCCCGACACGGACTGCACGAGGGCGACGAGGTCGACGTCGTCGAGGAGGGCGGCGCCCTGCGGATCGTCCGGGTCAGCGGTGCTGAGAGCAGGGGACAGCGCCTGGTCCGCCACATGCGTGGCCGCGGCGGGGCGAAGCAGGCCGAGGGCATGTCCACCGACGAACTGATGGAGCTGCTGCGTGGTGAGTGACCGACTCCGCGCGGTCGCGAGCCGGCCCGAAGATTCCGCCACCACACTGGTGGACACCAACGTGCTGCTCGACATCTTCACCGACGATCCCCGGTGGGCCGCGTGGTCGGGCGACGCGCTGGCGGAGGCCCGGGACGCCGGGGTCCTGGTCGTCAATCCCATCGTCTACGCCGAGGTTTCGGTGCGTTTCGACACCATCGAGGCGCTCGACGAGGCGCTTCCGGCGGCCGACTTCCTCCGCGAGGAACTGCCGTATCCGGCCGGCTTCCTGGCCGGTAAGGCATACGCGACATACCGCTCTCAGGGGGGAGCCAAGCGCTCCCCGATCGCCGACTTCTACATCGGAGCCCATGCGGCGGTGTGCGGATACCGGCTACTCACCCGCGACGGCTCCCGGTACCGCACCTACTTCCCGAAGCTGGACCTGATCACACCGGAGAGCTGAGACAGGGTCAGCCGGCGGCGCCCACCGACCGGTACACCTCCAGGGTCCGCCGCGCGACGGTGTCCCAGGAGAAGTGCTCGACCGCGCGCAGCCGCCCCGCCCGCCCGAACTCGGCGGCCCGCGCGGGATCGGCCAACACCTCGTTGATCCGGGCCGCCAGGTCGGCGACGAAGCGCTCCGGGTTCAGCGGCCGGCCGGTCCCGTCGCCGGCCTGCTCGATCGGCACCAGCAGCCCGGTCTCGCCGTCGACGACGACCTCCGGGATGCCGCCGGTCGCCGTGGCCACCACCGCGGTCTCGCAGGCCATCGCCTCCAGGTTGACGATGCCCATCGGCTCGTAGACGGACGGGCACACGAAGACCGTGGCGTGGGTCAGCACCTGGATCACCTCGTGCTTGGGCAGCATCTCGGCCACCCACACCACGCCCGAACGGTTGGCCCGCAGCTCGGCGGCCAGGCTCTCCACCTCGGCGGCGATGTCCGGGGTGTCGGGCGCGCCGGCCAGCAGCACGAGCTGCGTGTCGGCGGGCAGCTCCCGCGCGGCCCGCAGCAGGTACGGCAGGCCCTTCTGCCGGGTGATCCGCCCGACGTACACGACGCTGGGGCGGGACGGGTCGATCCCGAGCCGGTCGACCACGTCGGTCTTGTGGTCCGGGGCGTACTGCGCGGTGTCGATCCCGTTGTGGACCACCTTCACCCGGTCCGGGTTCACCGCCGGGTACGCCGTCAGCACGTCCTGCCGCATCCCCGCGCTCACCGCGATCACCGCGTCGGCCGACTCCACCGCCGTCCGCTCGCACCACGAGGACAGCGCGTACCCGCCGCCGAGCTGCTCGGCCTTCCACGGGCGCAACGGCTCCAGGCTGTGCGCGGTGACCACGTGCGGCACACCGTGCAGCAGCTTCGCCGTGTGCCCGGCGAGGTTCGCGTACCAGGTGTGGCTGTGCACCACGCCGGTGCCGGCGCATCCGGCAGCCATCTCCAGATCCACGCCCATCGTCCGCAGCGCGGCGTTCGCGCCGGCCAGGCCGGCCGGTTCGGCGTACGCGGTGACCCCGGGCTCGGTGCGCGGCGCACCGAAGCAGTGGACCCGCACCTCGGCGAGTCGGCGCAGCTCGCGGGCCAGATACTCGACGTGCACCCCGGCCCCGCCGTACACCTCGGGCGGGTACTCACGGGTGAGCAGGTCGACGCGGAGCCGGGCGGAGTCGGTCATGCCCGGCACCATAGTGCAGAAACCCACGCCGCACCGGCTGCGGAACTGTGCCCGTACGAGTGGTGAAGTCGCGGCCGGATCGCTAGCGTCGGGACATGGCTGCCAAGGTGCTCGCGATCGTCCTGGCGGGTGGGGAGGGCAAGCGCCTGATGCCGCTCACCACCGACCGGGCCAAGCCGGCCGTCCCGTTCGGCGGGATGTACCGCATGGTCGACTTCGTCCTCTCCAACCTGGCCAACGCCGGCTATCTCAAGATCGTCGTGCTGACTCAGTACAAGTCCCACTCGCTGGACCGGCACGTCACCACGACCTGGCGGATGTCGACCATGCTGGGCAACTACGTCACCCCCGTGCCCGCCCAGCAGCGCCGCGGCCCGTGGTGGTTCGCGGGCTCCGCGGACGCGATCTACCAGAGCTTCAACCTGATCAACGACGAGCAGCCCGACTACGTGATCGTCTTCGGCGCCGACCACATCTACCGGATGGACCCCCGGCAGATGGTGGAGGACCACATCGCCTCCGGCGCCGGAGTGACCGTGGCCGGGATCCGGCAGCCGCTGTCCATGGCCGACCAGTTCGGGGTGATCGAGGTCGGCGCGGACGGCCGGCGGATCCGGGCGTTCCGCGAGAAGCCCACCGACGCGGTCGGCCTGCCCGACGCCCCGGACCAGATCTACGCCTCGATGGGCAACTACGTCTTTACCACGAAGGCGCTCTGCGAGGCGGTGGAGCGCGACGCGGAGGACAAGACCAGCAAGCACGACATGGGCGGCAGCATCATCCCGATGCTGGTCGAGCGGGGCGAGGCCAACGTCTACGACTTCAAGGACAACGAGGTGCCGGGCAGCACCGACCGGGACCGCGGCTACTGGCGCGACGTGGGGACGCTGGACTCCTTCTACGACGCCCACATGGACCTGATCAACGTGCACCCGGTGTTCAACCTCTACAACTTCGACTGGCCGATCTACAGCGCCCAGCCGCCGTACCCGCCGGCCAAGTTCGTCCACCAGTGGGGCGAGCGGGTCGGCCGGGCGGTCGCGTCGATGGTCTCGCCGGGAGCGGTGATCTCCGGCTCGCTCGTGGAGAACTCGGTGATTTCGCCCAAGGCCAAGGTGCACTCCTGGGCGCACGTCGACGGCGCGGTGCTCATGGAGGGCGTCGAGATCGGCCGGCACGCGGTGATCCGCCGGGCCATCCTGGACAAGAACGTGTACGTGCCGGAGGGCGTCGAGATCGGCGTGGACCTGGAGAAGGACCGGCAGCGCTACACCGTCTCCGACAACGGCATCGTCGTCATCGGCAAGGGCCAGAAGGTGGAACCGTGAGCGCGCATCCCCGCGCGGGCCAGCCCGCCCAGCCGTCCGACCTGGTCGACGTGCCGATGCTGGTCACCGCGTACTACGCGGAGCACCCCGACCCGGAGGACCCGGCGCAGCAGGTCTCCTTCGGCACCTCCGGGCACCGGGGCTCGTCGCTGCGCAACGCCTTCAACTCCGACCACATCCTCGCGGTCACCCAGGCGCTCTGCGACTACCGCCGGGAGCGCGGCCTGGACGGCCCGCTCTTCCTCGGCCGCGACACGCACGCGCTCTCCGCCCCGGCCGCGGTCGACGCGCTGGAGGTGCTCGCCGCCAACGAGGTGACCGTCCTCGTGGACAGCCGGGACGGCTACACGCCGACCCCGGCCGTCTCGCACGCGATCCTCAGCCACAACCGGGGGCGGACCAGCGGCCTCGCCGACGGCATCGTCATCACCCCGTCGCACAACCCGCCGGACGACGGCGGATTCAAGTACAACCCGACCCACGGCGGGCCGGCCGACACCGACGTCACGAAGTGGATCCAGGACCGCGCGAACGCGATCCTCGCCGCCGGGCTCAAGGAGGTGCGCCGCATCCCGTACGCGCGGGCGCGCGCCGCCGACACCACCGGCTCGTACGATTTCCTCGCCCGCTACGTCGATGACCTGCCGGCGGCGCTCGACCTCGACGCGGTCCGCGCCGCCGGAGTCCACATCGGCGCCGACCCGCTCGGCGGCGCCAGCGTCGCCTACTGGGGCGAGATCGCCGAGCGGCACCGCCTCGACCTCACCGTGGTCAACCCGACGGTCGACCCGACGTGGCGCTTCATGACCCTCGACGGTGACGGCAAGATCCGGATGGACTGCTCGTCGCCGAACGCGATGGCGTCCCTGATCGCCGCCCGCGCCGACTACCAGGTCTCCACCGGCAACGACGCCGACGCCGACCGGCACGGCATCGTCACCCCCGACGGCGGCCTGATGAACCCCAACCACTACCTGGCGGTGGCGATCGCCCACCTGTTCCGCACCCGGGAGCAGTGGGGCCCGGCCGCCGCGGTCGGCAAGACCCTGGTGTCCTCGTCCATGATCGACCGGGTGGCCGCCGACCTGGGGCGCCCGTTGCTGGAGGTGCCGGTCGGCTTCAAGTGGTTCGTGCCCGGCCTGCTCGACGGCGCGGTCGGCTTCGGCGGCGAGGAGAGCGCCGGGGCGTCCTTCCTCCGGCGGGACGGCGGCACGTGGACCACCGACAAGGACGGCATCCTGCTCTGCCTCCTCGCGTCCGAGATCATCGCCACCACCGGCCGGACGCCCAGCGAGCACTGGGCGGAACTGGCCGGGCGTTTCGGCGCGCCCGCGTACGCCCGGATCGACGCCCCGGCCACCCGCGAGCAGAAGGCCGTGCTCGGCAAGCTGTCGCCCGAGCAGGTGACGGCGACCGAGTTGGCCGGTGAGCCGATCACCGCCACGCTCACCACCGCCCGTGGCAACGGCGCCCCGATCGGCGGCCTCAAGGTCACGACGGAGAGCGGCTGGTTCGCCGCCCGCCCCTCCGGCACCGAGGACGTCTACAAGATCTACGCCGAGTCCTTCCAGGGCCCGGACCACCTGGCCCGAATCCAACAGGAGGCGAAGGACCTGGTGTCCGCCGTGCTCGCCAAGGCCTAACACCCCCCGGGGCTCTCCCGCCCACCCCCACCCCGTCGTCGCCGATCTTGCACTTTCGGCCCTTGAATTGCGGGGGTATGGGCGCTTTGCCCTGGGCAGAAAGCGCAAGATCGCGGGAGTCGGGGGTTGGGGTCGGGGTGGGGTTAGCGGGGTGGGGGGAGTTCGCGGCGGTTGAGTTGCTCGCGGAGGCCCTCGGGGAGCAGTTCGCGGAGTTGCTCGGGCAGCAGCGGCAGGTCCAGCAGGCTCAGCTTGAGCTGGTTGCGCTCCTGGTAGCGGCGTGGATCGAGGCGGACCACCAGGCCGGCGTCCCGGCGGTAGGTCACCTCCACCGCGCCCTCGGTCGCGGCGTCGCGGATCACCAGGCCGTCCATCTCGACGGCCACCGGCGCGGAGTCCGGGGCGAGTTCCAGCCGGATCCGCTCGTCGGGGGAGAGCACCACCGCGCGCGAGATCCCGGCCATCGGCGCGGAGGGCGTCACCACCACCGCGTCGCTCGCCGGGGAGACCAGCGGGCCGCCCGCGGCGTAGCTGTACGCGGTCGACCCGGTGGGTGTGCTCACCACCAGCGCGTCGCAGCGGTAGTAGCCGTACCGCTGCCCGTCCACCCCGAGGGTGGCGGTGACGAAACCCGAGCCCGGCTGCCGGACCAGCGCGACGTCGTTGAACGCCACGACGTCGTCGCCGCAGACGTCACAGACCAGGCAGCTGTGCCGCTCCACGGTGAAGTCCTTGGCGGCCAGGCGGTCCAGCGCGGCCGGCAGGTCGGGCGGCTCCACCTCCACCAGGAAGCCGAGCCGGCCCAGGTGCACGCCGAGCACCGGCTTCGGGTCGCGGACCGCCGAGCGCAGGGCGCCGAGCATCGTGCCGTCCCCGCCGATGCTGATCAGCGCGTCGCAGGCGACGGCCACCTCGTCGGCGGGGAGCGGTTCCACCGTGGCGGGCACCCGGTGCCGGTCCTCCACCCGGACCGCCAGGCTCTTCCCGTGCCGGCTCGCCCAGCCGGCGATGATGGTCACCACCTCGGACACGTCCCGGGTCGGGTGCAGCACCAGCCCGAGCCGGATCCGATCCATACCTCCAGCTCACCACAACCCGGGCCACCTGGGCGGGCTTAGGGCCCAGGTCGAGGTCACCGCCGGCGGCCGGACTTCGAGGCAGGCCCCGTACGACAGGTGCGCCGGCGGTCCGGGCGGACCGCCGGCGCACCCGGGGAAGGACCGTCAGCGGCGCGCCGCCCCCGTCAGGTGGGCCAGCGCCCGCTTGACCAGGTCGTCACGGGCCGCCGGAGCCAGCCCTTCCAGGCCGAAGCCGAGGTAGACGGTGTCGGCGGTGACCACCGCCGACCCCTCCTCGAACGCCTGCTGGCTGCGCGCCCAGTCGGTGGCGTTGCCCGCCGAGCCCGGCGGCGGGCCGGCCACCGTCCAGCCGCCCAGGTCGGTCTCGAACGAGGTCTCGCTGACCGTCGCGCCGTTCACGACCACGCGAGCGTCGTCGAGGAAGACGCCCAGGCCCTGGGTGCCCCAGTCCGACGCGTACGAGATCGACACCTCGACCTTCTTGCCGGCGTATGCGGACAGGTCGGCCACGAACTCCTGCCAGCCGTTCGACGCGCCGGTCGCGGCGTTCCAGCTGCCGGTCGTGCCGCTCGGCGAGCAGTCCTCACCCTGGTACCGGGCGAGCCACGGGTGCAGCTGCTCCACCCAGCCGGACGCGCAGCTCTCGCCGGTGCCGGTGCCCGTCTTCCCGTTGGCGTCCGGCAGCGTCGTCCAGGCGTCGCTGCCCACCTCGTGCGCCTCGACGATCAGGTAGTCCCAGTTCGGCTCGATGTCGTACGAGGTGAAGAAGCGCAGCTCGCCGCTGCTGGCACCGGTCAGGTCGATGGTGCGGGTGAGCCGCTTGTACGACTCGTCGGCCTGCCCGCTCCACAGGTACCAGTCGCCGGTGCGCGGGTCGAACGGCGCGGCGCCCGGCCGCTCCCAGCCCACCGGCGCCGAGCTGGCGAACTGCGGGAACTGGTCCCGCGGCAGGAAGCTCGACGTGGTCAGGAACGACGCCGTGTGGTCCTGGTTCGCCGCCGACCCGGGCGCGTTCAGCGTCCCGGCGTAGCCGGCGAAGGCGCCGTCCTCGCCGGTCACCGCGTACGGGCCGTCGGCGCCGGTGCCTCCGTCGCTGACGTACGTGTACGCCCCCAACCAGTACTGCTGGAAGTCGTTCAGCAGCGGCAGGCAGGTGGCGCCGTCCGGGTCGGTGCACTCCGCCGGCCCGTTCGGCTGGTACGCGTACGCGCCGTTGGCGGCCTGGGCGAACAGGGCGTACTTGCCGCTGAGTAGGAGCTTGCCGCCCTCGTTCAGGTAGTCCCGGACGGCCAGCTCGGTCTCCAGCGCCGACCGGGCCGCCGTCCCCGGCACCTGGCCGGGCGCCCGGGGGATCACGTCGTCACCGGTCTCCCACAGCACCGCCCGGTAGTGCGACAGCACGCCCAGCGGGTGCGGTGCCTTCCGGCCCATCGCGTCGAAGTCGTACACGTCACTGGTGCGGCCCGCCGCGGTCAGCGCCGCGGTCATCTCGTCGGCGTACTTCGCGGTGGTGACGCCCTGGGCCGGGCTGAGCCCGGTCACGTCCTCCGTCGCGAGCACCAGGACCTCGCCGCCGATGTCGTCGTGCACCCGGTACGTGAAGCGCTCGCTGGTGACCTTTCCGGCTCCCGGCTTGCTGCCGCTGAACCAGACCTCCACCTCGTCGCCCGGCCGGGTGCCGGTCACCCTGCCGCGCAGCTCGGCGTAGTAGTCGTCGTGGGTGTTCCCGTACCGCTCGCCGCCCTGCCACTCGCGGACGCTGACCGTCTTCGGCCGGCTGCCGTTGACCGTGTAGTGCATCCGCACGTTCTTCAGCGCGCGCCGGGTGATCGAGGCGACCTGCTGGTTCCGCCCGTACGAGGTGTCGAAGCTGTCCACCACGAAGTCCGCGGTGCTGCGGCCCACCACCGACACCGGGTCGTCCGGGTCGTGCGTGGACCTCGCCACCGCGAGCGCGAACGGCAGGTTCTTCGCCACCTCGGCGGCGATCAGGTCCTCGTCGTCCGGGAAGATGAAGCCGCTGACGCAGTCCTCCGGCAGCCACTCGTCGTCCGGGTCGGAGGCGGCGGCCGCCTGGCACGTCGACATCTCCGGGGTGAAGCCGAGCGTGCCGTAGCGGACCGTGGCGTGGGTGTCGGTGTCGCCGTTCGTGGTGTACAGCTCCGCCGAGATGTCCGGGTCGTATCCGGGCACCGCCGGGTTGGCGTCGTCACCGACCATCGCCTCGTAGATCACGTCGTCCGGGGTGGGCGTGCTGACCTGCCAGCCCACGCCGTAGAGCAGCAGTTGGGCCGCGGAGTGGTAGTTGACGAAGAACTCGAAGCCGACCCGCCGGAACAGCCCGTCCAGCGCCTTGGTCTCCGGCTCCGAGTTCGGGCCAGGGCCGCGGTAGGTGTCGCTGTTCGGGTCGGGGGAGGAGCCTTCGTTGTCGTACCCCCACTTGTAGCTGAAGTTGCGGTTGAGGTCGACGCCGTCGGCGGTGGTGATCCGCCCGTCGCCGTCGTTGTCCCGCAGGTTCTTGCGCCACAGCCGGTTGCCGGGCGTGAAGGTGTGGTCGTAGCCGTCCGGGTTCGCCACCGGGAGGAACCACAGCTCCGTGGTGTCCACGAGCCGGGTGATCTCCGGGTCGGTGCCGTACCGGTCGAGTACGTGGTGCATCAGGCGCCGGGTCATCTCCGGCGTGATCCACTCGCGGGCGTGCTGGGTGCTCGCGTAGAGCACCGCCGGCCGCCTGCCGTCGCGGACCTTCTTCGCGTCCTTGGTGACCTTGATCGCGAGGATCGGCTTGCCCTGCACCGACCGGCCGATGGTCTCCACCTTGGTCAGTCGCGGGTACCGCGCGGCGGTGGCGGTGATCTCGTCCCGGATGCCGCCGGGCTCGCTGTAGGAGCGGAACGCCGACCAGCCCGCGGCGGCCTGCTCACGCAGCGCCTGCGAGGCGTCCTTGCCGCGTACCTTCTTGACCTCCAGCTTCACGCCCTGGCCGGCCAGCCGCGCGGCCTGCCGCTTGCTGAGGACCGTCTCGATCCGGGTCTGCCCGGAACGGTCGGTCTCGGCGTGGTCGTGGCCGAGGTCGACTCCGGCGTGACGCAGCTTCTCCAACTGCTCGGGGTTCACCGTGCCGACGTACACCTCCAGACCGTCGCGGCCGGTCGGATCGGACGGTGGCCGCGCAGTTGCCGGTGCGGTCAGCGCGAGTGCGCCGACCAGAGTGAACACGCCGGCGATCGCCAGCCGTGTGCGCCTCATTGCGCCTCCTGGTGTGGAAGGACCTGTAGCGCGAGCCTTCATCAGTGGTTCACGTCTGTCAATCAATCGTCCGGTTGTCCAGTGCGGATGGTGGCATGGCACTCCAGCCGGTGGCTCTCCCCTGCGCCGCCCTCGCAGGCAGTCGAGTAACGACGTCGCAGGCTTCGCGGTGGGCCATCGACGAGAAACACCTTTCAGGGCAGTACTGGCCACGAAAATTCACTGACGCACTACGATTAGGCGCGGAAAAGAGCATTCGGGTTCGTCTAATGACACTTGGAGGACTGAGTGTTTTTCGCCATGTACTGCGGCCCGGGCCAGCCCGATTGGCGCCGGCACGTGGAGGAACATGCCCGTTGGCTCGGCCTGGTGTCGGCGTATGTCACGTGTGGACCGTTTACGTTCGCGCAGCTTTCCAAGGTCGGGGAACCGCCTGCGATCAGTCGGGTCGGCGATGCGATCCGGCTTCGCACGCTGGGACCAACGGCGATCAACACCATGGCGATCGGGGCCAGCGAGCCGGCTGGGAACGACATTCGGATCGATCACCGGCTGGGAACTGACACGCTGCAGGTCTACGTACCGCCCGCTACGCCGGAACAGGTGGTCTTCGGGGCTGCGAACGGCGGCTTCTGCCTCAGCAACGACCTACGCATCCTCGGCCGTATCGGGTGCAGTCGCCTCGATCGCCGCGCGGTGCATGCGCTCCTGCAGTATGGCGCTATCCCGGCTCCGCTCACGCTCTTGTCCGGCGTCGAGCGTTCGGCACCCGGACATGTCACCAGCATTGATGTCAGCAGCGGCGTGGCAACCGCCGCCGCCGATCCCCTTCAGCCACGTGAGGCTGTCCGCGGCACACGCTTCGACCGATGTCTCGACGGCATCCTCGACACGGCACCCAAGGGTTCGGTACTGACCTTCAGCGGCGGAGTGGATTCGGGGCTTCTCGCGGCCCGACTGTCCGCCCTAGGGCGTACCGATGTCTTGTTGCTCAACTTTTCCTTTGGCGACGCCGACCCGGAGGCGAAGCATGCTGCCGCCATGGCCAGACATTTCCGCCTGAACTTCGAGCAGACGACCTACGAGCCGACAGAGATGAACGAGTTTCTGGCCGACGTCGGCCGCGACTACACGTACCCGTTCGGGGACTACGCCACAACATCCACCAACTTGATGGTGCGGGCCGGCATCAAGATGGCACCCGACGCCCCGCAGTTCATCGAGGGAACCGGCGCGGACGGTGCTTTCGGCGTCGGTCAACTGGCAACGTGGCAAAGGCTCTACCGGCTGCCTCGGCCGCTACTGCTTGGCGCGGCAGAACTCTACTCCCGGGCCGGACTTTGGCGGCGGCCAAGCCGGTTCGAACATCGCATGAGGGTTCTTCGGCGAGCCGCCCAAATGCCGCTTCTCGAAGCCGCGGTGGTGGCGACCAACGCACTCGACGGCGTCCTCTATCGCTTGCCCCCGGCGGACCGCGCGTATCTGTCACGGCTGATACGCACGTACATGATCGACTGCGCACCCTCGACCGACATCCGTGATCAGTATCATTGGGTGGACCTTCTCCACGTCTGCGCCGGTGAGTATGCGGCCAAGACCTTCGATCCATTGCGGCTGCGCGGAATACGTGCAGCCTTCCCATTCCTTGAGCCAGATCTGCTCGCCGAAGCGTTCGCCATGCCGCGCGAGGTCAAGTACACCTTCCGAGATGCCAAACTAGCGCTGAAGAGCAGGCTCGCCGCGTCCGTACCGGCTGAGCTGGTGTACCGCCCCAAGTCCGGTTTCGTTCCACCGCTGGACCGGTGGCTGACCGAGGAGCCGCTGCGCGGAGTTGTACAGCGAGTCTCGACAGAACCGGGGGCATTGGCCGACTACCTCGAGATCACCCGTCTACGGCGGGTCGTCGAACGCGCTACAGAGGGTCAGCCGTTGACCCAGGGCGTGAAGAACTTCGTCTGGATGGTGACTTTCTTGCGGCTCTGGTTGGATCAGCAGCCGTGGTTTGCCGGTTAGCGCGCCGACCACAGGTCCCGGTTCAGGCCTGGGACTGAGTCGAAAATGAACCTCGGCCGGTACGTGGCGCACCCGGATCGGGGTAGCAGATCGGTTCTCAGGGCGGCGGGACTACCCTGCCCGCGACCGAGGCACCGTCCGGCGAGGACCTTTCACCAACCGGGCGGCATCGACAGAGACCGGCGCGCCAGTTCGGCCGTTCATATTCAGACACCTCATAGTGGTATATATAGTCCTTTTGTGCCGTAACCGAACATACGGGTATGAGGTGTAACGAATGACGCAGACGGCTATCCGACCGGAGGCGAGCCCTCGAGCCGGGTTCCGGGGGGACGTGGAAGGGCTGCGGGCTGTTGCGGTGCTTCTGGTCCTCGCCGGACACGCCAGTCAGAACCTTGTGCCGGGTGGCTTCGTCGGCGTTGACGTCTTCTTCGTCATCTCCGGATTCCTGATCACCGGCCTGCTTGTGACCGAGCTGAACCGGACGGGAGGCGTCTCGCTCGCCGGCTTCTACGCCCGGCGCGCCAAGCGCCTGCTACCGGCTGCCGGGGTCGTCCTCGTGGCGGCCCTGTTGCTCACCTTCGCCTTCCTGCCCCGAACCCGCTGGTCCGACACCGGATGGGACGTGGTGTTCAGCGGGTTGTACGGAATGAACTGGCGGCTTGCCGAACAGTCCGTGGACTACCTCGCAGCCAACCGGGCGCCCAGCATGGTCCAGCATTTCTGGTCCCTCGCCGTGGAGGAACAGTTCTACCTGGTCTGGCCGCTGCTGCTGGTGGGCGCGGCCCGGCTCGGTCGACGCCGCGCCCACCGGGCCGGTTTCCTGCTGGTCGCCCTCGCGCTGGTCGCGGTGCCGTCCTTCGCCTGGTCGGTCCTGCTGACCGCGAACGACCCGGCCCGCGCTTACTTCGTCACCACCACCCGCATGTGGGAGCTGGCCCTGGGCGGCGTCGTGGCACTGCTCGCCAGCCAGCTGCATCGCCTGCCCCGCCTGGCAGCGGCCGGTCTCGCCTGGTCCGGCCTCGCCGCGATCGTGGCCTCCGCACTGGTGCTACGCGGGGAATCGGCGTTTCCCGGTTACGCGGCGCTGGGCCCCACCCTCGGCACGGCGGCGGTCATCGCCGGCGGCGTGGCAGCGGGCAGGTTCGGGCCGGGCGTGCTGCTGGGAGTGCGGCCGGCGCGTGCGGTCGGAGCGGTGTCGTACTCGCTTTACCTCTGGCACTGGCCCCTGCTCGTCGTCGCCGAGGCCAGGTTCGGCGAGCTGACCACCGTCACTGGCCTCGCCGTCGTCGCCCTCTCCGCCGTGCCGGCAGTGCTCACCTACCGCTATGTCGAGAACCCGATCCGGATGTCTACGACGCTCACCTGGCAGCCGGCCCGGTCGCTTCAACTCGGAGCGCTCTGCACCGGGGTGTCCGTGCTGGCGGGGCTGGTCTTTCAGCTGACCGTGTGGCCGCCACCGCAGCGGCCGGCCCCACCCGCCCTCGCGGCACCGACGGTCGGCGCGACCGGAGCCGCTGGGTCACCGGCGTCGCCCACCGTGCTCGGCGCCGCTGCCCTGGGCGACTCCCCGACCCGGAGCGGGGCCGGCGAACCGGTCGACCGGGTCGGCTCGTTCGTCCCGGACCCGCTGGTTGCTCGGCAGGACGGTCCGGACGCCTGGCAGGACGGCTGTCATGTGGACCAGCGCAGCAGCGAGGTCAAATCATGCCTCTACGGTGACCGGGATTCGTCCTTCACCATTGCCCTCGCCGGGGACTCTCACGCCGCACAGTGGCTACCGGCCCTGCAGCAGGTGGCCGGGTCCAAGAAGTGGCGGCTGAAGACCTACACGAAGTCCTCCTGCCCGTTCATCAACGGCGTGGTCGCCCTGGACAACCGGCCGTACCCGAGCTGTACGGAGTGGAACGACAAGGTCCGCACCGCGTTGACCGGCAGCGAGCGACCCGATCTGCTGGTGGTGAGCACATCCTTCTATCTCATGGTCCAGAACGGCAGGCCGGTGTCCGGCCAGGCGCAGGCCGCCTTCGCCGACGCGCTGCGGCGCACCTGGACGGACATGACCGCCGCCGGCGTCCGGGTGGTGGTGCTGCGCGACACGCCATACCATGACACCGACATCGCCGAATGTGTCTCGGCGCATCCGCGAAAGCTGACCCGGTGTGCCTCTCCCCGGGACAAGGTCCTGGCGGGCGGGGGAGGCCCGGCCCACGAGGCTGCCGCACGGCAGGCCGACAAGGTGCAACTGGTGGACCTCAACGACGCAATCTGTCCGCGCGACCGCTGTGCACCGGTCATCGGTGGTGTGCTCGTCTACCGGGACAACAACCACCTGACTGCCACCTACGCCGCCACCCTGGCGCCGCGGCTGGCCACGGCACTCGACCGGTTGCTCGGCTGACCCCCTGCCGGCGGCCCGGCGCCGGACGCACGCACCTATCGACGGGCCACTTGTGCCGTGGTCGACGGTGTTCCCGATTCGCCGGCACGGGTCTGGGCCTCCCGCGCGATCCGGCCGCGGTACCAGCGGGATGCCGCCAGCGCGACGAGGGCAACCCCTATGAGTGACTCCGCGATGCTGGTCGCGGCGGCTGCGCCGACGGGATCGAGCGTCACCGCCTGGACGAGTAGTCCGGCGCCGACGAGTAGTGCAATGGACAGGGCGACCCGGTTGGCGGCCGGGTAGGCGCCGTCACCGATGCGATTCAGCGCGAAGGCCCGATTGACCGTGGCGAACGGCAGGGCGAGGGCCAACAGCTGCAACCAGACCGCCGATTCGGGGATCGGCAGGCCGAGCAGGCCGGTGGCGATCCAGGGAGCACAGGCGACGACACCTGCGGCGATCACCGCCGCAGTGGTCACGGAGATCACCTCGGCCTCCCGGCTGACCGCACCGGTCGGCCCCAGATTGTGCCGGCGCCGGGTGCGGACGGCCATCGGCACCCGCAGCCCGCTGAAGACGACGGCGACCAGCGCCTGATAGATGCTGATCAAGGCACCGTAGCAGCCGACGACGAGCGGGCTGGCGACAAGGGACAGGGCGATCGTGCCGGCCCGCCCGGTGAACGCCTCCGCGATGCTGAAGGTGAACAGTTGCCGGTTCAACCGAAAGGCCCGTCGCGCCGAGCCGAGCGACAGGCCGGTCCACATCGGGCGGGCACGGGACGGACCTCGGCAGACAAGCACCTCCGTGGCGAGCAGGTAAGCTCCCGCTCCGGCGGCCAGCGCGGTCGTCAGCGGGGCACCGGCGATCAGCAGCACCAGGGCGAAGAGCCGGGTGGCGGCGAGTGCGGCCGAGGCGGCGATGAATCTCATCTCCCGGACGAGGTCGCTGAAGCGCAGCTCGGCGAGGCTGTTCAAAATCATCACGCCGCCCGCGGTGATCAGCGCTGCCGTCCCGTATCCACGGCCGGCATACAGCCCGGCGAGCAGCACGGTGGCCACGGCCATGGCCGGCACCGCGAGCAGCAGGCGTTGACTGCGGACAGCCAGGCGTTCCTCGTCGGTTCCCGACACGTACAGCAGCGACGAACCGCCCATGATCAGAATCGCGACCCAGGTGAGTGCGGCGGTCGTGACGCTGTAGGCGGCGATCTCGCCGGTCTGGCCCTGGCGTGCGCCGTACGCGAGGATCCCGGCGTTGAGCAGGCCACTCACCAGACTCGACACCGACGCCACGATCGTGTTCGACCGGACCCCCGCCACGCGGGTCCGGCCCGGTCGGGGGAGTCCGGAGGACGGAGGATCCGCTCGCTCCCGCGTCAACCGGTCGTTCACTCGTAATCCTTTCCGGCAACGGGGCGAGGCCGACAGTCGTAGGCTGGTCGATCGCCGGTGATCCCGCCGGACCGGCGTCCCGGACGGTCCCGGGTCATTGCCCGTCGACCGTCAGCCTGATCCGGTCGAGGATGTTCAGGCCCGCCGCGCTGACGCGCCAAGCCCGGTAGGCCTCACCCGCCGCACGGCGCGCCCGAAGCCGCTCTGCGGCTGGCGACTTCGCCAGCCGATCGAGCTGAGCAGCCAAGGCGTCCGGGGTGAGGTCGGTCAGCACACTCCCGCCACCAGCGCGCAGCACCGGGTTCCACGGCGTCTGATCGGAACAGATGACCGGACACGACGCGGACAGGCTTTCGGCGATGACGTGTCCGAAGTTTTCTCCCCGCGTCGGGAAGACGAATGCGTCGTACCGGGCGAAGGTGGTGCGTACCTGCTCTGGCGCCAGTTCCCCCCGGTACGTGACGGTCACGGCCTCGGGAAGTTGTCGGGCGAGTTCCTGGCATGCGGACCAGTACTCGATGTCCTCGAGCGGACCGTAGATGTCGAACACCACTGGCCGGGTCATCCGCGCGAGCGCGGCGATCACCATCGACAGGTTCTTGATCGGATTGATTCGGCCGATGAAGACAAACCGGACCGGTTCGCCCGTTTCCATCGGCGGTATCGGTTCCGGTGGAAGCGCGACCTCGTTTTGCCGGATTTCGATCCGGGCCCAGTCGAAGGTCCTCCGAATGAGCATCGCCTCCTGTGGGTTGGTGGCGTGCCAGAGCACCCGGGACCGCCTGAGAAAGGGCCGCCACGCCCGCAGGAACAACCGCTTCTTACCCGCCTTGACATCGAGTGCGCTCTGCGCGAGTTCGCCGCGTGGCGCAATGAGGATCTGCCTGACGCGGATGAGGCCAATCCGCGCTGCAAGAATCGGCAGTATCGAGGAGGTCGCCCACAGGCTGTTGACGTACAAGAGGTCGAAACGGGTGGACCGGAGTTCTCGCACGAGCGCCAACCAATGTCGCGGGCGCCGCGGATCAAGGTAGCAGATCCGCGTCCGGCCCCGCCGGACCCAGCGGCCGGAAAGGCCGGGGTACGCCTCCGTCGAGCCGAGGTCCCGATCCCTGGTCACCATGGTCACCTCGACCGCTGGCGAGACGACGTCGAGCAACTGGGCGATGGACCGGATGGGCCCCCCGGCGCGGAATCCAGGCTCAAAGAAATCACACGTCAGCAGCACTCGAAACAGCCCGGAACCCGCCGCGGGCTCGACCGTTTCTCCGAGGCGAGCGGTCGATCGCCCTTCATGGAGCGTCACGGCGCATCTCCCGTATCGCGAATACCGCTCAAGGCTGAATCTTGGCTGTCGGTCGACAAGTGTCAGACGATTCAGCCACGCTTGGCTAACGACAGGAAGTGTGCGTTGGTGACGCCAGAAAGGCCCGGAGTGGAATCGCGGAAGGCGATGGCCCGGAGTGGCTACTCGTATAGGCTCGGCTGCTATGGGACCATTGAACGGCGTGCCCTCGACGGTGGGCGCAACTCGACACGGGCGCCCGCGCCACGCAGCTGGTCCGGCCGCCGGTCGGCCGACCGGAAAAAATCCTCACCGCTTCGCCCGGCGCGGGTTCCTCGGGCTGGCGTGGCTGGGGTTGGGCGCAGCGTGTGTCGCCCTGGGCCCGGTCACATCGGACAGTTGGGGGCGCGACCAAATGCTGGCGCTGAGCGTGCTGGCGACCGTTTTCGGCGGCTGGGTGTTCTGGTATCACGGCGGTACCCGAATCACGGCGGTGGGGATATACAACCTCGCCTTCGCCGTCTTCGTCGGCTTCAGCGGCCTGTACCACGTCATGACGGCAGCGACGAATGATCCCGGCGTCCCCCTGTCCACCGTCGTGACGCTCTGTTACTTCGGGCACGTGACGACATGGTTGCTCTTCTGGAGTGGAGACTCATCGTCCCCGTCCCCGTCCCCGCCGCTACCCGCCGCCTCCGCCGACGCCAGGACGGCAGGGTGGGCGGTGAAGTACGGCTGTTGCCTGCTGGTCCTCGCAGTTGCCACGTCGATCGCAGTGCCGCAGCCGTTTCCGTTGATCGACTCGGCCGGATTCGTCGGTGTCCTGCTCCTCGGAGCGGGTCTGCTGCGCGGGCCGCTGGGGCGGTGGACGGTGCTCTGCGGAACGCTTGTCGCGGTCGCCTTCGCGATCTACTTCATATACCTCTTCAGTGGCTTCGGACGGATCGTCATCGGCACCCTCGCGCTCGCATTGCTCGTCGTCCTGTCCCATCGGGATCGACGGCGGCTCACGAAGGCCGTCACTTTCCTCGGGGCGGCGCCGGTCCTGCTGTTCCTCGCCGGACTCCGGGCCGTCGACCCGGGCAGCCCGGGCTTTGCGGCGGACCCCGACGGATTCAAGTCCGCGGTCAGCCCGCTGCACACGTTCGCCCAGCTTGTGAGCCTGAACGCGAACGGGTTGCTGCCCCACGGCTGGGGGGCGACCTTCTTCAACGCGTCCGTCGCCCTGATCCCACGCGCGCTGTGGGCTGACAAGCCGGTTGGCTTCGGCGCTGATCTGGTGCCTCTCCTGACGCCGGAACTGGTCGGCACGGGACACTCCTCGGCAGCGCTGTGGCATGGGGAATGGTTGTTCAACTTCGGTCTGCCCGGTCTGGCGCTGATGATTCCGGTGACCGGCCTTGCCGTGCGTGGCATCGATCGGATCCTGGCCTGGGCCTCGTCCCGGGCCCTGGCCACGCCCCAAGCGATGGGCGCCTATGTCGCGGCGCTCCTGGCTGCCGTCGGTCTGTTCGACCTCGTCTGGGTCGGTAGTTTCACCTACATGGCGCGGACCGGCGCCCGCCTGGTGGTGTTGGCCGTGCTGATCCTGGCGGTGGGTTGGGTCTTCCTGTGGGCCGTACGGGGGGCCGGGACCGGGCCGGCATTCGATGACCGAACTCGGCGTTTGACTGCCGGGCTCGGCTCCGCGGCCCCCGGTTCCGGCGACCGGAGGTCCTGATCGCCGGTGCCCGGAAGAACGCGACGACCCGTGGCCATCCACCGGGAGCGCTGCGATCGCCGCTGCCGCCGGCCGCTCGCGCCGGTATGCGTATGTCGGCCGGGATGGCCGTGCCTGAGTTACGGAACGACGCCTGCCGCGTACCCGGCAGGCGTCGTTCGTGTGTAGCTGCGTCAGTGGCGGGTCGATGTCGGTGCTTCCCGGGGCCAGCCCTGTCTCCGACACGGAAGCGGGCTTGCTTACGCGGTCAGAGCACCCCGCCCGTTGATTCCGTCGCGGAGGCGCCCCATGTGGACGTGGCGTGCAGCTGGGCGATCATCTCCGGCCAGGCCGGGGGCCGGTAACCGGTCAGCGAGAAGAAGGCCGCTGCCGAGAGTGACCGGTCACAGACGACCGCGTCGTGCGGCACGATGCGTCCCGTCCAGCCGTACGTCCGGGCGATCAGGTGCAGGAGCTCGTACTTGGAAATGGGCGTGGCGGCGATGTGGTACAGCCCGACCAGATCCTCCCGCGGTAGCACGACCGACCGCAGGAGCCGGGCGAACTCGGTGGTGGTGACGCCGCTGTAGATCGCCTTGGTGTACCCGGTGACGACGCCGGTCTGGGCCAGGAACCAGTCGACGAGCGACCTGTTGCTGTTCAACTCGTGCCCGACTATCGATGTGCGGAGCGTCAGCGCGGGCGGAACCGTGGTTTCGCCCAGCAGCTTCGACCGTCCGTACAGATCCGGTGGGTCGGGGATGTCCGTTTCCACGTAACCCCCCCGGTCACCCGAGAAGACGCAGTCGGTGCTGACGTGGATGAGCCGGATGTCCCGGCCCGCGCACTCCCGCGTCAGCAGGTGGGGGAACAGTGAATTGATGGTGATGGTGCGGACCGCGTCCTGTACCTCGGATCGTTGCTTGATCACACCGACACAGTTGACGACTACGTCCGGGCGGACCTCTTGCAGCAGCAGGCCAACCCGGTCCAGTTCCAGGACGTCCAGACCCGACGTGATCCGCGCGGCGACGTCCGGTGGAAACGCATCCGCCGCCGCCGCATCGCGCGCCGCGCCGTACGCCTCCACGCCGACGGCGCCATTCAGTTCCCGCATCAGTGTGTGGCCGAGCATCCCGGTGGCACCCAGGACCAGCACCCTTCGGCTCATCGTCCCTCCCGCTTCGGCTGCAGACTTCCGCCCCAGGCGGTGCCGGGGGTGTTGTCGGCCAGGTTCGAACTCAGCTTCCTCGATCCCGACATTACCGCACAACAAAGGATCAAAGTTGCAAAGGAAGCAAGACCGCCATAGATTCGATAGGCGATCAATTCCCGCGCTCGGTGGGTCGCCACCCCGCCCACGCCGGCTCGTTGGTCCAACGATCGACACTGCCGGACGGGGTGAGCCGGCCCGACGAAGGGTGTGTACATACATGACACGGGTGATGACGGTGGTCGGGACCCGGCCGGAGATCATCCGGCTGTCCCGGATCATGGCCCGGCTCGACGAGACGGTGGAGCACGTCCTCGTGCACACCGGTCAGAACTGGGACAGCTCCCTTTCCGACGTCTTCTTCAAGGAGATGCGGCTGCGCGAGCCGGACCGGTTCCTGCGTGTGGACACGTCCTCGCTGGGCCGGGTGCTGGGCGGCGTGCTGGTCGGCATGGAGGCGGCCATCGCGGAGCTGCGGCCGGACGCGCTGCTGGTACTCGGCGACACCAACAGCAGCATCGCCGCGGTGATGGCCCGCCGGATGCGGGTGCCCGTCTACCACATGGAGGCCGGCAACCGCTGTTTCGATCTGAACGTGCCGGAGGAGACCAACCGGCGCCTGGTGGACCACGTCGCCGACTTCAACCTCGTCTACAGCGAGCATGCCCGGCGGAACCTGCTCGCCGAAGGGCTGCATCCGCGCCGGATCCTGCACACCGGTTCGCCCATGCGGGAGGTGCTCGATCATTACCGTTCGGACATCGAGGGGTCGTCGATCCTGCGCCAGCTGGGGCTCGAACCCGGTGGGTACTTCGTGGTCAGCGCGCACCGGGAGGAGAACGTCGACCAGCCGGAACGGCTGCGCCGGTTGCTCGACTGTCTCCGTGCCGTCCGACAGACCTGGGGGCTGCCGGTGCTGGTCTCCACCCACCCGCGTACCCGCAAGCGGTTGGAGGCCCTGATCGACGATGCGCTCGGCCTCGACGGCATCGCCTTCCACGAGCCGTTTGGGCTCTTCGATTACGTACGCCTGCAGACGCAGGCCCGGTGCACGCTCTCCGACAGCGGCACCGTCAGCGAGGAAGCGGCCATTCTCGGCTTCGCCGCGGTGACGCTGCGGGACTCAATGGAGCGGCCGGAGGCGCTCGACGCCGGCGGCATCATCATGACCGGCGTCGAACCCGCCGGCGTGGTCGAGGCCGTCCGGGTGGCGATCGACCAGGTTGCCGTCGGCGGTGTCCCCTGTCCCGCGGACTACCGGGTGGCCGACACGTCCCGTCTGGTGGTCAACTTCATCCTGTCCACCGTGCGCCGGCACCACGAATGGGCGGGCATCCGGCGGTGAACCGGGCGTCAGGGGCCGGCGACCAGGAACTGGTCGCCGGCCCCTGAACTGGTGCCGTGCGCGTGGTCAGCGGGGCGCCGGCACCCCCGGCGCCCCGTCGATCACCCGACCGGCGGGCTGGACGCAGAGCAGGGCGAGCTGCGCGATCACCTTCTCCGCGTCGTCGTACGGGTCGAGTCCACTGACCTCCATCGGGTCGAGCGCGGGCACCGACACGTGCGAGATGAGCGGGTGCAGCGGCCGCGTATCGGTTTCGCCGCTGCCCAGCAGGTCCTCGTGCAGCTTCTCACCGGGGCGCAGCCCCGTGTAGACGATCGGCACCGAGCTGGCGGCCTGCTCGGCCATCTGCCGGGCCAGGTCGGCGATGCGCACCGGCTCGCCCATGTCGAGCACCAGGGCCTCGCCGTCGCGCCCGATCTCCGCGGCCTGCAGCACCAGCTGCACCGCTTCCTGCACGGTCATCAGGTAGCGCGTCACCTCCGGGTGAGTGACGGTCAGCGGGCGGCCCGCCTCGATCTGCCGCTGAAACGCGGTCACCACCGAACCGCGGCTGCTCAGCACGTTGCCGAACCGGACGCTGAGGAAGGTGCCGGGAAACCGCGAGGCGGCGTGTGCGGTCAGCCGCTCGGTGATCCGCTTGGAGTAGCCGAGGACACTGATCGGGTCGGCTGCCTTGTCGGTGGAGATGTTGACGAACTTGGCCACGTCGCGGCAGGCGTCCAGCACCGACAGCGTGCCCCAGACGTTCGTCTTCACCGCCTCACCTGGGTGCCGCTGCAGCAGGGTGAGGTGCTTGAGCGCGGCGGCGTGGAAGATGATGTCCGGACGGCGTTCCTGGATGATCCGCCGGATGCGCTCGTCGTCGCGCAGGTCGGCGAGGATCAGCTCCGGGCCGTCCAGCAGGGCCCGCCCGGCCAGCGACATCTGGAGGCTGTGCAGGGCGGACTCGTCGCGGTCCAGCATCATCAGCTCGCCCGGGTCGGCCTTCATGACCTGCCGGCACAGCTCCGAGCCGATCGAGCCGCCAGCGCCGGTGACCAGGATCCGGCGACCGGTAAGGCTGTTGGTGTTCAGCGGCAGGTCGGCGACGACCTGCCGGCGTCCGAGCAGATCGCTGATCTGCACGTCGCGGACGGCGGTGACGGTGATCCGGTGGTCGACCAGGTCCCGCACCGGTGGCAACACCTTGAACGCCGCACCCGTCTGGAGGGTGGCCTCGCGGATCTGCCGGATCAGCGCGGCGTCGGCGTTGGCGACGGAGAAGATCACTGTCGTGGCGCCGGTACGACGGACCGCCGCGGCGACGTCGTGCCGCCCACCGAGGACCCGTACCCCACCGATGCGCAGATCGCGCTTGTCCGGGTCGTCGTCGAGCGCGCCGACCGGCAGGTACCGGCCGCGCGGGTCGCTCAGCATGGCTCGCAGCAGTCCCTGACCGGCGTCGCCCAAGCCGAACAGCAGCACCGGCGTCGCGGACCGCACGTCCGGGCGCATGGCGAGGTCACGACGGTGCCGGTAGGTGAACCGGGCGGCGAGCATCAACAGCAGCGCGAGCGCGCCGCCGACCAGGGGTGTGCTCGCCGGTACCGGCCGGTCGGTGGACGGGAGCAAGCCGATCAGGATGATGCCCGCCGTCGTGACTGCCGTACCGGCCACCCCCTGCACCTCCTGGAGGCTGCCTAGCGGGTGCCGGCCGGAGTGGAGCCGGCGCACCGCGGCGACCGCCACGTGCAGCAGGGCGGCGAGCGCGCCGATGGCCGCGGCCCGGCTGAGCAGGCCGGGCTGGACCTCGAACTCGTACCGGGTCCAGGCGGCCCCGACGAAGCCGCCGACCCAGGCGGCGGTGTCGGTGGCGAGGAAACCGAGGGTACGCCGGCCCGCCCTGGCCCGGCGTGGCCTCTGCTCGGTACGTGCGGTGCTCCCGGTGTCCTGCGGCATGTGTTGGCTCCCGTCTGGCGACCGCTTCCGCCTGACGGCAGAAGGAGGTTCTGTTCCCTTTATCCTTGTTACATGCCGAATCGGTATTTTCGGGCGGTTTTGGGAATGCGGTCTCGCTCTGATGCCAGCAGCGGCGGACGGGTCCGCTCGGCGGGCCGGCACCGCGACAAACCCCGGCCCTGCTCGGCCTGCGTTCGCATGGGCCCCGCGGCCGATCGACGAGTTCCTGGCCGAGCGGTACGGAGCGTCGCGGGCGGTCCGGCGGGCCGTCGGACGGGCGGGCGGGCGCGGGGAGGCCCGTGTGGCCGTAAGCGCGTCGACAGCTACGGCACGCCGGCGGCGAGCCGGGTCCACCCGGTGGCGACGATCTGGCTCTGCCGCTCGTCCAAGGCCCTACCGCTGGGCAGGGCCAGCCCGCCGACGAAGAGCGCGGGCCGAGCAGGCTCTCGGCCTCGACGTCGGCCGGTTGCCGGTGCATCGGCTGGCCACACCGGCCGGGTCTCGATTTCCCGACCAGCCAGGTGGGCGGCGAGGTCGCCGCCCACCTGCCGGTCGTACCGAGGCCAGGAGACGACGAGTCATCGGGCACGCGGCATCCGCCGCCCACGGCGGCGGCGGTCTGCGGCCCTCCGTAGGAGGTCAGCCAGGGCGCCGGCGTTGATGTCTTCGCTCAGGTGGGACAGGTAGTACTCGCGACCCGCGAGGCCCATCTGGCGGAGTTGTTCGCGCGGCAGTGCGGCCGCGCGTCGGATGGCCCGAGCCAGCAGCTGCGGGTCGGCCGGTGGTGAACTGAAGCCGGCGCCGGCTTCGTGGACGACACGCGCGGCGTCGCCGGGCGCGCACGTCAGCACCGGCTGCGCGCACGCGAGGATGGACTGCACCTTGCTGGGCAGCGTCACCCGGAACAGGTCCCGGTCGGCGAGGGAGACCAGTTGCAGGTCGCCGGCGGCCATGACCGCCGGCATGCGCTCCGGTTCGACCGGATCGAGAAAGTGGACGGACGTGAGTCCCAGGTCCCTCGCGAGCGTCCGCAGCCCAGGCTTCTCGATGCCGTCCCCGACGAACACCAGGTGAACGTCCGGCAGATCACGCAGCTCGCCCATGGCGAGGACAGCGGTCGACAAGTCCTGGGCGGCACCGTGGTTGCCGGCGTACATCAGGACGAACTCGTCGGTCAGGCCCAGCCGTGCCCGCAAGCTCGGGTCCGGCTCGGCCGGCTGCATGATCTTTTCGTTGGCCCAGTTGTAGATGACCGAGACCTTGTCCGCGGGCACCCCCCGCGCCACCAGCGCCTCCCGCATCCCGGGTGATGTTGCCGTCACGTGGTCCGCCCAGCGGTACGTCTGATCGGTGAACCAGTTCAGCGCGGGCTCCGCGAGGCGCCGGGTGAGCCCGCCGGAGAGGAAGCCCGTGGCGAACACCGAGTCCGGCCAGAGATCCATGACCATCAGGACATAGGGCACCCCCCAGCGAAGCCGGGCGAGCATGCCGGCGGCCGCCGTTGTGGCCGGCGTGCTATAGACGCAGACGACGTCGGCCGACCGGAGCAAGGACGATCCGAGGATCGAGGAGGACGCTGCGAAGCTCGAGAAGTTGGCGATCCGGCCGAGTGCCGAATGATCGTGGCTCGGATAGAGCGGGGTCCGTCGGACCCGTATGCCGTCCATGATCTCCGTCGATCGCCGTACCGGCGAGTAGCCCTTGTGCACCTTCCCCGTCGGGTAATTGGGAATCCCGGTCAGGACCTCGAGCTGCAGATCCTGTCGCCTGAGGGAACGCGCGACCCAACCCGGTGTGGTGGTGGGCTCCGGGTCGAACCACTGCGTCACGAACGTGACCCGCGTCTCCGGTTCGGCCGGACGGCTTGACCGGGCCGTGCGCCAACCGTCGCCCGGCTCCATGCCTGCGGTCACCCTCGACCCGCCGAGGAGATCATCGGAACGTCCAGATGCTGCCGCACCTCGGGGAGCGTCATCAGCAGCGACATGATCTCCGGTACCCCGAGCCGCGTGGTGTTGTCGGAGGTGTAGTCCGCCCGGTGATCGTGGCTGGGGTCGCCCTGGTCGAAGTAGAGCGCGTAGTTGAGGTCGCGGCTGTCGATTGGTACGCGCAGGAAGTCGCCGAAGTCCTGTGCCCGGGCTAGCTCCTCGTGACTGGCCAGCGTCTCGTACATCTTCTCGCCGTGCCGCAGGCCGAGGATGTCGAACTTGACAGGAGCCTCGAACAGATTGCACAGAGCTGTCGCAAGATCACCGATCGTGCACGCGTCCGCCTTGCGGATGAACACGTCCCCGGGCTGGCCGTGCTCGAAGGCGTGCTCCACCAACTGCACCGAGTCGGCCAGTGACATGAGGAAGCGGGTCATCGTCGGTTCGGTGACGGTCAGCGGCACGCTGTTCTTGATCTGCTCGATGAAGAGCGGAATCACCGAACCGCGGGAGCACATCACGTTGCCGTAGCGCACAGCGCAGACGCGGGTGTGCGCCTTCGGATTGTTGCGGACGTGTGCCTGCGCCACCTTCTCCATCAGGCCCTTGGTCATGCCCATCGCGTTGACCGGGTAGACCGCCTTGTCCGTGCTGAGAAAGACGAGAGCGGACACGTCGTTGCGCTCGCAGGCGTCGACAACGTTCGCGCTGCCGAGCACGTTGGTGCGAACCGCCTCGAGCGGGAAGAATTCGCACGAGGGCACCTGCTTCAGCGCGGCAGCGTGGAACACGTACTCGACCCCCCGGGCCGCCTTGGAGACGGCATCGATGTCTCGGACATCGCCCACGTAGAACCGGACGCGGTCGTCCCGCAGCCGAGTACGCATCGCTTCCTGCTTGGCCTCGTCCCGGCTGAGGACGCGGACCTCGGCGGCGCCGGCGTTCAGCAGCCGGGCAACCATCGTTTGGCCGAACGAACCGGTTCCTCCGGTGATCAGGACACGACGGTCCACTAGTGACGACGGCACATCTCCTCCTTCTGTCCACGCCTAGGTGCGGACGGTGTGGGTAGGTCGCCCGATGCACGAACATATAGGCGTAAGTGGGCTTTGAGAGGTTGAATGGCCGGATTATGTCGAACTGAGCGTTCCTCGACTTTCCATCCCGTCTCGCGCTGTCTGGAGCATGCTCCGGGGATCTGGGAGGTTTTCGACTTCGTTGGGTGGTTCTGCGATATCTTGTCTTCGGGTCACCCGTGGACCGGGCGGGACGCTCGAGGTGGCGGTGACCCGCCCCGTCATCACCATGCGTGCCGTGCCCCGGCGCCCACCGCGGGTCCTTCAGGTCAGCGAGATCGGCTACAGGAAGTGAGAGAGTGACAATCCGCTCCACGGAGTCGTGCGCCGCCGGGCGACAACTCGCCATCACCGGGGCCGGTGGTTTTCTCGGCTGGCACGTGCGAGTCCTGGCCCACGCGCTGGGCTGGCCCGAACCTGTGGTCATCAGCCGGGCGGAGCTGTCCGACGCAGACGTCTTGGCGGCCCGCCTCGACGGTGTCGACCGTGTGCTGCACCTCGCTGGGGTGAATCTTGGCGAACCGGCCACGGTTGCCGCGGGAAACGTCGAGTTGGCGGCCGCGCTGGTGCGGGGATTGCGCCGTTGTGCCGTCCCACCCGGGTCGGTGGTCTTCGCCAACTCGGTGCTGGCCGGGGACGGGACTCCCTACGGTGACTCGAAGGCTGCGGCCGCGGCTACCCTCGCCCAGGCCCGGGCAGACCTCGTGGACGTCCGGCTGCCCAATCTCTACGGCGAACACGGCCGTCCATTCCGCAACGGCGTGACGGCGACCTTCTGCGGGCTTCTCGCCGATGGGCGCGTGCCCGAAGTGCACCAGGATCGAGAACTCACCCTCGTGCACGTCACCGACGCTGCTGCGCGCCTCATGGACGCCCCTCATCGGGGCCCGTGGAACGCCACGATGCCGGGCCTGCGCATCAGTGTGAGCGCGCTCGCGGAAGTGCTGACCGGGTACGCCACCAGCTACGAGCGGGGCGAGATCCCGTCACTGCCCGACCGGCACGCCGTGCGGCTCTTCAACACCTACCGTTCCCACCGCCTTCCGGACAGGTATCCGATCCCTGTGTCCCGCCACTCCCATGGCGCCGGGGACGTCGACGAGACGCTCCTCGCTCACGGCGCGCCCGGACGGGTCGAATCCGCGACCATCCGATCGGGCCGGAGCCGTGGGGGGCACTTCCACATGGCGACGGTGAAACGCGTGTGCGTGGTCCGGGGGGACGCCGAGGTCCTTCTCCGTCGGGTCGGTCACCAGGACGCGATCCGGCTCCGAGCCGGCGACGACCGTCCGTGGGTCATCGACGTACCCACGATGTGGGCATACCGGATCGTGAACACCGGAACGACCGAACTCGTCACGTTCAGCTGGACGAACGAACCGTACGACGTCGTCCGCCGAGATACATACCCGTCACCCGCCGAGCAGGCGGAGCCGGTACCGGCGGTGGTGACGGCGTGAACCTGCTGTCCCCGAACTCCTCGGAGGTGTGATCCATGCTGCCCGAATTGAAAGTCAAGGAGTATGGACGGGCGACCGCCGACCCGCCGGCCCCGCCCCGGTGGCCCGGCCCGGGCCCACGTCCGTACGACCGGGTCAAGCGTGTGCTGGATGTGTTGGGCGCCCTGCTTCTCCTCATTCTCACCGCGCCGTTGATGCTCGTCGTCGCGGGCGTGATCCTGGCGACGCTCGGTCGGCCGGTCCTGTTCCGGCACGCGCGTCCCGGGCGGAACGGTGAGCTGTTCCAAATGGTCAAGTTCCGCACCATGCGCCATGTTGATCCGACCCGGGGGTTGGTCGCCGACGCCGACCGGCTGACGAAGGTCGGTAGGTGGCTCCGGGCGAGCAGCCTCGACGAACTGCCCGAGCTGTGGAACGTGCTTCGCGGTGAGATGAGCCTGATCGGTCCGCGTCCGCTGCTCGTTCGTTACTTGGACCGGTACACCCCGGCGCAAGCCCGTCGTCACGAGGTCCGTCCGGGACTTACCGGGCTGGCGCAGGTTCGCGGCCGGAACAGCCTGACCTGGGAGAAGAAGTTCGAACTCGACGTCGAGTACGTCGACAGTCGCTCCTTCCTGCTGGATCTGCGGATCCTGGCCGCCACGGTCAAGGTGGTGCTCTCCCGGCAGGGCATCTCGGCGCCGGGCGTCGCCACCGGATGCGAGTTCCTTGGCAGCGGGGATCGGGCGAGTGCGGCCTCGACCGCGAGGGCCAGCTTCCGGGAGGACGAGATTCCGTTGCTGCCGACCTGAGGTGGCCGCTGCGGTTCGCCTGCGCGCCATCGCTCATGCTGGCGGAGCAGGTCATGCAGCGGCAGCGACTCCCCGTCACGTGCGCCTTCGCCGATCACGAGCGGTGCCTTGGCAGCCGCGCGATCGCACCCCAGCAGCCGTGCCCGCAGGCTGGCCTCCTCTCCCCGCGCCGGACCAGTCGTCGGCAGTCGTCGACCTGCTGGCCGGGTGGCGGCCGACCCGGCGGCGGCCGCTCGGGGTCAGTCCCCGGCGTCGCCGTCGGCCAGCCGGCGGGCGAGCAGGGTGCGCAGCGGGATCGACTCACCGTCCCGGCCGCCCGCGCCGATGACCAGCGGCGGCGGGCTGGGCTGCGGGTCCGCCCCGAACAACCGGGCGCGCAGGCCGCCCGGCACGGTCAGCAGGTGGAACCGTCCGTCGACGTCGACCGCCCGGGTCCGGGCCCGGTCGACGTACCAGCCACGCAGCCGGGTGCGGTAGTGGCCACGACCGTCGTACGACCGGGCGGTGAGTCGCTCCGGCCGTAGCCCGCGCCGGTCGGCCTCTGCGACGAACCAGGCGATCAGGTCCGCGGCCTCGGCCTGCTCGGCCGCGCGGCGGCGCTCGTCGGCCGCCGCGTGCACCCGCACCGCCCGCCGCTGCCGTTCCCGCCAGTCCATGCCGTCGTCCTCACCCACGACCGCGACGGTACGCCCCGAGCCCCCGCTCGGCGCGGCCTGCCGCTGCGCCCGGCCTGCCGCTGCGCGGGACTCACCTGCTTGGCCGCCTCGTGCGTCGCTTGGCGTCGTTCCTGGGCCGCGTCGTGAGTTAGAGACCGATGACAAGCGGCCTCACGCGCTGCACCAGATTGGGGTCGACCTGCCCGCCGCCACCAGACCCGATATCTGCAAAACGGACTCTGCGTATCAGATATGCCTTTAACCTCCAGAAGAGGCCGTTTCTCCATCTATGCAGGAGCCCCGGGTGAGCGCTGAGAAGTTGGTCGTGATCGGCCAGGGATACGTCGGTCTGCCGTTGGCCGTACGGGCCGTCGAGGCGGGTTTCAAGGTGATCGGCCTGGACGTCGACTCCGACCGCGTCAAGCGGCTCGCCTCTGGCGAGTCGTTTGTGGAGGACATCCCCGCAGATCGGCTCGGGCGGGCGCTTGGCAGCGGCCGGTACCACCCGAGCACGGAGTACGCCGACGCCGAGGGCTTCGACGTGTGCGTGATAACGGTTCCGACCCCGCTTCGTGACGGAACCCCTGACCTGAGCTATGTGGAACAGGCCGGCACAGGGATCGCGCCGTACCTACGGCCCGGCTGTGTGGTGGTGCTGGAGTCAACCACCTATCCGGGAACCACGGAAGAGTTGCTCCGCCCGCTGCTGGAGTCTGCGAGCGGATTGCGCAGTCCCGACGACTTCCATCTTGGCTACAGCCCGGAGCGGATCGACCCGGGCAACCGGACCTGGCGGTTGGAGAACACCCCCAAGGTGGTCTCCGGCATCGACGCGGCGTCCCTGTCCCGGGTGGACGCGTTCTATCGAAGGCTCGTCACCCGCACCGTTCCGGTCGGCTCTACCCAGGTGGCCGAGCTGACGAAGCTGATCGAGAACACCTTCCGGCAGGTGAACATCGCCTTGATCAACGAGTTGGCGATGCTCTCCCACCATCTCGATATCGACGTTTGGCAAGCTATCGAGGCCGCAGAGACGAAGCCCTTTGGGTTCATGCCGTTCCGGCCCGGCCCCGGTGTCGGGGGGCACTGCCTGCCGATCGACCCCTGCTACCTGTCCTGGCAGGTCAAGCGGCGCCTCGGCAGACAGTTCCGCTTCATCGACCTGGCCAACGACGTCAACCACGAGATGCCCGAGCACGTGACGCAACGGATCATGGCCGGACTCAACCGGACCGGCCGCGCGGTCAGCGGAGCCCGGTTGCTCCTGCTCGGCCTGGCGTACAAGAAGAACACCGGCGACATGCGCGATTCACCCGCCGTCGACGTGGCGGAGCGGCTGCGCGACCTCGGCGCGGACGTTCGCGCCGTCGAGCCGTACGCCGAACCGCACCACATTCCCGGCGGGGTGCTGGTGGTGAAGCTGACCGAGCCGGAGGTTCGAGCGGCGGACGCGGTGGTCGTGGTCACCGACCACGACGTCTTTGATTACGACATGGTGGCCAGACACGCGCGCTACGTCTTCGACACTCGCAACCGCTGCTCCGGCGCGGTAGTCGAGCGCCTGTAGGAGTTCCTCTGCCGGGTCCCGTCGCCCTGTTGTCGGCGACGGGACCCGGCACTGGCCTCTCCTCAGGTGGTCCTTGTTGCTGCGCGATCCCTCACGCCAGGCCGGCCCGGCGCAGTGCGTCGGCCATCGCGTTGTTGGCCGGTGGCGTGGCACCACTCGGGCCCTGCCGTGGCTGCCCGCCGCGTCCGCCCTGCCCGCCCTGGCTACCGCGCCCCGCACGGTCGCCGCGCGGGCCACCCCGCTCGCCGCGCGGGCCACCCCGCTCGCGGCGCCCGCCGTCGGCGCCACCGCCGGCCGCGTCGGCGTCGTCCTCCAGTCGTAGCGTGAGGGAGATCCTCTTGCGTGGTACGTCGACGCCGAGAACCTTCACCTTCACCACGTCGCCGGACTTGACCACCTCGCGCGGGTCCTTGACGAAGGTGCGGGACATCGCCGAGACGTGCACCAGCCCGTCCTGGTGCACCCCGACGTCGACGAACGCCCCGAACGCGGCCACGTTGGTGACCACGCCCTCCAGGACCATGCCGGGCCGGAGGTCGCCAATCGTCTCCACGCCCTCAACGAACGTGGCGGTGCGGAACTCCGGCCGCGGGTCGCGGCCGGGCTTCTCCAGCTCGCCGAGGATGTCGGTGACGGTCGGCAGGCCGAACGTGTCGTCGACGAAGTCGGTGGCCCGCAGCCCGCGCAGGATCGCGCTCTTCCCGATGATCGACCGCAGGTCCTGCCCGGTGGCGGCGAGGATCCGCCGCACCACCGGGTAGGCCTCGGGGTGCACGCTCGACGAGTCGAGCGGGTCGTCGCCCCCGGGGATCCGCAGGAAGCCGGCGCACTGCTCGAACGCCTTCGGCCCGAGTCGGGCCACCTTTTTCAGGTCGGCCCGGGTGCGGAACGGCCCGTTGGCGTCCCGGTGCAGCACGATGTTCTCCGCCAGGCCGGCGCCGATGCCGGAGACCCGGGTCAGCAGCGGCGCGGAGGCGGTGTTCACGTCGACGCCCACCGCGTTGACGCAGTCCTCGACCACCGCGTCGAGCGACCGGGACAGCTTCACCTCGGACAAGTCGTGCTGGTACTGCCCGACCCCGATCGACCGCGGGTCGATCTTCACCAGCTCGGCCAGGGGATCCTGGAGGCGGCGGGCGATGGAGACCGCGCCGCGCAGCGACACGTCCAGCCCCGGCAGCTCCTGCGCCGCGTACGCGGACGCCGAGTAGACCGACGCGCCGGCCTCGGAGACGACGATCTTGGTGAGGTTGAGCTGCGGGTGGCGCTTCATCAGGTCACCGGCGAGCTTGTCGGTCTCCCGGCTCGCGGTGCCGTTGCCGATCGCCACGAGCTCCACCCGGTGCGCGGCGGCCAGCCTCGCCAGGGTCTCGATGGAGGCGTCCCACTGCCGGCGCGGCTCGTGCGGGTAGATGGTGTCGGTGGCGACCACCTTGCCGGTGGCGTCGACGACGGCGACCTTCACGCCGGTCCGCAGGCCCGGGTCCAGACCCATGGTCGGGCGGGCGCCGGCCGGCGCGGCGAGCAGCAGGTCGCGCAGGTTGGTGGCGAAGACCCGGACGGCCTCCTCCTCTGCCGCCTGCCACAGCCGCATGCGCAGGTCCGCGCCGAGGTGGATGAGGATCCGGGTACGCCAGGCCCAGCGCACCGTGTCGGCCAGCCACTTGTCGGCCGGACGCCCCTGGTCGCTGACCCCGAAGCGGCCGGCGATGGCCGCCTCGTACCGGGTCGGGCCGCTGACCACCGCGTCGGAGTCGCCCTCCGGCTCCGGGTCCATGGTCAGGTCGAGCACACCCTCCTTCTCGCCCCGGAACATGGCGAGGATCCGGTGCGAGGGCAGCTTGGGGTACGGCTCGGCGAAGTCGAAGTAGTCGGCGAACTTGGCGCCGGCGGTCTCCTGGCCCTCGCGTACCCGGGACACGAGCCGGCCCCGCGACCACATCTGCTCGCGCAGCGTGCCGATGAGGTCGGCGTCCTCGGCGAACCGCTCGATGAGGATGGCGCGTGCGCCGTCCAGCGCGGCGGCGGCGTCGGCCACCCCCTTGTCCGCGTCGACGAACCCGGCGGCCGTCTCGCGGGGGTCGCGCGTCGGGTCGCCGAGCAGCGTGTCGGCGAGCGGCTCCAGGCCCGCCTCGCGGGCGATCTGCGCCCGGGTCCGCCGCTTCGGCTTGTACGGCAGGTAGATGTCCTCCAGGCGGGACTTCGAGTCCGCCGCCATGATCTGCGCTTCCAGGGCCTCGTCGAGCTTGCCCTGGCCGCGGATCGACTCCAGCACCGCGGCGCGCCGCTCGTCCAGCTCGCGCAGGTACCGCAGCCGCTCCTCCAGGGTGCGCAGCTGCGTGTCGTCGAGCAGGCCGGTGGCCTCCTTGCGGTAGCGGGCGATGAACGGCACGGTCGCGCCGCCGTCGAGCAGCTCCACGGCCGCGCGTACCTGGCGCTCGGCGACGCCGAGCTCGTCGGCGATCCGCTGATGAACAGAGAGGGTCACGATCTCGATCCGCCTTCACGAGTAGTTTCCGCCGTGCATTCTGCCGGGCTACCGTGGCGATCATGGAACCACCTGCGGAACCCCGGGCGCGCCGCCTCTTCGGGGGCAGCGCGCGGGCGCTGGGCGACCTGGCGGCCAGTCCGTTCCGGGCCGACCGGGACCGCATCGTCGCCTCGCCCTTCTTCGCCCGCCTGAACGGGGTGACCCAGGTGGTCAGCCCCGGCGGCTCGGGCCTGCTGGTGCACAACCGGCTCACCCACAGCCTCAAGGTGGCGCAGGTGTCCCGGGCCATCGCCGAACGGCTCACCGCCGACGACCGGCACCGGGACCTGCTGGAGAAGCTGGGCGGCTGCGACCCGGACGTCGTGGAGGCCGCCGCGCTCGCCCACGACCTCGGCCATCCGCCCTTCGGGCACCTGGGGGAGCGGGTGCTGGACCGGCTGGCCCGCCAGCGCCTCGGGCTCGCCGACGGGTTCGAGGGCAACGCCCAGTCGTACCGGATCGTCACTTCCACCGAGATCCGCGGCGCCGCGACCACCGGCCTGGACCTGACCGCGGCGGTCCGCGCGGCGATGCTGAAGTACCCGTGGACCCGACTGGACCACCCGGACCCGCACCCGCGGCTGCTCGAGCCGGCGCCGCGCGGCGCCGCTCCGCCGCCCGACGACCCGGCCAGCGGGTCGACGAAGTTCGGGGCGTACCGCACCGAGGTCGACGACCTGCGCCAGGCGCGGGAGCCGTTCGCCGGGCGGATCGCCGACTGGCAGCAGACCGTCGAGGCGTCGGTGATGGACACGGCCGACGACATCGCGTACGCGATCCACGACGTGGAGGACTTCTACCGGGTCGGGGTGCTCCAGCAGGGTGCGGTCGCCGCCGAGCTGACCGCCTGGCAGCGGGAGAGCGGGAGCCTGCGGGCGATCACCGGACAGGCCCTGACCACCGCCGCCCGCCGGCCCGGCTCGGCGATCGAGCGGCTGCGCCGCCAGCTGCACCGCAAGGACGCCTGGGTCGCCGACGACGACGCGTTCGCCGCCGCGGTCGAGCACGTCCGCGAGGAGCTGGTGGACGGGCTGCTGGCGGTGCCGTTCGACGGGTCGATCGAGGCCGAGCAGTACGTGGCCCGCTTCTCCGCCCGCTGGACGACGCGCCTGGTCGACGCGATCCGGGTGGTGGAGGCGCCCTCGGTGCGCTCGGGCCACGTGCTGCTCGCCCCGGTGCAGTGGCACGAGGTGCAGGTGCTCAAGTTCGTGCACCACCGGTTCGTGCTGGCCCGGCCCGACCTGGCACTGCACCAGCGCGGCCAGGCGCGGCTGCTCGGCACGCTGGTCGAGGCCCTGCTGGACTGGCTGCTCGATCCGGAGGAGGAGTCGCGGCTGCCGCGCCGCCTGCACGACCTCGTCGAGCTGGCCGAGGCGGAGCTGCACCCGCGGACGCCGGACCGGCTCGGCAAGGCGCGGGGCCGGGCGATCATCGACTTCGTCGCGCAGCTCACCGACGGCCAGGCGGTGGCCATGCTGGACTCGCTCTCCGGCCGCTCGGGCGCCCTCTGGACCGACGCCTTCGTCCTCTGAGCGTCAGGCGACCGCCTGCCACCAGCCGTCCACCGGCGGCGGGTCGTCCACCACCACCCGCTCGCCCGGGCGGGGAACCGCCAGCCGCACGTCCCGGGCCTTCGCCTCCGCCCAGAGCCGGTCCACCGGCTCGGACCAGTCGTGCAGGGCGAGGTTGAACGTCGCCCAGTGCACCGGGATCAGCAGACCGCCCTGCAGGTCCAGGTGAGCGGTGACCGCCTCCTCCGGGAACATGTGGATGCTCGGCCAGGCCCGGTCGTACGCGCCGATCTGCATGAGCGTCACGTCGAACGGCCCGTACGCGGCACCGATCGCCGCGTACCCGTCGAAGTAGCCGGAGTCGCCGGTGTAGAAGACGCTCCGGTGCGCGCCGGCGATCACCCACGAGCTCCAGAGCGTGCCGTCGCGGCGCAGGCCTCGGCCGGAGAAGTGCTGGGCGGGGGCGGCGGTCATCGTCAGGGCCCCGACCTGGTGGCTTTCCGACCAGTCCAGCTCGACGATCCGGTGCGCCGGCACGCCCCACCGCTCGAGGTGGGCGCCCACGCCGAGCGGCACCACGAACGGCGCGTCCTGGCGGGCGGTCAGCTCCCGCACCGTGGCGAGGTCGAGGTGGTCGTAGTGGTCGTGGGAGATCAGGATCGCGTCGACCGGGGGCAGCTCGTCGAGGCGTACCGGGGGCTGGTGCAGCCGCTTCGGCCCGACCAGCGTGGACGGGGAGCAGCGGTCGCTCCACACCGGGTCGACCAGCACCCGCCGCCCCTCGATCTCGATCAGCGCGGACGCGTGCCCGTACCAGATGACGTTCAGCTCCCGCACCGCGTCGCCCGCAGGCGGGTCGGCGGGCCGCAGCAGCGGCACGGCGGCGGTCGGGTGGCGCTTCTGCTTGCCGAAGATCAGCTCGCGGATCAGGTTGCGATCCGGCGCGCCGGCCATCGACCGGCTGCTCGCCGGGTTGCGGAAGGCGCCGGCGCGGTACTGCGGCGAGCAGGCGGCCCGCTCGGCGCGGGCGCCGGTCAGCCGGCCGCCGAGCGCCAGCGGGACGTCCCGCACCGCCCAGGCGAGGCCGGCCAGTGCCGCCAACCCGACGGCTCCGCGCACCCGCCGCCCGACGGGCGTGCCCCGATCCCCGCGCTTCGCTGGTGCCGCCATCGCCGTCCCTCCGCCGAGTCCCGACGTACACGGTAGCCCGACGTGGTAAGAGGGGGCCGGTGCTCCAGCTGAGGCGTCAGGAAGGGATCCTTTCCCGACCCCAGGCGCCGGCGCAGCGCGCCGCTCACGGCGCGAGCACGACCTTGACGCAGCCGTCCTCCTTCTTCTGGAACATCTCGTACGCCCGCGGCGCGTCCGCCAGCGGCAGCCGGTGGGTCCGCAGGTCCTCGACGCCCAGCGGGTCGTCGTCGCCGGAGAGCAGGGGGATGATCTCGTCGGTCCACCGGCGGACGTGGCACTGCCCCATCCGCAGCTGGACGCCCCGGTCGAACATCTCCATCAACGGGAGCGGGTTGACCTCGCCGCCGTACACCCCGGAGATCGAGATCGTGCCGCCGCGCCGGACGGCCTTGAGCGCGGCCTTGAGGACGACCAGCCGGTCCACGCCCACCTTGTCGGTCATGGTCTGGGCCAGCTTGTCGGGCAGCAGGCCGGCGGCGGCCTGGGCGAGCTTGCCGGCGGGCGCGCCGTGCGCCTCCATGCCGACCGCGTCGATCACCGCGTCCGGTCCCCGGCCGTCGACCAGGTCGATCAGCGCGCCCGGCACGTCGTCGAGTTCGCTGACGTCGAGCACCTCGACGCCGTGCCGGCGGGCCATCTCGAGGCGCTCCGGCACCAGGTCCAGGCCGATCACCCGGCCGGCGCCGAGGTGCCGGCCGACCCGCGCGCAGAACTGGCCCACCGGGCCGAGCCCGAAGACGGCGAGGGTGCCGCCGGGCGGCGTGTCCGCGTACTTCACCGCCTGCCAGGCGGTGGGGAGGATGTCGGAGAGGTAGAGCCAGCGCTCGTCGGGCCCGGTCTCCGGGACCTTGATCGGGCCGAACTGGGCGTGCGGCACGCGCAGGTACTCCGCCTGCCCACCCGGCACCGAGCCGTAGAGCTTCGTGTAGCCGAACAGCGCCGCGCCCTTGCCCTCGGCGGTCACCTGGGTGGTCTCGCACTGTGCGTAGAGCTGGCGGTCGCACATCCAGCACGAGCCGCAGGAGATGGTGAACGGCACCACCACCCGGTCACCGGGCTTGAGCCGGGTCACGGCGGGGCCGATTTCCTCGACGATGCCCATCGGTTCGTGGCCGAGCACGTCGCCCGGCTTCAGGTACGGCCCGAGGACCTCGTAGAGGTGCAGGTCCGAGCCGCAGATCGCGGTGGAGGTGATCCGGATGACCGCGTCGGTCGGCTCCTCGATCCGGGGGGCGGGCACCTCCGCGACCCGTACGTCCCGCTTGCCCTGCCAGGTCAGCGCCTTCATGTCCCGGAATCCCCTCTCGGCGTCCTCCCGAAGGTGCTACCCGCGTGCGCCCACTTGAACCGACCCGCCCGCCGCCCGCGCCGGCGCACAGTCGGCGCGCACCTACACGGAAAGAGTGGCTATCCGACGTCGGATAGCCACTCTTTCCGTGAAGGAGGTGATGTGGTCCGGGGCGGGCGGGCGGGCCCCGGCCCGGTCAGGAGCCGGGGGTGTTGTCGCTCCGCTTGGCGGTGGCCGCGAGGTAGTCGCGGTTGAGCCGGCCGATGGTGTTCAGCGGGATGCCCTTCGGGCAGACCACCGTGCACTCACCGGCGTTGGTGCAGCCGCCGAAGCCCGCCTCGTCGTGCGCGTCCACCATGCCGATCACCCGGGTGTAGCGCTCCGGCTGGCCCTGCGGCAGCAGCGAGAGCTGGGTGACCTTGGCGGCGGTGAAGAGCATGCCGGAGCCGTTCGGGCAGGCCGCCACGCAGGCGCCGCAGCCGATGCAGGCGGCCGACTCGAAGGCGGCGTCGGCGTTGGCCTTGGCGACCGGCACGGAGTGTGCCTCCGGCGCGCTGCCGGTCGGGGCGGTGATGAAGCCACCCGCAGCGATGATCTTGTCGAACGCGTTGCGGTTGACCACCAGGTCCTTGATGACCGGGAAGGCCCGGGCCCGCCACGGTTCGATGTCGATCGTGTCGCCGTCCTTGAACTGCCGCATGTGCAGCTGGCAGGCGGTGGTGCCGCGCTGCGGCCCGTGCGCGTTGCCGTTGATCATCAGGCCGCACATGCCGCAGATACCCTCGCGGCAGTCGTGGTCGAACGCCACCGGCTCCTCGCCGGCGAGGATCAGCCGCTCGTTCAGCACGTCGAGCATCTCCAGGAACGACATGTCCGGAGACACGTCGTCGACCTGGTAGGTCACCATCCGACCCTTGTCCTCAGGGCCCTTCTGGCGCCAGATGCGCAGGGTCAGGTTCACTTGTAGCTCCGCTGCGTGGGGTGGACGTATTCGAACTTCAGGTCTTCCTTGTGCAGCACGGGCTGCTCGGCGCCGTACTCCCAGGCCGCCACGTACGCGAACCGCTCGTCGTCGCGCTGCGCCTCGCCGTCCGGGGTCTGGTGCTCGGCGCGGAAGTGGCCGCCGCAGGACTCCTCGCGGTGCAGGGCGTCGATGCACATCAGTTCGGCCAGTTCGAAGAAGTCGGCCACCCGGCCGGCCTTCTCCAGCGACTGGTTGAGCCCGTCGCCGTCGCCGATGATCCGCACCCGCTGCCAGAACTCCTCGCGCAGTGCCCGGATCTCGTCGATCGCCTTGCGCAGCCCGGCCTCGGAGCGCTCCATGCCGCAGTGCTCCCACATGATCTGGCCCAGCTCGCGGTGGAACGAGTCGACCGTGCGGTCGCCGTTGACTGCCAGCAGCCGCTGGATGCGGTCCTCGACGTCGCGCCGCGCCTGGACCGCCGCCGGGTGGCTGCCGTCGACCTTGTCGAACGGGCCGGCCGCCAGGTAGTTGGCGATGGTGTTCGGCAGCACGAAGTAGCCGTCGGCGAGGCCCTGCATGAGCGCGGAGGCGCCCAGCCGGTTCGCGCCGTGGTCGGAGAAGTTCGCCTCGCCGATCACGAACAGGCCGGGGATGGTCGACTGGAGGTCGTAGTCGACCCACAGGCCACCCATCGTGTAGTGCACGGCGGGGTAGATGCGCATCGGGACCTCGTACGGGTCCTCGCCGGTGATCCGCTCGTACATCTCGAAGAGGTTGCCGTACTTCGCCTCGATGGCCTTGCGGCCGAGCCGCTTGATCGCGTCGGCGAAGTCCAGGTAGACGCCGAGCCCGCCCGGGCCGACACCGCGGCCCTCGTCGCAGACGTTCTTCGCGGCCCGGGAGGCGATGTCCCGCGGCACCAGGTTGCCGAAGGAGGGGTAGATCCGCTCCAGGTAGTAGTCCCGCTCGTCCTCGGGGATGTCCCGCGGGTCGCGGTCGTCGCCCTTGGCCTTCGGCACCCACACCCGGCCGTCGTTGCGCAGCGACTCGCTCATCAGGGTCAGCTTCGACTGGTGGTCGCCCGAGACCGGGATACAGGTCGGGTGGATCTGCGTGTAGCAGGGGTTGGCGAAGTACGCGCCCTTGCGGTGCGCCCGCCAGGTCGCGGTGACGTTGCAGCCCTTGGCGTTGGTGGAGAGGTAGAAGACATTGCCGTACCCGCCGGAGGCGAGCACGACAGCGTCGGCGAACTCCGTGGTGATCTCGCCGGTGACCAGGTCCCGGACGACGATGCCCCGGGCCTTGCCGTCGACGATGATCAGCTCCAGCATCTCGTGCCGGGCGTTCATCTCCACGTTGCCGAGGCCGATCTGCCGCTCCAGGGCCTGGTACGCCCCGAGCAGCAGCTGCTGGCCCGTCTGGCCCCGGGCGTAGAAGGTGCGCTGCACCTGGGCGCCACCGAACGAGCGGGTGTCCAGCAGGCCGCCGTACTCGCGGGCGAACGGCACGCCCTGCGCCACGCACTGGTCGATGATGTTGACCGAGACCTCGGCCAGCCGGTGCACGTTCGACTCGCGGGAGCGGAAGTCGCCGCCCTTGACGGTGTCGTAGAAGAGCCGGTGCACCGAGTCGCCGTCGTTGCGGTAGTTCTTCGCGGCGTTGATGCCGCCCTGCGCGGCGATCGAGTGCGCCCGGCGCGGGCTGTCCTGGTAGCAGTACGACTTGACCTGGTAACCCTGCTCGGCCAGGGTCGCCGCGGCCGAGCCGCCGGCCAGGCCGGTGCCGACCACGATCACCGTCATCTTCCGGCGGTTGGCCGGGTTGACCAGCTTCGCTTCGAAGCGGCGGCGTTCCCAGCGGGTCTCGATGGGGCCGTCGGGAGCCCTGGTGTCGGCGACCGGGTCGCCTTCGGTGTAGAGATCCATGGTCAGGACACCAATCCGGTGAGTACGGCGAACGGGACCACGAGGTAGCCGGCGCACAGGACGACGGCGACGGCCAGGGCGACGTTCTTCGCCCGGCGCTCGCCCCGCGGGGTCTGCTGGCCGAGGCTGCGCAGCGCGCTGAAGACGCCGTGCCGCAGGTGGAAGCCGACCGCGACGACGGCCAGGGTGTAGAAGAGCGTGACGTACCAGCGCGCGGGCGCGAAGTCGGCGACCACGTTGGCGTACGGGCGGCTCGGGTCGCCGACCGGGTTCAGCGTGCCGGTGGTCAGGTCCAGGATGTGGTAGATCACGAAGAGCAGGATGATCACACCACCCCAGCGCATCGTGCGGGCGGCGTAGCTGCCCTGGATCTTCTTGCGGTGCGCGTACTGGACCGGGCGGGCGGCCCGGGCGCGCAGCGCGAGCGTGGTGGCGGCCCAGATGTGGGCGACCACCGACACCAGCAGCGCCATCCGCATGATCCACAGGAACCAGACGCCGGGCAGCAGCGGGGCGCCGATCTCGCGCAGCCAGTGGGCGTAGTGGTCGAACGACGACGCGCCCGTGAAGACCTTGAGGTTGCCGAGCATGTGCGCGACGAGGAACAGCACCAGGATGATGCCCGTCACCGCCATGACGGCCTTGAGGCCGACGCTGGAGCGGATGGGCGACCGAGTTCTCGTGACTACCACAAGCCCGACGCTAGGAGTGATTTGATCAGTCGTCCAATGCATCGACCTCGCAGTCTTGATAGCCATAGGCTATGTAGATGCAGCTCCATCAGCTCCGGTACTTCGTGGCGGTCGCAGAACTACGACATTTCACCCAGGCGGCCGACCAGGTCGGCATAACGCAGCCCTCACTGAGTAAGCAAATTCACGCTCTGGAGGCCGACCTGGGGGCGCCGCTGTTCGAACGGGTAAGGGGCAAGATCGGGCTCACCGCGGCGGGGGAGGTGCTGCTGCCGTTGGCCAAGCGGATCCTCGCCGACGTGGACACCGCGACCCGGGAGGTGCAGGAGCTGGTGGGCCTGCGGCGCGGGCGGGTCCGCCTCGGTGCCACCCCCAGCCTGGCCACCTCGCTCGCCCCGCCGGTGCTGCGCCGCTTCCGCGACGCCTACCCCACCGTGGACCTGCGGGTGGAGGAGGGCGGTTCGCAGGATCTGGTGCGCGACCTGCTGCGGGGCGACCTTGACCTGGCCTTGATCATCATGCCGGCGCAGGGTGCCGACCCGGGCCTGCGGGCCGACCCGATCCTCACCGAGAGCCTGGTGGTGGCCTCGGTGGACCCGGTGCCGACCGTGCCGCCCGGCGGCCACCTGCGCATCACCGACCTGCGCGGCCAGCCGCTGGTCATGTTCCGGGAGGGCTACGACCTGCGCGACGCCACCCTCCAGGCGTGCCGGGAGGCCGGCTTCGAGCCGACCCTCTCGGTCGACGGCGGGGAGATGGACGCCGTGCTGAGCTTCGTCGAGGCGGGGCTCGGGATCGCCCTGGTCCCCGGCATCGTGGTGGCCCGCCGGCCCGGCATCCGGGTCACCCGGCTCGCCCCGCCGGGCGTCCGCCGCACGATCGCGGTGGCCCGCCGTCGCGACGTGGTGCCCACCCACGCCGGCCGCGAGCTGCGCCGCATCCTGATGGAGTACGTCCACGACGCCACCGCGACCGACGACCTCCCCGCGGGCGTGGAGCCGCTCTGACGGTCAGCGGCCCTCGGCGTCGTCCATCGCGCGGTAGATCCGTTGCTCGCTCACCGGGTACGGGGTGCCGAGCGCCTGGGCGAACACGTTCACCCGCAGCTCCTCGATCATCCAGCGGATCTGCCGGACGGCCGCCGACTGCCGCTTGGTGGGCGGCAGCGCGGCCAGCAGGTCCGCGTACTCCTTCTGCACCGCCGTGATCCGGTCCTGCTGCTGCTTGTCGCGGGCCGGGTTACCCGGCAGCCGGTCCAGCCGGCGCTCGATCGCGGTCAGGTAGCGCAGCAGGTCGGGCAGGCGGGCGTACCCGGTCTCGGTGATGAAGCCGGCGTGCACCAGCCCGGTGAGCTGGTTGCGGATGTCGGCCAGGGCCGCCACGACCGCGAGGTTCCGGGTCGCGCCCAGGCGCTGCTCGATGGCGTACGCGGCAGCGAGCACCCGCCGGACGCGGTCCATCAGCTCGACGACGGTGTCCACCAGTCCGGCGCGCACGGTCTCGCGCAGTGCCGCGAAGCCCTCGGCGTCCCAGGCGGGGCCGCCCGCGTCGGCGACGAGCTTGTCGATCGCCGCGCCGGCCGCGTCCTCGATCAACGCCTGCACCCCGCCGTGCGGGTTGCGGCTTAGCGCCAGCTTCGCCTCGTTGGAGAGGCGCCCCTGGAGGAACTTCGCCGGCGACGGCACCGTCAGCCGCAGCAGCCGCCGGGTGCCCGCCCAGTGGGCGGCCTCCTGCTCGGCGGGGGAGTCGAACACCTTCACCCCCACCGTGGCGCCCTCGTCGACCAGCGCCGGGTACGCGGTGACCGCGTAGCCGGCGCGGACCTGCTCGATGGTGCGGGGGAGGGTGCCGATGCTCCACTCCGTCAGGCCGGTCCGGGCGACGTCCGGCGCGGCGGCCGCCACCACCTGGCGTACCTCCGCCTTGAGCTGGCGTTGCAGGGCCGGCAGGTCCTTGCCCTCGGCGACCGGCTTGTTCTCCTCGTCGAGCACCCGGAAGCTGACCCGCAGGTGGGCCGGGAGCCGGTCGACGTCCCAGGCGTCCCGGGGCACGGTCACCCCGGTCATCCGGCGCAGTTGCCGGGTGAGCGCGTCCAGCAGCGGCTCCTCGCCGGCCGGCATCTCCGCGAGGGCGGCACGGGCGTAGTCCGGCACCGGGACGAAGTTGCGCCGGACCGCCTTGGGCAGCGAGCGGATCAGCGCGATCACCAGTTCCTCGCGCAGGCCCGGCACCTGCCAGTCGAAGCTCTCCGTCGGCACCTGGTTGAGCAGGGGCAGCGGGATGTCCACGGTCACGCCGTCGGTCGGGGTGCCCGGGTCGAACGTGTACGTGAGCGGCAGGCTCACCCCGTCGGCCCGCCACTCGTCCGGGTAGTCGGCCTCGTCCACCCCGCCCCGGTCGTCGTTGACCAGCAGCTCGCGGGTGAAGGTGAGCAGGTCCGGCTGCTCCCGGCGGGTCTTCTTCCACCACGCGTCGAAGTGCCGCCCGGAGACCACGTCGGCGGGGATCCGCTCGTCGTAGAACTGGAAGATCGTCTCGTCGTCGACCAGGATGTCCCGCCGCCGCGCCCGGTTCTCCAGCTCCTCCACCTCGGCCAGCAACCGCTGGTTGTCCGTCCAGAACTGGTGGTGGGTCTGCCAGTCCCCCTCGACGAGGGCGTGCCGGATGAACAGCTCCCGACTCAGCGCCGGATCGATCCGGCCGAAGGTGACCTTGCGGGAGGTGACGATCGGGATCCCGTACAGGGTCACCTTCTCGTACGCCATCACCGCGGCCTGCTTCTTCTCCCAGTGCGGCTCGCTGTAGCTGCGCTTGACCAGGTGCTGGGCGAGCGGCTCGACCCACTCCGGCTCGATCCGCCCGTCGACCCGGCCCCAGAGCCGGGTGGTCTCCACCAGCTCGGCGGCCATCACCCAGCGTGGCGGCTTCTTGAACAGCGCCGACCCGGGGAAGAGCGCGAACTTCGCCCCGCGCGCCCCCAGGTACTCGTGCTTCTGCGGGTCCTTCAGCCCGATGTGGGAGAGCAGCCCGGCCAGCAGGGACTGGTGCACCTTCGGGGTGTCGATCTCCTCCGGCAGGTCCGCGCCGGCGTGCCGCCGCCCGTCGCCGTCGGGCGCGGCGTCCGCCGGACCCCGCCGGCCCCGCCGCCCGTCCCGCTCCTGTTCCGGGGTACGCAGGACCTGGCGGAGCTGGCTCACGATGTCCTGCCACTCGCGGACCCGCAGGTAGTTCAGGTACTCCGCCTTGCACATCCGCCGGAACGCGCTCGACGACAGGGTGCGCTGCTGCTCGCGCAGGTACCGCCACAGGTTCAGGTACGCGACGAAGTCCGACTCCTTGTCGGCGAACCGGGCGTGCGCCTGGTCGGCCTGGGCCTGCTTCTCCGCCGGGCGCTCACGCGGGTCCTGGATCGACAGCGCGGCCGCGATCACGACCACCTCGGTGGCGCACCCGTTGCGCTCGCCCTCGAGCACCATCCGGGCCAGTCGCGGGTCCACCGGCAGTTGGGCGAGCCGCCGGCCGAGCGGGGTGAGCCGCTTCGCCGGGTCGGTCTCGGCCGGGTCCAGGGCACTCAGCTCGTGCAGCAGGTTCACGCCGTCGGCGATGTTGCGCCGGTCCGGCGGATCGATGAACGGGAACGCGGCGATGTCGCCGAGCCCGATCGCGGTCATCTGGAGGATGACCGACGCGAGGTTGGTCCGCAGGATCTCCGGGTCGGTGAACTCCGGGCGGGAGAGGAAGTCCTGTTCGTCATAGAGCCGGATACAGATGCCGTCCGAGGTACGCCCGCAGCGCCCCTTGCGCTGGTTGGCCGACGCCTGGGAGACCGGCTCGATGGGCAGCCGCTGCACCTTCAACCGGTGGGAGTAGCGGGAGATGCGGGCGGTGCCCGGGTCCACCACGTACTTGATGCCCGGCACGGTCAGCGAGGTCTCCGCGACGTTGGTGGCGAGCACGACCCGGCGCCCGGTGTGCGGGGCGAAGACACGGTGCTGCTCGGCGGTGCTCAGGCGCGCGTACAGGGGGAGGATCTCGGTGCCCAGCAGCGACCGTTTCTTCTGCACCAGCTTGCCGAGCGTCTCCGCGGTGTCCCGGATCTCCCGCTCGCCGGAGAGGAAGACCAGGATGTCGCCGGGACCCTCGGCGGCGAGTTCCTCCACCGCGTCGCCGATGGCCTGGATCTGGTCGCGGACGATCTCCTCGTCCGCCTCGTCCTCCGACTCGGTCACCTCGACCAGCGGCCGGTACCGCACCTCCACCGGGTACGTCCGCCCGGAGACCTCCACGACCGGGGCGGGGTTGCCCTCGGCGTCGGCGAAGTGCCGCGCGAACCGGTCGGTCTCGATGGTCGCCGAGGTGATGATCAGCTTGAGGTCGGGGCGGCGGGGCAGGAGCTGCTTGAGGTAGCCGAGGATGAAGTCGATGTTGAGGCTGCGCTCGTGCGCCTCGTCGACGATGAGCGTGTCGTACTGGCGCAGCATCCGGTCGGTCTGCAACTCGGCGAGCAGGATGCCGTCGGTCATCAACTTGACCAGGCTGTGCTCGCTGACCTGGTCGGTGAAGCGGACCTTGTAGCCGACCACGTCGCCCAGCTCGGTGCCCAGCTCCTCGGCGATCCGGTCGGCGACCGTCCGCGCGGCCAGCCGGCGGGGCTGGGTGTGCCCGATCAGTCCGTTGATCCCGCGCCCCAGCTCCAGGCAGATCTTGGGCAGCTGGGTGGTCTTGCCGGAGCCTGTCTCGCCCGCGACGATCACCACCTGGTGGTCGCGGATCGCCGCCGCGATGTCGTCCCTGCGCTCGCTGACCGGCAGCGCCGGCGGGTAGGTGATCGCCGGTACGGCGGCCCGCCGGCTCGCCAGCCGCGCCTCGGCCCGTGCCACGTCCGCGGCGATCTCGGCCAGCGCCGACTCCCGGCGCTGCGGGTCGCGCAGCTTCCGGACGCCGTCCAGTCGCCGCTGGAGGCGGCGCTGGTCGCGGAACATCAGGGGGTTCAGGCGGCGGTGCAGCTCGCGTACGGTGTCGGGCGCGGCGGAGGCGGCTTCTTTCTGCATGTCGTCGCCAAGGATAGGCAGGGCGGCCGCCCAGCGCCCCGGGGTTATCGGCGTGCGCCCCGTCTAGAGTTGACCGCCGACGTCGACCACGGGGGCGGGACCATGACGATGCGGGACACCGACCGGGCGTTGGTGCAGGCCGCCATGGCGGTGGCGAAGCTGCGCTGCCGCGGCGACCGGCACACCGTGGCGGCGGCCGCGCGGACCGCCGACGGGCGGGTCTTCAGCGGGGTGAACGTGCGCCACGCCACCGGTGACCTGTGCGCCGAGGTCGTCACGGTCGGTGCCGCCGCCACGCAGGGTGTCACCGAGCTGGAGACGATCGTCGGCGTGGGAGACCGGGGGCGGGAGGTGCTGCCGCCGTGCGGGCGCTGCCGCCAGGTGCTGCGTGACTACTTCCCCGAGATCCGGGTGATCGTCGGGCCGGTGGACGCCCTCCGGGTCGTGCCGATCGGCGAACTCCTGACCGGGTCGGACGCCCGGCCGGACCAACTGCCCGACGAGGCGGCGCCGCCCTCGCGCGTCGGCTGACCCGCGGTCCTGACCGGCCCGGGTTGCCGGTCAGTCGCCGGCCGCCGCCTCCAGCATCGAGCGGGGGACCGGCACGCTCTCGAAGCGGAGAATCCCCTCCGGAACCATCCAGCTCATCACCTGGACGGCCAGCCGCCCGGCGCGCACCGCCGGGTCGTTCGCGTACAGCTCGCGGGCCTCGTCGGGCGAGATGGAGAGCACCATGAATCCGCGCAACCGTTCGTCGTCCGCGTCGACGAACGGTCCGGCGGCGAGGACGAGACCCTGCTCCACCAGCCCGGCCTGATGCGCCAGGTGGGCGTTCTGGAGTCGGTCGAGCGCCTCCGGCGGCAGCTCCGGCGCGTCCGGCGGGCGGACCAGGAGGACGACCGTGTGCTGGTCGAATCGCATTCCCTCAGGTTAGGGGGTGCCGGAGACTGCGTCCGCTCGATCGACCGGCGCTGGTTAGGTGCCCTCCGGCTGGTCAGCTAAGGTAAGGCGTACCTAAGCGCCGCCCGTGCAGGAGACCCGTGACCACCCTCGCCACCCGGCCCGCCCCGGCCGGTTCCCCCACCCGTGGGCGCGTCGGCCGTCGGCTGGCGGTCACGGCGGCGGCGGCCTTCGTTCTGCTGCTGGCGGTGCTGGCGAGCTTCGCCCTGGGCAGCCGCCCGCTCACCGTCGACCAGGTGTGGCACGCGCTGGTGGCTCCCGACGTCGGGGAGGCCACCACCATCGTCCGGGAACTCCGGATGCCGCGGACCGCGCTCGGCCTGGCCGTCGGGATGGCGCTCGCCGTGGCCGGGGTGCTGCTCCAGGCGCTGACCCGCAACCCCCTGGCCGAACCCCGGATCCTCGGCATCAGCGCCGGTGCCTCGTTCGGCGTGGTGCTGGCCATCTCGGTGTTCGGGGTCTCCACCCTCGCCGGATACGTCTGGTTCGGCATCACCGGCGCGCTCGGCGCCGGCGTGCTGGTCTTCGCCGTCGCCGCCCGCGCCCGCGAGGGCGCCAGCCCGGTCACCCTCGCGCTGGTCGGCGCGGCCCTCGACGCGAGCCTGGCCTCGATCGTGTACGCGCTGCTCAGCATCGACGCGCGCACCTTCGAGGAGTACCGGTTCTGGGTCGTCGGCGGGCTCGCCGGCCGGGACCTGTCCGTCGCCGCGCAGGTGTTCCCGTTCGTCCTCGCCGGCCTGGTGCTGGCCGCCCTGGTGGCGCGGAGCCTGGACGCCCTCGCCCTCGGCGACGACGTGGCGCGGGGGCTCGGTCACCGGATCGGGCTGGTCCGCCTCGGCGGGGGCGCCGCCGCCGTGCTGCTCACCGGTGCCGCGGTCGCCGCTGCCGGCCCGATCGCCTTCGTCGGCCTCGCCGTCCCGCACCTGGCCCGGGCCCTGGTCGGCGCGGACCACCGCTGGACCCTCGCGCTCTCGGCCCTGCTCGGGCCCACGTTGCTCCTCGGCGCGGACGTGGTCGGCCGGCTCGTCGACCCGCCGGGCGAGGTGCCGGCCGGCATCGTCACCGCGCTGATCGGCGCGCCCCTGCTCGCGATCATGGTCCGCCGCGCCAAGGTGGTGACCGCGTGAGTGCCGTGCTCGCCGTGCTGCCCGGGCGGTCACTCCTGAAGGTCGGGCCGGTCAGCGTGCAGATCCGCCGCCGGGCGGTGCTCGTCGCCGCCGTGCTCGTCGTGCTGCTGGTCGTTGCGGGCGTGCTGAGCATGTCCCTCGGCACCCCGTACGTCGCCGCTCCGGACGTGCTGCGTGCGCTCTCCGGCGCCGGCACCCCGTACGACCTGGTGGTGCTCGACCTTCGGCTGCCCCGGTTGGTGCTCGCGGCCGCGGCCGGCGCGGCGTTCGGGGTGGCCGGCACGCTGATCCAGAGCGTGGCCCGCAACCCGCTCGCCAGCCCGGACGTCATCGGCATCACCCAGGGCGCCGGCCTCGCCGCCACGGTGGCCCTGACCACCGGCGCCGCCGCGGTTCTGGTCGCGCCGAGCGCCCTGGTCGGCGGGCTGGTCGCCGCCGGCCTGCTGTTCGTCCTCGGCGCCCGGCACGGGCTGGCCGCCCAGCGGTTCGTGCTTGCCGGTGTGGCGGTGGCGTTCGCACTGCGGGCGCTTATCGAGGTGGTCCTGCTGACCGCCGACCCGATCGACGGGCTGCGGGCCCAGATCTGGCTGATCGGTACCCTCGCCGGCAAGGGCTGGACGGAGACGGTGTGGATCACCGCGACGCTGGTCGCGCTCCTGCCCGTGCTGGCCTGGGCCGGCTGGGCCCTCAACAGCAGCGCCCTGGACGACGACACCGCCCGCGGCATCGGGCTGCGGCCGGTGGCCCGCCGGATCGGGCTGGCCGGCACCGGCGTGCTGGTCGCCGCGATGGTCACCGCCCAGGTCGGCGCCGTCGACTTCGTCGCCCTGGTCGCCCCGCAACTGGCCCGTCGCCTGGTTCGCGCCGAGCGTCCGCCGCTGGTGTGCGCGGCACTGCTGGGCGCGCTGCTGCTGGTGCTCGCCGACCTGGCCGGCCGGCGGCTGTTCGCGCCGACCCAGTTGCCGGCCGGTGTGCTCACCGCCGCCATCGGCGGCCCGTACCTCATGTTCCTGCTGCTCCGCGGCCGCCGGAGGTCGTCGTGACGACGGTGGTCGAGCGGGCCCGCGGCGCCGTCGTGCCGCCCGGGTCCGCGCCGGTGTGCGCTGTCGTCGTGACCGCCCGGCGGCTGTCGCCCGCCGCCCCTCGGAAGGAGGTCTGATGCTCTCCACCCGCGACCTGGTCGCCGGCTACGACGAGCGGACCGTGCTGGACGGGCTCGACCTCGACCTGCCCCGCGACGCGTTCACCGTGATCGTCGGGCCGAACGCCTGTGGCAAGTCCACGCTGCTGCGCACGATGGCCCGCCTGCTCACCCCTCGCCGGGGAACGGTGCTGCTCGACGGCGCCGCCATCCGGGACCTGCCCACCCGCGAGGTCGCCCGGCGGCTCGGGGTGCTGCCGCAGAGCCCGCTGGTGCCCGAGGGGGTGACCGTCACCGACCTGGTCGGGCGGGGCCGGCAGCCGTACCAGCGCTGGTGGCGGCAGTGGTCGACGGAGGACCGGGAGGCGGTGGACCGGGCGATGGCCCTCGCCGACGTCGCCGGTCTGGCCGACCGCCCGGTCGACACCCTCTCCGGCGGGCAGCGCCAGCGGGTCTGGATCGCGATGACGCTCGCACAGGACACCGAGGCGCTGCTGCTCGACGAGCCGACCACCTTCCTCGACCTGGCTCACCAGGTCGAGGTGCTGGACCTGCTGCACCGGCTGCGCTCCGAGCGGGGCCGGACGGTCGTCGCCGTGCTGCACGACCTCAACCAGGCCGCCCGGTACGCCGACCACCTCATCGCCATGCGCTCCGGCGCCGTCGTCGCGGCCGGACCGCCCCGGGACATCCTCACCGCCGACCTGGTGCGGGACGTCTTCGGGCTCGACTGCGTCGTCGTGCCCTGCCCGGTGACCGGCGCCCCGCTGGTGGTGCCCGGCCTCACCAGCCCGTCCCTGGCGCCGCTACCCGGCGCTGGACACTCCGCCGACCCGATCGTGGCGGGCGCCGCTCCGGCGTCCCGCCCCTCCGCCGACGACGCGGGGACTCCGCGCGCCGGCTCGTACCCCTCGAAAGGACACTGATGCGTCGTCTCGCCGCCGCCCTCACCGCGGCGCTCGCCCTCGGCGTCGGTCTCACCGCCTGCGGTGAGAGCGACCCGGTCGCCGGCAGTACCACCGGGGAGACCCGGGAGATCACCCACGCGATGGGCACCACGAAGGTGCCCGCCGAGCCCAAGCGCGTCGTCGTGCTCGACACCGACAAGATCGACACCGCGCTGTCGCTGGGCGTCACGCCGGTCGGCGCCGCCACCGCCGGTCAGGCGAAGAGCTGGCCGACCTACTTCGGCGAGGAGAAGCTCGCCGGCATCAAGGAGGTCGGCGTGCTCACCGAGCCCGACCTCGAGGCGATCAACGCCCTGAAGCCGGACCTGATCCTCGGCAGCAAGTTCCGCCAGGAGAAGTTCTACGACGAGCTGGCCGCGATCGCGCCCACCGTCTTCACCGAGAAGGTGGGCATCACCTGGAAGGAGAACTTCCTCCTCGACGGCAAGGCGCTCGGCAAGGAGCAGCAGGCGCGCGACCTGCTCACCACCTACGAGACCCGGGCAAAGGAGTTCGGCGCCAAGCTCGGCGACGCCGCCACCCGCAAGATCTCCATCGTCCGCTTCATGCCGACCGAGATCCGGGTGTACGGGCCGGACTCGTTCTCCGGCATCGTCATCGGCGACACCGGCCTGGGCCGTCCCGAGCGGCAGCTGCTCACCGGCAAGGAGGACCGGCGGATGGACCGGGTGAGCCCGGAGCGGATCGGCGAGGTCGACGGAGACGTCATCTTCGTGACCGCGTACGGCGAGAAGGCCGCCGCCGAGCAGGCCAAGGTCACCGCCGGCGCCCTCTGGAAGGGCCTCCCGGCCGTCAAGGCGGGCAAGGCGCACGTCGTCTCCGACGAGATCTGGATGACCGGCATCGGCGTCGGCGCCGCCAACAAGATCATCGACGACCTGGAGAAGCACCTGTCGGCCTGACGCCCATAGAACTGCAGCACTTTCACGGAAAGAGTGGCTATCCCGCGACGGATGGCCACTCTTTCCGTGAATGAGGCGGGCCATTCCGTGGGCGAGCCAGCAGCCAGGATCAGCGCCGCCGGGAGTTGATGACGGTACGCAGTTCGGTGAGGAAGCCCTGGAAATCGTCCCGCATGCGCTGACTGGTGATGTGCAGAACGATCCAGTCATCGCCGAGGATCCTGTTCAGGCGCCGCCGGTCTCGGTGGAACTGGGCCGGATCATGGTGCCAAACGCCCTCGTACTCCACGGCGATCTTGAGGTCCGGCCAGGCGAGGTCAACGCGTGCGATGAAACGTCCAGCCCGGCTGATGACGTGTTGGGTGACCGGCGGCGGAAGGCCGGCTTTGACGAGGCGTACCCGCAGCCGTGACTCGGGCAGTGACTCGGCGCCGCCGTCGCTCAGGCTCAGCGCCTCGGCGAACCTCCGCCATCCTCGTTCACCGCGGCGTTCGTCGAGGTAGCGCTCAAGATCGTGAAGCTCCGCCACACCGGCGTGCCGCAGCGAGTCGATGAGGGCGACGGAGTCCTCCAGGTCCAGCCAGCAGGCCACGTCCCAGCATGTGCGGGCGACGGTGGTGACGGGAATGCCCTCGATCCGCTGCACGTCTCCTTCCCGCCACGCCGCCACATGGATGCGAAGGCCATCCAACGGACCGAATCGCGCGGACGGTTCGACCACCACCTCGACGGGTGCGCTGGGCCCGGGTTGCGGCCCTCCGTGCATGCTCGCCGCCGAGTGGCCGGCGATGGCGCATCCCGGCGGCAACAGCCAAGAGGCCGCGGCGCGACAACGGGCGCGGTGCGAGATTTCGAGGCGGGCGTCGGCGTAGACGTTCTGGAAGAGCCGCTGCCAGGCACTACTCCGAAGATCGTTCTTGGTCAGCAGGCCACGACGGACGACTTCCCTGGCGAAGAACACCCGACCGACCAGTTCCGGTGGGCGGCGCGGCACACGAGACATGCGCTAACCCTCACCCACCAAGCCCGACGATCTCCACCCCTGTGGACAACGCCCCTCATCGCCCTGCACTTTCAGAGAAAGAGTGGCTATCCGGCGAGGAATAGCCACTCTTTCTCTGAAAGTGCGCCCTCTGAGCGGGGGTGGGGAGGCGGGGGGTGGGGGGTGGGGGGTGGGGGGTGGGGGGTCAGGCGGCGGTGGTCCAGAGGGACTGGAAGGCGGCGGCTTCGCCGGCCAGCCAGCGTTCGATCTCCTCGGGCTTCGCCCTGTCGGGCATGCGGTGCGTCTGGCCGCGGCGGACGTCGACCAGGACCGGCTCGGCGTGCGGCAGGACCGCGTCCATGTGGCGGGCCATCAGGTGGAGTGTGGCGAGCACCGTCTCGTCGCTGGGCGGGGTCTCGTCGAAGTGCAGGCGGACCGCCTCGGCGCGCCCGTCCGCATACCGGATGCCGAAGTGCGGATTGATCTTGACGGGCAGGTCGCCGAGCAGGGCGAGCGCGTCGCGGGTCTGGGCCAGGTCGACCGACTGCGGCTCGCCGAGGGACTGCAGCCAGGCCGTGGCCCCCGGCACCAGCGCCTGGTAGAGCGGGCGCCACCGGGGCTTGACGGCGTCGACCACGTGGTCGAGGTGGGTGCCCCCGGTGTGGAAGGCGATGTCGGCCTTGAGCGCCTTGACGAACTGGCCGTGCGGGTTGAAGCCGGAGCGGCTGGCCCGCTGCTTGCGAAGGCCGCCGACGAAGGTGGCCTTGGTGGGCCCGGTGCGGTCCACGTACCGGGTGAAGCCGAGGAGCGTGGCGTAGGGGGCGAGCGGGGTGGCGGAGGTGGGCGCGGTCACGAGCATCCTCCCAGGTCAGCAGCTCGATTAGTACATACATTCTAATCGACAACCCTGACATCGCCCAGCGATTGACTTGATTGCTGCTGCCGTATCGGGCAGGGGCCGACGGCCCCGGAGCGGGGGTGAAGGTTTTCTTCTTGTTGAGTTGATGCATGGAAAGGTATTGACGGAAGGCCGGCCCCGGGGTGAAGGTGACCGCATCGTCCACGCGTCCGACCAGGGGGTCCGATGCAGTTGTCCACGAGATCGAGGAGCAGGCGCACCCTGCTCGCCGCTGCCGCCGCCCTCGCCATGGCGGTCACCCCGTTCACCGCCGGCCCCGCCGCCGCCGAACCCCTCGACCGGCAACAGCAGTACGCCGCCGCGGCCGCCGAGTTCGGCGTGCCGGAGAGCGTCCTGCTCGCCGTGTCGTACCTCGAGTCCCGCTGGGACACCCATCCCGGAAAACCGAGCACCAGTGGCGGCTACGGCCCGATGCACCTCACCGACGCCGCCCACGTCCTCGCATCGACCGCCGACGGCCACATCGACGAGGGCGAGGACCCGCGCGGCGACGAGGCCCGGCCACTGACCGTGGTCGCTCCGGCCGGAGACGGGACCGCCCCGGCCGCTCCGGCCGACACCGCGCTGCAGACCCTCCAGGCCGCCGCCGCCCTGACCGGCGCCAGCGAGGAGGTGCTGCGATCCGATCCGGCGACGAACATCCGCGGCGGAGCGGCGCTGCTCGCCGCGTACCAGCAGGAACTGGGTGGCCCGGTCAACGCGGCCAGCGACCCGGCGGCCTGGTACGGCGCGGTGGCCCGCTACTCCGGCGCCGGCGCCGAGGACACCGCGGCCGCCTTTGCCGACGAGGTGTACGGCCAGCTCCGGGCAGGCGCGAGCCGGACGACCGACGACGGGTACCGGGTGACCCTGCCGGCCCGGGCGGTCAGCCCCGACGAGTCGGCCCTGCACCGGCTCGGGCTGCGGCGCGCGGAGCGGCCCGACGGCCTGGAGTGCCCAATCGGCATCGGCTGCGAGTGGATCCCGGCGCCGTACGAGAAGTACGGCACCCGGCCGGGTGACTACGGCAACTACGACCTGGGCAACCGCCCGGCCCAGCAGAAGATCGAGTACATCGTCATCCACGACACCGAGGGCTACTTCTGGCCCAGCGTCAACCTGGTCAAGGACCCGAAGCGGGTGGGCTGGCACTACACGCTGCGCTCTGTGGACGGCCACATCGCCCAGCACATCAAGACCAAGGACGTCGGCTGGCATGCCGGCAACTGGTACGTCAACGCCAAATCCATCGGCCTGGAGCACGAGGGCTTCGCCGGCCATGGGACCTGGTACACCGAGGCGATGTACCGCACCTCGGCCAAGCTGGTCCGGCACCTGGCGCTACGGTTCAACATCCCGTTGGACCGGCAGCACATCATCGGGCACGACAACGTCCCGGGCACCGTGCCGTCGACCGTCGCCGGGATGCACTGGGACCCAGGGCCGTACTGGGACTGGTCGCACTACTTCGACCTGCTGAAGGCGCCGTTCCGGTCTACCGGCACGCCGCACACCGGCCTGGTGACCATAGACCCCGAGTTCGCCGACAACCAGCCGGCGTTCACCGGGTGCTCGCGCCAGCCCCCAGGTGTGCCGAACCCGCTTCCCCCGGTCACCCACCCCTGCCCGCTGCGCGCCTCGTCGGCAGTGCTGCTGCGCAGCGCGCCGAGCCACGACGCGCCGCTGGCCGTGGACCTCGGCGAGCACCCTGACGGGTCCCCGGGCACCATGTACGTCCCGGACCACAGCGCCCGTGCGTCGGCCGGGCAGACGTACGCGGTGGCCGAGGTGCGTGGCGACTGGACGGCGATCTGGTACCTCGGCCAGAAGGCCTGGTTCCACAACCCGGAGTCGGCACGCACCGGGAAGTGGGCCACCGGCTTCGTGGTGACGCCGAAGCCCGGCAAGGCCACCATCCCGGTGTACGGGCGGGCCTACCCTGAGCGGGACGCCTACCCCACCGGTGTGCCCTACCAGGCGATCACCCCGCTGCAGTACACGCTCTCCGCCGGCCAGCGGTACGCGGTGGGCGGGGTGCTGCCGAGCGAGTACTACCGGGCCGTCACCTTCGACGGATCGGCCCCGGGTGATTGGACCGTGATCCGCGGAGACCTGCGCTACGTGCAGGTCCAGTTCGGTCACCGGATCGGCTACGTGAACCTGGACGACGTCCAGGTCCTGCCGTCTGCGGTCGGCGCTCCAGAGTGAGCCGCCCGGCCTGAGTCGGGGCTTGTCACCGAGCCGTCATGAACGCCGAGGGCCCGCGGTCGGTCGACCGGGGGCCCTCGTGCGGTTAGCGGGGAAGCGCGATCAGGGTCGGCCCCCTACCGGCGATGTCCCACGGCGACCGGCCGAGTGACCAGGACCGTACCGCCGGTCAACCGTTCACGGTCGACGTAGCTGGCGGCTACGTTCCGTGTCGACTGCGGCGGTTCCGGTGCCCGACAACCTCTCAAAGCTGTCCGACCGCGGTGATCCGCACGACCGCGGCGCCGGCCTCGTCGGACGCCTCGAGGTCCACCTCGGCGCTGATGCCCCAGTCGTGGTCGCCCTCGGGATCGTCCAGGATCTGCCGCACCGTCCACGTCGAGCGGCCCTGCTCGATCATGAGCAGCGCCGGCCCGCGCGCGTCCGGCCCCACCCCGATCGAGTCGTACGCCTCGAAGTACGGCTCCAGCGCGTCCGCCCACGCGTCGGCGTCCCACCCGTCCCCGGCGTCCAGCTCCCCGAGGAGATCCCACCGGCGCAGGGCGGCGAGCTCCACCCGGCGGAACAGGGCGTTGCGTACGAGCACCCGGAACGCCCGCGCGTTGCGCGTGACCGCCGCCGGCCGGTCGTCCAGCGCCGCGGCGACCTCCTCGACGTCGGACGGGTTGCGCAGTCGCTCCCACTCGTCGATGAGGCTGGAGTCAACCTGGCGGACCAGTTCGCCCAACCACTCGATGAGGTCGATCAGCTCCTCGGTCTTGGCGTCCTCGGGAACGGTCTGCCGCAGCGTCTTGTACGCGTCGGCGAGGTACCGCAGCACCAGACCCTCGGAGCGGGACAGTCCGTAGAACTGCACGTACTCGGTGAAGGTCATCGCCCGCTCGTACATGTCCCGGACGACCGACTTGGGGGCGAGCTGGTGGTCGGCGACCCACGGGTGGCCCTGCCGGTACATCTCGTACGCGCTCTCCAACACCTCGGCGAGCGGCTTGGGCCAGGTCACCTCGTCGAGCAGTTCGAGGCGGGCCTCGTACTCGATGCCCTCGGCCTTCATCGCGGCGACCGCCTCGCCGCGGGCCTTGAACTGCTGCGCGGAGAGCACCTGGCGGGGGTCGTCGAGGATCGACTCGATCACGCTGAGCACGTCGAGGGCGTACGCCGGGGACTCCCGGTCCAGCAGTTCGATCGCCGCGAGGGCGAGCGGCGACAGCGGCTGGTTCAGCGCGAAGTCGAGCTGGAGGTCGACGGTGAGCCGGACGCGCCGCCCGGTCTCGTCCGGCTCGGGGAGCTCCTCGACCACGCCGCCGGCGCGCAGCGCCCGGTAGATCGCGATGGCCCGGCGGATGTGCCGGCGCTGGGCGGCCCGGTCCTCGTGGTTGTCGGTGAGCAGGTGCCGCATCGCCGCGAAGGCGTCGCCGGGGCGGCCGATGACGTTGAGCAGCATCGAGTGGCTGACCTGGAAGCTCGAGGTCAGGGGCTCCGGCTCCGCCTCGACCAGGCGCTGGAAGGTCGGCTCGCCCCAGCCGATGGACCCCTCCGGCGGCTTCTTCTTGACCACCTTGCGGCGCTTCTTCGGGTCGTCGCCCGCCTTGGCCAGGGCCTTCTCGTTCTCGATGACGTGCTCGGGCGCCTGGACGACCACCCGCCCGAGGGTGTCGAAGCCGGCCCGCCCGGCCCGCCCGGCGATCTGGTGGAACTCGCGGGCCTTGAGCAGCCGGGTCCGTACCCCGTCGTACTTCGACAGGCCGGTGAACAGCACCGTGCGGATCGGTACGTTGATGCCGACACCGAGGGTGTCGGTCCCGCAGATGACCTTGAGCAGGCCGGCCTGGGCGAGCGTCTCGACGAGGCGGCGGTACTTGGGCAGCATGCCCGCGTGGTGGACCCCGATGCCGTGCCGGACCAGCCGGGACAGGGTCTTGCCGAAGCCGGAGGTGAACCGGAAGTTCCCGATCGCCGCCGCGATCAGGTCCTTCTCGGCGCGGGTGCAGACGTTCACGCTCATCAGCGCCTGGGCGCGTTCCAGCGCGGCGGCCTGGGTGAAGTGCACGACGTACACCGGGGCCTGCTTGGTCTCCAGCAGCTCCTCCAGCGTCTCGTGCATCGGTGTCATCGCGTACGAGAAGAGGAGCGGGACCGGCCGCTCGGCGGTGCGGACGACGGCGGTCGGCCGGCCGGTGCGCCGGGCCAGGTCGTCGACGAAGCGGGTGGTGTCGCCGAGCGTCGCGGACATCAGGACGAACTGCGCCTGCGGCAACTCGATCAGTGGCACCTGCCACGCCCAGCCGCGGTCCGGCTCGCTGTAGAAGTGGAACTCGTCCATGATCACCTGGCCGACGTCGGCGCGGGCGCCCTCGCGCAGCGCCAGGTTGGCCAGGATCTCGGCGGTGCAGCAGATGACCGGGGCGTCCGGGTTGACGCTGGCGTCGCCGGTGAGCATGCCGACGTTCTCGGCGCCGAACACCTCGCAGAGCGCGAAGAACTTCTCCGACACCAGGGCCTTGATCGGGGCGGTGTAGAAGGTCGTCCGGTTGTCGGCCAGGGCGGCGAAGTGCGCCGCGATCGCGACCAGGCTCTTGCCGGAGCCGGTCGGGGTGTTCATGATCAGGTTCGCGCCGGAGACGATCTCGATGACCGCCTCCTCCTGGTGGGGGTAGAGGTCGAGGCCGCGCTCCTTCGCCCAGCCGGCGAACGCGTCGTAGAGGGTGTCGGGGTCGGCGCTGGCCGGCAGCGCGGCGGTGAGTGTCATGGCGTGTCCATGGTGCCTGGATCATGGCACCGCGCGCCAACCGGGGCCAGCCGGCTGTTAACAGGGGGCCCTTCCACCTCGCCAGGCGTTAAGAAGGGGCCCTTCCTTTCACCGCCGGCGGTAGATCAGGTCGGTGATCGGGCGGCCGGCATTCAGGGCGCGGCGCTCGAACTTCGTCACCGGACGGTGCGCGGGGCGCGGGGCGAAGCCGTCGTGGGCGTTCACCAGCCCCGGGTCGGCGTCCAGCGTCTCCCGCATCGCCTCGGCGTACTCGGCCCAGTCCGTCGCGCAGTGCAGCGTGCCGCCGGGAGCGAGCCGGGAGCGCAGCAGTGCCACGTGGGCCGGCTGGATGATCCGCCGCTTGTGGTGCCGCGACTTCGGCCACGGGTCCGGGAAGAAGACGTGCACCGCGTCCAGCGATGCCTCGGGCAGGCCGCTGACCAGGTCCAGGGCGTCGCCCCGGGCCACCCGGACGTTGCCCAGCCCGTGCCGTTCCACCAGGTCGAGGAGGTTGGCGATTCCGGGCGTGTGCACCTCGACCGCCAGATAGTCTCGATCCGGGTCGGCCACTGCCATCGCCGCGGTGGTGTCGCCCATCCCGGAACCGATCTCGAGCACCAGCGGGGCCCGGCGGGGGAACAGGTGGGCCAGGTCCACCGGCGTGCCGGGCACCTCCGGGACGTCCAGGCCGTGGACCGGCCAGAGCCGCTCCAGCGCCGCGGTCTGGCGGGCGGTCATCCGGCCGCGACGCGGGTGGAAGGTGCGGACGCTCCGCGCGGGGGCGGTGGCGGGGAAGTCGGTGGCGGTCACAGCGATCCGAGCGTACGCGAGGACCGCGCCGCATCGGATGTGATGTACGACGGGGGATGAGAGGATCCACCCGTACGGCAGACCGGGCGTCTGTGGTGCCCGGCTCGGTGCGCCGGGAGGGGGTTGTGGTGGCGGTGACCCGCGGTGGCCTCGCGCTCTCGATCGCGGCCGCGATCGCCGGGCCACTGCTCGCCGCGGCCGCGGCCCCGCTGCTCGCCGCCGCGCCCGCCGCAGCCGCCCCGCCGCGCGCCGCCAGCCTGGCCCGTGCCGCGCCGCCCGACGGCCGTCCGCTCACCGGTCCACCGGCCGCCCGTCCGGTCGGCACGTGGGCCGTTCCGGTCGCCGCGCCGGCGCCCTCCGGTGCGCCGCAGCCGCAGCCGCCGAGCGTCTTCGTCGAGGTGAGCCCGAGCACCGTCCAGCCCGGCTTCCTGGTCGGCATCCGGGCGAGCTGCCCGGACAACTCGATCCCGGCGGTCGTCTGGTCCGACGCGTTCGGGCGCGTCCAGGTGCAGCCGCAGCGCGGGTTGCTGACGGCGACGCCGATGGTGCGGGAGCGCACGCTGCCCGGTAACTACCGGGTCAAGCTGGAGTGCCGGGGCGGCGAGAGCGCGTCGACGATGCTCCAGGTCGTGAAGTCGGTCCGGCCCAGTCGCGGCCCGGCCACCGGTTTCGGCGGCACCGCCGGTGACGCGGCCGGCGGGCTGCTGCTCCCGGGTGGGATCGCGCTGACGGTGACCGGCGTGGTGGTGTGGTTGGTGTCCCACCGTCGATCGCGTGGCGCGGCGCGACGCTGACCACGATCATGGCCACGTCCTCCGCCGCCAAACCGGCCGCCCGTACGGCCCGCCGGTCCCCGTGGTCGGTTCCGCTGGCCGTGGTGCTGGTGCTGGTCGGGGTCTTCGCGACCGGCGCCGGGCTCGGGCGCACTGTCGGCCCGCTGGACTGGGCCACCACGGCGAACGCCGACCGGCCGGCCCGCGGCGAGCGGGGTGGTCTGGGCGCGAGCCGCCCGGTGCGCCTGGCCGTACCCGCCATCAAGGTGTCGGCCCCGGTCGAGCCGGTGGGACAGGCCCGGGACGGTTCGATCGCCGTACCGCCGCTGGAACGCGCCGAGGAGACCGGCTGGTACGACCGCGGCCCGACCCCGGGGGAGTCGGGCTGGGCCGTCATCGTCGGCCACGTCGACACCAAGCGCGGCCCGTCGGTCTTCCACGACCTGCACAAGCTGCGCCCGGGGGACACGATCGAGGTGACCCGCGCCGACGACTCGGTGGTGGTGTTCCGGGTGGACTCGGTGGAGCACTTCCCCAAGGACCAGCTTCCCGCCGACCGGGTCTACCGCGACGAGGGTCCGCCCGGCCTGCGCCTGATCACCTGCGGCGGCGACTGGGTCGGTGGCGGCACCGGCTACGCCGACAACGTCATCGCCTTCGCCACCCTGGACTCCTCCCGCACCCCGTGAGGCGTGGCCGCGCGGCTCCGGGTGGGTCAGGCGCGGGGTGTGACGGCCTGGACCACCTCGAACTCCAGCAGGCTGGCGCCCGAGGCCACCGGCTTGCGGGGCTGCTCACCGGGGGCGGCGGCGTGGGCGGAGCGGGCGGGACCGGCGGCCCAGGCCTGGTACGCCTCCTCGCTCTCCCAGCGGGTGTAGACGAAGTACCGGTTCTCGCCGGCGACCGGGCGCAGCAGCTCGAAGCCGAGGAAGCCCGGGGAGTTCTCCACCGCACCGGCCCGGGCGGCGAAGCGCTTCTCCAGCTCCGCACCGGCTCCCGGCGGGACGTCGATCGCGTTGATCTTCACGACTGCCATGGCTCCACCCTAGTCACGGCGCGCGGCTCGGCTGTCCCGGACGGGACGCGGCCCCGTTGCGGGCGGTGGCGGAGGACAGCCGGGGCGCGGGTGCGGCCCGGCGCCGTCAGAACGACTCGACGGCCGGGACCAGGTCGGCGTCGACGACGATCGGGGCGTGGTCGGAGGGGCCCTTGCCCTTGCGGGCCTCCCGGTCCACGTACGCGGAGCGGACCGTGCGGGCGAACGGCGCCGAGGCGTACACCAGGTCGATCCGCATGCCCTTGTTCTGGTGGAACATCCCGGCCCGGTAATCCCAGTAGGTGAACGGGTGGGGGCCCTTCATCGGGGTCGGCACCACGTCGGCCAGGCCCAGGTCCCGCAGCGCCGCGAGGGCGGCGCGCTCGGCGGGCGTGACGTGGGTGGAGTGGGTGAACAGCGCCGGATCCCACACGTCCGCGTCGGTGGGGGCGACGTTGAAGTCGCCGCAGACCGCCAGCGGCAGCCCGCCGGTCAGCTCGACCTCCAGCGCGTCCCGCAGGGCCGCGAGCCAGGCCAGCTTGTACGCGTAGTGCGGATCCTCCGGGGTGCGGCCGTTCGGAACGTACACCGACCAGACCCGCAGCCCGTCACAGGTGGCGGAGAGGGCGCGGGCCTCCGGGTCGGGGAAGCCGGGCTCGCCGGGGAACCCGACCGTGACGTCGGCCAGGCCGACCCGGGACAGGATGGCGACACCGTTCCACCGGCCGTCGCTGTGGCTGGCCACCGTGTAGCCCAGTTCGCCGACCTCGGCGACCGGGAACGCCCCGTCCGGGCACTTCGTCTCCTGGAGGCAGACGACGTCGGGCTTCGTGCCGGACAGCCAGTCGAGCAGCCGGGGCAGGCGGGCCTTCACGGAGTTGACGTTCCACGTCGCCAGGCGCATGCCTCCAGCCTGCCTGATCCGTCGCCGGCCCGCCGCCCGGCGCGGTGCGTGTCGCTCCGGGCGGCGGACTCGAGGTGTTGACGAGGGCCTTCCTCTACCGCGGGCGTCGGTAACGGGCCCTTCCCACCTCAGCTGCCCGGGGTGTCGTTCGGGCGGGTCTGCTCGGCCAGGAAGCGTTCGAGTTCGGCGCCGAGTTCGTCCGCGGTCGGCAGGGAGCCGGCCTCGGGGGCGAGCAGGTTCTTCTCGCCGCGCCCGCGGGCGAACGCGTCGTACTGCTCCTCGAGGGCGTGGACCAGCGCGGTGGCGTCCTCGGTCTGGGCGACCTGCCGGTCGATTTCGACCCGGACCACCTCGGCGGCGGCCCGCAGGCCGTCGCGGGGCAGGAGCAGCCCGGTGCTGCGGGAGACCGAGGCGAGGAGCACCTCGGCGGCCGCCGGGTACTCGGTCTGGGCCACGTAGTGCGGCACGTGGGCGGCGAAGCCGAGCGCGTCCCGGCCCTGCTCGCCGAGGCGGTACTCGATCAGGTGGCCCACGCTGCCGGGCACCTGCACCCGCTGGAGCCACGGCTCGTACCCGGCGATGAGGTCGCGGCGGGTGGCGTGCGCGGTGACGCCGGTGGGGCGGGTGTGGGGGACCGCCATCGGGATGGCGTTCAGGCCGACGGTCAGCCGGACGTCCAGCCGTGCGGCGAGCCCGGCGACGGCCGCCACGAAACGCTCCCACTGCAGGTCCGGCTCGGGGCCGGTGAGCAGCAGGAACGGGGTCTCGTCGTCGTCGTGGAGCAGCTGCAGCTCCAGCGCCGGGGCGTCGTACGACTCCCAGTGGTCCTCGACGAAGGTCATCACCGGCCGGCGTGAGCGGTAGTCGAAGAGCTGGTCCAGGTCGAACCGGGCGATCGGCCGCGCGTCGAGCGACGTGAGCAGCTGCTCGCGGGCGAGCCGGGTGGCGTTGCCGGCGTCGACGAAGCCGGACAGCGCCTGGATCAGGACCGGCTGACCGAGGTCGGGCAGATCGTCGACGAGTTCGTAGAGCTCGTGTGGGTCGAGCACCGGTGCGGACCTCCCTGGGATGTGCCTACGGGTCGTCGCTCGCGGACGGCACCCGGTTGGGGGAACGTACCCGCCATCCTGATGCATTCCTGCGTGCCGTTACCTCTCAGTGCGCTCTGGTGAGCGTTGGAGCGGTAGTCCCGCCTTGCGGTGGGACGGTCCCGGTCTTGCCCGCGGGTGCGGTGCCGGGTTGACGTTTCACTGCCGCCGGCCCGCCGGGGCGGGTCTTCTGGTCGGCTCCACGTCCTGCCACCGGGCCACTCCCGGCGGTTGTTGCGTCAGCTGCGATTGCGGCTAGGTTGCGGGCGGCGTTGAGGTCCCGGTCGATGACCAGGCCGCACGTCTCGCACTGGTATTCGCGCTCGGACAGGGCGAGTTTGGTTTTCACCGCGCCGCAGTCCGAGCAGGTCTTGGAGGATGGATACCAGCGGTCGGCCACGAGCAGCCGGCCGCCGCTCCATTCGGTCTTGTAGTCGAGTTGCCGCCGCATCTCGGCGAACCCGGCGTCGGCGATGTGCCGGGCCAGGCGCCGGTTGGCGAGCATGCCCGACACGTTGAGGTCTTCGACGACGATCGTGCCGTAGGTGGCGGCGAGTCGGGTGGTGAGCTTGTGCAGGCCGTCGCGGCGTAGATTCGCCACGCGGGCGTGCGTCCGGCCGAGCCGGGCTTGGGCGCGCTGCCACCGCTTTGACGGCCGGCGTCCGGTGCGCCGGTCCGGGCCGGCCTTGCGGGACAGGCTCCGGCCGAGCGCACGCAGGCTGCGCTGCGCCTGGTGGAGGTGCCGGGGGTTCGGTTCGAGCTGCCTGGTGGACAGGACGGCGAGGTGCGTGACGCCCACGTCCACACCCACCACCGACCCGGGCCGGGCCGGGCGGCGCTCGGGCCGCTCCACTGACACTGTGAATGCGACGTGCCAGCGTCCGCCGTCGCGGCGCACAGTGGCGGACATGATCCGGGCGGTGCCGTTGTCGAGGCGGCGGGCGAGCTTGCGGGCCGACTCGTGCAGCTTCAACCGGCCCAGCCGCGGCAACACCACGTGCTTGCGGTCCGGCTCGACCCGGATCGCGCCGGTGGTGAACCGCACGGACGGCGTCGAACGGCGGCGGGATTTGAACCGCGGGAACCCGGCCGGCCGCCCAGTCCGCTGACCCGACCGGGAGTCTGACCAGTGCTTCAACGCGCGGGCGAGCGCGTCCAGACCGGTGTTGAACGCCTCCTTCGAACATTCGGCCCACCACGGCGCCACCTCGACCTTCACCGCGTTCCACGCCTTGCGAAGCGCAGGCAGCGACCACGACACGGCCGCAGTAAGCCGGTCATCCGGCACGCCGTAGGTGCGCTCGGCGGCCCGCTGGTCCATCACCGCCTTCACCCGCGCCAAAGCCCAGTTGTGCGCCACCCGCGCCGCGCCGGCGTGCGCCAGCACCGCCCGCTCCTGCGCGGGGGTCAAGTCGAGGGCGAACCGGTACGCCTGGATCGTCCTCACGCCGAGCCGTCCCCGGCATCCTCGATGATCCGCTGGGCCTGGCCTATGGCAAGAATCTCTCGTGCCCGGAGGATGCCGCTCATCGCCTCGTGCGACGGCAGCACATCGCGCCATCCCCAGAATCCACCCGCAGCGTTGATCACCAACTCGCGGACCAACCCCGGCGGCGGCCCGCCACTCGGCCCATGTCCGGTGACGCAGAAGTAGCCGTCGCAGGACTCCACCCTGCCCGGCCTCATCGTTTGAGTCCTGAAGCAGCGATCGCACGACACCACGATCTTCCGTGGCGTCATCGCTCCTCCCGCTGGCTGATCGCCGCCTCGACAGCACGGCGGGCACGGTCAGCTGCCGCGCAGCCGTACAAGCGGGCGCACCGCGAGGTCAGGACTTCGGTCACATCCCGCACCAAGTCGTCGTCGACCTCGGCTGGGTCCTTCAAGATTCCTGACCACCATAGGCCACCAACGACCGCCAAAGATTCCCGACGCGCCATCAGCTGACTACCCCTCCGGGCGTGCCGTAGGACGGCCGTCCGCCGCCCGGCGGCGACCGGAAAGCGGACGCTGGCATCCGCCGAACGGACGACGATGGTGATCACGACCGGTCCGGGCGGTACGCTCCCGCCACAGTGGACGGTTCCCGGTCCGGCATCCGGGGTACAGACGTTGTCGCTGCGAGGTACACATGGGTACACGCAGCACGACAGGAGGACGAGATGTCTCTCATGCACCGGATCACCGCGTTCCTGCGCTCGCCCAAGGGGCAGCAGTTGATCGACCGGGGTCGCCGGGAGCTGGCCAAGCCGTCCACTCAGCAGAAGCTGAAGGGCCTCGCCGCCAAGTTCCAGCACCGCCGCTGACCCCCCGACGTCCCACCTCAGGCCACCCCCTCGGGAGACCCTCGTGACCGATGCCGTGCCCACCGACGGCCAGCCCGCCGCCCTCCCGCCGCAGCCGCCCGTGACGGCCCCGACGCCCGTGGCGGCACCGGCGCCGCCCGGTGCTCCGGAGGCGCCGCCCGCCGGGCTCTGGGACCGGATGCGGGAGGATCCGCAGTACGCCCCGGAGCACCTCGCTCTGGAGGCGGTGCGCCGGCTCGGCCCGGAGGCGGCGCAGTGGGCGCAGCGGGCCCGGGCGGAGCAGCCCGGGGTGTCCGCCGAGGTCCTGGCCGAGCAGGCGGTCCGCAAGTTCGTCAACCACGCGCGGCTCTCCGGCGCGGTCTCCGGCGCGGCCGGGCTGCCCGGCGCGGTGATCGACGTGGGTGTCCTGGCCTGGACGCAGGCCCGGATGGTGCTGCACATCGCCGCCGCGTACGGCGTCGACGCCACCCACACCGACCGGGCCACCGACCTGCTGGTGCTGCAGAAGGTGCACAAGGTGGCCCAGAGCGCCCGCCTGGCGCTCGGGGTGGCCGCCGGCCGGGAACGCGCCGGGGCGCTCTTCGGTTCCGGCGGGCAGGCCCCGCTCGGCCGGGTGATGCTCCGGCTCGGCGTCCGGCTGGCCCAGATGGCCGGCGTACGGGCGGCGAAGCGGGTCTTCGCGAAGGTGGTGCCGGGGGCGGCGATCATCCTCGGCACCTGGGCCAACTCGTCGGCCACCAAGGACCTCGCGGCACGGTCCCGCGTCCTGTACCGGCAGTACGGCGGCGGTCTGCCGGAGCAGCGGCAGGGGTGAGCCGGGCCGGTCAGGTCGCCCGCCCCCACGCCCGCCAGGTGACCTCGGCCAGCTTGTCCTGCCCGGCGGCGTTGGGGTGGAACCAGTCCAGCCGGTTCACGAGGTCGAGGGTGAACCGCACCCGGTGGGCGGCGCCGCCGTCGTACCGGCAGCGGGAGCCGTACGCCTTGCACGCGGCGGCGAGCTGGGCGTTGTAGTCGGTGATCCGCTCCCGCACCGTGGCCCGGCGGGCCCGGTCCAGCGGGTCGGTCGAGGTGGGGTTGGCCAGCAGCGCGGGGCAGATCCCCCGGCGCCAGGCCCGTACGGCCCGTTCGTCGGTGTGCCCGACCTCCCACAGCCGGTACAGGTCCGGGAGGCTGACCACCAGCACCCGCGCTTTCGGCCGCTCCGTGCGGAGCACCCGCAGCCCCCGGTCGATCTCGGCACGGAACCGCTTCACCGGCGTCATCGCCTCCACGCCGCCCCGGCAGACGTCGTTGGCGCCGATGAGCACGGTCACCCGGTCCGGCTTGTCCCGGGCCGCCCGCTCGGCCTGCGCCGCCAGCGCCTCGGCCCGGGCGCCCGGCCGGGCGTGGTTGTACGCCCGACCGCGCAGCGCCGGCTCCTGGTCGAGCAGCCGGCGGTAGTGGCTGTCCACCCGCAGGCTGTCGCCTGTCGACCAGGAGTTGCGCGCGCACGAGGTGAGCACCAGGCAGGACCCGAAACCGGTGGAGATCGAGTCGCCGAGGGCGGCGATCCCGCCCGTGCCCGGAGCCGTCGATCCGCGGGTGGGGCGCGGTGCCGCCGCGCCCCCTTCCTCGCAGGCGAGAGCGACCAGCGCGAGCAGGCAGGCGACGGCGGTGACCCAGCGTCGAGGCATGACTTCCCCAGTCGGCCAAACGGAGAGCGACAGCCCGGTAACTCTATGCGCGGGTCGGTGGGGTCATCCGATGGTGTCGGGTATGCGGCACAGCGCTGCCGCCGTCCCGCTCAGCGTGGTATGCGCCAGGGTGCCCGCTGCCCGTGCAGCCACCAGCCGAGCGCCCGGGTGATCCAGGGCAGCACCACGTAGGTCATCAGCGGCGTCAGCGTCAGCGTCATGACCAGTACGCGCACCGCCAGCGGGACGCCCGGGATGAACGAGCTGGTCAGCAGCGTCGCGGTGAGGCTGAGCGGGAAGAACGCCAACCAGATCGTCACGGCCTGCTTCCAACGCGGCGGCGTCGGCGGCGGGACGGTGGGCTCCGCGCTCACCGGCTCGACGACGTGCTCCCGTGGCGGCTCGAACCAGCCCTCGATCCCCGTCCGCCGCTCGACCCGGGTGTGTTCGACGATGCCCTGCGCGGAGGCCAGCCACCAGTGCCGCTGGGGCGACTCCTCCCAGCGGCGCAGGGTCTCGTGGTCGGCGAACCGGTAGAGCATGTGCCACTCGCCGGACCCGGGCGCGCTGCGGACCCACCCGGCGCCGAGGAACCCGGGGAACGCCTCGGCGAGCGCGGCGCCGGCGCGCATCCACGCCACCATCTCGTCCGTGCGGGCGGGGTCGGTGCGCCGCGCGATCGCGACCGTCACCGGCATCGCGTGGGTCATGGTCATGCCCTCCATGCTCCCTGCCGTCGCCCGGATCGGACGGGTCACGAGGGGGTGGTGTAACGCAACCCACGAGGGCCGTGACGGGGCCCACGGGAGCGCCGCGTCCGGCACGGAATACCCCACGGCGGGGACGCCATCCTCCGGACCGTCGCGATCGGGCGCGGGTTAAGCCCGACGTGGGCGGGTAGGTCGGGGTGATGACGAGATCGCAGCCCCGGCGCGCCCGTGGCACGGTCGGCCACGCCTACAGCGCGCTCAATCTCCGCCTCGTCCTCGCCAGCTTCGGCCTGGTCACCATGGCGATCTTCGCCGTGCTGGCGTTCCGGGCCGACGTGGCGTGGCTGGGCGTGCTCTGCACGATCTTCGCGGTGGTCGCCGTGGTCGACCTGGTGATCATCCAGCGCCGCCGTGCCGCGCGCCACCGGGAGGAGCCGGGCGCGCGGCACTCACTGTTCGAGTGACAGGAGTACGAGATGCCCATCGCCACCATCAACCCCGCCACCGGACAGACGCTCAAGACGTACGACGCGATGCCGGCCGAGCAGGTCGACGCCGCGATCGAGCGGGCGGACCTCGCGTACCGGCAGTTGCGCGACACCACCGTCGAGCAGCGCGGCCGGTGGCTCACCGCCGCCGCCGACCTGCTGGAGGCCGAGCGCGACGACACCGCGCGGTTGATGACGACGGAGATGGGCAAGACGTACGCCGCGGCGAAGGCCGAGGTGGCCAAGTGCGCGACCGCCTGCCGCTTCTACGCGGCGAAGGCGGCGGAGTTCCTCGCCGACGAGCCCGCCGACGCGAAGGCCGTCAAGGCCGCGCGGGCGTTCGTCCGCTACCAGCCGATCGGGCCGGTGCTCGCGGTCATGCCGTGGAACTTCCCGCTCTGGCAGGTGATGCGCTTCGCCGCCCCGGCGTTGATGGCCGGCAACACCGGCCTGCTCAAGCACGCCTCGAACGTGCCGCAGACCGCCCTGCTGCTGGAGGACCTGTTCCGCCGCGCCGGGTTCCCCGAGGGGGCGTTCACCACGCTGCTGGTCGGCTCCGACGCGGTCGACATGATCCTCAGCGACCCCCGGGTCCGGGCCGCCACGCTCACCGGCAGCGAACGCGCCGGCCGCTCGATCGCCCAGATCGCGGGCCGGGAGCTGAAGAAGACCGTCCTGGAACTCGGCGGCAGCGACCCGTTCGTGGTGATGCCCTCGGCCGACCTGGACCGGGCCGCCGAGGTGGCCACCACCGCCCGCTGCCAGAACAACGGCCAGTCCTGCATCGCGGCGAAACGGTTCATCGTCCACACCGACGTGTTCGACGCGTTCGCCGAGAAGTTCGCGGCGCGCATGTCCGCGCTGCGGGTGGGCGTCCCGATGGACGACGCCACCGACGTCGGGCCGCTGGCCAGCGAGGGCGGCCGGGACGAGATCGACGCCCAGGTGCGCGACGCCGTCGACAAGGGCGCGACGATCCTCTGCGGCGGCGAGAAGCCGGCGGGGGAGGGCTGGTACTACCCGCCCACCGTGGTCACCGACCTCACGCCGGAGATGCGCATGTGGAGCGAGGAGGTGTTCGGGCCGGTCGCCGGCCTCTTCCGCGCGTCGTCGTACGCGGAGGCGATCGAGGTGGCCAACGGCACCTCGTTCGGCCTCGGCTCCAACGCCTGGACGGGGGACCCGCAGGAGCAGGAGCGCTTCGCGGTCGACCTGGACGCGGGGAACGTCTTCATCAACGGCATGACCACGTCCTTCCCCGACCTGCCGTTCGGCGGTGTGAAGAACTCCGGGTACGGGCGGGAGTTGTCGGCGCTGGGCATGCGCGAGTTCTGCAACATCAAGACGGTCTGGGTCGGCGGCGAGGGCGGGAGCACCGCCTCGGCCGGCGCGCACGCCGAGTGACGTGATTGCAAGGGCCCCTTCTACAACGCCAGGCGTTAAGAAGGGGCCCTTGCTTACCGCTCCGGCGGGGTGGGTACGGAACGACACCATGACGGTGTTCGGGCTCCACGCGTCCCACGAGCAGATCCACCCCCGCGCCCTGCTGGACGCGGTCGTCCACGCCGAGCGCGCCGGGTTCGGCGCCGCCATGTCCTCGGACCACTTCTCCCCGTGGAGCGCCCGCCAGGGCCACTCCGGGTTCGCCTGGTCCTGGCTCGGCGCCGCCCTCCAGGCCACCAACCTGTCCTTCGGCGTGGTCAACGCGCCCGGGCAGCGGTACCACCCGGCGATCGTCGCCCAGGCCATCGGCACCCTGGCCGCGATGTACCCGGGTCGCTTCTGGGCCGCCCTCGGCACCGGTGAGGCGAGCAACGAGCACATCACCGGCGACGGCTGGCCCCGCAAGGACGTCCGAGCCGCGAGGCTGCGCGAGTGCGTGGACGTGATCCGCGCGCTGCTCGCCGGCGAGGAGGTCAGCCACGACGGCCTGGTCCGGGTGGACCGGGCGAGGCTGTGGACCCGGCCGGAGCAGCCGCCGGCACTGATCGGCGCCGCGGTCAGCGTCGAGACCGCGCGCTGGTGCGCGGAGTGGGCCGACGGGCTGATCACCGTCAACGCGCCGGCCGGACACCTGCGGCGGATGATCGACGCGTACCGGGACGCCGGCGGGCGCGGCCCCCTGCACCTCCAGGTGCACGTCAGCTGGGCGCCCGAGCAGGCCGAGGCCGAGGCGATCGCGTACGACCAGTGGCGCAGCAACGTGTTCGCGCCGCCGGTCTGCTGGGACCTGGAGATGGTCGACCACTTCGACGTGGTCTCCGCCGACGTGCCGATGGCGAAGGTGCGCGAGGTCGTCAACGTCTCCGCCGACCTCGGCCGGCACGTCGGGTGGCTGGAGGAGTACGTCGGCCTCGGGTTCGACCAGATCGCCCTGCACCACGTGGGACAGGAGCAGCGGGCGTTCATCGACGCCTTCGGGGCGGAGGTGCTGCCGAAACTGCGTACGGGTTGATCGGGACCGGCGGGGGCCCGCCCCTAGGCTCGTACGCCATGGAGGCTCTCTTCGAGGTCGTCGTCTTCCTCGCGATCGCGACGCTCGGCGCGGCCCTGGCCCGCCGGCTGGGGGTGCTGGCGCCGATCCTGCTGGTGGTGCTCGGCCTCGTGCTCTCCTACCTGCCGGGCTTCCCGGACGTCCGGCTCAACCCGGAGCTGGTGCTGGTGGGCATCCTGCCGCCGCTGCTCTACATCGCCGCGCTGGACACCTCGGTCCCGGCGTTCCGGCTCAACCTGCGGCCGATCCTGCTGCTCGCGGTCGGGCTCGTGGTGTTCACCGCGTTCGCCGTGGGGCTGGTCGTGCACCTGCTGCTGCCCGCGGCGCCGTTCGCGGTGTGCCTGGCGCTCGGCGCGGTGGTGGCGCCGCCGGACGCGGTGGCCGCGACCGCGGTGGCCCGGCGTATCGGCCTGCCCCGCCGGGTGGTGACGATCCTGGAGGGGGAGAGCCTGCTCAACGACGCCACCGCGCTGGTGCTGCTGCGGATCGCCGGAATGGCCACCATCGGCGCGGCGGTCGGGGTGACCGAGGTGACCAAGGAGATCGTCGCCGCCACCGGTGGCGGCCTGCTGATCGGCGCGCTCGGCGCCGTCGTCTTCAGCTTCCTCCACAAGCGCATCTCGGACCCGCTGCTGGACAACGCACTCTCGCTGATCATCCCGTTCGTGGTGGCCTTCGCCGCCGAGGAGATCCACGCCTCCGCCGTGGTCGCGGTGGTGGTGACCGGGCTGGCGCTGGGGCACAAGCTGCCCCGGCTCATGTCCGCGGCGTCCCGGCTCCAGGTGGGCGCGTTCTGGCGGCTGGTGCGGTTCCTGCTGGAGGGGCTGGTCTTCCTGCTGGTCGGGCTGCAACTGCCGGAGGTGCTGCGGGACATCGACCGCCCGCTCGGCTTCGTCGCCGCCGTCACCGCGGCGGTCCTGGTGACGGTCTTCCTCACCCGGTTCCTCTGGGTGTTCCCGGCGGCGTACCTGACGCGCCTGGTGCCCCGGGTGCGTCGCCGCGACCCCGCGTCGCCGGCCCGGGTCCCGATCGTCATCGCCTGGGCCGGCATGCGCGGAGTGGTCACCCTCGCCGCCGCGCTCGCCCTGCCGCTCACCCTCGCCGGCGGGGAGCCCTACCCGCGGGGCCTGTTCATCTGGCTCGCGTTCGCGGTGATCGTGGTGAGCCTGGTCGGGCAGGGCGCCACCCTGCCGGCGGTGGCTCGCCGGCTGAAGCTGACGCCGGACGACCCGGTGCAGGACGCGCTGTCGGCGGCCGGGGTGCAGCAGCAGGCCAGCCGCGCCGCGCGGGAGCGCCTCGACGCGCTCGCCGGCACCGCCCCGCCGGCGGTCGTGGACCGGCTGCGGCGACTGGTCGACCAGCGCACCAACATGGCGTGGGAGCAGTTGGGCGGCGCCACGCGGGAGACGCCGTCGCAGGCGTACGGTCGGCTGCGACAGGAGATGATCGACGCCGAGCGGGAGGTGTTCCGGGCCGCCCGGGACGCCGGTCGGATCCCCGAGGAGGTGCTGGTGCGGGCCTACCGAGACCTGGACCTGGAGGAGTCGTTGCTGCGACGGGAGGTCGTCGAGTGAGCTGTCCCCATCTGACCGAGGCCCGCGACGTACCGCCGGAGACCACGGACACCTGCCCGGACTGCCTGGCGATCGGCAACGACGACTGGGTGCACCTACGCTCCTGCCTGAGCTGCGGGCACGTCGGCTGTTGCGACTCGTCGCCGCAGCGGCACGCCAGCAAGCACTTCGAGGGCACCGGGCACCCGGTGATGCGCTCGGTCGAGCCCGGCGAGTCCTGGCGGTGGTGCTTCGTGGACGAGGAGATCGGCTGACTCAGCCCAGCCGACGGGCCAGCACCTGACCCGGCCAGGGCTCCCGGCCCGGCCGCTGCACGCTGAACTGCTCGGTGCGGGTGAAGCCCTGCCGCTCGTACCAGCGCACCAGCGCGCCGTCGCCCCCGGCGTAGCAGTCGACCCGCAGCAGATCGAGGCGCCGCTCGCGGGCCAGGTCCGCCGCGTGCGCGAGCAGCCGGCCACCGATTCCGTGCCCGGCGTACGCGCGGTCGGTGACCAGCAGGTTCACGTACAGCTCGGGTTCCGTGGCGGGCGGTACGTAGTCGGTGGCCGAGCCGACGACCAGCGCGCCGACGGGTCGCTCGCCGAGCTGCGCCAGCCACAACCCGCCGCCTTTCGTCCACGCGTCGGCCTGGGCGATCCGTCGCGGATCGGCCGACGCGGGCTCGGTGCCCCACTGGCCGGTGCGCCCCTGGGACACCAGCCAGGCGGTCGCGTCGTCGAGCAGCCGCAGCACGGCGGGCGCGTCCGCCGGGCCGCCCGGCCGCAGAAGAAGATCATCGGTCACGGCCCCATCCTGCTACCTGGCCGAGGCGGACGGTCGTGGGAGGGGTCGACGGCCGGATGTCGCCGCGTTGACCGCCGGCCCGGCCCGCGTGGTCGCGGCCGGCGGTCAGCGCCGCCGGGGCCGGCGTCAGCCCGATGCCGGGCTGCGCGACGGCTTCAGGCTGCGCGACGGGCTCGGCTTCGGTGAACCGGTCGGCGTCGTGGTCGGCTTCGGGCCACCGGTCGGGCTCGCGGTGGCGCAGCGCTCCGGATCGCAGGTCGGCCGGGTCGCCGTAGGCGTCGGCCGCGCGGTCGTCGGGGTCGGGTCCGCTTCCGTTCGCTCTGGTCGCGCCGACGCGGTGGGCGACGACGGCGCGTCGTCGTCCGGGAACTTCGGCTCCGTGAAGCGGTACTTGTCCGGGTCGAGCTTCAGCGCCGCCGTCGCCTGTTCCATGAACTGCCGCCAGATCGGCCCGGCGCCGCTGGAGCCGAAGACGTCGTAGCTGCCGTCCTTCGTCCGCAACGGCTTGCCGTCGGTGGTGCCGAGCCAGACCGCCGACGCGAGTGCGCCGGTGTAGCCGACCATCCAGGTGTGCAGGTTCCGGGTGGTGCTCTGGCCGGCCTGCCAGGTGCCGGTCTTGCCGGCGGAGTCCCAGCCGTTGTCCAACTCGGCGGCCTTCACCCGGCGCAGCGTCCAGTTGAGCTGGGCGACCGCCTCCTCGTCGAGGCCGACGTCGGTCTGGGTGAGGCGCTCCTTGAGAACCTCCTCGTCGCCCTTGCTCACCGACCGCACGAAGTGCGCCTCGGCCCGCTTCCCGCCGGCGGCGAAGGTCGCCATCCCGTTGGCGTGGTCCTCGACCGTGATGCCGTACTGGCCGATGCCGACCTCGGTGGAGAACTGCTTCGCCACCTCCTCACTGGACTGGCCGCGCAGGCCGATCCGCTTCGGCTTCGAGTCGCCCTTCGGGTTGGCCCACATCGAGTCGACGCCGGCCCGGGTGGCCATGTCGATCACCTTGGCCGTGCCCAGCTTCTCGGTGAGCTCGAAGTAGGTGACGTTGAGCGAGGCGACGGTCGCCTCCCAGAGCGCGCAGTTCGGTTGGCACGGTGCCCGTTCGGCGTTGCGGATCGGGCCGGCCGCGCTCTCCCTCGTCCGGCCGGAGGCGGGGAACTCCTTGGTGTCGGGGGCGTGGAAGCGCTGCTTGACCGACATCTTGTCCCGCACCGCCGCGGCCAGGTCGTACACCTTGAACGACGACCCCGGCGGGTGCTGGCCGAAGCCGCGGGCAGCGCCCTCCTCGTCGTAGTACCAGCCGGCGTAGTCGGCGCCTGCCCCGTCGTCGCCGCCGTAGTAGCCGAGCACCCGCCCGGTGCCGGGTTCCACCGCCACCAGCGCGGCCTGCCAGTTCTTCGGCTGCCCGCGTACCTGTTCAGGGGCGGTGTCGCGCCGGATGTCGGCGGCGGCCTCGGCGGCGTCCTGGACCCGCTTGTCGACGGTGCTGATGATCTTGTACCCGCCGTTGCGGACGTAGTCGGCAGGCTTGTCCTTGAACGGCTCGGACTGCCGCAGCTCGCTGAGCACATGGTTGACCACCAGGCCGGTCGGCCGGTCGAGCCCGGACTGGTCGCCAGCCCGGTCGATCGGCTTCACCGTGTCGGGGTACGCCAGGTCGGCCGCGTCGTCCGCCGACAGGTACCCCAGCTCCACCATGCCGTCGCGGATGTAGTTCCACCGGTCGATCGAGTTCTGCCGGGCCTTGGGGCCGCGCTGCGGGTCGTAGCCGGGCTGGCCCTCGGGGTCGTCCGGGTTGGCCTCCGGCTGCTTCACCATCGCGCAGAGCACCATCGCCTCCGCCACGGTCAACTGTCTCGCCGCCGGCGCGTCGCGGCGCACCGTCTTGCCGAAGTAGGTCTGCGCGGCCGCCTCGATGCCGTACGCGCCGCGACCGAACGGCACCGTGTTCAGGTAGAAGCCGAGGATCTCCTCCTTGCTGTACGTGTCGTCGAGCTTCCACGCGATGACCGCCTCCCGGGCCTTGCGCGAGTAGGTGACGCCCTTGAGGTCCGCGGCCACCCGGGCGTACTGCTGGGTGATCGTCGACGCGCCCTGGCGTTGCCCGCCGGTGATGTTCGCCCAGGCGGCGCGCAGCACGCCCTTGAAGTCGATGCCCTCGTTGGTCCAGAACGTGCGGTCCTCGGCCGCCACGATCGCCTGCTTCGCGGAGTCGTTCATCTGGTCGAACGGCACGATCGTCCGGTTCTCCGTGCCCAGCTTCGCCATCGGCGTCCGACCGTCTGCGAAGTAGACCGTCGTCGACTCCGGCAGTTTCAGGTCGGTGGGAGTCGGCACGCTGTCGACGTAGTAGGCGCCGCCCAGGAGACCGCTGCCGAGCAGGAGCGCGAGCACGGCCAGGCTGATCGTGACCTTGCGGCGCCGCCGCCGCTTCGGCTCAGCGGGGGCGGCCGTCGGCTCGGGTGTGCCGGCAGCGCCGTCGTCGTAGCGTGGAGAAGTCACCCGCACCCGGTACCCAACGGCTCGCCTGCTGAATCTTGACCGACCTGGTACGCCACGCCGGGCTGTGGCCACGGGAGCGGGGTCGGGCGGATTCCGGCGCCTTTTTCGGGTACGCGCGGCGGGTGGCCGAACTGCTTGAGGACGGAGACATCTACTTCCTGTACCGCCCGCGGGTGGCCGAGGAGCATGTCGACTCCCTGGAGGAGGTGCAGCGGCTACTGGTGATCATGCACCCGTGGCAGGGGCGGCACCTTCGGCTCCTGGTGGTCGGACGCAAGCGTCTGCCCGGCATCGACGCGCACGACCGGTTCTGGGCGTTCGTCGACGAGGTGGTGGACCGGCCCGAGCAGCTGCACGAGACGCTGCGGGCGCGGGAGTACCGGACGAAGACCCGCGGCGAACGGGAGCAGCCGCCGGCGCGGCCCGCGGCGGAGGGCGCGTACGTCATCGCGCGGCACGACGACCACACCCACCTGGCGTACGAGCTGGAACTGCCGTTGCGTCCCGGCCCGGCACAGCACGGACTCAGCATCGAGTCGGAGGCGAGCTACATCGTCACGGTGAAGAACCCGCAGGCGCCGTCGCCGCCCGGGGTGGGCCTGGGTGGCGACCGGAAGGTCAAGCTGCCCGCCGCGCTGCAACGGCGGTTCCACGGCCGCCGGTTCGCCCCGGTCGACCCGCCCGGCTTCCTCGACCACCCGGGGACCGAGATCGTGCTGATCGGCGCGGCCCACGACGCCTCGGAGGAGCTGCAGATCGACCTGGACGCGGAGGTCGAGCGGGCAGAACGGAGCACGATCTTCGGGGATCTGCGGATCGGGCGCCGGGAGCGTCCGGTCGCGCCGCTCTTCGTCGGCGAATGGGCGTGAGGCTGCCGAGCCGGTCACACGCCCGTCTCCGGTCGCCGACCGCTCTTCCGGCACCGGCCCGGTCGGCCACGACGTCAGGCCCGGCGCTGCCGGTCAGCCCTCCCGATAGGCGGGCAGCCCGAGCGCGGCACGGACCCGGCCCGCCTCCTCGGCGCCGCTGTGCGCCGCCGCCGTACGGATTTCCCGCATCAGCGCGTCGGCGTCCGCCGCCTCGCCGGCCCGCCGCCAGTGCCGTAGCGCGATGTCGTTCTCCGCCAACAGCGCCGCCAGTGGTGCACGGACCTTCGCCGGCCAGACGACCTCGCGCAGCTCGGCCGCGTGGGCCGCGTTCGTCCGGGCGACCTCGGCGGCCAGCGTCCGGACCGTCCGCCACGGCTTCCCGGAGTTGACCGCATCCTCCAGTTCCTCCAGAGCCCTGTTGTACGGCGTGACGATCTCCAGGTAGCGGCTCTTGGCCTCGGCCGGGGTCAGCGCGGTCGGGGCGGCCGGCGTGGTCGGCGCTGCGGTCTGCCACGCCGGCGCCGCAGCCGGCGGCCGGCCCGGTTCGCCTCCGCCGCAGCCAGCGAGCAGCACGGTAAGGGCGAGGACGGCTCTCCAGCGAGGCATGGGACTCCCATTGGTCGAGCGGTGAGACAACCGGATCCTAGGGGTCCAGACGCCGCGCCGGAGGGTAGCCGCTGGGGGAGGGGCGCCGCGGTCAGGGCGCCGCGGGGCCGGGCGTCGAGGGCGCGGGACGGGTGGAGAGAGCGCGCCGGGTCAGCGCCGGCACGGCGAGACCGGTGACCGCGAACAGCACGCCCAGGGCCAGCCAGCCGCCCGTGCCGCCGCCGAGCACCACGACCGTCAGCAGCGCCGGACCGATCGCGCGGGCCAAGCCGGCGAGCAGGCCGTCCACGCCCTGATAGGTCCCGACCGCGTCCGGCGCCGCGAGATCGTAGGCGAGCCCGGCACCGGCCGTGCCGTGCCACAGGTCCCCGATCGTGTACGCGACGGTCGTGAGCAGCAGCAGCCCCACCGCCAGCGGGACGGGCAGGCTGGCCGTCGCGGCGTACAACGGCATGGTCGCCGCGAGCACGAGCCCGGCGCGGCGCATTGTGGCCGCCGCCGAACCGGTACGGCTTGCGCCCCGGCTGAGCCGTACCGCCAGCAGTACGGTCAGCACGGTGTTGACCAGCAGCACCGCCGACACCGTGACCGGCGGTGCGTCGGTGTGCCCGACCAGCCACAGCGGCAGCACCAGGGTGAGGACCACCCAGTGCAGGGACAACACCGCCGACGCGCCGCTCACCGCGAGGAAGGGCAGGTCGCGCAGCGGACGTCCCGGCCGTCGTGGCCCGGTCACCCGCGTCGGCGGGTACGCCGGCAGCCGCATGAGCAGGGCTGCGGAGAGCAGGTACGTGACCGCGTCGCCGACCACCAGCAGGTCGTACGCCGCACGGGTGTCCGCCGCGAGCGCGAACCCGGCCACGGCGGCGCCGACGGCGATCCCCACGTTCGCCACCGCGCGCAGCGTGGCGAAGGCGTGCACCCGCCCGGCCGGCCCAGCCACGGCTGCGATCAGGGCGGCGCGGACGGCCAGGTTGCCGGAGACCAGGAGCGCGTCCAGCACGGCCACCACGAGGAAGAGCGTGACGGAGTCGACCAGCAGGTACGCCCCGGCGACCCCGGCCTGCAGCACCTGGAGCGCGGCGCGCAGCGTACGCGGGTCCCGCCGGTCGGCGAGGCCACCGAGCGGCACACTGGCGGCGAGCCCCACCAGCCCGGCGATGGTGAGCCCGACCCCGACGGTCGACGGGCTCAGCCCGACCACCCGGGTCAGGTAGAGCGCCGAGCCGGCCACCCAGAGCCCGGTGCCGACCGTGTTGGCGAGCGTGGCCGCCGACAGCGTGCGCAGCTCGCCCGGCGGCGGCACCGGAAGCACCGTCGACCACCGGCTGCTCAGCGCCGGACGACCCGTCGCCCGCCCGACCCGACGACGCGGATGGCGCGCGCCGTCATGCCGTCCCGTCGGTGATCATGCAGCTCACCGTAGGTGTCGTGGCGCGTCGGTAGGGTGCCCGACGGACGCGACGCCGATCACAGTGGAGACGCCATGACGCCGCAGGTACGCACCGCCCGACCCGAGGACGCCCCGGCGATCGCCGGGCTGGTGCGGGAGCTGGGTTACCCGGCGGACACCGACGAGGTCGGCCGGCGGCTCGCCACTCTGCCGCCCGGGCACGTGGTGCTCGTGTCCGTCGAGGGGGACCGTGCCGGGCGTGGCGGAGACGTCGAAGCCGAGCGTGTACTCGGCGCCGGCGACCAGCGGCACGCCGTCCTGCCCGATGCCGGCGTCCCACGGGTTGGCCAGACCGCCGGGGATGGTGGTGCAGAGCCGGCCGTCGGTGACGCCGAGGGTGCCGGTGCCGTACTAGAACCAGGGGGACACGCCGGCGCTGAAGTCGCCGTTGTCGATCTGTTCGGGGGCGTCGGGTGGTGGCTCGGCGTGGGCCGGACCGGCGGCGGCGCCGGTCAGCGCCACGGTGGTCGCCGTGGCGAGCAGTGCGAGGCGGCGTCGGGATGGCGTCACGGGACTTCCTTCCGGGGCGGCGGCGAGCTGGGAGCGCTCCCAGGTTGCGTCCGATGGTTACAGTGCCCGGGCACCCTTGTCAATCGATCCGGCTTGATGAGCCGTCCGGGACGACGGCAGTGAGATTCGACGCGCCACACCGGTGGTCCCGATCTCCTAGAGACAACTGGACCCTCGGCCTGGCAGGCTGCCTCCCATGACCCTGACGCTGCGTTCGTTCGGCACGAGCGACCGTGGGCTGATCCGCAGCGGGAACCAGGACGCCTTGTACGCCGGCACCTGGCTCGTCGCCGTCGCCGACGGGATGGGCGGCATGGCGGCCGGCGATCTGGCCAGCTCCATCGCGATCGACTCGGTCGCCCCGCTGGACGCGGAGACCCCGGAGGACGCGCTGGTCGCCGCGTTGCAGAGCGGCATCCAGCTGACCACCGCCCGGATCCAGCAGGCCGTCAGCGAGGATCCGGAGCGCCAGGGCATGGGGACCACATTGACCGCGCTCCTCTTCGCCCGGACGGGCAGCTGCCTGGCGCTCGCCCACGTCGGCGACTCGCGCGCCTACCTCTTCCGCGAGGGCGTGGTCAAGCAGGTCACCCGGGACGACACGTTCGTGCAGATGCTCGTCGACCAGGGCGTCATCACCCCGGACCAGGCGAGCAGCCACCCCCGGCGGGCGGTCGTCACGCAGGCGTTGCAGGGCGACGACGTCTCCCCGACGTACGCCACGATGGTGCCCTGGGCCGGGGACCGCTGGCTGCTGTGCAGCGACGGGCTGTCGAACGTCGTCCGGCCCGACACTCTCGCCGAGGTGCTCGCCGCGTACCCGGACCGGGCCGCCTGCGGCCGCAAGCTGATCGACCTGGCCCTGCACGCCGGCGGACCGGACAACATCACCGCCATCGTCGCGGACGTGGTGGAGGAGTGACCCGTCAGCGGCGGCGCGGGGTCGGGCGCCGGGTCGGCTCGGCCACGGTCGGGTCCTCCGGCCACGGGTGGCGCGGGTAGCGGCCCCGCAGCTCCGCCCGCACCTGCGGATAGCCGGACCGCCAGAACGAGGCCAGGTCGCCGGTGACGGCGACCGGCCGCCCGGCGGGGGAGAGCAGGTGCAGCAGCACGGGTACGCGCCCACCGGCGATCCGCGGCGCCTCCCGCCAGCCGAACGTCTCCTGGAGCTTCACCGCCAGCACGGGCGCGGCCGGGTCCGTGTAGTGGATGCGGATCCGCGAGCCGCTCGGCACGGTGATCCGCTCGGGTGCCAGCTCGTCGAGACGGCCGGCGAGCGGCCAGGGCAGCAGCCGGCGCAGCGCGGCGGTGACGTCGACCCGGGCCAGGTCGGCCCGCCGGCGGGCAGTGGCCAGCTCCGGCCCAAGCCAGACCGGTGCGGCGGTGAGCAGGGCCTCGTCGCCGACGTCGGGCCAGTCGTCGCCGAGCGCGGCGCGGCAGAACGCCAGCCGCTCCCGTAGGGCCCGGGCCGCCGGCGTCCAGGTCAGCAGGTCCAGGCCGGTGCGGCGCAGCCCGTCCAGCAGCGCGGCGGTCACCTCCTCCGGGTCGGGACGGGCCAGCGGACGCTCGACCAGGTCGAGCGCGCCCAGCCGGACCACCTCGCGGGCCACCACGTCCGTCCCGGACCAGACCACCTCGCGCGCCGTGCCGAGCAGTGGCCCGCCCGCCTCCCGGGCGGTCGCCTCGTCCACCGGGGCGGCCAGCCGGATCCGTGCGGCCGGCGCGCCGGGGGAGCGGTCGGCCACCGCGACCGCCAGCCACGCCGACCCCGCCAGCGCCGACCCCGGCGCCAGCTCCGCCGCGGTCCCGCCGGTCATCAGGTACGCCGAACCGCCCGGCCGCCGCGCCCGGGCCAGCCGTTCCGGGTACGCGAGACCGACCACCAGCCCGGCCGCCAGGTCGTCGGGCAGGTGCTCCCCGGGTCGGATCCCCTCGGCCCGTCCCGTCCCTGCGCCGTCGGCCTGCGGGTCGGGCTTCCGGCCGGGCCGGACGCCGGTTCGACCGTCCGCGCGGTCGGTCGCCGGGTTCGCGTGTCGGCGGTCGGACGCCGGGGTCACGTCTGCCGCGGCCGGTCCGGTCGGCAGGGCGGCGCGCAGGCGGCGTACCTCGGCTCGCCAGCGGGCAGTGGCCGCGGCGTCGGTGCCCGCCTGGAGCCGACGCCACGCGGCGGTCAGGTCGTCGCCGGGGCCGGCCACGGTCTCCTCGGCGAGGAGCGCGACGATCTCGGCGGCCCGGTCCGCGCCCACCCGGTCCGACCCGTCGAGCAGGGCCCGGGCCAGCCGGGGGTGCGCGCCGGTGGCGGCGATCGTCCGGCCGCGGTCGGTGATCCGGCCGTCGGGGTCGAGTGCGCCGAGCGTGGTGAGGGTGTCCTGGGCCACCGTGAGGGCGGCCGGTGGCGGTGGGTCCGGCAGCGCGAGACCACGACCGTCGGGTGCGCCCCAGGCGGCGAGGTCCAGCGCGAACCCGGTCAGGTCGGCGGTCGCGATCTCCGGCTCCGGCTGCGCGGCCAGCCGTTCGTGCGTCGCCACCGACCAGCAGCGGTAGACATGACCGGGTGCTTCCCGGCCGGCCCGGCCGGCGCGCTGCGTGGCGGCGGCCCGGGACACCGGCACGGTGACCAGGGCACCCAGTCCCCGGGCCAGGTCCATCCGGGCGACCCGGGCCAGTCCGGCGTCGACCACCACCCGTACGCCGGGCACGGTCAGGCTGCTCTCCGCCACCGCGGTAGCCAGCACCACCCGCCGCCGATCCCCGGCGACTGTCCCGGCTCCCGGCGCGGAGTCGGACGCGCCGAGCCGGGCTGGTCGTTGCCGGAGGGCGGCGTCCTGGTCGGCCGCCCGCTGCCGGCCGTGCAGCGACAGGACGTCCACCTCGGTACGCAGGTCGGCGAGGCGGCCCGCCACGGCGGCGATCTCGCCCACCCCGGGCAGGAAGACCAGCACGTCGCCCTCGTGCTCGCGCAGCGCGCGGCGGACCGTGGCCGCGACGTGGTCGAGCAGTGCCGGGTCGACCCGGCCGGCGCCGGGCGGGGCGACCGGTCGGGCCGGCGGCGACCAGATCCGGGTCACCGGATGCAGGGCGGCGGACGCCCGCACCACCGGCGCGGGCGTGTCACCGCCGAGCAGCGCGGCGACCCGGTCCGTGTCCGGGGTCGCCGACATCCCGAGCAGCCACAGGTCGGGGCGGAGCGCGGCCCGGGCCTCCACCGCGAAGGCGAGCGCCAGGTCGGCGTCGAGTTGCCGCTCGTGGATCTCGTCGAGCAGCACGGCGCCGGTGCCGGCCAGTTCCGGGTCGCGGTGCAGCCGGCGGACCAGCAGCCCGGTGGTGACCACCTCGACCCGCGTACGCGGGCCGGCCCGCCGTTCGCCGCGGACGGCGTACCCGATCCGCTCGCCCACCCGCTCGCCGAGCAGCGCGGCCATCCGGTGCGCGGCGGCGCGGGCTGCGACCCGGCGTGGCTGCGCCACCAGCACCCGGCCGGACACCTCGTCGGCCACGGCGAGCGGCACCAGGGTGGTCTTGCCGGTGCCGGGCGGCGCCACCAGCACGCCGGTGCCGGTGGACCGCAGCGCCGCGACGAGGGCCGGCAGCGCGGGGCGAACCGGCAGGTCGAGCGGCACGTCGGAGAGCACGGGACAGTCTCGCACCCTCAGGGCCGGTGACGTCGACGCAGGCCCTGGGGAGCGTCAGTCGGCGCGTACCCCGTCGACGCCGGTCACGAAGGCCCGCCAGGCCGACGGCGCGAACGCCAGCACCGGGCCCCGCCGGTCCTTGCTGTCCCGGACCGCGACGCGACCGTCCAGCGTGGCCACCTCGACGCAGTTGCCGTTGCCCACACTGCGGCTGCTGATGCGCCACTTCGCCCGGTCGAGCGCGGTCATCTGGTACCTCTCGTCTGTGCCGGCGTGCCGCGTCAGCGGTCACGCAAAGTTACGAGAAGCCTCCGTCAGGCGTGCCTGCGACGCCTCCGGACCGAGCGCCAACCGGCGCAGCTCCTCGTGCACCAGGCTATACCCGGCGACCTGGCCCGCCTCCTCCAGCGCCAGGCCTGTCGTGAGATTTTCCAGGTAGACGACGGCGGCGTCGGCCGCGTCGGCAAAGGTCAGGACGACGTACGGCGCGTTCATCGCGGGGTGTCCGCCGGCCGAGAACGGTAGTACCTGGACGGTGACGTTCGGTAGTTGAGCCACCTTCGCGATGTGCGCCAACTGGTCGGCCATCACCGCGTGGCCGCCGACCGGCCGGCAGAGCACCGCCTCGTTGAGCACCACCGACAGCTCCACCGGGTCGTCGCGGTGCAGCACCTCCTGCCGGCGCAGGCGCGCGGCGACCTTCCGTTCGATGCCCTCCTCGCCGGCGGTGCGCCGGAAGACCTCCCGCGCGTACGCCTCGGTCTGGAGCAGGCCGGGCACCGCCTCGGCCTCGTACGTGCGCAGCGTCGCCGCCTCCGCCTCCAGTCCGACGTAGAACTCGAACCACTCCGGCAGCACGTCGCTGTACTTCTGCCACCAGCCGCGCTGCTGCGCGCCGCGGGCGATTTCGATCAGCGCCTCGGCGTCCGCGCCGGTCACCTGGTAGAGGGCCAGGGCGGCGCGCACGTCGCGCGGCTTGATGCCGATCTGCGCGTTCTCGATGCGGGACAGGTTGCTCTTGGACATGTCCAGCTGTCGGGCGGCGACATCCAGGGTCATGCCCGCCCGCTCGCGGAGCTGGCGGAGTTCCCGCGCGATGCGGCGGCGGCGGACGGTCGGGCTCGCGGTCACCCTCCGAGTCTGTCACGGCAAGATCCGCAGGTCGCGCAAATACGGAGTGCAACCGGCGAAACCGGGAGTTGCAATGCGGATCCGGTGGGTGCATCCTTGCCCGGTTGCGATCACTGTGGACGATGCGTACGGGAGGACCGGTTGCTCATCGCCGACGAGTTCTTCCTGATCGCCCACAACGACATCCGGGGCAGAGCCAAGCTGCACCCGACCGCCACCGGTCTCGGGCTCGCCGGCGGTCTGCTCGGCGAACTCGTCCTGTATGGACACCTCACCGTCTCCGCCGGTCTCATCTCCATCGTCAACCGGCGTCCGCCGGCGGACGCGCTCGCCCACACCGTCCTCGACCAGCTCATCGGTGAGGCGCAGCACCAGTCCGTCCGCACCTGGCTCACCTTCCTCGCCCAGAGCGCCACGACCTCGGTGGGGGAGCGGCTGGCGCGGGCGGGAGTGCTGCGTCGCCAGGAGAGCCGGCGGTTGCTGCGCACCACCGTGTCGTACGTCCCGCTCGACCCCAACACGGCGGCCTGGCCGGCCACGCGGCTACGGGTGCTGCTGGAGCGGTCGGAGCCCCTGCCCACCCTCGCCGACGCGCTGCTGCTCGGCCTCGTCACCGCGGCCGGCCTGAGCCGCGAGGTGCTGTGGACCACCGGCCCCCGTGCCCACCACCGGCTCACCGGGCTCGTGGCCGCGCTGCCGCCCCCGCTGAAGGAGCTGGTCGCGCACACCGAGGCGGCGGTCGGGGCCGCGGTGCTGCGCGGCGTTCCCTGACCCGGCACCCCCTCACCCCTCCCTCGAACCGGAGCCGCGCATGTCCTCGAGTGCAACGATCGAACGACCGAGCAACGTCTCCGAGGCGCTGGCCCGTGGCCGGCTCGGCGTACCGTCGGTGATCTTCTTCGTCCTGTCCGCCGCCGCGCCGCTGACGGTCGTGGCCGGCGTGGTGACCACCGGCTACGGCGTCATCGGCGTCCTCGGTATCCCGGTGGCCTTCCTGGCGGTGGCCGCGGTGCTCGCCCTCTTCTCCGTCGGGTACGTGGCGATGGCCCGCCGGCTCGCCAACGCCGGCGCGTTCTACGCGTACGTGTCGCGCGGGCTGGGCCGGCCGGCCGGCGTCGGCGCCGCCTGGGTGGCGCTGATCGCGTACAACGCTCTCCAGGTCGGCCTGTACGGCGCCATCGGGGCGGCCGCGGAGCCGGTGCTGGACCGGCTCTTCGGCGTCACCGCGGCGTGGTGGCTGGTGGCGCTGGTCGCCTGGGCGATCGTCGCAGTGCTGGGCCTGCTGCGGGTCGACATCAACGGCCTGGTCCTCGCCGCCCTGCTGGTCGCCGAGATCGCGGTGATCCTCGTGTTCGACCTCGGGCAGCTGGGCAACCCCGCCGACGGGCAGGTCAGCTTCGCCGCGCTTGCCCCGGACAACCTCCTCGTCCCCGGCGTGGGCGCGGTGCTGGTGCTGGCGATCCTCGGCTTCGTCGGCTTCGAGTCCGCCGTGGTCTTCAGCGAGGAGAGCAAGGACCCGCGGCGCACGGTGCCGCTGGCGACCTACCTGTCCATCGCGATCATCGCCGTGGTCTACGCGCTCTCCTCCTGGAGCATGACCGTCGCGGTCGGGCCGGACCGCATCGCCGAGCAGGCCGGCGAGCAGAGCGTCGCGCTGATCTTCAACCTGGCCGGGGAGCACTTCGGCGACACCGTCGTCACCATCGGCCAGGTGCTGTTCCTGACGTCGGTGCTGGCCGCGATGATCTCGTTCCACAACACCACGGCCCGGTACACCTTCGCCCTCGGCCGGGAGCGGGTGCTGCCGGCGGTCTTCGGGCGGACCTCCCCGCGGACCGGCGCTCCCCGGGCGGCGTCCCTCGCGCAGAGCGTGCTCGGCCTCGTCGTGATCCTGCTGTACGCGGTCAACGGATGGGACCCGGTCGTGCAGCTCTTCTACTGGGGCGGCACCAGCGGCGGCTTCGGGGTGCTGCTGCTGATCGCCACCACCTCGGTCGCGGTGATCGTCTACTTCGCCCGCAGCGGTTCCGAGGAGACGCTGTGGCGGCGGGCGGTCGCGCCGGGGCTCGCCGCGCTGGCGCTGGCCGGCATCGTCGCCCTCGCGGTCGTCAACTTCGCCGACCTGCTCGGCGTCGCGCCGGACCACACCCTGCGCTGGGGAGTGCCGGTCGCGTACGTGGCCGCCGCGCTGCTCGGCGTGGTGTGGGCGCTGGTGCTGCGGGCCGGCCGGCGCGACACGTACGCCCGGATCGGCCTCGGCGCGGAGAGCACGGCGACCGGCGTGCTGCCCGACGCCGCGGCGGCACCCGAGCGGACGGAGGCCCGGCGGTGAGCGACCTCGCCGTCGAGCGGCTGGGCCCGGCGGAGACCCGGCTGGTCGCCGAGCGGATCGCCGGGGCGTTCCTGGTGCTCGACCAGCCACGCTGGCTGGTGCCCGACGAGAGCAAGCGGGAGTCTGTCCTCGCCGGGCAGTTCGAGATCCTGGTCGACCACGCGATGCGGCACGGCCTGGTGTTCGGCACCGCCGACCGGGCCGGCGTCGCGGTCTGGTTCCCGTCGGTGGGGGATCCGGCGCCGCCGCCGGAGGACTACGACGCCCGGCTGGCCGCCGCGTGCGGCGAGTGGACCGAGCGCTTCGCCCACCTGGACGAGCTGTTCGCCGCGAGCCACCCCCACCCGGACCACCACCACCTGGCGCTCCTAGCCGTCCGCCCGGACCGGCAGGGCCAGGGGGTGGGCAGCGCCCTGCTGCGGCACCACCACGCCTGGCTGGACGCCAACGGGATCCCGGGTTACCTGGAGGCGGCGAGCGAGATCGGCGTCGAGCTGTACACCAAGCACGGCTACCAGGTCCGCGAGCCGTTCCGGCTGCCCGACGGCACCCCGTTCTGGCCCATGTGGCGGGAGCCGCAGAAGTGAAAGGAGGGGCCCCTTCTTAACGCCTCGCGTTGTAGAAGGGGCCCTTACTAACACCCGCTCGGCGGCTCGGACATGACGGTGGCCGGGCCCGCCGACCCGGCCACCGTCCTGCCGCTGACTCAGTACGTGCCGTCCAGCTGCCCACGCAGCTTGGTCAGCGCTCGGGCCAGCAGCCGGGACACGTGCATCTGGGAGACGCCGATCTGCTCGGCGATCTGCGACTGGGTCAGGTTGCCGTAGAAGCGCAGGGTGAGGATCTTCTGCTCACGCTCGTCGAGGGTGGCGAGCGCCGGGCCGAGCGCGACGCGCAGCTCCGCCAGCTCGAACTCACCGTCCTCGCCGCCGAGCAGGTCGCCCAGCTCCGTGGCCCGGTCGCCGTCGCCGGTCGGCGTGGACAGCGACACCGCGTTGTAGGCGCGGGCGCCCTCCAGGCCCTCCAGGACCTCTTCCTCGGTGATGTTGAGGTGGGTGGCGATGTCGGCGACCGTCGGCGAGCGGCCGAGGGTCTGGAGCAGGGAGCTGTTGGCGTCGGAGATGGCCAGCCGCAGCTCCTGGAGGCGGCGGGGGACCCGGATGTCCCACGTGCGGTCGCGGAAGTGCCGCTTGAGCTCACCGATGATGGTGGGGATCGCGTACCCCGCGAAGTCGACCCCGCGGGACGGGTCGAACTTGTCGATCGCCTTGATGAGCCCGACCGCGGCGGTCTGGGCCAGGTCGTCGGTGGGCTCCCCGCGGCCGCTGTAGCGGTGCGCGAGGTGGTTGGCGAGCGGCAGCCAGGCCTCGATCGCCTTGTCGCGCAGCGCGGCGCGGGACGGGTGGTTGGCCGGCAGCGCGGCCATCGCGTTGAGCAGGTCGGCGGCGCTGTCGGTGAGCGCGCGGGGGTCGAGCTTCTCGGTGGAGCTCGGTACGGCCTTCGTCGCGTTTTCGCTGATCGTTGGCGCGGTCATGGGTGGTCCTCCCTGCACCTCGTCCGCGGATAAAGACGTGACGCTTTGGTTTAGGTTCAGGTGTCCGTTCGGAAGTCACCTTAGCCCGATCGTCTCGCCGAAATCTAGCCGAACGGCTGATGCACTTAAGTTACTAACAACCGTGAAAGCCGCAAAGAGCACGAAATCCCATCGGATTGTGAGGCTGATCATCCGTTTCTTCGTCCGACCGGGCGCTGACCGGACATCCGGGCCCGGTCGACTGGACGGCCTCCCGGTGCCGTCGAGCGGTCAGCCGCAGCTCAGCGGCGAGGTTCTCGCTGTCGACTTTCCGTCGTTGTCCCGTCTATGGGACCAGCCGTAGCGTCAACGGTGACAACAGTGGCACCGGAGGCATCGTGCTCGACCCGTCCGCTCCCCAGCTCGTGGTGAACAGCCGCGCGCTCTACTTCAGCTGGCTCCCGGCGGACCCCGACGCGGTTGCCGCGATGGTGCCCGCCGGCCTGCGGCCCCGCCCCGACCGGCAGGTCTTCCTGAACCAGTACGTCGTCGACGACGCCTGCCAGACGTCCGGCTTCGGGGCGTACTCGCTGACGTACGTCGGGGTCTCGCTCGTCGGGGTGGACGCCCCCGGCGGGAAGACTCCGGGCGGCTGGTGGACCCACTACGTCACCTCCAGCGCGCGGGTCCGGGAGTACGCCGCTGCCCGCGGCGCGCCGGCCGTCCGCGGCTGGACCACCATCGGCAGTGAGGGCGGTCTCCTCGTGGCCGAGACCGCGATCGACGGTGTCCCGGTGATCCGGGCGCGCTGCCAGGTCGGCGAGGCCGGGAGCATGGTGAGCAGCGGGCACCACCGCTACTTCACCGCCCACGACGGGCGGCTGTTCAACGCCGTCTACCCGTACGTCGCCGAGCCGGTCAACCCGTTCGTCGTCGAGTCGGTGGAGTTCCTGGAGCCGGCGCACCCGATCTACGCGCTGCGCCCGGACAACCCGCTCACGATCGGGTTCGGCTTCTACGCCCCCCGCGCGTCGTTCGCGTACCCCGGCGGGCTGACCGTGCACGGCGGGGAGCCCGAGCCGGTCGGGGCGGGCGCCGCTCACCAGGTGCCGGCGCGCCGGGCGGCCAGCGGCCTGCCGTCGGGGTCGTAGACCAGGCGGTACAACGGCAGCGCCCAGGCCCGGGTGTACCAGGGCAGCCGCTCCGGCCGGTGGGGCCGCAGCCGCCCCGGCGGACGGGGGCCGACCCGGCCACCGTCGTACCACCGCTGCAGCGCGTCGGCGGCGGCCGTGACGGCCGCGACCGCGTCGGCCGGGTCGAGCAGGTCGGCGTCCTCGCCGCCGGCCGGGTCCCGGTCGAGATGCTCGCGCAGCAGCCGCAGCCGCAGTTCCCGGGCGAACACCCGGGCCCCGTCGCCGGTTCCGGCGGGGTCCACAGGGTGGCGGTGGTCGCGGGTGCCGTCGACCACGGCGCAGGACAGCTCGCTGTCGTGCGTCCAGGAGCGGCGGTTGAAGTTGTCGCTGCCGATGCTGGCCCACACGTCGTCGACGACGCAGACCTTGGCGTGGACGTACACCGGCGTCCCGGCGTGGTTCTCCAGGTCGAAGAGGTGCACCCGGTCCGGCGCGGCCTTCTCGCACAGCGAGAGGGCCTGCTCCCGGCCGACCGAGTTCGGCGGGAGCGCCAGGCGGCCGTCGACGTCGGGGTGCCGGGGAACGACGGCGATCAGGTGCAGGTCCGGATGTTCCCGCAGCGCCCGCGCGAAGAGGTCCGCCACCTCGGTCGACCAGAGGTACTGGTCCTCCAGGTAGATGAGGCGGCGGGCCCGGCGGACCGCCTTGGTGTAGCCCCGGGCCACCGTGCGTTCGCCGTCGGGCGCGAACGAGTACGGGGGCCGCACCGCCGGGTAGGTGCGCAGCACCTGGATGTGGTGGGGACCGCAGGCCGGCGGGTCCGGGGGCCGGTCCGGCAGCGCGTCCGGGCGCAGGTCCGCGCCGCGCAGCCGGTCCCGCAGGTACGCGAGCGGGTTCTCCGAGTCCAGCGGCATCGGGTCGGTCCACCGCTCCCGGAAGGCGGTGTCCAGCGCGCCGACCACCGGCCCGCGGACGGCCAGTTGCACGTCGTGCCAGGGCGGCCGGTCACCGTACCGGGCGGACATCCGGACCGCCTGCGGGTCGCCGTGGTGGTCGGCGTCGTCGCGCCGGCTGTGGCACAGGTCGATGCCCCCGGCGAAGGCGATGTCGCGCTCGGGGGAGCGGGGGTGCCGCAGCACCACGAGTTTCTGGTGGTGCGAGCCGCCGCGGCGGACCCGCTGGTCGAGCAGCACCTCACCGCCGGCCGCGCTGATCGTCTCGCTGAGGTTCCGGTTCTCGTCCTCGCTGTACGCGAGCGCGTCGAGGTGCGAGCGCCAGATCAGCCCCTTGACGACCACTCCGCGCTGGGCGGCCCGCGCGAAGAGCTGGGCCACGGTGGGGCCGTCCGGCCGCATCCGCTGGTCGGGGTCGCCTCGCCAGTCGGTGAAGAAGAGGTGGTCACCGGCCTCGAGAGCCTCCACCTCGCGCACCAGCCGGTCGAAGTACGTCGCACCGTGAATTAACGGCTCGGCAAGGTTTCCGCTGGTCCAGATGGGTAACTCAGACCTCGGGTTGGCGCGTTCGCCTGCGGAGAGGAACCACTCCTGGGGTACCACGTTTCCCACCCTCCCGAGTCGGACGACGTCGGTGGAACCCCCGCCGAGGGTCCACGGCCCGCCGGAGCTACCGGAAGGCCGACCCACGGCATACCCAGCCGATCTTGACGCGAAAACCGAGGAGGCCACACCATGCCCGGCGAGACGACGAACTCCGTGACCGAGTACCGCGAGCAGGCGGTCGAGGGCGAGCGGGGGGCGCTGGTGGCCGTGTTGGTGATGGTGATCCTCGGCGTGGCCGGCATATTCGCCGTGTCCTGACGGGCGGACGCCGACGGCGGGCGCCCCGGTCGGGGTGCCCGCCGTCGTGCGGTGGTGACGGTGCCGGCGTGCCGGTCAGGGGCGCGGACCCTGGCCGTCGGTGTGCGGCAGCCGCTCGGCGGGGATCACGCCGAGCTTGCCGGCCTGGAAGTCCTCGAACGCCTGGATCAGCTCGTCCCGGGTGTTCATGACGAACGGACCGTAGTGCGCCACCGGCTCCCGGATCGGCTGGCCGCCCATGATGTAGAGGTCCAGCTTCGGCGTGCGGCCGTCCTGGCGGGCGTCGGCGGTGAACCGCAGGGCGTCGCCCGGGCCGTGCACCGCGAGCTGTCCGGTGTGGAACGGCCGGCGGTCGCTGCCGACCGTGCCGCGCCCGCCCAGCACGTACACCAGGGCGGTGAAGTCCGGCCGCCACGGCAGGTCGACCTCGGCGCCCGGCTCCACCGTCACGTGGGCCACGGTGATCGGGGTGTGGGTCGACCCCGGCCCCCGGTGCCCGGCGATCTCGCCGGCGATCACCCGGATCAGCGCCCCGCCGTCCGGCGTGGTGAGCAGCGCCGACTCGCGGCCACGGATGTCCTGGTACTTCGGCGCGATCATCTTCGCGACCCGCGGCAGGTTGACCCACAGCTGCGTGCCGTGGAACAGGCCGCCGCTCATCACCAGGTGCTCCGGCGGGGCCTCGATGTGCAGGAGGCCACTGCCGGCCGTCATCCACTGGGTGTCGCCGTCGGTGATCGTGCCACCGCCGCCGTGCGTGTCCTGGTGGTCGAAGACGCCGTCGATGATGTACGTGACGGTCTCGAACCCGCGGTGCGGGTGCCACGCGGTGCCCTTCGGCTCGCCCGGGGCGTAGTCGACCTCGCCCATCTGGTCGAGGTGGATGAAGGGGTCCAGCTCGCTCAGCGGCACCCCGGCGAAGGCCCGGCGCACCGGGAAGCCCTCGCCCTCGTACCCGCTGGGCGCGGTGGTCAGCCGGCGGACCGGCCGGAAGGTCGTGGACTCGTCGAGCCGGGGCAGGCGCGGCAGGACGAGCACGTTGTCGACGGTGATGGCGGGCATCGCGGGCTCCTTAGGTCTCGCTGGGGTGGGTCGCCGTGTCGCGCTCGGCGCGCAGCCGGCGCCCGAGCCGGTCGAAGATCCGGGTGAGGCAGGCGACCTCGTCGTCGTCGAGGTCGTCCATCAGGTGGGTGCGGACCGACGCCAGGTGGTGCGGTGCCGCCTCCCGCAGGGTCAGCAACCCGGCGGCGGTGAGCACCGCCTCGCTGCCCCGGCGGTCCTCGGGACAGGCCTCCCGGGCCACCAGGCCGCGCCGCTGCATGGAGGAGATCTGGTACGTCAGCCGGCTCGGTGAGAAGACCAGACGGCTGGCCAACTCGCCCATCCGCAGCCGCTGCCCCGGCGCCTCGGAGAGCAGCACCAGCACGTGGTAGTCGGCGAAGCTCAGCGCGCTGTCGGCGCGCAGGTCGTCCTCCAGCTGGGTGAACAGCCGCTGGCTGGCCTCGATGTACGCCCGCCAGGCGGTGAGACGCTCCGGCTCCAGACTCTCGGTCACGGGACCCAGAGTAGCACTGTTTCAAATTTTGACAACATCGCCCGGCGCGGCGTTGATCGCGGCATGGACCTGTGGCTCACATGGGCCGTACAGATTTGAATTTTGGTCCGACACTGGAGCCCGCGCGCGAAAACACCCCGGTCGCCAGCGGCGGCCGGGGTGTGACGCGATCGGGTGTCAGCCCCGCTGGTGTGTCGGGGCCGGCGTGTGCATCCGGCCCAGGAGCTGACGGGCCTGCTCCGAGTACTGCTGATCGACGATGACCGCGTACTGGCCGGCGCGCAGTGAACTGGCCGAGGTGAAGTCCCGCCGGCCGCCGGTCATCGCGTGCGTGACCGCGCCGAACACGGCACCCCAGATGGCACCGATCACCAGACCGGCGAGAACGACCGCGATCCAGTTGCCCCCCGTGAAGATGCCGAAGAGCAACCCGATGAACAGACCGAACCACGCACCCGAGCCGGCGCCCACCAGCGCCGCCCGCCCGGTCGTCATCCGGCCGAGGACCGTCTCGACCAGGGTGAGGTTCGTACCGACGATCGCCGTGTGTTCCACCGGGAAACGGTTGTCCGCCAGGTAGTCGACGACGCGCTGTGCCGACGGATAATCCGGGTACGACCCGATGGTCACGGTCGGTGGACCGACACCCGGCCCGCTGCCGTCACCGCTCGGGGGCGAGGGGTGACCGGCGGGACCGGACGGGAAGGTGTCACCGCCCGGCATCCCGGGACGCCAGGCCGAGGTCGGACTCGACGGTGTGGTCATCAGCCTCCTCCTTCGTCAACTGGGCATGTTCCCGCCGTCGCCGGGCGGTTAACGCCGGCCGCGCGTGGAATGCCGTTCCACCCGGACGGGTAGGCAGGTCCGTGGACAGCGGACGGATCAGCGAACACGGCTTCCTGGCGGACGGCCGCAGCGCCGTGCTCGTGGACCGGGCCGGCTCGGTCAACTGGTGGTGCCCGGAGCGGTTCGACGCGCCGTCCGTCTTCGGCCGGCTCCTCGGCGACGAGGCGGGCCACTGGTCGATCCGACCCGACGGGGACTTCACCTCCGAGCGGTCCTACCTGCACGACACGCTCGTCCTGCGTACCGTCTTCACCACCCCCCGAGGACAGGTCGCGGTGACCGACGCCCTCGCGCTGGAACCCGGCGCGCGCGGGCACGACATCGGCCTGCGGTCGCCCCGGGTGCTCGGCCGGGTCGTGGAGGGACTCTCCGGCGAGGTGCCGGTCCGCCTGGACTACCGGCCCCGGTTCGAGTACGGCCGGGTCACCGCGTACCTGATCGAGGCCGACGGTGTCATCGGCGCCACCGCCGGCGCCTGCCACCTCAGCCTGCGCGGGGACGTGCCGCTGACGTGCGCCGGGGGCAGCGCGACCGCGACCTTCCGGGTGCGGGCCGGCGAGACGTACCGGTTCACGCTCGGATACGCGCCGACCTACGACTCGCCGCCCCCGCAGCTGCCGGACGCCGACCGGCTGGTCGCCGACGCGGTCGCCGGCTGGCGCTCCTGGGCCGACCTGCACCGGGACCACTACCGGGGCCTGTTCCGCGACGTGGTGCGGCACAGCGCCATGGTGGTGCAGGGCATGACCTACCAGCCCAGCGGCGCGATCGTCGCGGCGGCGACCACGTCCCTGCCGGAGGAACTGGGCGGCGACCGCAACTACGACTACCGGTTCGTCTGGGTCCGCGACTTCAGCCTCACCCTCCAGGCGCTCTGGCGGGCGGCCTGCCCCGACGAGGCGAACCGGCAGTTCGCCTGGGTCGCCCGGGCGATGGGCCGGATCGGCGACGAGCCGGTGCCCATCATGTACGGCGTCCAGGGCGAGCGGGACCTCACCGAGCACATCCTGGACCACCTGCCGGGCTACGCGGACAGCCGTCCGGTCTTCGTGGGCAACGACGCCTGGCGGCAGCGGCAGACCGACGTGCTCGGGGAGATCCTCGACGCGGCCTGGCTGATGCGGCACTACCTCGACCCGATGTCGCCCGACGTCCGGCACCTGCTGCGCGCGCTGGCAGAGCGGGCGGTCACCGACTGGCGGCGACCGGACGCCGGCATGTGGGAGGCGCGGGACGCCGAACGGCACTACGTCTCCTCGAAGGTGCAGTGCTGGACCGCGCTGGACCGGGCGGTGCGCTTCGGCCCCCGGCTGGGGGATCCGTCCGACGTGGCCCGGTGGGCGGCGGCCCGGGACGAGGTCCGTGCCGCCGTGCTGGAACGCGGCTGGAACGACGAGCAGGGCGCGTACACCGGGGCCTTCGACTCCGACCAGCTGGACGCCTCGGTGCTGCTCATGCCGTTGGTGGGCTTCCTGTCCGCCGACGATCCGCGGATGCGCTCCACGATGGACGTGGTCGAACGCCGGCTGTCCCGCGACGGCCTGCTGCGCCGCTGGGACGCCGACCCGGCGGGCTTCGTCATCTGCTCGTTCTGGCTGGTGAGCTGTCTCGCCCTGGCCGGCGAGGTGGACCGTGCCACCGACCTGTTCGCGTCGCTCGCGAGCCGGGTCAACGACCTCGGCCTGTTCGCCGAGCAGATCGACCAGGCCACCGGGGAGCACCTGGGGAACTTCCCGCAGGCGTTCTCGCACATCGGCCTCATCAACGCCGCCGGACTGCTCACCGAGGCCGCCGAGCGGCGCCGGGAGGCCCCGGAGCAGACACGACAACCCGTGCCGGCCGGTACGGGACGGACGGAAGGAGCACGCTCATGACCGGACGCCTTGCCGGGAAGACCGCCCTGATCACCGGCTCGGACTCGGGCATCGGACAGGCCACCGCCATCGAGTTCGGCCGGGAGGGCGCCGACGTGGTGGTGCACTACCTGCACGACCACGCCGGGGCGAACCACACGAAGGCCGAGGTGGAGCGGGCGGGCCGGCGGGCGGTCGTGGTGCAGGGTGACATCAGCGTCGAGCACCAGGTCGACGCGATGTTCGACGAGGCCCTCGCGGAGTTCGACCGGCTGGACGTTCTGATGAACAACGCCGGGGTGGACGCCTCCGGCATCCCGGTGGCGGACCTGGACACCGAGACCTGGGATCGGTCCATCCGCACCAACCTGTACGGGATGTTCTTCTGCTGCCGGCGTTTCGTGCGGCACCGCCGCGACCAGGGCGGGGGCGGAAAGATCATCAACACCACCTCCATCCACCAGGAGGTGGCCCGGGCCGGCGGCGCGGACTACGACTCCAGCAAGGGCGGCATGCTGGAACTGGCCAAGAGCCTCGCGCTGGAGGTCGCCCCGATGCACATGAACGTCAACAACATCGGGCCGGGCATGGTGCTGACGCCGTTCAACCAGCGGGCCATCGACGACCCGAAGTACCTGGAGGAGCAGGTGCAGAGCATCCCGTGGAAGCGGGCCGCCGAACCGGGCGAGATCGCCAAGCTGGCGGTGTTCCTGGCCAGCGAGGACGCCGACTACGTGACCGGGTCGACGTACTTCATGGACGGTGGCCTGATGCAGAACCAGGGCCAGGGCGCCTGAGCGCCGGCCTCGGGGGCCCGCAGAATGGCGGCATGCGCCTGGTCATCACCGCCGACACCCACGTACCGAAGCGGGCCCGGGACCTGCCGCCGCCGCTGTGGGCCGCCATCGACGCGGCGGACGTGGTGCTGCACGCCGGGGACTGGGTCGACGAGGCGCTCTTGGACGCCATGGCGGCCCGCGCCCGCCGGCTGGTCGGGGTGTACGGCAACAACGACGGGCCGGCGCTGCGTGCCCGGCTGCCGGAGATCGCCCGGGTCGACCTCGACGGGCTCCGGGTGGCGGTGGTCCACGAGACGGGGCAGAGGACCCGGCGCGAGGAGCGCTGCGCGGCCCGCTTCCCCGACGTCGACCTGCTCGTCTTCGGGCACTCGCACATCCCGTGGGACACCGTCGCGCCCGGCGGCCTGCGGCTGCTCAACCCCGGCTCGCCGACCGACCGGCGCTCCCAGCCGTACGCCACCTACCTCACCGCCCAGGTCGAAGCCGGACGGCTGGCGGACGTCGAACTGCACCGGCTCCCGCGCCGCTGAGCCGGGCCGGCCGGCGGAGCCCCCCGCCGGCCCGTCCCGTCGCGTCACCTGCCCCGGCCGGTCTCCTCCTGGAGTTCGTCGATCCGCTTCGAGGCCTCCGCCTTGGTCAGGCCCTCCGGCGGCTCCTCGCCCGCCTCGCGGGCCAGCGTCGCCAGGTACGACTCCTGCGCCGCGGTCGGCGGCTCCTCGCCGGTGACCCACTCGTCCGGGTCCTTGATGGCGGCCTCCGGGTTCGCCCGGCCGTTCCCTCGGTCGGTCATGGTCTCCACCTTTCTTCGAACAGATGTGCCAGTACCCCGGTCCTGGTGCGTCCATGCGGGTGAATTCGGCCTTGTGCGGAGCCGAATAGGATCACCTGGTGAGCGCGGACCCGGCGGGAGTGATCGTGGTCGGGGCGGGCATCGCCGGGGTGGCCTGCGCCCGCGAGTTGGCCCGTGCCGGGATACCGGTGCAGATCCGGGAACGCGGACGGGTCGCCGGCGGGCGGATGGCCAGCAAGCGCTTCGACGGCCGTCCGGCGGACCTGGGCGCCGCCTACGTCACGGCCGGCGACCCCGGCTTCGCCGCCGTCGTGGAGGAGTGGCGGTCGGCGGGCCTGGTACGCGAGTGGACCGACACCTTCCTGGCGTACGACGCGCAGGGCCGGCGCGAGGTGCCCGGACCGATGCGCTGGGCCGCGCCCCGGGGACTGCGCTCGCTGGTCGAGCACCTCGCCCGGGACCTGCCGGTGGCCGTGGACCGCCTGGTGCTCGGCGTGGAACCCGGGCCGGTGGTCGACGGCCAGCCGTGCGCGGCGGTGGCGCTCGCCATGCCGGGCCCGCAGGCGGCGCTCCTGCTGGACCCGGCCCTGGCGGCGGCGACCCGGACCGTCCAGGCGCAGACCTGGTCGCCGTCGCTCGCCGTCGTGCTGCGGTTCCCGGACCGCCGGTGGGCCGACTTCCGGGGTGCGTTCGTCAACGACCATCCGGTGCTGGCGCTGGTCTGCGACGACGGCGACCGGCGGGGCGACGCCGCTCCGGTCCTGGTCGCGCACACCACGCCCGAGTTCGCCGCCGGCCACCTGCTCCAGCCCACCGTTGCCGGACCGGCCGTCGAGGAGGCCGTGCGGGACCTGCTCGCGCTGCCCGAGCCGGCCGAGCACGTGCACGTGCACCGGTGGACCTACGCCAAGCCGGCGGCCGGGTCGGAGGGGACGTACCACCTCGACGACGACGGAATCGGCCTGGCCGGCGACGCCTTCGGCGCGCCCCGCGTGCAGACCGCCTGGCGCTCCGGCCACGATCTCGGCCGCGCCCTGACCACCCAGCTGACCTGACGCGGCCCCTCTAACCTCCCCGTGCCCCTTCCCGGAGGGGAGAGCTGGGGTCAGGTTCGGGCGGGTTCGGGGGTCTGGTCCGTCGCGGCGTCGTGGGTGCGTTCGCCGGAGCGGTCGAGGAGTTGCATCACCGGGGTGGCCGCGATGCCGTGCACCACCACCGACACGACCACCACCAGCCCGACGGTGGCCCAGAGCAGGTCGACCTGCGGGAAGTCGGCCTTCGTGGTGGCGTACGCGAGGTAGTACAACGAGCCGACGCCGCGGATGCCGAACAGGGCGATCACCCAGTGCTCGGCCGGACGGCCCGGCGCTCCACGTAGCGACAGCCACCCGACCAGCGGACGGATCACGAACACCAGCGCCAGGCCGACCGCCGCCGCGGTCCACGTCAGCGCCCCCAGCAGCCCCCCGACCACGGCGCCGCCGAACAGCAGCAGGAGCAGGACGGCGAGCAGCCGCTCCACCTGCTCGGCGAAGTCGTGCAGGACGGAGTGGAACTCGTGCGTCCGCTCGGCGGCACGGATGGCGCGGGCGGCCACGAAGACCGCCAGGAAGCCGTACCCGCCGAGCAGCTCCACCAGCCCGTACGCCAGGAACGTCGCGGCCAGCGCGAGGAAGCCCTCGGCGTGCCGCGCCAGCCGCAGCTCGCTCGGTGCGCGGAAGAACAGCTTGCCGAGCAGCCACCCGATCAACCAGCCGCCGGACGCCCCCGCGGCGACCTTCCAGAGCAGGTCGACGGTGACCCAGTGGGCCAGCCAGTCCGCCGGGGCGAGGCTGGTGGTGGCGATCGCGATCGCCGCGTACACGAACGGGAAGGCCAGGCCGTCGTTCAGCCCGGCCTCGGAGGTGAGGGCGAACCGGACCTCGTCCTCGGAGTCCTCGATGTCGGTGGGTTCGCCGACCTGCACGTCGGCGGCGAGCACCGGGTCGGTGGGGGCCAGGGCCGCGCCCAGCAGCAGCGCGGCGGCCGGCACCAGCCCGGCCCACCACCACCCGAGCAGCGCCACCGCCGCGATGCACAGCGGCATGGCGATGGCCAGCAGCCGCCAGGTCGACGACCAGCGCCGCCAGCTCAACGGCCGGTCGATCTTCAGCCCGGCGCCCATCAGCGCCACGATCACGCCGATCTCGGTGAGGTGGGTGGCGATGTCCCGGTGCGCCAGGGGGTCGGGCTCCGGCAGGCCGGTCGGCAGCAGGAAGATCAGCATGCCGAGGCCCAGGAAGGCGATCGGCATGGACAGGGGACGGCGCTCCAGCACGCGCGGCAGGATCCCCGCCAGCAGCGCCCCCAGACCCACCACGGCGTACGCGACGTCGATCGGCTCCACGACACCACCTCTCCGTCTCGCCCGCGGGCTACGGGCAGGTGGTGTCAGAAAGTGCCCCCGATGTCCGTTCGGTATTCCTGTCTTGCCAGTGGCGGTCAGCGCGGCACGGCGAGCGGCGAGTCGGCGAGCCCGTCGAGGAGCGCGGCCGGGTCGTCGTAGACGGCGACCGCACCCGCCCCGGCCAGCTCGCACCGGCTGGTGCCGCCGCAGGTCAGGCCGACGCACGGGATGGCGAGCCTGCCGGCTGCGGCGACGTCCCAGACCGAGTCGCCGACGAACACCGTCCGGGCGGCGTCGAGGCCGGCCTGGTCCAGCGCGGCCACCAGGATGTCCGGGGCCGGCTTGCTCTCCTGCGCGTCGGCCGACGAGGTGACGGTGCCGATGACGTCGTCCGCGGCCAGGGCCCGGCGCAGCGCCCCCACCTCGTGCTCGGCGGCCGAGGTCGCCAGCACCACCCGCAGTCCCCGGTCGGCGCACGCCCGCAGCAGGTCGGCGGCGCGGGGGAGCGGCTCGAGCCGCTCCCAGTACTCGCCGTACAGGGTGTCGTGGGCGTCCCGCAGCCGGCTGTCGGCGTCGTGGTCCCGCTCCGGCCCGAGCAGGTGGTCGAGGAGCTTGTCCGAACCCATGCCGATCGCGCGGTGGATGGTCGCCATCGGCACCGCCTGGTCGGTCTGGCGCAGCGCCTCCCACCAGCTCACGGTGTGCAGGTACGTCGTGTCGACCAGGGTGCCGTCCACATCGAAGAGGACACCCGAGGCGTTGTCGTGCGGCATGGGTGTCCTCCTACCCGCTGCGGGCCCGTTCGACGCCCGCCGGTCACCGGCCGGGGCGCGGCCCGCCGGTCACCGGCCCGGGATGAGGATCTCGAACCACACCGTCGAGCCCCGGACGGTCGGGTCGGTGCCCCAGGCGTCGCTCAGCTCCTCGATCAGGCCGAGGCCCCGGCCCCGGCTGCTCAACGTGTCGGTCTGCGCCCGGGTGACGGTGCCCCGGGTGCCCGAGTCGGCCACGGACACGAGCAGTCGCTCCGCGCTGAGGTCGATCTCCACCCGCGCGGCGGTCCCGGCGTGCAGCAGCGCGTTGGTGGTCAGTTCGCTGGTGCACAGCACCGCCGCACCGATGACCGACTCCGGTACCTGCCACTCGGTGAGCTGCGCGGTCATCCAGTGGCGTACGCGGCTGGGCGCGGTCGGCTCGGCCGGCACCTCCATGCTCGCCGACCGGCTGGGCCGCAGGGCGTGCTCCACGGCCAGCACGGCGACGTCGTCCTCGGTGGCGCCCGCCACGGCGGCCGTCGCCACGGCGCAGAGCGCCCGCGGGTCGCCGCTGCCGGCCCCGGCCACGGCGGTGGCCAGCGCGTCCAGGCCGGTGCCCAGCCCCTGCCGGCGTCGCTCCACCACGCCGTCGCTGAACAGCAGGAGCGTGTCGCCGGGCGAGAACCGGACCGTGGTGGTCGCGGGTCGGCAGCCCAGGCCCAGCGGGGCGCCGGTCGGCACGTCGGCGTACTCGGCGTACGGCTCGCCGCCGGCGGTGCACCGGCGGATCAGCGGCGCGGGGTGACCGGCGCTGGCGAGCGTGAGCCGGTGCCGGTCGGCGTCGATCACCCCGAGCACCACGGTGACGAACAGTTCGTGGTTGCTGCCCTCGGCGCCCAGGCTGCTCACCAGCCGGTCGAGGCCGGCGAGCACGGCATCCGGCCGGGGGTCGGCCAGGGCCAGCGCACGCAGTGCCGCCCGGACCTGCCCCATCCGGGCGGCCGCCTGCACGTCGTGGCCCGCCACGTCGCCGAGGACGATGGCCAGCTCGCCGGTGGGTAGCAGGAAGGCGTCGTAGAAGTCTCCGCCGGCGGCGTTCCCGTCGACGCCGGGGTCGTAGCGGGCGGCGATGCGCAGGCGGGGCAGGTCCGGCAGGTGTGCCGGAAGCATGCTGCGTTGCAGGAGCTGGGCGGTGCCGTGCTGGGTCTCGAACCGGCGGGCCCGCTCGGCCGCCTGCCCGACCAACTCGGCGGAGGCGTGCAGCAGCGCCCGCTCCGCGGCCGACCAGGCGTGCGCGGTCTGGTACCCCACCGTCAGGCCGCCACGGACGACCGCGCCGTGCAGCGGCACGGCGGCCAGGGACCGGATCTTCTGGTCGTGGCGGTCCACCCCGGCCTCCCGCAGCGGCTGGCCGTCGTCGACGAAGCGGGACCTCCCACCGAGGGCCACCACCACCACCACCGGCGCCGCCGAGTCCGCGGGGATGCGCCGCCACAGCGGCGGGAGCCGCTCGTCGGCCTCGTCGATCAGCTCACCCCGCAGCCGGCGGACCAGCCGCCAGCCGCCGCCGCCCTCGTCGACGGCGAAGGACACCCGGTCGGCGTCGAAGGAGGCGATCGCGTGACGCAGGGTGACCCGCGCCACGTCGTCCAGGGTGAGCGTGCCGGCGAGCGCGGCCGCGAGGTCGCTCAGACTCTGCAACTGCCGCGTGGCCTGGGTGGTCTCGGCGGCCACGACGAGGACGCCGACGACCCGGCCGACACTGTCCCGGACGGCCGAGTAGCCCCGCGTGAAGGCCCCGTGCTCCACCACGCCCGAGCGGCGGCGCCGCAGCGGCAGCGTGATGTCCTTCTCCAGGAACGGCTCGCCGCTGCGGTAGGTCCGCTCGAGGGCGTCCCCGACGCCGGGCAGCCCCCAGATCTCCGCGAACACCTCCGCGGCCGGTCGACCCACCGCCTCCGGGTGCTTCTCGCCGATCAGCTCGGCGTAGCCGTCGTTGTAGAACAGCAGGAACTCGTCGCCCAGGGCGAGGGCCATCGGAACGGGCGAGGAGAGCACCAGGTCGGCGGTTGCGCGGACCGCCGGGTCCCAGCCGGGCCAGGGGCCGAGGTGCGTGCCGGCCCAGTCGTGGGCGAGCACGCTGGCCGTCGCGCCCACGGATCCACCGGGGACCGGCGCTGGTGGCGTGGGCACCCGTCCGACCGTTCCTGGCATGCCCGAAGCCTAGCGGCAGCGTTCACCGGCTGGCTCCGATCGTTCCGCCGGCGCCGCCGGGGACGCCGTTTGGCCAGCTCAGGACCGTTCTGCCCGGCATGTCGGGAAAATGCGGGGGGCGTGGGCGGCGTGCCACCGCAGTGACCGGGTATGCGCGCGGCGTAGTCCATGCGACAGGAGGGACATCATGCCGGAAACCCTCGCGGTCAGACGGGTCGACATCGGCGACGCCCTGGCCGACATGTGGAGGTCGGTGCTGTTGTTCATACCGAGGGCCATCGCGTTCATCGCGATCCTCGTGGTCGGATGGCTCATCGCCCGAGCTGTCCTGAAGATCGTGGACAAGGCGCTGGAACGGGTGAACTTCGACCGGGCGGTGGAGCGCGGTGGTATCAAGCGGGCGTTGGAACGCACGAAGTACGACGCCAGCGACATCCTCGCGAAGCTCGCGTACTACGCGGTGCTGCTGTTCACCCTTCAGTTCGCGTTCGGCGTGTGGGGACCCAACGCGATCAGTGACCTGATCAGCGGTGTGGTCGCCTGGCTGCCGCGCGCGTTCGTGGCGATCGTCATCGTGGTCGTGGCCGCGGCCATCGCGAACGCGGTCCGTGACCTGGTCACCGGAGCGCTGGGCGGCCTAGCGTACGGCCGGGTCCTGGCCGACCTGGCGGCCGTGTTCATCATCGCGCTCGGTGTCATCGCGGCGCTGAACCAGGTCGGCATCGCCACCACGGTCACCACGCCGGTGCTGATCGCGGTGCTCGCCACGGTGGCCGGCATCCTGATCGTCGGCGTCGGCGGTGGTCTGGTGAAGCCGATGCAGAGCCGCTGGGACGGCTGGCTGAACCGGATGGCCGAGGAGTCACGCGCCATCCAGCAGCACCGGCAGGCGCAGGGGGCAGGCCGCGGCGACGTCGAGCGGCAGATGGCCGACCGGGCCGGTGCCGAGCGGACGCAGGTGATGTCGCGGGAGTCGTCGGAGAGCATGGCCGGCGGGCGCGGCACGTACCAGTCGGGCAGCGCGAGCGACGAGACCCAGCAGTTCCGCCGCTGAGCGGCCGGAACGGCGCAACGGAGGGTGTCCGCGACGGCGGGCGCCCTCCGCGCCCTGCCCCGGTCAGAGCGGCGGGAGCGGCGCGGGCTTCGGGGCGTCCAGGGCGCCGGCCAACGCGGAGACCGCGAGCAGGCGCGTGAGCAGCCAGTCGGGCTCCGACCAGTCGACCGGACCGGCCGGCGGCTGCCAGTCGTGCTCTTGCGCGGCGGCGCGTACCCCTTCGGCGTAGCCGGCCAGGGCGGCGGCGGTGAGCGGGCGGCGGTCGCCGCCGAGGCTCTCCCGGATCGCCGCGGCGTGCTGGTCGACCAGCGCGAGCAGGCCCGGCCGTACGGCGGCCGCGGCGAGCCCGGCGGCGCCCACGGTCGCGGACAGGGTGGCCAGCGTCGAGCGGGCGGAGCCGACGGCGGTACGGGGGGTGAGCTGGTTGAACGGCACGCGCATGGGGAACGAGGCTAACCGGCCGGACCGGTGGTCGACCTCGTCCGCTCGGCGGTTTCTGCTCCTCCACCGGTTGGCCGACCCCGACGGACGGATTGACCGGGCGCGGGCGGGGCGGGAGAGGACCGCCCGGAGCGGCACGCCGGGAACACGGAGGCACGGATGGCATCAGGCACGGACGGACCGGACGAGCGGCATCGACGACCCGCCGGGGTGAGCGACGGGACGGTCGCGGCGCTCGGCAAGCTCAGCGAGGCGCTGGAGTGCGTCGAGCGGGTACGCGGACACCTGTACTCGCTGCACCAGCTCGTCGGGCACGCCGACCTGATGCTGGACGACGCGGTGGAGATGTTCCGCGCCGCCGGGCACGACGACATCGCCGACCGCATCGACACCGAGCTGCTGGGCCGCAACGTCATCGCCGGCCGGTGGACGTTCCAGATCGTCGAGGACTTCGACGACGGCTACTACGCGCTCTTCCGGGACGTCGACCGCCAGGCCCGTGAGGAGCTGGTCGGCGGACGCCGGCACCTCTACGAGGCGGAGATGAAGGAGCGGCGTCGGACGCGGGGCCGACCGGGGCACGAGGCCCGCCCGGGAGCGGGTGGCTGACGGTCGGGAGGTTCAGTCGCGGGAGCGGGCCTCGGCCGGGCGGCGGCGGGCCGCGTCGTCGGCGATGATCACGGTCGCCACCATCAGCGCCACGCACAGGCTGAACAGCCAGGAGCTGTCGGAGACCAGCTTGGCGGAGACCGGAGCCTGGATCGCGGCGAGCAGGAAGCCGAGCCAGGCCAGGCGACGCTGACGGGTCGAGAGGATGCCGTTGCCCTGTTGCATCCCGAAAGTCTTGCGCGCGGCACCGGGGTTGCCGTCAGCCGAACGGCCGATTCTGCCTGTGCTGTCCGTATTCGCAACTGCACGGACCGTAATACTTGTCCTGTCGGGGGAGGTCAGGGCCGCGGCAGCCGGGACCCCGCGGCGGTGCCCCCGGGCCGGCGACGCCGGTCACATCCGTCCGGACCGGATCCGGCCGGTCACATGGTGTCAGGGCCGGTCCGGCCGGTGGTCGACGGCCGGTACGCGCGGTCCGGGTCGGTCGGCTCGCGGCCCGCGCCGGCTGCCTGACCGCCGCGGTCGACCGCCTCCGGCCCGTGGCCGAAGGCGGCCTCCTCGCCAGCGTCGTTGCCGGTCACGTCGTCGGTCTGGCCGTCCAGCGTCGATCGGGCGACGGCCCGGTCCAGCTCCTGGAGCGGAGTCCGGTCCTCGTCGCGCCACACCTTGTTCTCGTCGGTCATACCTGGTGCGGTACCCGACCCCACCCCCACGAAACGCCGACCCAGGGCGTGTCTCCCGGATCCTCGTCGCCCGGGACGGACCCAGGCGACGCCCGCCGGCAGTGCCGGCGGCCGTCGAAGATCCGGGTCGGGGGTCAGGGCTGTGGGCGGTCGACCTTGCCCCGCCAGGCGCCGGTCTCCTGACCGCGCCGCTCGATGAACTGCTTGAACCGCGCGAGGTCGCCCTTGGCGCGCCGGTCGACGACGCCGAGCTTCTCGCCGGCCTTCTCGACCACGCCGTGCGGCTCGAACTCGAGCTGGAGGGTGACGCGGCTGGAACTCTCGTCCAGCCGGTGGAAGGTGACCACGCCGGCGTGCTTGGTGCCGCCCGTCGAACGCCAGGCGACCCGCTCGTCGGGCAGCTGCTCGGTGATCTCGGCGTCGAACTCGCGCTTCACCCCGGCGATCTCGACGGTCCAGTGGGTCATCGTGTCGGAGAGCTGGCGGACCTCCTCCACGCCCTCCATGAACTGCGGAAACTCCTCGAACTGGGTCCACTGGTCGTACGCGGTGCGCACCGGGACCGACACGTCCACGTGTTCCATCACGCCGCTCATCAGGTGTCCTCCTCTCCGCCGGTGGTCCGGATCATGGGAGATCCGGTCACCAGCGGGTCGTCTCGTTCTTGTTGCCGAGCGCCGCCCACACCTCGGAGACCGTCTGGTAGCGGATGCCCTCCGGCAGCCCCTCCAGGGCGGTGATGATGTCCGCCGGCGCGTCGTTGTCCCGCGCGTTGGCGATCAGCGTTGCTCGGTCACCGGGGAGAGCCGACATGGTGATGAAGCGCCCCAGCCGGCTCCGATCCTCGACGTCCCGGGAACTCATCCCCTTGGGCGCCCCGCTACGCAGCTCCCCGGCCGGTGCCGTCGTCGTCTCCGGCTGGTCCTCACCCGCCGGTTCCGGCACTCGTTGCTCGTCGACCCGCGAGCCCCCGGTCCCCGGCCCCTGCACGAGGCCAGCGACCTCCTGGCTCATCTGCTCATCGAGCCTCGGTCCGTGCTTGCTGTTGACGCGTTCCATGCCTTCTGCGCTACCCGGTGGGGTGCCCGGTAAACCCGGCAGAGCGTCACGTACCGGCCTCCGCCTTGGGCGGCAGCACCGGCTCCTCCGGGTCGGACGCACCTGCCTGCAGGGCCCGGCCGCGCTGGAGTTCGGCGTTGATCTGCACGCCGAGCATCAGCGCCGAGTTGGACAGGTAGAGCCACACCAGGAAGGCGATGACCGCCCCGAGGCTGCCGTACGTGGCGTCGTACGAGCCGAAGTTGGCCACGTACAGGCCGAAGCCGGCGGACACGACGACCCAGGAGAGCAGGGCCACAGCGCCGCCCGGAGTGAGCCAGCGGAAGCGTGGCTGCTGGACGTTCGGGGCGATCCAGAACAGCAGGCTCAGCAGCACCATCATGATCAGCGCAAGCACGGGCCACTTGACGACGCTCCACACCGCGCGGGCCAGGCCGCCCGCGCCGATCAGGTCACCGACGGCGTCGGTCACCGGGCCGCTGACGATCAGCCCGACCGCGACCACGGCCAGGAGCACCAGCGACACGGCGGCGAGCCCGATCTGCATTGGCCGCAGCTTCCAGATCGGCCGCCCCTCCTCGACCCCGTAGACGGCGTTGGAGGCCCGGGTGAAGGCGCCGATGAAGCCCGAGGCCGACCAGAGCGCGCCGAGCAGACCGAAGCTCAGCAGCACGCTCGCGCCGCTCTGCTCCTCCACCACGCCGCGGACGACGCTCACGAAGCCCTCGTTGGCGACCACCGACCCGGCGCCCACGTCCCGGGCCAGGTCGAGGACGGTGTCGACGGTCCGCTCACCCTCGGAGACCAGCCCGACGAGTGCGACCACCACGATCGTGGAGGGGAAGAGCGCGAGCACCCCGTAGTAGGTCAGCGCGGCCGCCCAGTCGGCACAGTTGTCGCGGACGAAGTTGCGCGCGCTGCGGACCAGCACGCCCCGCCACGTACGCCAGCTCAGCTGCCGTACCCGCCCGGGCAGCCGCAGGCGGGGTGCCTCGTCGAGTGCCGCGCCGGGCTCTGTCGTCGTCATTGCCCGCTCCCTGTGCCCCTGGACACCGGACGCCGGGGTGCGCCGGTGTCGCCTGGCTCCGCCGGTACCCAAGGCCGGAAATCGACAAACCCGGCACCCGGTTTGCCGCTCGGCCCCCGGGGAACGGTCAAGGGAAGACCATCGACGCGGAGGAGGACGAGATGCCCGGGCGCGAGGACATGCCCAGCACGCTGCGGCGCTCCCCGGACAAGGCGCAGCGCACCTGGGAGAAGACGCACGACTCGGCCGTGGAGACCTACGGCGAGGGGGAGCGGTCGCACCGGACCGCGTTCGCCGCCGTCAAGCACCAGTTCGAGAAGGTCGGCGACCACTGGGAGCCGAAGGGCCGGAAGGGTCCGAGCGACCGGCAGGCGGCCGGCGGCGGCCCGCAGCGCCGCACGCCCACGGCCGGCGGGGTGGATGCCAACGCCCCCAAGGAACACCTGATGGAGGTCGCGCGCAAGCTCGACGTCCGCGGCCGGTCCAGCATGACCAAGCCCGAACTGGTCAAGGCCATCCAGAAGGCCAACACCCGCAAGACCACCGAGACCCGGGAGAAGGCCAAGGCCCGCTCCCGCTAGGCGTACGCGACAGTGCGGGGCCGCCCCGACCGGGGCGGCCCCGTCATGTTTTCACCAGTGGCCGCCGCCGGGGGCCTCGATGTGCACCGCCTTCGTGGCGGTGAACTCGTCGAGCAGCTCCGGGCCGTACCCGAAGCCCTGGCCGCTGCCGCGGCGCGGATGCGCGGCACCGCCCGGCGCGCCGCCGAAGACCGCGTTGACCTTGACCGTGCCGACCGGCAGCTCGCGCCAGGCGCGCTGGGCGTGGCTCATGGAGCCGGTCAGCACCGTCGCGGCGAGCCCGTACGGTGAGTCGGCCGCGCAGCGCAGCGCCTCGGAGAACGAGTCGACCACCACGACCGGGGCGACCGGCCCGAAGGTCTCCTCGCGGACGAGGGTCATGTCGTGCCGGCACTCGGTGACGACGGTCGCCGGGTAGAACGCGCCGGGACCGTCGGGCAGGGTGCCGCCGGTGCGGAGCCGGGCTCCCTCCGCCACGGCCGCGGTGACCTGCCCGTGTACGTGGTCGCGGTGCCGCCGGTCGACCAGCGGGCCCAGCTCGGTCGCCGGGTCGGTGCCGGGGCCCGTCCGGAGTGCCTGCGCCCGCTCGACCAGGGCGTCGACGAAGTCCTCGGCCACGTCCCGATGCACGTAGATGCGCTCCACCGCCACGCAGATCTGGCCGGCGTTGGCGAACGCGCCGAGCGCGGCCTGCCCGGCCGCCCAGACCGGGTCCACGTCGCCGTCGACGACGAGGGGGTCGCTGCCGCCGTTCTCCAGCAGTACCTTCGCGCCGGTGCGGGCCGCCGCCGCGGCGATGGCCCGGCCGGTGGCCGTGGACCCGACGTGCGCGACCATGTCGACCTGCTGGGCGGCCAGCGCCGCGCCCACCTCGGGCCCGCCGGTCAGCAGGGACAGCACCCCGGCCGGCAGCGCCTCGTCGAGCGCCTTGGCCAGCAGCCAGCCGGTGGCCGGGGTGCGTTCGCTGGGCTTGTAGAGGACCACGTTGCCGGTGACCAGGGCCGCGCCGAGCAGGCCGCAGGAGACCGCCACGGGATCGTTCCACGGGGTGATCGCGGCCACCACGCCGCGAGGCTGGGGGACCATGAAGTCGATCGAGTGGTGACCGCCGTGCAAGGTCCGGCCGCCGCGGACCGGGGCGAGTTCGGCGTACTGTCGCAACGTGCCGATGCCCGCGTCCACGCCGCCGCGCGCGTCGGCGAGCGGCTTTCCCATCTCGGCCGTGGTCGCCCGGGCCAGATCGTCGGCCACGGCCGCCACCGCGTCCGCCGCCCGGTGCAGGGCGGCGGCCCGATCGGCCGGGGCGGTGGCCGCCCACTCGGCCGCGACACCACGTGCCGCCTCCACCGCCTTGCCGACCTCGTCCGCCGTCGCCACCGGCACCGAGCTGACCGGGGACCCGTCCGCCGGGTCGTGGACGACCAGCTCGCCCCCCTCGCCGCCGGCGCCCCACACTCCACCTATGAGCTGCGCAACCGTGTACATGCGGCAGTGGATGCCCCGGCCCGCCCGAGGCAAACGCGTTTCGCCCGGTTCGACGCCGGGTAGGCGGATCGGATGAGTTCGACCGGCGCGGAGAGCGTGGACGCCCTCGTCGTCGGCGCCGGCCACAACGGCCTGGTCGCCGCCAACCTGCTCGCCGACGCGGGCTGGGACGTGCTGGTGCTGGAGGCGACCGAGGTGCCCGGCGGGGCGGTCCGCTCGGCCCACGTCACCGCCCCCGGCTATCTCAGCGACCTCTACAGCTCCTTCTACCCGCTCGGGTACGCGTCGCCGGTCCTGCGTGGGCTGGGCCTGGACCGGTACGGGCTGCGCTGGCGACACTCGCCGGACGTGCTGGCGCACCTCCTGCCGGACGGCCGGGCGGCGGTGCTCAACCGGGACCCGGAGGCCACGGCGGCCTCGCTGGAGGCGTTCGCGGCCGGTGACGGCAAGCGGTGGCTCACCGCGTACGACGACTGGCGTCAGGTCGCGGAGCCGATGCTGGACGCCATCACCTCGCCCTTCCCGCCGGTCCGCAGCGGGCTCACGCTGCTGCGCCGGCTCCGGGTCTCGGGGGCGCTGCGGCTGGCCCGGCGGCTCGTGGTGCCGGTCCGCAAGCTCGGCGACGAACTCTTCGACGGTTCCGGCGGGCCGGCCCTGCTCGCCGGGTGCGCCCTGCACACGGACCTATCCCCGGAGGACGCCGGCTCGGGGGTGTACGGGTGGCTGCTGGCGATGCTCGGCCAGCAGGTCGGTTGGCCGGTGCCGGACGGCGGTGCCCAGAAGATCACCGACGCGCTGGTGGCCCGGCTGGCCGACCGGGGCGGCCGGATCCTGTACGGGGCCCGGGTGGACCGGGTGCTGACCGCGCGGGGGCGGGCGATGGGTGTCCGCACCGTGGGTGGCACGCTGTGGCGGGCCCGTCGCGCGGTGCTCGCCGACGTGCCGGCGCCGGCGCTCTACCTGGACCTGGTCGGGGCGGCGGCACTCCCGCCCCGGCTGGTGGAGGACCTCGCGTACTTCAAGTGGGACGGCTCGACCCTCAAGGTCGACTGGGCGCTCTCCGCGCCGGTGCCCTGGACCAACCGGGCGGTGGCCACCGCCGGCACCGTCCACCTGGGCGCGGACCTCGACGGGCTCACGACCTACGCCGCCGCGCTGGCCCGCGGCGAGGTCCCCCGGGACCCGTTCCTGTTGGTCGGCCAGATGACCCTCGCCGATCCGAGCCACTCGCCGCCCGGCACCGAGTCGCTGTGGTCGTACACGCATCTGCCGTTCCGCCGGCACTGGCGGGCCGAGGAGACCGCCGCGCACGTGGAGCGGATGGAGGACGTGCTGGAGGAGGCCGCCCCGGGCTTCCGGAGCCTCGTCGTGGGCCGGCACGTCGCCGGCCCGGCCGACCTGGAGGCGGGCGACCCGAGCCTCGTCGGCGGGGCGCTCGGCGGCGGGACGGCCGCCGCGTACCAGCAGTTGTTCCTCCGCCCGATCCCCGGCCTCGGCCGCGCCGACACGCCGGTGGACCGGCTCTTCCTGGCCAGCGCGTCGGCGCACCCCGGCGGCGGCGTGCACGGCGCCCCCGGCGCGAACGCCGCACGGGCCGCCCTGGCCCGCGACCGCGCACTGACCGGCGCGGCCTACGCCGCCGCGATCGGCGCGGCCCAGCGGACGATCTACCGTTGACCGCCCGCGCGGGCGACGGCGTGCCCGGTGCGGCGCGGTCCGCCGCGCCTGCCGTCAGCGGTTGATGTTGGGGTTGATGTTGCGGTGCTTGCTGCGCAGCCGGAACGGCATCAGCGCGCTCTCGATCTTGGTCGCGGTGGTCATCTTCGACGTGCCGTCCCGCCGCTCCTCGAACCGGATCGGCACCTCGAGGATCGTGTGGCCCAGCTTGGTGGCCAGATAGTGCATCTCCACCTGGAAGCTGTAGCCGTTGGACTGCACCCGCTCCAGGCCGATGTCCCGCAGCGCGTCCGCCCGCCAGATCTTGAAGCCGGCGGTGAGGTCCCGGATCCGTACCCGCAGCAGGGTGTGGACGTAGAGGTTGGCCCAGCCGCTCAGGACCCGCCGGTACAGCGGCCAGTTCTCGTCCAGCTCGCCGCCGGGCACGTACCGCGAACCGATCACCACGCCCGCCTGCGTGGAGAGCAGCGCGCCGAGCATGCCCGGCAGCGCCTCCGGCGGGTGCGACAGGTCGGCGTCCATCTGCGCGACGTACTCGGCGCCGCCGTCGAGGGCGCGGCTCATGCCGTCGACGTACGCGCGGCCCAGCCCCTCCTTGCCGGCCCGGTGCACGACCTCGATCCGGTCCGGGTGCTCGATGGCCAGCTTGTCCGCGACATCGCCGGTGCCGTCCGGCGAGTTGTCGTCCGCCACGAGGATCCTGAGCCCCGGCAGCGGCAGCGCGAGGAGCCGCTCCACCAGGATCGGGAGGTTGCCCGCCTCGTTGTAGGTGGGCACCACCACCGTCAGGCGTACGTCCCGCCACGGCGACGGCAGCTGCACGGGTTCAGTCATGTCGGACATCCTCGTTTCGCGGACTTGGTTCCCTGAGAGGGTAGCCAGTTCCCCGTGCGTGTTGTCATTGCTCCCCTGTCCCGGCCGTCACGCGGGACGGCGGAAGCCCCGCCGGACGGGCCGGACGGTCACCGCCGGCGGCGGACGAACGCGCCGAGCGCGAGGGACAGACCCGCTGCGGCGAGACCGGACACGGCCGGCTTGTGGGTACTGACCCAGAGCGCCGCCGAGTGCCCTCGGGCGCGGTCGGCGAACACCCCCGCCGCGCCGTGGTCGCGCTCCTGGTCGCCGGGGCGGTCCAGGTTGTCGCGCCAGGTCGCCGGGTCGATCGGCGTCTCGGTCTGCTGGCTGTCGTACCCCTCCCGGGCCAGCTTCCGGTCCAGCAGGCCGGGGAACAGGACGTTGCCGAGGCGGGCCCGCCAGGTCGGACCACCGACGTTCAACTCCCGCGCCCCGTGGTCGGCGGCCCAGAGGATGGCCCGTGCGGCCACCTCGGGGGCGAAGATCGGCGGCACCGGCTGCGGATGGCGGGGCAGCCGCGTACGCACCCAGGAGAACTGCGGGGTGTTGATCGCCGGCAGTTGCACCATCGACAGCCGGACGCCCGGGCAGTCGTGCAGCAACTCGGCCCGCAGGGAGTCGTTGAAGCCCTGGATGGCGTGCTTGGTCGCGCAGTACGCGGACTGGAGCGGAATACCCCGGTACGCCAGGGCGGACCCGACCTGGACGATCGTGCCGCGCCCGTGCGACCGCATGTGGCGCAGCGCGGCGAGCGTCCCGTGCACCGTGCCGAGGTAGTTGACCTCGGTGACGCGCAGGAACTCCGGGGCGGGAATCTCCCAGGTCGGCGCGAAGACCGACACCATCGCGTTGTTGATCCACACGTCGAGCCGGCCGAAGCGGTGCGCGACGTCGTCCGCCGCCTGCTGGACCGCGTCCGCGTCGGCGACGTCCACGCGGTAGGTGCGCGCGTCGGCGGCGCCCCGTTCCCGGCAGTCCCGCTCCGCCGCGGCCAGGCCCGCCTCGCCGCGGGCGAGCAGCGCGAGGCGCGCGCCCCGCTCGGCGTACGCGTGGGCGACGGCGCGGCCGACCCCGGCGCTCGCCCCGGTCACCACGACGGTCTGCGTCACGGGTGCGCCTTCTGGCGCGTGGCGATGTCCGACAGCCGGCTCAGGGTCTCCTTGTTGCGCTGGTGCAGCACCAGGTCGTTGAGCTTGTTGCGAACCCAGCGCAGCGGGCCGGCGGCGAAGTCCTCGCCGAGACGTACGCGGGTGGCGTTGCTGCCCACCGGCTCCAGGGTGAAGACCACGACCGCCTCTCCGGCCGGCCAGAGCCCGGCCCGGACGATCAGCTTGTGTGGCGGCTCGCAGCCGAGCACCGTCGAGGAGTCCTCGAGCGAGAACGGCCAGGGGCCGGCCCGATGGTGCAGTTCGCTTCCCACGGCCGGCCAGCTGTCGTCCACGTCGCGCACATGCACCGTGCCGACGACCCAGTCGCTGTACGTCCAGCCGTCCGCCAGCACCGCCCACACCTGCTCGGGTTGAGCATCGATCACTTTCTCCACTATCGCCACTGTGCCCTCATACCCCCGCCGTGGCCGCCACTAACGGACGGCCGGGTTAGCTTCTCGGGGGCGGCGGGTAACGCCACCCCGGGCCGGCGTGCCGACACCGCCGGCAGTGCGGCACGGCTACCGCCGCGAAGATGATGTTTACTCCTCGGGGCCCCGGGAACCCGCCGGCTGTGCGACAGGTGGAGCCGGATCAGCGCAGGTCAGCCCGGGTCGGTGCCGGCGCTGGCCGGAGTCGCCCCGACCCGGCCCTGTTCGACGCGGTGCTGGTGGACCGGGACGGGACGTTGGTCGAGGACGTGCCGTACAACGGGGATCCGGAGAAGGTACGGCCGGTGCCGGGCGCGCGGGCGGCGCTCGACGCGGTGCGGGCGGCGGGTCTGCGGCTGGCGGTGGTGACGAACCAGTCCGGCCTGGCGAAGGGGCTCTTCACCGAGGCGCAGATGCGGGCCGTGCACGCCCGGATCGAGGAGTTGCTGGGGCCGTTCGACGCCTGGCTGGTGTGCCCGCACGACGATGCCGACGGGTGCGGCTGTCGCAAACCGGCCCCGGGCCTGGTACACGCGGCGGCGCGGGAACTGGGGACGGTGCCGGGCCGGTGCGTGCTGGTCGGTGACATCGGCCGGGACGTCACCGCAGCCCTGGCCGCGGGGGCGCAGGCGGTGCTGGTGCCGACGCCGGTGACCCGGCCGGAGGAGGTCGACGCCGCGCCCTGGGTCGCGCCGGATCTCCCGGCCGCGGTGGCGGAGATCCTGCGCCGACAGGCCGCCATCCACCCCGCCACCTACCAGAGCGCGCCCGGCGGCACGTCCGCGCGCACCACCACGGCGGCCGCCGGTGCGGCCGCGACGGGCCGGCGGCGGGCCGGCACCGTCCTGCTCGTACGGTCCGACTCCGCCGGTGACGTGCTGGTCACCGGCCCCGGCATCCGCGCGGTCGCCGCGCACGCCGAACGGGTGGTGCTGCTGTGCGGGCCGCGCGGCCGCGCCGCCGCCGACCTGCTGCCCGGCATCGACGCCGTCGTCGAGCACCGCCTGCCGTGGATCGACCCCGCCCCCGGCCCCGTCGAACCGGCCGACATCACCGCCCTCACCGCGAAGCTCGCCGCCGTCGCCGCCGACGAGGCCGTCATCTTCACCAGCTACCACCAGTCGCCGCTGCCGCTGGCGCTGCTGCTGCGCACCGTGGGCGTCCGGCGCATCGCCGCCATCAGCGACGACTACCCCGGCAGCCTCCTCGACGTACGCCACCGCGTCCCGGTCGGTGTACCCGAACCCGAACGCGCCCTGTCCCTCGCCGCCGCCGCCGGCTACGCCCTGCCCGACTACGACGAGCCCGCGCTCCGCCTGCGTCCGGTGCCGGCGCCGCAGGTCGGCCCGCCGGGCTACGTGGTCCTGCATCCCGGTTCGGCGGCCCAGTCCCGGGGGGTGCCGCCCGAGCTGGCGGCGGGGATCGCCCGGGCCCTGACCGCCGCGGGTCACCGGGTGGTGGTGACCGGGGGCGCCGACGAGGCGGAGCTGACCGCGTGGGTCGCCGGGGACGACGCCGTGGACCTCGGGGGCGGGACGGGGCTCGCCGAGCTGGCCGCGACCGTGGCCGGGGCCGCCGCCGTGGTCGTCGGCAACACCGGTCCCGCCCACCTCGCCGCCGCGTACGGCGTCCCGGTGGTGAGCCTCTTCGCACCCACCGTCCCGTTCGGACAGTGGGGCCCCTGGCGGGTGCCGACCGTCCGGCTCGGCGACGCCGGCGCCCCCTGCCGGGACACCCGTGCCGCCCGCTGCCCCGTCCCGGGGCACCCGTGTCTCAGCCGGATCACACCCGGCCAGGTGCTGGACGCGTTGGCGCTGCTGGGCGTACCTCCGGCGCGGCCGGCGACGGCGGAGCCGGCGTGGGCGGTGGCGGCGGAGCCCGCGCGGGCGGTGGCGGCGGCCGGCCGGAGCGGCCGATGAACGTCCTCCTCTGGCACGTCCACGGCTCGTGGACCACGTCGTTCGTACACGGCAAGCACCGGTACCTGGTGCCGGCCACGCCCGACCGCGGCCCCTACGGTCTCGGCCGGGCCCGCACCTACCCCTGGCCGGACAGCGCCGTCGAGGTGGCCCCCGACGAACTGCGCACCGCCGAGGTCGACCTCGTGATCCTGCAACGGCCCGAGGAGTACGACCTGGCCGCCGACTGGCTGGGCCGCCGGCCGGGCCGCGACGTGCCCGCGATCTTCGTCGAGCACAACACCCCGAAGGACGGCGACGTCCCCAACAGCCGGCACCCGATGGCCGACCGCGACGACCTGCTGATCGCCCACGTCACCGCGTTCAACCAGCTCTTCTGGGACACCGGGAGCACCCGGACGACGGTGGTCGACCACGGCGTCGTGCAGCCGGCGGTCGAGTACACCGGCGAGCTGGAGCGGCTCGCCGTGGTCATCAACGAGCCGGTACGCCGCTGGCGCGTCACCGGCACCGACCTGCTGCCACGGTTCGCCGAGATCGCCCCGCTGGACGTCTTCGGCATGAAGGTGGCCGGCCTCGCCGACCACCTGGGACTGCCGGCTGATCGGCTGACCAGCCACGACGACCTGCCCCAGGCCCGGATGCACGCCGAGTTGGGGCGGCGGCGGGCGTACCTGCACCTGTGCCGGTGGACCTCCCTCGGGCTGAGCCTGATCGAGGCGATGACGATGGGCATGCCGGTCGTCGCGCTGGCCACCACGGAGTCGGTGATGGCGGTGCCACCCGAAGCCGGAGCCCTCTCCACCCGGGTCGACGACCTGCTCGACGCCGCCCGACGGCTCATGGCGGACCCGGCGCAGGCGCGCCGGGCGGGTGCCCTGGGCCGCGCGGCCGCGCGGGACCGGTACGGGCTCGACCGTTTCCTCGCCGACTGGGACCGGCTGCTGGAGGAGGAAGTATGCGCATCGCGATGATCTCGGAGCACGCCAGCCCGCTCGCCGTCCTCGGCGGCGAGGACGCCGGCGGCCAGAACACGCATGTCGCCGAGCTCTCCGCCGCCCTCGCGGCCGCCGGGCACGAGGTGCGGGTCTACACCCGCCGGGACGCCGTCGACCTCCCGGTCACCGTCCGCGGCCCGGACGGGTACGAGGTGGTGCACGTCCCCGCCGGCCCGGCCGAGCCGGTCGCCAAGGACGCGCTGCTGCCACACATGAGGGAGTTCAGCCGGTGGCTGGTCGACCGCTGGCGCGGCGGTGACTGGGCGCCGGAGGTGATCCACGCGCACTTCTGGATGAGCGGCCTCGCCGCGCTCGCCGCCGGCCGGGAGATCGGGGTGCCGGTGGTGCAGACGTACCACGCCCTCGGGGTGGTGAAGCGGCGGCACCAGGGCGTGCAGGACACCAGCCCGGCCCGCCGGATCGGCTACGAGCGGGAGCTGGGCCGCTCGGTGGACCGGGTCATCGCCCAGTGCCAGGACGAGGTGGGGGAACTGGTCCGGATGGGGGTGCCCCGGTCTCGGATGACGGTCGTCCCGTCCGGGGTCAACCTCGGCACCTTCGCCCCGCTCGGTCCGGCCGCCGAGCGGGAGGACGACCGCCCACGGATCCTCACCGTCGGCCGGCTGGTCGAGCGGAAGGGCTTCCAGACCGTCGTCCGGGCGATGGCACACGTGCCGGCCGCCGAGTGCGTTGTGGTCGGCGGGCCTCCGGCCGGCCTGCTGGAGAGCGACCCTTACGCCCGCCGGCTGCGCGCCCTGGCACACACCTGCGGTGTGGCCGACCGCGTGAAGCTGGTCGGCGCGGTGCCCCGGGAGGAGATGGGCCGCTGGTACCGGTCCGCCGACCTCCTGGTGGCCGCACCCTGGTACGAGCCGTTCGGGCTGACCCCGCTGGAGGCGATGGCCTGCGGCGTACCGGTGATCGGGACGGCGGTGGGCGGGATCAAGGACACGGTGGTCGACGGGGTCACCGGCGACCTGGTGCCGGCGCGCGACCCGCGCGCTCTCGGTACCGCGATCCAGCGGTTGCTGGACGACCGGATCCGGCGGTTCGCGTACGCGGCCGCGGCCCGGGAACGGGCCCGGGAACGGTACGCGTGGGCAGCCACGGCGGAGCGGCTGGCCGAGGTCTACGGCGAGGTGGCCGCCGTCGGTCGGGTCAGCCGGGTGGTGGCCGGATGACGGGGCGCTCGCCGCTCGACGTCCACCTGGCGAACCTGGCCGCGGCCCTGCTGCCGTACCGGCGGTGCGAGGAACTGCTGGCCCGGTGGGGGGAGACGCTCGCCCGCCGGCTCGTGGACGGCGGGCGGCTGCTGGTGGCGGGCAACGGTGGCAGCGCGGCCGAGGCCCAGCACCTCACCGCCGAACTCGTCGGGAAACTCCGCGACGACCGCCAACCCCTGTCCGCCATCGCCCTGCACGCCGAAACCTCCGCCATGACCGCCATCGGCAACGACTACGGCTACGACGAGGTCTTCGCCCGCCAGGTCCGCGCCCACGGCCGCGACGGCGACATCCTCCTGCTGCTGTCCACCAGCGGCGCCAGCCCCAACCTCCTGCACGCCGCCCACGCCGGCCGCGACACCGGCCTGCGCTGCTGGGCCTTCACCGGACCCGCCCCCAACCCCCTCGCCGACCTCTGCGACGAGACGCTCGCCGTCGACTCCCCGGACAACCAGGTGGTGCAGGAGCTGCACCTGGTCTCCAGCCACGTGCTCTGCGAGTACGTCGAGCGGGCGCTGCCGGCGGCCCTCGCCACGGCGGCCGGGGCGCCGGTCGGGGCGCCGGTCACCGCGGAGACATCGGCCGCGCCGGCGGCCGGGCCGGTGCGGGCCGGGGTCGAGGTGGTGTTGGACGGCGGGCCGCAGGTCGAGGCGCGATGAGGGGGGAAGCGTGAGGGGACCCGTGGTGGTGGTCGGTGACACCCTGCTCGACCGGGACGTGGAAGGGGTGGTGAACCGCCTCTGCCCGGACTCGCCGGTGCCCGTGCTGGACGAGACCACGTACGCCGACCGGCCGGGTGGCGCCGGCCTGGCCGCGACGCTCGCGGCGGCGGCGCCGGACACCGAGGTGGTCCTGGTGACCGCCCTCGCCGACGACGCCGGCGGCGCCCGGCTCAGCTCGCTGCTCACCGCGGCCGGTGTCCAGGTGTACGCGCTCGGGCTGGCCGGCGGCACGCCGGAGAAGGTGCGACTGCGGGCCCGGGGCCGGGTCCTGCTGCGCCACGACCGGGGCGGCGCCCCAGGGGAGCCGGGTGCGCCGTCCGACGCGGTGCTGCGGGTCATCGCCAACGCCTCGGCGGTGCTGGTCAGCGACTACGGCCGGGGTGTGGCCCGGCAGCCCGCGCTGCGGGCGGCGCTGGCCGCGACGCGGGCACCCGTGGTGTGGGACCCCCATCCCCGGGGACCGGCGGCGGTGCCCGGAGTCCACCTGGTCACGCCGAACGAGTCCGAGGTCCGCGAGTTGGCCAAGGTACGACCCGGCGCGACGCGCCTGGTCACCGCCTCGCGGGGAGCGCAGGGCCTGCGGCGCCGCTGGCGGGCGGGTGCCGTGGCGGTGACGCTGGGCGGGGACGGCGCACTGCTCTGCCACGCCGGGTCGACCCCGCTGGTGGTGCCGGCGCCGACGACGGCCGACGGGGACACCTGCGGGGCCGGGGACCGGTTCGCGGCCACGGCCACCCTCGCCCTGGCCCGGGGCGCGCTGGTGTCCGAGGCGGTGCAGGAGGCGGTGGCCGAGGCCTCCGCGTACGTGGCGGACGGGGGAGTGGCGTCGGTGCTGCCCCCGCCGGCCCGACTCCTGCCGCCCGCCGTGTCCGGCGTCGCGGGCGATCGCGTCGGCCTGGCGGCGGCCTCCGCGGTGGTGTCCGAGGTACGCGCGGCCGGCGGCACGGTCGTCGCCACCGGCGGCTGCTTCGACCTTCTGCACGCGGGTCACGTGGCGACGTTGCAGGCCGCCCGGGAACTCGGTGACTGCCTGGTGGTCTGCCTGAACTCCGACGCGAGCGTGGCCGCGCTCAAGGGACCCGAGCGGCCGGTGATGTCCCAGGGCGACCGCAGCCGCCTGCTCGCGGCGCTGAGCTGCGTCGACGCGGTCATGATCTTCGACGAGCCGACGCCGGACGCGGCGCTGACCTGGCTGCGTCCGGACATCTGGGTCAAGGGCGGTGACTACACCACCGGGGGCGGCGAGCCGGCGCTGCCGGAGGCGGAGCTCCTGCGCCGCTGGGGCGGCCACACCGTAGTGGTGCCGTACCTGGACGGGCGCTCGACCACCGAGATGATCGCCGCCGCGCGGGAGCGGGGTGGCGGTACCTCGCGGCTCGGCGACACGGTGCCGGCCGCCGACCGCCTCGGCTGCCCCTCGTCGGGCGCGACGGCCCTGTCCCGCCCGGCCGAGGGGACCCGATGAACACCGGGACCACCGTCCTGGTCACCGGCGGGTCGAGCGGCCTCGGCGCGGCCGTCGTCGAGGCGGTCGCCCGGGCCGGCGGGCGGCCGCTGGTGCTCGACCGGCGGGCCCCGGCGGACGGGGTGCCGTGGGTGGAGTGCGACCTGGCCGACACCCGCGCCGCCGAGGCGGCGACGCGGCAGCTCGCCGAGCGCTCCGGTGGGCTGGACGCCGTGGTGACGGCCGCCGGGATGGACGTGCCCGGGCGCCTGGCGGACGTGCCGGGGGAGACCTGGGACCGGATCGTGGCGGTGGACCTGCTCGCCACCGCCGCCGTCATCCGGGCGGCGCTGCCCTTCCTCGAGGCGTCCCGGGGACGGGTCGTCACGGTCGCGTCGACGCTCGGGGTGAAGGCGGTCGGTGACGCGACTGCGTACTGCGCGGCGAAGTTCGGGGTGGTCGGGTTCACCCGCGCCCTCGCCGCCGAACTCGCCGGCACGGTCGGGGTCACCCTGCTCATCCCCGGCGGCATGCGCACCGCGTTCTTCGACGACCGCGACGACCGCTACAAGCCCGGCCCCGACGCCATCCTCAACGACCCCGCCGACACCGCCGCCGCCGTCCTGTTCGCCCTGTCCCAACCCGCCGGCTGCGCCGTCCGCGAACTCGTGGTCTGCGCCGAACAGGAAACCTCCTACCCGTGATCCTCGTCCTGCGGGCCCTCGGCGTCGGCGACCTCGCCACCGCCGTCCCGGCGCTTCGCGCCCTGCGCACCACCCACCCCGACCAGGAACTCACCCTGGCCGCCCCCGTCTGGCTCGCGCCCCTGGTCGACCTGGTGGGTGGGGTCGACCGGCTGGTGCCCGCCGACGGGCTCGGGCACCTCGATCCGTCGGTCGGGCGGCCGCGGGTCGCGGTGAACCTGCACGGGCGCGGCCCCCAGTCGCACCGCATGCTCACCGCCACCCGGCCCGGCCGGCTGCTCGCCTTCGCCAACACCGACGCCGCCCACCACGACGGCCCGCCATGGCGACCCGACGAGCACGAGGTCGACCGCTGGTGCCGGCTGCTGGCCTGGTACGGCATCCCGGCCGACCGCACCGACCTGGCCCTGCGCCGACCGCCGACCGGTGCGCTGCCCGCCCGGGTGAGCGTGGTGCACCCCGGTTCGAAGATCCCCGCGAAGCGCTGGCCGCCGGAGCGGTTCGCCGCCGTGGCCCGGCACCTCACCAGCACCGGCCACCGCGTCGTCGTCACCGGCAACACCGCCGAGGCGCCCCTCGCCCGGCGCGTCGCCCGCCTCGCCGGGCTCCCCGATCACGTGGTCCTCGCGGGTCGCACCGACCTGCACGACCTCGCCACCCTCGTCGCCCACGCCCGACTCCTCGTCAGCGGCGACACCGGCATCGCCCACCTCGCCACCGCCTACCGCACCCCCTCGGTCCTCCTCTTCGGCCCCGTCTCCCCCGCGCAGTGGGGACCACCACCCGACCGGCCGTACCACCGGGTGCTGTGGGCCGGCGGACACGATTGGCCGAGGTGGGACGGGGTAGGTACCCACCCGACGTTGGCGGCCGTCGGCGTGGACGAGGTGCTGGCCGCCGTGGACGAGGTGGAACAGGCGGTGCGGACGACCGGTGCGGTTGCGGCGTAGCGATCCGGGCAGGCCGGGGTACGGACGCCGCCGGCGCGGCGAGGGCTGGGTGTTCCTCGACCCGGCGGGCGAGCCGGTCCGCGACCCGGAGCAGCTGGCGCGACTGCGGGACCTGGTGATCCCGCCGGCCTGGCAGGACGTGTGGATCTCGCCGTACCCGAACGGGCACATCCAGGCCACCGGCATCGACGCCGCCGGCCGCAAGCAGTACCTGTACCACCCCGAATGGCGGCGCAAGCGCGACGAGGCGAAGTTCGACCACGTCCTGGAGGTCGCCCACCGGCTGCCGAAGCTGCGCGAGCGCATAGCGCACGACCTCGACGGTCGGGGACTGAACCGGTACCGGGTCCTCGCCACCGTGGCCCGGCTGCTCGACATGGGCATGTTCCGGGTCGGCAGCGACCAGTACGCCTCCGGCGACGACCCCACCTTCGGCGTGTCGACCCTGCGCCCGGAGCACGCCCGCTCCCGCCGTGGCTGCGTGGTCTTCGAGTTCCCCGCCAAGGGCGGCATCGAGCAGGTCCGTCGGATCGAGGATCCGGAGCTGTGCCGGGTGCTGACCAACCTGCGCCGCCGCCGGCGCGCCGCCGACCGGCTCTTCGGGTACTGGGACGGCCGGGACTGGCGGGACGTGCGCAGCGACGAGGTCAACGAGTACCTGCGCGACGCCAGCGGCGGCGAGATGACCGCGAAGGACTTCCGTACCTGGCACGCCACCGTGCTGGCGGCCACCGAGCTGGCCACCGCGGGCCGGCAGCGGTCGGCCACCGCGCGCCGGCGGGCGGTCGCCGCCGTCATGCGGGAGGTGGCGGACCTGCTCGGCAACACGCCGACGGTGGCGCGGACGTCCTACGTGGACCCGCGTGTCGTCGACCTCTACCACGACGGTGTGGTCGCGCCGGTCGACCCGCGGACGCCCCGGGAGGCCGCCGAGCGGGCGGTGCTGGAACTCCTCAAGGAGGCCTGACCGGCTCCGCCGGCGGCCCTGGGGGAGCAGCGGCGGAGCCGGAATCCAGGAGATCGGCAGGGATGCCACCGGGCGACCCGCCCGTCGCCCTTGCGGGCGGCGGGCGCACCGCCACGGCCCCCGTTCGGCGGGCCGCCCGCGCCGGCATGGCGTCCGGAGGGGTCGGCCGCTTCGGCTCCGAGTCTCCCACCGGCGGGTTGACCACGAGCGCCGCGCGGTTGACTGCCCGCGCCTACCCGCTGGCGGGGTGTCCCGTCGCGGACCCGGCGTGCTGTTCCCGGTACGCCCCTGGGCTCATCCCGTACGCGGTGCGGAAGGCGCGGCTGAAGTGAGCCGGGTCGGTGAACCCCCAGCGGCGGGCGATCTGTTGCACCGGCAGGTGTCGGAGCAGGGGCGCGAGCAGGTCCTGCCGGCAGCGTTCGAGCCGACGCCGGCGGATCGACTGCGCCACGGTCTCCTCCTCGCCTTCGAAGAGCCGGTGCAGGGTACGCAGGGAGATGTGGTGCGCGTCGGCGACCACCTGCGGATCCAGGGCGGGGTCGGGCAGGTGGCGGTCGAGGAAGGCCCGGACCCGCGCGAGCAGGGCCTGCTGCCGGACGTCGGCCGGGAGGGCGTCCTCGGCGTCGAGGTGCCGCGCGAGCAGCATCGACACCAGGCTGAGCGTGATCTCGGCGAGCTGCGGCGCGTCGGCGGCCGTGAACTGCTCGGGATGCCGGGTGACGTGGTGCAGGTGCTGGGCCAGCAGAGCACCGGGGCCGGTCGTGCCGGCGAATCGGGCGGCGGTGAGGCGGTCCACCCGGTCCGGGTCGAGCGGGAGCCGGGCGCGGGGGACGACGGCCGTCACGCAGGCCGCCGTCTCCTGCCCGTCCGGCCCGAGCGTGTGGGACAGGTCGTGTGGACGGCCCCAGTCGATGAGGGTGAAGTCGCCGTTGGGGATGGCCGAGTCGCGCCGGCGGGCGCTGATTGTGCAGGTGCCGGCGTACGGGAGGGCGATCTGGTAGACCTCGGGGTCGCCCTGCCGGATGAGTCGGGGGGTGCGTCGCCCGACGAGGGACTGGTACCGGAAGCGGGTGACCGCGATGTCGCCCAGGTTGAGCAGCCGGGCGCGACCGTGGAAGTCGTGCGCGTGATCACTGGTGAAACTGATCGGAGCGGAGACGTCGTCCGCCATCGCCAGCCACAGCGGGAAGCGGTCCGCCGGCGGCACCAGCGTGGTGTCCATGGTCTCGACCGGTAGTGCCGTCATGCTGCCATCCTTCCCTGCCGCCGTGGGCCGTGCTCCCTGAGCGCGGTCGGTCCGCACACCTCAGGTTGTGCCTGATCGGCTGCGGATCAGGACCTCCACACCGTCGAGGATCCGGTCCAGGCCGAACCGCCATTCGGCGTCGAACTCCTCCTCCTCCTCGTTCTCCGCCCAGTCGGTGAGCAGTTCCCGGATGGCCGGAAAGGCGGTGCCGCGGGTCAGCTGGTCGAGGTGCTGCCAGTAGCGGATGCCGGCCTCCTCGGGACTGAGGCCGGACCGGGCGGCCGCCTCGGTGATGTCAGCGGTGAGCGTGGCCCAGTTGCGCGCGTACCCGCTGACCAGCAGGACCGTCGACAGGCGCTCGCTGGGACGCAGGCCGGTGCCGCGCAGCGTGCCCAGCCCGTGCTCCATCCAGCGCACCTGGTTGGGGCGGATCGGCGGGCCGCTGATCGGCACGTGCCGCAGCCACGGGTGCCGCTGGATGGCCGCGACGTTGGCCTCGGCCCACCGGGCGAGCGCGGGTCGCCAGCCCTCGTCAGTGCCACGTGGCGGCGGGGGATCTCCGTAGGCGACGTCGACCATCAGGTCCAGCAGGTCGGTCTTGGTCGACACGTACCGGTACAGCGACATGGTGGCGACGCCCAGCTCGCCGGCGACCCGGCTCATCGAGACGGCGGCCAGGCCGTCGGTCTCGGCGACCTTGACGGCGGCGGCCACCACCTGCTCCAGGGTCAGGCTGCGCTTGGGGCCCTTGCCGGGACGCTCCCGGAGCCCCCAGGCGGTCGCCACACTCTCGGGCAGGTCGACGTCCGGCTCGCTCATCCTCACCTCACGTTCGCTGTTGACCGCCATCCTAGCTACTGCGTATCGTCTACGCAGTAAAGCGTATGGCATACGCAGAACACGGAGGGTGAGCGACTATGGGGCGGCGGACGGGACCGGCGGTGGAAGTCGTCGATCTACGGAAGTCCTTCGGGGCGGTGACGGTGCTCGACGGGCTGACCCTGCGGGTGGCCCGGGGGAGCGTGCACGCCCTGCTCGGTCCGAACGGCGCGGGGAAGACCACGACGGTGCGGATCCTGGCGACACTGACCGCGCCGGACGGGGGCACAGCCCGGGTGGACGGGCACGACGTCGTCCGCGAGCGGCGCCGCGTACGCCGGGTGATCAGCCTGGCCGGCCAGCACGCGGCCCTCGACGACGGGCAGACCGGCGTGGAGAACCTGGAGATGATGGCCCGGCTCACCGGGCTGCCCCGCGCCGCCGCGCGCCGCCGCGCCACCGCGCTGCTGGACCGTTTCGACCTGGCGGAGGCGGCCGGTCGGCGGGTGGCGACGTACTCGGGCGGGACGCGCCGACGGCTCGACCTCGCCGCCAGCCTGGTCGGCGAGCCGTCGGTGATCTTCCTGGACGAACCGACCACGGGGCTCGACCCGCGCAGCCGGCAGGCGCTGTGGGAGGTCGTCGGAGAGTTGGCCGCCGGCGGGGTGACGGTGCTGCTCACCACGCAGTACCTGGAGGAGGCCGACAAGCTCGCCGACCGCGTCGCGGTCCTGCACGGGGGGCGGTTGGTCGCCGAGGGGACGGCGGCGGACCTGAAGCGCCGCTTCGGTGCCCACCGGCTGGAGCTCACGATGCGCGACGACGACCGCTTCGCCGCGGCCGTACGCCAGCTCGGTGACCGGGTGGCCCACGCCGACGGCGCCCGGCGTGAGCTGGCCGTCCCGACCGACGGCAGCGCGCCCCAGGTGCGCGGGCTGCTCGACGAGGTCGACCCCGACCGCCAGGGCGTCGCCCGGTTCCACCTGCGCACCGCCACCCTCGACGACGTCTTCCTCACCCTGACCGGGCAGTCGACGCCCGCCGGCGCGCGGGAGGTGGCCGGTGTCTGAGCTGACCGCCCGACCGGCCGAGCTGTCCGTCCTGGTGGGACGCTGCGTACGCCTGTCCCGCCGCAACGTCGACGCGCTGCTCACCTCGCTGCTGCTGCCGGTGATCCTGATGCTGCTCTTCGTCTACCTCTTCGGCGGCGCGATCGACACCGGCGGCGCGTACGTCACCTACGTCGTCCCCGGCGTGCTGCTGCTCTGCGCCGGGTTCGGGGCGGCGGGCACGGCGGTCAGCGTCACCACCGACCTGACCAACGGGGTGGTGGAGCGGCTCCGCACGATGGACGTCTCACCCACCGCGATCATCGGCGGCCACGTCGCGGCGAGCGTCGTCCGCAACATGGTCTCCACCGTGCTGGTGCTGGGCGTCGCCGTGGCGATCGGGTTCCGGCCGGCCGTCGACCCGCTGCGGTGGCTCGCCGCGGCCGGGGTGCTGCTGCTGTTCCTGCTCGCCGCGTCCTGGCTGTCCGCCGCGTTCGGCCTGCTCGCCCGTACGCCCGAGGCGGCGAGCGGTTTCACCTTCCTGGTCATGTTCCTGCCGTACCCCAGCAGCGCGTTCGTGCCGGTGGAGACCATGCCGGTGTGGCTGCGCGGGTTCGCCGACCACCAGCCGGTGACTCCGGTCATCGAGACGCTGCGCGCGCTGCTGCTGGCCACCCCGGCGGGGACGGCGCCGGCCCGCGCGGTGGTCTGGTGCCTCGCGATCCTGGTGGCGTCGATGGTGCTCGCCGCGGTGCTGTTCCGCCGTCGGGTCGCCTGACCGCGCCGCGCACGACGGCGGCGGTGGTCCCCGCCGGGACCACCGCCGCCGCCCGGGTCGATCAGTCGTTGAGGACCTGGGAGAGACGGTCCCGGAACCGCCGCTCCGTGTCGCTCACCACGTCTCCGCCGAGGCCCAGGATGCCGCCCGTGGACGCCGCGCCGACCACCTGCTCGGCGATCTCGACCAGCCAGTGCTTGTACGCCCCGGCCTCGCCCTCGTCCACCTTGGCGGCGAGCAGCGCCGCCGCCGCCTTCGCCCGGCCCAGCACGTCCTCCATGAGCGTCCGCGGGTCCGCCGGCTCGATCACCGGCAGCTCCGCGCCGGCCTCGGGGTCACCGACCCGCGTGACGATCTCACCGGCCACGGCGGCCACCAACGGGCTGGCCGACTCGCGTCCGGCGGAGATGGTGTCCATGCCGGCCGCGTTCTCGGCCATCGTGCGGCGGGTGCCGTCGGACTCCGCGGCGCTCGCCGCCGTCAGCACCGACTGCGGCAGGCCGACCAGCAGCCCCCACTCCCCGTCGGTGAAACCGAACCCGGTGTACGCCGGCTGCTCGATCACGGCACCGCTCCTTCTCTCGCTCCGCTCAGGGCAACGCTTCAGGCTAGTCCAGCGTCAGCAGGCCCTGTTCGGACACCACGCTGACCGACAGCGTCTTGTACCCCACCTCGTCGAACAGAACCGTCATGCGGTCGTCCTCGTAGCTCAGCACCAGACCGGGCCCCCACTCGGGGTGCCGGACCTGACTGTGCACGGGGAACGGGCCGACCGCCCCGTTGTCCGCCGTGCTGGTGCCGGCGTGGCAGTTGTCGCAGTGCCCGCAGACCGCGGTCATCTGCTCCCCGAAGTACGCGAGCAGGGTCTGGCCGCGGCAGGCGGTGGTCTCGGCGAAGGCGCGCATCATGTCGGTACGCGAGCGCGTCACCGTCTGCTGCCGTTCCGCCTCGGCAACGGCCGCGGCGGCGGCCGCCACGGGTGTCGGTGAGTAGCGCGGCGCGCCGATCCGCTGCTTGCCCCGGGGCTCGGCCGCGCCCACCTGCTCCAGCAGTGCGAGGTACTGCCCGAGCTTGCGCGGGCCCAGGCCGGTCAGCTCCCGCAGTTCCTTCCTGGTGCAGGGTTCGCGCCGCAGCAGCGCGGACAGGTCCCGCAGCTCGTTCTCGTCCGGCAGGCCGCCGGAGAAATAGCGTTGCAGCCCGACGTCCTCGGCCTGCCACAGCAGCAGCACCCGGGCCGGCTCCCCGTCGCGCCCGGCCCGCCCGATCTCCTGGAGGTAGCTGTCCGGTGAGTCCGGCAGCGCCATGTGCACCACCCAGGCGATGTTGGGCTTGTCGATGCCCATGCCGAACGCCGAGGTGGCGACCATGATCGGCACCCGGTCGGCGAGGAACGCCTCGTGCAGCTCCGCGCGGGCGCCGGCCGGCATGCCCCCGTGGTAGTACGTCGACGGGAACCCGGCCGCGGTCAGCCGGTCGGCCAGTTCCTCCGCCGCGCGTCGCGTCGGGACGTAGATGATGCCCGGCCGCTGGTCGTCGCGCAGCAACGCGATCAGCCGCCGCCAGCGGTAGTCCTCGGTCGGGCAGTGGCCCACCTCGAGGAAGAGGTTGGGCCGGTCCAGACCGGACACCACGATCTCGGGGGTACGCAGCCCCAGCCGGGCGACGATGTCGTCGCGGACCGGCGGGGAGGCGGTGGCCGTCAGCGCGACCACCGGCGGCCGGCCGATCCCTTCGATGAGGTGGCCCAGGGCCAGGTAGTCGGGGCGGAAGTCGTGGCCCCACGCGGAGATGCAGTGCGCCTCGTCGATCGCCACCAGCGCCGGCTTCAGCGACCGGACCTCGGCCATCCGGTCCGGGTTCGCGAGCTGCTCAGGGGTGATGAAGAGGAACTCGGCGCGTCCGGTGCGGATCTCCTCGATCGCCTCGGCCTGCTGGGCCGGCGACTCGTCGGAGCTGATCCGGACGGCCCGCAACTCGGGCCGCTGGCGCTCGTTCAGCGCGGCGATCTGGTCCTGCTGGAGGGCCAGCAGCGGGGAGATCACCACCGTGGGACCGGGGATCAGACTGGCCGGGATCTGGTAGATCGCCGACTTGCCGGCACCGGTGGGGAGGACCACCAGGGCGTCCCGGCGCTTCATCACCGCCCGCATGGCGGCGAGCTGGTGGGGCCGCAGTGCCGTCCAGCCGAAGAGGCTCTTCGCGGCGCGGCGCAGGGTCGTCGAGTGCGTGGACAGCTTCATCGAGGGCCGGAGGTACCCCGGCTGATCAGCGACGAAACGCACTGACCGTCCGGGTTCGGGCCGTGCCCTCGGCCTCGGCTGACGGGCACCCGCGTCAGCGCACCCGGGGGAGCACCTCACGCTGGTAGAGGTCGAACAGGCCCGGCCAGTTCGGCCCGACGTTGGCCACGTACACCTCGTCGAAGCCGGCCTTCGCGTACTCCTCGATCTTTGCCACGTGCGCGTCGGCGTCGTTGCCGCAGACGAACGCCGACTTCATCATCTCCTGCGGGACGATGCTCGCGGCCTGCTCGAAGTGGCGCGGGGAGGGGAGCACCTGGGACAGTTCGCCGGGCACGCCGGCGTTCGGCCAGCGCTCGTACGCGATCCGCGCGCCCTCGTCCTCGCTGTCCGCGTACGCCGCCTTGAAGCCGGCCTGGACCGGCTTGTCGCCGCCCCCGCCGGAGCGGAACCGCTGCACCAGCTCGGCGTCCGGCGCGGTGTTGATGTACCCGTCGCCGATCCGCGCGGCGAGGTCGACCGCCTTCGGGCCGAAACCGGAGACGTAGACCTTCGGCGGCGTCTCCGGCAGCGTGTAGACGCGGGCGTGCTCGACCGTGTAGTGCCGGCCGCGGTGGCTGACGAAGTCACCCGTCCACAGCTCCCGCATCACCGCGACGGCCTCCTCCAGCATCTCCAGCCGGGTGTCGGTGTGCGGCCACGGATCGCCCAGGATGTGCTCGTTGAGCGCCTCGCCGGAGCCGACGCCGAGCACGAAGCGTCCCTCGTGCAGCACCGCGCTCGTCGCGGCCGCCTGCGCCACCACCGCCGGGTGGATCCGGACGGTGGGGCAGGTGACCGCGGTGGTGACCGGCAGCCGGCACACCTGGCTGAGCGCCCCGATGACCGACCAGACGAAGGGGCTCTGCCCCTGCGCGTCCGTCCACGGGTGGTAGTGGTCGGAGATCCACAGCGCCCCGAAGCCGGCCTGTTCGGCACCGCGTGCCTGCGCCACCAGCTCGGCCGGTGTGAACTCCTCGCTGGACAGGAAGTAGCCGATCCTCATCGTCGCCCCCTCGCCCCCGAAAGCTGTCGACGGGTCGGTACCCCCTGGATCGCCGGGGGAACCCGCCGGGCCGCGCGGGCTTCGGCGACGGCCGGTCGCGTCCGCGGCGGAGGGTCGGCGTCAGCGGCGGAACATCGGGCGTCAGCGGCGGAACATCGGGCGTCAGCGGTGGAGCATCGGGCGTCAGCGGCGGAACATCGCGCGGATCGCGGCGAGCAGCAGCAGGCCGCCCACCACCACGCCGAGCAGGCGTACGCCGGGGATGTCGGCCGGGCTCGTCGCCTCGGCCAGCAGCACGGGGTCCATCACCGCACTGTCGCCGCCAGATGCCGGGACGGCAACTGTAAGGTTTATTGACTATTTGATCGCACGGTGTGACCATGGCAGCACCGCCGCCGGTGGCGGGGCCGCCGGGGGCGTGCAGGGACGGGGGACGACGACCGCAATGAGCGATCTGATCGAGGAGCAGGCCGGAGTGGGAGCGTGACCATGCCCGAGGGGAATCTCGCGTCCCTGGCCGCCGCCGTCCTCCAGCCCGGCTTCGTGGGCATCACCCCGCCGCCCTGGGTCTGCCGCTGGCTCGGCGAGGGCCTCGGCTCGGTGGTCCTCTTCGCCCGCAACGTCGTCGACCCGGAGCAGGTCGCCGCGCTGACCGCGGCCCTGCGGGCCGAGCGCCCGGACGTCGTCGTCGCGATCGACGAGGAGGCCGGCGACGTCACCCGGATCGAGTCCGGCCGGGGCAGCTCGCGGCCGGGCAACTTCGCGCTCGGCGCGGTGGACGACCCGGCCCTGACCGCCGAGGTCGCCCGCGACCTCGGCGCGGAGCTCGCGGCCCTCGGTGTCACCCTCAACTACGCGCCGGACGCCGACGTCAACTCCAACCCGGACAACCCGGTGATCGGCGTCCGCTCGTTCGGCGCCGAGCCGGCCCTGGTCGCCCGGCACACCGCCGCCTGGGTGCGCGGCCTCCAGTCCGGCGGCGTGGCGGCGTGCGCCAAGCACTTCCCCGGGCACGGTGACACCCGGGTCGACTCCCACCACGACCTGCCCCGCATCACCGGCGACCGGCGGCGGCTGGACGCCGTGGAGCTCGCCCCCTTTCGCGCGGCCGTGGCCGCCGGGGTCCAGGCCGTGATGACCGGCCACCTGCTCGTACCCGCGCTGGACCCGGAGCTGCCGGCCACCCTCAGCGGCCGGATCCTCACCGGTCTCCTCCGCGACGAGCTGGGGTTCTCCGGCGTGATCGTCACCGACGCGGTGGAGATGCGGGCGGTCGCCGACCGGTACGGCTTCGCCGGCGCGGCGGTACGGGCCCTGGCGGCCGGCGCCGACGCGATCTGCATCGGCGGCGAGCGGGCCGACGAGGAGTCTGCGCGGCACCTGCGGGACGCGATCGTGGCCGCGGTCGTCTCCGGGGAGCTGCCGGAGGAACGGCTCGCCGAGGCGGCGAAGCGGGTCGGACAGCTCGCCGCCTGGACCGTCGCCGCCCGCGCCGACCGGCCGGCCCGACTGCCGGGCGAGGGTTCCGGCGTCGGGTTCGCCGCCGCCCGCCGGGCCGTGCGGGTCACCACCGCGCGGGGCGGGCTCGGCGTGCTGCCACTGGCCGGCCCGGCGCACGTGGTCGAGTTCGAGCCGCCGCGCAACATCGCGATCGGCTCGGAGACGCCGTGGGGTCTCGCCGCCCCACTGGCCGACGTGCTGCCGGGCACCACCGCCGTGCGGTACGCCGAGGCCGACGTACCCGGGGATCCGACGACCGGCGCCGCCGGTCGCCGCGTCGTCCTCGTGGTGCGCGACCTGCACCGGCACCGGTGGATGCGGGCGGCCGTCGACCGCGCCCTGGCGGCGCGGCCCGACGCGGTCGTCGTCGAGCTCGGCGTGCCCGAGCTGGTCACCGGCCGGGTGCACGTCGCCACCCACGGCGCCACCCGCGCCGCCGCTGCCGCCGCCGCCGAGGTCCTCACCGGCGCCGCCTGACCGGGCGCCAACCGGCCGGCGTCGACGGGCACGTGACGCCGGGTCAGGCCCGGTCGGTCACCAGGTCCGCGTACTCGGGGTGGCGCTCGATGAAGGCGGCCATGAACGGGCACCGCGGGACCACCTTCGTGCCGCGCTCGCGGAGCTGGTCGAGGGTGCCCCGGATCAGCGCCGCCCCGACGCCCATGTTCTGGAACGCCGAGTCCACCTCGGTGTGCGTGAAGACCAGCACCTCCCCCCGGGGCAGGTACGCGGTGAAACCGGCCAGCGCGTCGTCGACCAGGATCTCGAAGCGGTGCTTGGCGGGATTGTCCTCGACCAGGGTGCTGCTCACCCAGCCATTCTGCCCCCGGCGCCGTTCGGGGCGTCCAGTTCGTTCAGCAACCGGTCCACCTCGGCGGCGGTGTTGTGGTGGTAGATGCTGGCGCGTACTGCGCCACCGCTGTCCCGCAGACCCATCGTCGCGAAGTACTCGTAGGCGGGCGCCGGCCGCCGGGTGATCATGGCAGGGTCGCCGTCGTCTCGTACTCTTGGCGCCGTGACGAACCGACGCGTTTTCCCCCTGACCCCTTCCCGCCGGGCCGCCGGCCTGTTCGCCGGCCTGGCGCTCGGCGTGGCCGTGCTGTCCGGTTGCAGCTCCGAGGGCGCCTCCACCGACTGCGGGCTGGACGCCTGCACGGTCACCTTCGAGCGGGGCGTCGACGCCCAGGCCAACGTCTTCGGCGTCGAGGCCAAGCTGGTGGGCGCGCAGGACGACCAGGTGACCGTCGAGGTCGCCGGCGAGCAGCTCACGCTGACCACCGGCCAGCAGGCCGCCGACGTCGGCGGGCTGGCGGTCACCCTGGACAGCGTCACCGACCAGCAGGTGAAGATCCGCGTCGCGCGGTGAGGCGGCCTCGGGCGGCGGTGGCCCACGTTTGGAGATCTTCGCGTTCGGAGACTGAGGCGCCATGTCTCTCACCCGGAACGCCGAAGCCACCGCCGCCCGCACGGCGAACAGCACGTGGCTCGAACTCCTCGCCCGGGCCGGCTTCATCGGCTACGGGGTCGTGCACCTCCTTTTCGCCTGGCTGGCGTTGCAGATCGCGTTCGGGAAGCCCGCCGAGGGCGGCGACCAGTCCGGCGCGCTGCGGACCATCGCCGCGCAGCCCCTGGGCAAGTTCCTCGTCATCACGATCGCGGTCGGCCTGGCCGCCATGGCGATCTGGCAGGCGCTCGAGGCCGCCATCGGCCACCGCGTCGAGCGCGGCAGGGAGCGGGTCTGGGAACGCCTCGCCTCGCTCGGGCGGACCCTCGTCTACCTCTACTTCGCCTGGACCGCGTTCAAGGTCTTCAAGGACGCCGGCTCCAACAGCGCCGACCAGCAGGAGACATTGACCGGCCGGGCCATGGAGTCCGCCGGCGGTCGCTGGCTCGTCGGCCTGGCCGGCCTCGTGATCGCCGCGATCGGCGTCGGCCTGGTGATCTACGGGCTGGTCAAGCGCTTCGAGAAGCACCTGAAGACGGGTGAGATGAGCCGGCGGACCCGGCAGCTCGCCCGGCGGCTCGGCATCGCCGGCTACGTCGCCAAGGGCGTCGCGTACGGGATCGCCGGCCTGCTGGTCGTCATCGCGGCCGTCAACTACGACCCGGACAAGGCCCGCGGTCTGGACGCCGCGCTGCGGACGCTGCGTGAGCAGGCGTACGGGCAGGTGCTGCTCACCGTGGTCGCCCTCGGCATCGCCGCGTTCGGCGTGTTCTGCCTCCTCCAGTCCCGCTACCGGAAGGTCTGACTGGTCGATTCGACCGTCCACCGGCACCATTGGGCTTTTGCCCGATGCACCCGACGTTCGGTTGAAGAGGGGAAGAACCTGTGCAGAGCTACCTCGGGACGATCGTCGCCGTGCTCGCCGCGGCGGCGATCGCCTTGTTCGTGGTGGAGGTCGTCCACCGGGTGATCCGGCGGCTCGGCCGGCGCTCGCTGCTGATGACGGAGCTGACCCAGCACGCGCACCGTTCGTTCCAGGTCGCGGCCACCGTCCTCGCCGTCCAGTTCGCCGTCCGGTTCACCACCGGGTACGCGGTCGGCGCCGCCTGGCGGCAGGTCCTGCTGCACGTGCTCGTGCTGGCCGTGATCGCGGCCACCGCCTGGCTGGTCGCCGCGCTGCTGGTGGTGGCCGAGGACACCGCGCTCGCCCGGTTCCGGGTCGACGTGCCCGACAACCGGCACGCCCGGCGCGTACGCACCCAGGTGGTCATGCTCCGCCGGCTGACCATCGCGGTGATCGTGGTGCTGGCCGTCGGCGTGATGCTGATGACCTTCCCCGCCGTCCGGGGCATCGGCGCCGGTGTGCTGACCAGCGCCGGTGTGGTCGGTGTGGTGGCCGCGCTGGCCGCGCAGAGCCTGCTCGGCAACGTCTTCGCCGGCCTCCAGCTCGCGTTCAGCGACGCCGTACGTCTCGACGACGTCGTGGTCGTCGAGGGGGAGTGGGGCCGGATCGAGGAGCTGACCCTCAGCTACGTGGTGGTGCAGATCTGGGACGACCGGCGGCTGATCCTGCCGACGTCGTACTTCACCAGCACGCCGTTCCAGAACTGGACCCGCACCGAGGCGGCGGTCCTCGGCACCGCCGAGTTCGACGTCGACTGGTCGGTGCCGGTGCAGGCGATGCGGGAGGAGCTCCGTCGCCTGGTGGAGAACAGCGAGCTGTGGGACGGCCGGGTCTGCGTACTCCAGGTCACCGACGCGACCGGCGGCATGATCAAGGTACGGGCGCTGGTCAGCGCGGCGGACGCCGGAAGCCTGTGGGACCTGCGCTGCCTGGTCCGCGAGCACCTGGTCGGCTGGGTCCGGGACCACCGGCCGACCGCCATGCCGCGGATGCGCGCCGAGGTGGGCGACGCCGACAGCAACCTGGCGTGGCAGTGGGTGCAGCCGCGGCGTCCGACCCGCCGCCTCGCCGAGGGCGAGGTGCCCGACGACGCTCGCGTCTTCGGCGGCAGCGACGACGGCGACGCCCGCAGCGAGGCTTTCGTCGGCCCCGACGAACCGGTGGACGCCCGCCGCTGACCCCGACCGTTCGCCACGAGCCCCCGGCCGCCTCCGGCGCCCGGGGGCTCGTTCGTCGGCCGGCCCGCCCGCACCCCGCCCGCCTGCCCGCGCCGATCTTGCAGTTTGTGCCCGGTCAAATCGGCGCGGAAGGCGCAAATGAAGGGCCGAAAGTGCAAGATCGCGGGAGGAGGGGTGGGCTTCCCGTGACCTCGGGTCGTGGCGGGCGTTGGGCGGCATGAGGAAGTGCGTGGGGAGTGGTGTGGGGGAGCGGGGGCGTTTGGACGGGTGTTTTTCGGGGACGTGCTGCCGGACACCCCGCGGCTCTCGGTTGGTCGCGGGGAGGCGGCGGTCGGACGGCCGCGAAGGATTGACGGGCGGCGACTCCGGGCATACAGCGCGGTGATGACGAAAGGAGGACAGCATGGCTGACGTGGCGAACGCCCGCACGACCCGGACCGGGAGCGAGCCGTCCACCGCCGAGCTGGTGCAGCGGGCCACGGAGCAGGTCTCCCGCCTGGTCCGCGACGAGCTGGCCCTTGCGCGTGCGGAGCTGACCCAGAAGGGCAAACACGCCGGCATCGGCATCGGCCTCTTCGGCGGCGGCGGCGCGCTGGCGCTCTACGGTCTCGGTGCCCTGGTCGCGACCGCGATCCTGCTGCTGGACCTGGTCCTGCCCGCCTGGGCGGCCGCCCTGATCGTCGCGGTGGTCCTCTTCCTGGTCGCGGGCATCCTCGCCCTGGTCGGCAAGAAGCAGGTCAGCCAGGCGGTCCCGCCGGTGCCGGCGGCCACGGTACGCAGCGTCCGCGCGGACGTCGACACCGTCACCGCCGCCGTGAAGGACGGGAGACGGGCATGACGGGCAACGGGCGGGGCAGGGGGGACACCGACGCGCTCCGGGAGGAGATCCGGCGGACCCGGGTCGAGCTGGGCGAGACCATGGAGGCGCTGGCGGCCAAGGCCGACGTGAAGAAGCGCCTCAAGTCCTCCACCGAGCAGGCGAAGGAGCGGATGCGGGAGCAGGCCGCGTTGACGGTCGCCCGGGTGCGCGGGCAGGCCCGGCAACGGGGCGAGCGGGTGCGGGGCAACGCGGTGCCGTTCGCCGCGCTCGCCGCGGGCGCGCTGGCCGCCGCCGTCGTGCTGATGATCGTCCGAGGGAGGCGCCGGTGAGCCGGGGTATCGGAAAGGCGGCCTACAAGCCGGTCGGCATCCTGCTGGGTATCGCCGCCGGCACCATCGCGGGAGCCATCTTCCGCCAGGTCTGGACGGTGACCGCGGGCGACGGCGAGGCGCCGAGCGCGACCGACGAGGACCGCGGCTGGGGCGAGATCCTCGCGGCGGCGGCGCTGCAGGGGGCCATCTTCGCGGTCGTCCGGGCCGCCGTCGACCGGGGCGGCGCGGTGGGCGTACGCCGGTTGACCGGCCGCTGGCCGGACTGACGCGGCGGCTGACCTGGGCCCCCTTGCCGGATCGCCACCGGCGAGGGGGCCTTTTCGGCGGTCGGTAAGTACCCACCGGACTGATCTCTGGCATCCGACAGGTCACATGTCGGAGAATTTCGTCCGGTAGGCTGTGCAGAGTTTTTGCGTACGTGGTTTGCTGTTCCACGCTGTTGAGAGATGGCGTGGGTTGAGAGAAGTCTCCTTCATCGGGGGCCGCCTCAGGCGCCGCTGCTCGAAAACGGCCACCCGGCCGCACGGCGTGCTCGGCCGCCAGTTTTAGAAGGAGATACACATGGCGCAGGGAACCGTGAAGTGGTTCAACGCTGACAAGGGCTTCGGCTTCATCACCGTCGACGGCGGGGGTGCTGACGTGTTCGTCCACTTCTCGGCCATCCAGTCCAGCGGCTACCGCACGCTGGAGGAGAACCAGCGGGTGGAGTTCGAGATCGCCCAGGGTCAGAAGGGTCCGCAGGCCGAGCAGGTCCGCCCCCTCTGAGTGATGCCGGCCGGCAGCCGCCGGCCAGTGGGCGATCCGGCCCCCCGGATCGACGCGAAGCCCCGTATCCCGTCCGGGATGCGGGGCTTTCCATGTGTCCGGCCAACCGTCATGTCCGGCCATTCGTCCGCCGGTCGCGGGCGGCCGGGGAGGCGGCTGCGTCAGCGCCGGTCGCGGGCGCGCAGGCCGAGCCAGAGCAGGACCAGCCCGGCGAGCGCGACGACCGGGCCGACCACCACCCACAGGCCCACACCGGTCATCACGCTGCCCTCGACGTGCCCGAGCCCCTGCACCGTCCACAGCGCACCGAGGACCACGGCCAGCAGGCCGATCGTGAGCCTCAACCAGCCCTTCATCACGTTCTCCCGTCCCGGCGCGCCCGTGCCCGGGGTGCCCCTGCCGTTCACCATCGCTCGTGCACCTGCGGCCGGATCAGTTCGTCGTACACCTCGGCGACGGTCGCGCGGTCCTGGTCGGACAGTGGCGCCTGGCCGGCCACGGCGGCGTTGGCCCGGGCCTGCGCCGCGTCCCGGGCGCCGGGGATCACCACCGTCACGCCGGGCTGGTCAACGACCCAGCGCAGGGCGAACTGCGCCATCGTGCGGTCCGGGCCGACCAGCGGCGCGAGGCGACGGACGGCCTCCAGGCCGAGTGCGAAGTCGACGCCGGAGAACGTCTCGCCGACGTCGAACGCCTCGCCGTGCCGGTTGTAGGTGCGGTGGTCGTCGGGGGCGAAGGTGGTGTGCTCGTCGTACCGGCCGGAGAGCAGCCCGCTGGCCAGCGGCACCCGCGCGATGATCCCGACGCCGGCGGCGGTCGCGGCCGGCAGCACCCGCTCCAGCGGCTTGAGGCGCAGGGCGTTGAGGATGATCTGCACGCTGGCCACGCCCGGACGGGCGATCGCCGTGAGCGCCTCGTCGCAGGTCTCCACGCTCACCCCGTACCCGGCGATCCGCTCCTCGGCGACCAGCGTGTCGAGGGCGTCGAACACCGCGTCGTCGGCGAAGACCGGCGTCGGCGGGCAGTGCAGCTGCACCAGGTCGAGGGTGTCGACCCCGAGGTTCTTCCGGGACCGGTCGGTCCACTCCCGGAAGTGCGCGAGGGTGTACGCCTCCGGCCTCTGGGGGACGCGGCGGCCCATCTTGGTGGCCACCGTGAGCCCGGCGTCGGGCCGGGTACGCAGGAACCGCCCGATCAGCTGCTCGCTGCGACCGTCGCCGTAGACGTCGGCGGTGTCCAGGAAGGAGACCCCCGAGTCGACGGCGGCGGCGAGGACGCCCATCGCGTCGTCCTCGCTGACGGTGCCCCAGTCGGCGCCGAGCTGCCAGGCACCCAGCCCGACCACGCCGACGGTCCGGCCCAGCCGGGGGAAGGTGCGCTGCTCCATGCCCCAGAGCCTAGTGATCCGCTTGCGGGGCCGCGCGTCGGGCCGTACGGTTAACAAGACGTACGTACGGTTTGGGGGGGGCGACATGTGGGATCCGGCGGCATACCTGCGCTACGGCGACGAGCGGTCCCGGCCGTTCCACGACCTGCTCGCCCGCGTCCCCGCCGACCGACCGCGCGCCGTGGTCGACCTCGGCTGCGGGCCCGGCACGCTGACCGCCACCCTCGCCGACCGGTGGCCGGACAGCCGGGTGACCGGCCTCGACTCCTCCCCGGAGATGGTGCACCGGGCCGCCGCCCTCGGCGGCCCGGTGGAATTCGCCGTCGCCGACGTCCGCGACTGGCGTCCCGGCCCGGACACCGACGTCGTGGTCAGCAACGCCGTGCTCCAGTGGGTGCCCGGCCACCAGGACCTGCTCTCCCGCTGGGCCCGTGAGCTGCCCCCCGGCGCCTTCCTCGCGGTGCAGGTGCCGGGCAACTTCGACGCGCCCTCGCACCGGGCGCTCCGCGCGGTCGCCGGCCGTCCCGCCTGGCGCGGCGTGCTCGGTCCGCTGCTGCGGGAGGCGCCCGTCGAGGACCCGGTCGGCTACGCGCACCTGCTGGTCGCCGCCGGCTGTGCGGTGGACGCCTGGGAGACTGTCTACGTGCACCTGCTCCCGGCCCCGGCCGACGGGGACCATCCCGTCCTCACGTGGATGGAGGGGACGGCGCTGCGCCCGGTCCGCGCGGCGCTGGACGCCGCCGGCTGGTCCGACTTCCGGGCCGAGCTGGGCGTACGCCTCGCCGAGGCGTACCCGGTACGCGGGGGTCAGGTGTACTTCCCGTTCCGACGCGTCTTCTTCGTCGCCCGAACCGGCGCCCGTGCAGAGGAGAACCTGTGACCGATCTGTCCACCTTCATCGCCGGACTGCCCAAGGTGGAACTCCACGTGCACCACGTCGGCTCCGCCTCGCCCCGGATCGTCGCCGAGCTGGCCGCCCGCCACGAGGGGCGCAGCCCGGTCCCGGCCGATCCGGCCGCGCTCGCCGACTACTTCGCCTTCCGCGACTTCGCGCACTTCATCGAGGTCTACCTCAGCGTGGTGGACCTGATCCGGGATCCGGAGGACGTCTGGATCCTCACCCACGAGGTCGCCCGCGAGCTGGCCCGGCAGGAGGTCCGCTACGCCGAGCTGACCGTCACCCCGTACTCGCACGTGCACCGGGGCATCCCGGCGCCGGCGTTCTGCGAGGCGATCGAGGACGCCCGCAAGCGCGCCGAGGCCGACTTCGGCATCGAGCTGCGCTGGTGCTTCGACATCCCGGGTGAGGCCGGGCTGCCGGCGGCCGAGGAGACCCTGCGCGTCTCGTTGGAGGAGCGCCCCGACGGGCTGGTCAGCTTCGGCCTGGGCGGCCCGGAGATCGGCGTACCCCGGCCGCAGTTCAAGCCGTACTTCGACCAGGCCCGGGCGGCCGGCCTGCGGTCGGTCCCGCACGCGGGCGAGACCACCGGCGCGCAGACCGTCTGGGACGCGCTGCGCGACCTCGGCGCGGAGCGGATCGGGCACGGCATTGCCGCGGCCGACGACCCGCAGCTGCTCGCGTACCTCGCCGAGCGGCAGATCGCCCTGGAGGTCTGCCCGACCTCCAACGTGCGCACCCGGGCCGTGGCGCGGATCGAGGACCACCCGCTGCCCCGGCTGATGGCGGCCGGCGTGCTGGTGACGATCAACTCCGACGACCCGCCGATGTTCGGCACGACCCTGAACGACGAGTACGCGGTGGCGGCCCGCCTCCTCGGTCTCGGCCCGGACGGGCTGGCCGCGCTGGCGCGCAACGCGGTGACGGCGTCCTTCCTCGACCCGAGCGCGAAGCAGCGCCTCGCCGGCGAGATCGACGCGTACCTGGCGACCGCCCCGCGCTGACCCCGGCCGCCCTCGATCCACGACGACCGGGGGCTCCCCGAACCGGGGAGGCCACTGTCGTTCATGGTCGAACGTGGTCGTGCGTGTCGTGCGGGGGAGGGAGTGGCGCGCGGCGGGAGGAGGTGTGGGGGGACTTTCTCCCGCCGCGCGCACGGCTCCACCGGCCGCGGGTGCGCGGGGCAGATGGCCGGTGGAACTGATGGGTTCGTGCCGTTGATCCTGGCAGCTCCGCGCCCGGACGGCGCCGGTGTTAACCCGGATCTAAGGAAGACTTGCGCCGGCCCACAGCCCGCCGTGGATCAGCCGTCGGTGTGGCGCTGCCGCGGCCACCGGCGGCCGCTGCTCTTCTGGTCGCGGACGTCCCGGGCCATCCGGCCCACCAGCCCGAACCGGCTCACCTGCCGGGGCGTCGCCTCCGGGTCGGCCAGCAGCATGACCACGCTCGCCCCGCCCAGCCGGGCCCGGTCGATGCTGACCGACCCGTTCGCCTGCAACGCCACCCGCTTGGCGATGTCCAGCCCGAGACCTGTCGAACCGCGGTCGCTCGCACCGCGGCGCAGCGCGCGGTCCGGGTCCGCGATGCCCGGCCCGGCGTCGTCGACGCGGATCGCCACGTACCCGTCGCGCCGCGAGACCGCCACCTCGAACGCGGTGCCCTGCGCCGTGTACCGGAAGACGTTGCCGATCACGGCGTCCAGCGCGGCGGCCAGCTCCGCGCGGGGCACCGGCGCCGGGATGCGCAGCTGCGCGCCGCTGACCCGGTGCGGCCGGTTCTGGTCACCCGCCAGGGCCGACCAGAACACCATCCGCTCCCGGACCACCTCGCTCACGTCGCACGTCGCCGGCGCGGTCTCCTGGGTGACCGCCTTGCGGGTGGTCTTGATGAGCTGGTCGACCTCGCCCTCCAGGGTGACGATCGCCTGCCGGATCCGCCGGATCCCGCGCCGGCGGTCCAGCTCGGCCTCGCTGAACACCCCGATGCTGGTGTCGTCGGACTCCAGCGCCTCGGCGTCGAGCCGGAGCGCGGTCAGCGGCGTCCGCAGCCGGTGCGACAGGTCCGCGACCAGCTCGTGCTCGTCGGCGCGGGCGTCGACCAGCCGCTCGACCATCCGGTTGAACGCGTACCCGGCCTCGGCCAGCTCCCGTGGACCCGTCGGCTCCACGCGGACGTTGAGGTCGCCGCCGCCGAGGGCGCCCGCGGCCCGGACCAGACCGCGGGCGGCGTCCACCGCGCGGGCCGCCACCCGGTCCACCATCAGCACCGCCGCCCCGACCAGGGCGACGGTCACGCCGAGCAGCAGGAGCCACCGACGACCGGAGCCCCCGTCGAGCTCGGACTCGGGCACGAAGACCTCGACCACCGCCGTCCGGTCGCCGAGCAGCACCGGGTCGAGGCGCGCCACACCACCGTCGACGTCGACGACGACCGAGCGCCCCTCGGCCCGGGCCCGTTCCAGGTCGGCGCTGCCGGCCCGGCCCGCGGACGCGTCGACGTCCAGCCCGTGGACCACCGGCCGGGTGGCCGGGTCGTCCCCGCTGGCCGCCACCGCCCGCTCGACCACCTCCGGGGCGGTGCTCACGGCGAGCGCCCCGGTGACCAGCGCGCTGCGCCGGGCCGCGTCGGCGATCGCCTCCTCGCGGACGCGGTCGCCGAGGCTCGAGGTGAGCGGCACCAGGAAGGCGAGCGCGACCAGGGTGCACATGCCGGCCGTGACCAGGGCCAGCGTCCGCCTCAGTCCGGCGGCACCAGTCGGAAGCCCACCCCCCGCACGGTGTGCAGGTAGCGTGGCTTCGCCGCGGACTCGCCCATTTTGCGACGCAGCCAGTAGAGGTGAACGTCGATGGTCTGATCCTCGCCGACCGACGGTTGCCGCCATACCTCCTCCAAGAGCTCGCGGCGGGACACTACCCGGCCGGGTCGTGCGGCGAGATACGCCAGCAGGTCGAACTCCTTGCGGGTCAGCGCCAGCGGTTCACCGTCGAGGTGGGCGCTGCGCTCCCCGGCGTCGACGCGCAGCCCGCCGACCTCGTGCACGGCCGGCTGCACACTCCGGCTGGCCCGGCCGGCACGGCGCAGCACGGTGGTGATCCGGGCGTCCAGGTGCGCGCCGGTGAACGGCTTGACCATGTAGTCGTCGGCGCCCGCCCGCAGCAGCCGGACCACGGACTGCTCGTCGTCGCGGGCGGTGGCGATGATGATCGGCACGTCGGTGATGCCGCGCAGCATGCGCAACGCGTCCGAGCCGTCGAGGTCGGGCAGGCCCAGGTCGAGCACCACGAGGTCGGGTGTCTCGGCCGCCACCCGCCGCAGCGCGTCGAGCGCGGTGCCCACCGCGTGCACGGCGTGCCCACGGTCGGCGAGGGAACGCAGCATCGCGCCGCGGACGACGTGGTCGTCTTCGACCAGGAGCACGGTGGCCACGCCAAGACGGTACTCGGCGTGGCAAGTTGATCGCGTTGCGACGCCTCGGCAAAAGCGGCAAGCTGGTACAACGATGTCCTTCACGCTCTTCGCCGACACCCGACTCGCGCTCGCCCGGGACTCGCTGGCCGGCCTGTCGGTCGGTGACGCGCTCGGCTCCCAGTTCTTCGTGCCCGGCCGGCGGCCCGCCGACCTGGCCGCCGGCCGACTCCCGCCGCCGCCCTGGGCATGGACCGACGACACCGAGATGGCCTGCTCCGTCGTCGCCGCCCTCGCCGACACCGGGCGGATCGACCGGGACGCGCTGGCCCTCGCGTTCGCCGAGCGCTGTGAGCCGTACCGGGGCTACGGGCCGGGCGCCGTCACCATCCTGCGGCTGATCCGGGCCGGCACCCCGTGGCCGGTGGCCGCCGCCTCGGCCTTCGACGGGCAGGGCTCGTGCGGCAACGGCGCCGCCATGCGGGTCGGGCCGCTGGGGGCGTACTTCGCCGACTCGACCGCCCGGGCGGCGGCGCAGGCCCGGGCGTCGGCCGAGGTGACCCATGCCCACCCGGAGGGCGTCGCCGGCGCGGTCGCGGTCGCGGTGGCCGCGTCGCTGTCCGCCCGCGGCCGGCTGGACGGGCACCGCCCGGAACCGGACCGGCTGCTCGCCGGGGTGGCCGCCGCGCTGGATCCCGCCACCGAGGTGCACCGGGGCGTACGGCGGGCCGCCGGGTTGCTCGGCCGTCCCCTGCCGGAGGTCGTGGACGCCCTCGGCAACGGCTCCCGGGTCACCGCCCAGGACACCGTCGCCTTCACCTGCTGGGTCGCCGCCAGCCGTCTGGACGACTACCCGGCGGCCGTCCGCACCTGCGTCGAGGCGGGCGGGGACGTGGACACCACCGCCGCGATCGTCGGGGCGGTGGTTGCCGCGTACACCGGGGTCGGCACCCCGGGCGGGGTGCCGACCGAGTGGCTCGACGCCCGCGAGCCGCTGCCCGACTGGGCGTCCTGACCGGTCGGCGGGCGGGGCCAGGCCCAAGATCGACTCCGTGCCGGCGGCATGGTGGTTCCCGACCGTGCCGGATACCGCGATGCCGCCGGCATGGAGTGGATCAGCCGGCCGTCACGGTGGTCCGGGACGCCGGGTCGGCCGGAGCCGCCATCTCGGGTTCCGCCGCCGAGGCGGTGAGGGTGGGCGGCTCCTCCGGTCGAGGCTCGTCGGCGGGCGGGTCGCCGTCCTCGGCGGGCGGTTCGCCGTCGAGGACGGCGCGCAGATCGGTCCGGTCACCGGACGGCTCACGGCGGCGCAGCCGGCTGAGGAACCAGCCGCCCGCCACGCCGCCGCCCAGGCCCGCGAGCAGACCGGCGGCGAGCAGCCCGTTCGCGTTGCCGCCGTCCGACTCCGGGGCGCCGGTCGTACCCGCCGGGTCGACCGCGTCCGGCGCGCCCGGCGCCGCGCCGTGGCCGTGCCCGCCCCCGGCCGCGCCCGGCTCCGGCGGCAGCAGGGTGAGCGCGGGCGCCGCCTTCTCGCCCGCCGGGCCCGACCAGCGGACCACCGTGCCGTCGGCGTACGTCTGGAGCACCTCGAAGCTCAGCCGCTCCACCTGTGGCAGCGGGCCCATCGACAGCGTCAGCCGGGCCGGCCCGGCGGGCGAATCCGGCATGCGGAACCAGGTCACCGCGCTGGTCACCGTGGTCACGCCCGAGGAGTGGATGCCGGCGACCGGCTTGTCGAGGTCGCGGGTGGCGGTGCGGGGCGCCCAGCCGGTCACCGACATCGGGTAGACCTCGGCGATCGGGGTGTCGGCGGGCAGCCGGATCTCGATCCGCTCGGTGCGGGTGCCAGCCCGCTCCTCCGGCACCACGAACTCCAGCTTCACCGCGTCGCCCTGCCGGGCCTGCGCCGGCTGGACCGTCACGTCCGCCGCGTACGCCGTGCCGGGCCAGGCCAGCAGCGCGCCCGCGACCAGGGCGGTGACCGCCCCGGCCCGGCGGCCGCGCCCCTCGCGCGTCCTCGCCATCGTCGTCCCCATCCGTGTCCACGTGGCCGGAACCGGCTCCGGCCACACCTGGTAGTTCGGACGCGGGCACGGAAAGGTTCAACGGCCTTTCGTGTTAGAGGGGACCCCTTTGCCACGCGAGACGTTAAGAAGGGACCCTTCCTTACACCGCAGGCGGTGCGGGGTGGGACGACCGATAGCATCGGCAGCATCCGTACCGCCTGCCCGTGAGGAGTCACCGTGTCCGCACCCCGTATCCCCGTCGTGGCCGACCCCGTCGTCGTGGCCGCCGGGACGACGGCGGCCGACGCGGTGGCGGCGGCCGGCCTGCCCACGACCGGGCCCAAGGCGATCGTGGTGGTCCGCGACTCCCAGGGCCAGCTGCGCGACCTGGACTGGCGGCCGGAGGCCGACACCGAGGTCGAGCCGGTGGCCATCGACACCCCGGACGGGCTGAACGTGCTGCGGCACTCCACCGCCCACGTGCTCGCCCAGGCCGTGCAGGACGTCTTCCCGGAGGCGAAGCTCGGCATCGGCCCGCCCATCGAGAACGGCTTCTACTACGACTTCGCCGTCGACAAGCCGTTCCAGCCGGAGGACCTGGCGAAGCTCGAGAAGCGGATGCAGGAGATCGTCAAGTCCGGCCAGCGGTTCCGCCGGCGGCGCTTCGACAGCCTCGACGAGGCGAAGGCCGAACTGGCCGCCGAGCCGTTCAAGCTGGAGCTGATCGACGTCAAGGGCGAGGGCCTGGACTCGGACGAGGTCATGGAGGTCGGCGGCGGCGAGTTGACCATCTACGACAACCTCGCGGCCAACGAGGACAAGGTCTGCTGGTCGGACCTGTGCCGCGGTCCGCACCTGCCGAACACCCGGCTGATCGGCGCGTTCAAGCTGATGCGCTCGGCCGCCGCGTACTGGCGGGGTTCGGAGAAGAACCCGCAGCTCCAGCGGGTGTACGGCACCGCGTGGCCGACCCGGGACGAGCTGAAGGCGTACCTGAAGCTCCTCGAGGAGGCCGCGCGGCGCGACCACCGCAAGCTCGGCGCGGACCTCGACCTGTTCAGCTTCCCCGACGAGATCGGCTCCGGCCTCGCGGTGTTCCACCCGAAGGGCGGCATCATCCGCCGGGAGCTGGAGAACTACTCGCGCCGCCGGCACGAGGAGGCGGGATACGAGTTCGTCAACACCCCGCACATCACCAAGGGGCAGCTCTTCGAAACCTCCGGGCACCTCCAGTGGTACGCCGACGGCATGTACCCGCCCATGGAGATGGAGGGCGCGAACTACTACCTCAAGCCGATGAACTGCCCGTTCCACAACCTGATCTTCCGGTCGCGCGGGCGGTCCTACCGGGAACTGCCGCTGCGGCTGTTCGAGTTCGGGTCGGTCTACCGGTTCGAGAAGTCCGGTGTGGTGCACGGCCTGACCCGGGTGCGCGGCATGACCCAGGACGACGCGCACATCTACTGCACGCAGGAGCAGATGGCCGGCGAGCTGAAGTCGCTGCTGTCGTTCGTCCTGGACCTGCTGCGCGACTACGGCCTGGACGACTTCTACCTGGAGCTGTCCACCCGCAACCCGGAGAAGTCGGTCGGCACCGACGAGAACTGGGAGCGGGCCACCGAGGCGCTGCGGTCGGCCGCCGAGGAGTCCGGCCTGCACCTGGTGCCCGACCCGGGCGGCGCGGCCTTCTACGGGCCGAAGATCTCGGTGCAGGCGAAGGACGCCATCGGGCGGACCTGGCAGATGTCGACCATCCAGGTCGACTTCAACCTGCCGGAACGGTTCAACCTGGAGTACCAGGCGGGCGACGGCTCGCGGCAGCGGCCGGTGATGATCCACCGGGCCCTCTTCGGCTCGATCGAGCGGTTCTTCGGTGTGCTGACCGAGCACTACGCGGGTGCGTTCCCGGCGTGGCTCGCCCCGGTGCAGGTGGTCGGCATCCCGATCCGCGAGGACCACACCGACTACCTGCACGGCTTCGTCGCCGCGCTGCGCGCCGAGGGCATCCGCGCCCAGGTCGACGCCGGTGACGACCGGATGCAGAAGAAGATCCGCACCGCCCAGCAGCAGAAGATCCCCTTCATGGTGATCGCCGGCGACGACGACGTGGCGGCGGGCACCGTGTCGTTCCGCTACCGGGACGGCTCGCAGCGCAACGGCGTACCGATGGCCGAGGCGGTCACCCACGTCGTGGACGTGGTGTCGTCGCGCAGCAACATCGGCCCGTCCGCCGCGGCGGAGTAGGGGCCGGCCCCTGCCGCGCCCGTCGACGTCCGGCGGGCGCGGTGGCGTTCGGCGGCCCGCCGTGCGGGTCGTAGGATCGCTGCTGTGACTGGGGCGGACGGACACACGGACAGCGGCGACGCCATGGCGGACGGCCTGGATCGGCTCTGGACGCCCCACCGGATGACGTACATCTCCGGCGAGGACCGGCCCGAGGGCGGGTACGAGAAGCCGAGCGGCTGCCCGTTCTGCCTCGCGCCCGGTCGCCCCCGGCCGGAGAGCCTGGTCGTGGCGCGCGGCGAGCACGTCTTCGTGGTGCTCAACCTCTATCCGTACAACCCGGGGCACCTGCTGGTCTGCCCCTACCGGCACGTCGCCGACTACACCGACCTCGACGGCCCGGAGACGGTCGAGCTGGCCGGGTTCACGCAGACCGCCATGCGGGTGATCCGCAAGGTCAGCAACGCGCACGGCTTCAACCTCGGGATGAACCAGGGCGGCGTGGCCGGCGCCGGGATCGCCGCGCACCTGCACCAGCACGTGGTGCCCCGGTGGGGCGGGGACGCCAACTTCATGCCGGTGATCGGCCGCACCAAGGTCCTGCCGCAGCTGCTCGGCGACACCCGCGAGCTGCTGGCCCGCGCCTGGCCGTCCTGACACCCGGCGCGATCGCCTCCCTCCGGTCGGCCGGAGGTGACAGGATGCGGCGATGGCAGTCATGACGCGGACGCTGGGTCGCAGCGGCATCGAGGTGAGCGCCCTGGGCATGGGGTGCTGGGCGATCGGTGGGCCCTGGTCCGAGGGGGCCCAGCCGCTGGGCTGGGGCGTCGTCGACGACGACGAGTCCGTCCGGGCGGTCCGCCGCGCGCTCGACCTCGGCGTGACCTTCTTCGACACCGCCGACACGTACGGCGCGGGGCACTCGGAGCGGATTCTCGGGCGGGCCCTCGCCGGCCGGCGTGACGAGGCGGTCGTCGCGACGAAGTGGGGTTACACGTTCGACGAGGCGGCCCGCCAGGCGACGGGGCAGGACGCGTCCCCGGCGTACCTGCGGCGGGCGGTGACCGACTCGCTGCGCCGGCTCGACACCGACCGCATCGACCTCTACCAGCTGCACCTGGGCGACCTCCCGGTGCCGCGCGCGGAGGCCCTGATCGGCACGCTGGAGGACCTGGTGGGCGACGGGCTGGTCCGCGCGTACGGGTGGAGCACCGACCGGGTGGACCGGGCCGCCGCGTGGGGGCAGGCCGCCCGCGGCGCCACCGCCGTGCAGCACACCCTGTCGGTGCTGCGGGACGCCCCCGAGCTGCTCGCCGTCTGCGACAAGTACGACCTCGCCAGCGTCGCCCGGGGCCCGCTCGGGATGGGCCTGCTCACCGGCAAGTACACGACGGGCTCCACGCTGCCCCGCGACGACCTGCGCGGGCACGCGCCCGGCTGGCTGGAGTGGTTCCGGGGCGGGCGGCCGGCGCCGGAGTGGCTGCGCCGGGTGAGCGCCGTCCGGGCCGCGCTCACCGCCGACGGCCGGACCCTGGCGCAGGGCGCGCTGGGCTGGATCTGGGCGCGCAGCGACCGTACGGTCCCGATCCCCGGCTGCCGTACGGTCGCCCAGGTCGAGGAGAACGCGGCGGCGCTGGCCCGGGGCCCGCTCCCGCCGGACCAGTTCGCCGAGGTCGAGCGCCAGTTGGCGGCCCTGCGCGCCGCCGCCCTCCGCGAGGCCGACCGCCCCTACTGGCCCAGCCCCACGCTCCCCACCGCCCGCCCCTGACCGCCGTGGCCGCCTCTTCCCTCTCCGACTGCCCCTCTTTCAGCGAAAGAGTGGTCATCCGGCGCGCAATACGCACTCTTTCTCTGAAAGTGCGCGCGCGTCGGCGGGCGCGGGCGCGGGCCGGCGGGGGCGGGTGGGGCGGGGACGGGGGTGGGTCAGGTGTGTTCTTTGCGGATCTGGTCGGCCAGGTGGGTGGGCATGGGCTCGTAGCGGACGAACGTGCGCCGGAAGGTGCCGGTGCCGGAGGTCATCGAGCGCAGCTCCACCGCGTACCGGAGCAGTTCCGTGTGCGGCACCTCGGCGCGCACCAGTGTGCGGCCCTCCGCGGTGGTGTCCGGCTCGGTGCCGAGTACGCGGCCGCGCCGGCCGGACAGGTCGCCCATCACCGCGCCCACCGACGAGTCGGGCACCCGGATGACCACCTCGTCGACCGGTTCCAGCAGCGCCGGCTGGCCCTTCTCGGCCGCGTCCTTGAGCGCCAGCGCCCCGGCGGTCTGGAACGCCGCGTCGGAGGAGTCCACGCTGTGCGCCTTGCCGTCGAACAGCGTCACCCGCAGGTCCACCACCGGGCAGCCGGCCACCAGGCCGCGCTCCATCTGGGCGCGGACCCCCTTCTCCACCGACGGGATGTAGTTGTGCGGTACCGCGCCGCCCACCACCCGGTCGACGAACTCGAAGCCGGCGCCGGGCGGCAGCGGCTCCACCTCGATGTCGCAGACCGCGTACTGGCCGTGGCCGCCGGACTGCTTGACGTGCCGGCCGTGCCCCTTGGCCGGCACGGTGAACGTCTCGCGCAGCGCCACCCGCACCGGCTCGGTGTCCAGCTCCACGCCGCCGGTCCGCAGCCGCTCCAGCACCACGTCGGCGTGCGCCTCGCCCATGCACCAGAGCACCAGCTGGTGGGTCTCGGGGTTACGGTCCAGCCGCAGGGTGGGGTCGCCGGCCACCAGCCGGGCCAGGTTGCGGGCGAGCGCGTCCTCGTCCGAGCGGCTGCGGGCCACGATCGCCACCGGCAGCAGCGGCTCCGGCATCTCCCACGGCGCGATCAGCAGCGGGTCCTCCTTCGCGGAGATGGTGTCACCGGTCTCCGCGCTGCCCGACTTGGTGATCGCGCAGACGTCGCCGGCCACGCAGAGGCCCACCTCCCGCAGCGTCGCGCCGAGCGGCGAGTAGATGTGCCCCACGCGTTCGTCGGCGTCGTGGTCGGGGTGGCCCCGGTCGGCCATGCCGTGCCCGGAGACGTGCACGGTCTGGTCCGGGCGCAGGGTGCCCGAGAACACCCGCACCAGCGAGACCCGACCGACGTGCCGGTCGATGGTCGTCTTGACCACCTCGGCGACCAGCGGTCCGTCGGGGTCGCAGGTGAGCGGCGGGTGGGGCGTGCCGTCCACCCCGGCCACCGCCGGCACGTCGTGCTCCAGCGGCGACGGGAAGCCCGCGGTGAGCACCTCCAGCAGGGCGTCGAGCCCCACCCCGGTCTCCGCGCATACCGGCACCACCGGGTAGAAGTGACCGCGCGCGACCGCCTTCTCCAGGTCCTCGATGAGGATGTCGGTGCCGATCTCCTCGCCCTCGAGGTACCGGTCCATGAGGGTCTCGTCCTCGCTCTCGGCGATGATCCCCTCGATCAGCTCGTTGCGGGACTCGGCGATCGCCGGCAGGTGCTCCGGGTCCGGTTCGCGTACGTCCGCGGGCAGGCCGCCGGTGTAGTCGAAGACCCGCCGCGTGATGAGCCCGAGCATGCCGACGGTGGAGATGCCGTCGTCACCGAGCATCGGCAGGTAGAGCGGGAGCACGTTGTCGCCGAAGACCCGCTGGCAGAGCGCCACCGCCTCGTCGAAGTCCGCACGCGGGTGGTCCAGCCGGGAGACGGCGACCGCCCGGGGCATGTCGACGGCGGCGCACTCCTCCCACAGGGCGGCGGTGGCGGCGTCCATCCCGTCGACCGCGGAGACGACGAAGAGCGCCGTGTCGGCCGCCCGCAGCCCGGCCCGCAGCTCACCGACGAAGTCGGCGTACCCCGGGGTGTCCAGCAGGTTGACCTTGATCCCGTCGTGCATGAGGGGCGCGCAGGCCAGGCTCACCGACCGCTGCTGGCGTACGGCGGCGGGGTCGTGGTCGCTGACCGTGGTGCCGTCGGTGACGCTTCCGGCGCGGCCGATCGTGCCGGTCGCGGCGAGCAGCGCCTCGACCAGTGTCGTCTTGCCGGCACCGGAGTGGCCGACGAGCACCACGTTGCGGACCCTGCCGGGGTCGGTCACCACCGGCACGCCGCCGGTGACCCCCTTCTCCTGACTCTTCTGCGCCATGGGGCGCACCTCCCTCAGCCGGTGGTTGGTGGCGACCGCCGCGCGCGACGGGGAGCGGCCCGGGGCGGGTGCGCGGCGATATCCTCCGGTGGTCTGCTGCCAAGCGGGAACGGGACCGGTGGACCGGTGAGCTGGCTCACCTTTCCTGGGTCGATCAGACACCCGATGTCCGGGCGGCACAAGCCTCGCCGCGCGGGTCACCTGACCGGCCGTATCGCCGCTGGCCCGGGGACCGTTATCGTGGGACCGCCATGGCGAAGATCTTCCAAGTGACGGCCCGCGCGGGCATGACCCGCGTCGTCGAACCGCTCGCGCGCCGCCTGCTCCGCGCGGGCGTCACCCCCAACGCGGTCACCGTGACGGGCACCCTCGGCGTGCTCGTCGGCGCGCTCGGCTTCGGCGCCCGCGGCGACCTCGTCGCCGGGGCGCTGATCGTGACGGTGTTCGCGCTCACCGACCTGCTCGACGGGACGATGGCCCGGATGAGCGGCGGCTCCACCCGGTTCGGGGCGTTCCTCGACTCGAGCATGGACCGGGTCGCCGACAGCGCGGTCTTCGGCGCCGTGGCCTACTACCTGGCCACCGAGGGCGATCACGCCGGTGTCGCGGCGGCCCTCGTCTGCCTGGCCGCCGGCAGTCTCGTCTCCTACGTGAAGGCCCGCGCCGAGGGGCTTGGCATGACCTGCAACGTGGGCATCGCCGAGCGCACCGAGCGGCTCCTCATCGTCGGCGTCGGCGGCCTGCTGGCCGGCCTCGGCCTGCCGGTCGCGCTGCCGGTCGCGCTCTGGCTGCTCGCCGCCGTGTCGATCTTCACGGTCGGTCAGCGGATGACCCACGTGTACCGGCAGTCCCAGCAGGTCCCCACCGCGTCGGGCGGGCAGGGGTGAGGGCCGCGCGGGGCTCGCGCCGGTGACCCTCACCGAGCTGGGCTACCTCGCCGGGTGGCGTGCGGTCCGCGCGCTGCCCCGGCCCGTCGCGGCCGCGGCCTTCCGGGCGGGCGCCGACCGCGCCCACCGTCGCGGCGGCCCGAGTACGGCCCGACTCCGCGCCAACCTGCGCCGCGTCGTCGGTCCCGACGTGCCGGAGGCCGAGCTGGACGAGCTGGTCCGTGCCGGCCTGCGCTCGTACGCCCGGTACTGGCTGGAGGCGTTCCGCCTGCCGGCGCTGAGCCGTACGGAGATCCTCGCCGCGTTCCGGCTGGACCGCGAGGAGGTGCTGGCCGCCGACGTGGCCACCGGCCGGGGGGCGGTCGTGGCGCTGCCGCACGCCGGCAACTGGGACGCCGCCGGCGCCTGGGTCGCGGCGATGGGCTGGCCGATCACCACGGTCGCCGAGCGGCTCAAGCCGGAGGGCGTCTACCAGCGGTTCCTCACCTTCCGGCGCAGTCTCGGCATGGAGATCCTGCCCACTCACGGCGGGGACCGGCCGGCCTTCGACGTGCTGGTCGACCGGGTCCGGGCCGGCGCGGTCGTTCCGCTCCTCGCCGACCGGGACCTCTCGGCGCGCGGCGTGGAGGTGGAGTTCTTCGGTGCCCGCACCCGGATGCCCCCCGGTCCGGCGCTGCTCGCGCTGCGCACCGGCGCCCCGCTCTACGTCGCCTCGTTGTGGTACGAGCCGGACGCCGCGCGCGCCTCGATCGAGGGGCCGCTGCCGGTGCCCGGTCCGGAGGAGGGCCCGCTGGACGTGCGGGTCCGGGCGCTGACCCAGCGGATCGCCGACGGTCTGGCGGCGGGCATCGCCCGCCATCCGGAAGACTGGCACATGTTGCAGCGGATGTGGTTGGACCAGCAGCACGCGACAGCGGACGGCGCGGCCCAGCCCTCGCCGGCTACGGGACAGGTCTGAGGGAAAGGGCGCCAACGTGCGGATCGGCATCGTGTGCCCGTACTCCTTCGACGTACCGGGCGGCGTGCAGAACCACGTGATGGACCTCGCCGAGGCGCTGATCGGCCTGGGGCACGAGGTGAGCGTCCTCGCCCCGGCCGACGAGGACTCGCCGCTGCCGCCGTACGTGGTGCCGGCCGGGCGGGCGGTGCCCCTGCCGTACAACGGCTCGGTGGCCCGGATCGCCTTCGGTCCGGTCTCCACCGCCCGGGTCCGCCGGTGGATCACCCGGGGTGAGTTCGACGTGCTGCACGTGCACGAGCCGCTGACCCTCAGCCTGTCCATGCTCGCCGTGCTCTGCGCCCGCGGGCCGGTGGTGGCGACCTTCCACACCGCGATGACCCGGTCCCGGGTCCTCGCCGCCGCGCAGGGCGTTCTCCAGATCGTGCTGGAGCGCATCACCGCCCGGATCGCGGTCAGCGCCCTGGCCCGCAAGGTGCAGGTCGAGCACATGGACGGCGGGGCGGTGGAGATCCCGAACGGGGTGGCCGTCGCGAAGTTCACCGACGCCGAGCCGCTGTCCGGCTGGCCGGGGGAGTGCGCTCCGGGCCGGGGCGGCACGATCGGGTTCCTCGGCCGGTTCACCGAGGCCCGCAAGGGCTTCCCGGTGCTGCGGGACGCGTTCCTGCAGCTCGCACCCGAACGCCCCGGGCTGCGGCTGCTCGTCGCCGGGCCGGGCGACTCCGACGACCTGTACGAGAAGTTCCCGGCCGAGCTGCGCGACCGCGTCACCTTCCTCGGCCTGGTCTCCGAGGCGGACAAGGCCCGGATGCTGCGCAGCGCCCACCTCTACGTGGCGCCGAACACCGGCGGCGAGTCGTTCGGGATGATCCTCACCGAGGCGCTCGCGGCCGGGACCACCGTCGTCGCGAGCGACCTCGACGCGTTCCGGCGGGTGCTCGACGGCGGCCGGGCCGGCCGGCTCTTCCGCACCGGAGACCCGACGGCGCTGCGGACGGCCCTGGTCGAGCTGCTGGACGACGCGGACGCGCGGGCCGCGCTGACCGCCTGCGGCGACCAGGTGGTGGCGAATTTCGACTGGCCCGTGGTTGCCCGACGGGTTCTGGAGGTATACGCAGCGGCGATCGAGGCCACCGACGGCCGGGTCATCGACCAGGAGTGGGTGGGGCTGGGCTGACCGGCGGGGCCGGTGGTACCGGAGAGGCCGGCGGTCGGCCGGCCGTGGCCGGCGGAGACGGAAACGGAGCGACACTACGATGCCGGGCATGTGGTGGGTGGTGGGCGCGACGCTGGTCGTCGGGCTGGTGGCGGCGTACCTCGTGTGGACCGCCGGCCGGGTCGACCGGCTGCAGGCACGGGCGGAGTCGGCCGCACGCGCGCTCGACGCCCACCTGCTGCGCCGCGCGGCGGCCGCCGCGGTCCTCGCCGAACGCCGCTACGGCGTCGAGCTGTACGCGGCGGCGCGGATCGCGCTCGACGCCCGCCCCGACGAGCGGGAGGCCGCCGAGAACGACCTCACCCGCCAGCTGCGCTCGGTGCAGCTCGACCCGGGCGATCCGGACGCTGAGGCCGTGATCGCCGCGAGCCGGCGGCTGGCGCTGGCCCGGCAGGTCCACACCGACCTGGTCCGCGACGCCCGCGCGGCGCGCAGCCGACCGCTGGTGCGCCTGTTGCGGATGGGGCGGCGGCAGCCCTGGCCGCGCTACTTCGACATCGACGACCCGACGCTGACCGCACCCGCCGACGTCCCCGCCGGCTGAGCGCGCGCCCGCCGCCCGACCCGTGACGCCTGCCACAGAGCAGGCCACCGTGGGTCTGATTGGCTGTCGGACGCGCGTTGGCCCGGTCGTAGCATTTCCGCAGCCACCCCCGAGCACGTCTCTAGGAGCGATGAACCGTGCCCGAAACCACCTCCCACAACACCACGGCCACCCCCGTCACCGGCACCGCTCGCGTCAAGCGCGGCATGGCCGAGATGCTCAAGGGCGGCGTGATCATGGACGTGGTCACCCCCGAGCAGGCCAAGATCGCTGAGGACGCCGGCGCCGTCGCCGTGATGGCGCTGGAGCGGGTGCCCGCCGACATCCGCGCCCAGGGCGGCGTCTCCCGGATGAGCGACCCGGACATGATCGACGGCATCATCAACGCCGTCTCCATCCCGGTGATGGCCAAGGCCCGGATCGGCCACTTCGTCGAGGCGCAGATCCTCCAGTCCCTCGGCGTGGACTACGTCGACGAGTCCGAGGTGCTGACCCCGGCCGACTACGAGAACCACATCGACAAGTGGGCCTTCACCGTCCCCTTCGTCTGCGGCGCCACCAACCTGGGTGAGGCGCTGCGCCGGATCACCGAGGGCGCGGCCATGATCCGCTCCAAGGGCGAGGCCGGCACCGGTGACGTCTCCAACGCCACCACCCACATGCGCAAGATCCGCAAGCAGATCCGCCGGCTCCAGTCGCTGCCGGCCGACGAGCTGTACGTCGCCGCGAAGGAGCTGCAGGCACCGTACGAGCTGGTCAAGGAGGTCGCCGAGACCGGCAAGCTGCCGGTGGTGCTGTTCACCGCCGGTGGTATCGCCACCCCGGCCGACGCCGCCATGATGATGCAGCTCGGCGCCGAGGGCGTCTTCGTCGGCTCCGGAATCTTCAAGTCCGGCAACCCGGCCCAGCGCGCCGCCGCGATCGTCAAGGCCACCACCTTCCACGACGACCCGGACGTGCTGGCCAAGGTCTCCCGCGGCCTCGGCGAGGCGATGGTCGGCATCAACGTCGACGAGATCCCGCAGCCGCACCGCCTGGCCGACCGCGGCTGGTGACGTGAAAGGAGGGGCCCCTTGTTAACGCCTGCGGTAGAGCAGGGGCCCCTTCCTAACACTCGGAAGGAGCGAACGTGACGGCACCCGTGATCGGTGTGCTCGCCTTGCAGGGCGACGTCCGCGAGCACGCCGCCGCACTGGCCGCGGCCGGCGCGGACGCCCGCCCGGTCCGGCGCCGCGAGGAGCTGGAGGCGGTCGACGGCCTGGTCATCCCCGGCGGCGAGTCCACCACAATCAGCAAGCTGGTCGACATCTTCGAGCTGCGCGAGCCGATCGACAAGCGCATCGCCGGCGGCATGCCCGTGTACGGGTCCTGCGCCGGCATGATCATGCTGGCCGGTGAGGTGCTCGACGGCCGGCCCGACCAGCGCGGCTTCGCCGGCATCGACATGACCGTCCGGCGCAACGCGTTCGGGCGGCAGGTCGACTCGTTCGAGGCGCCGGTGAACGTGGCCGGCGTCGACGGCGGGCCGTTCCACGCGGTGTTCATCCGGGCGCCGTGGGTCGAGCGCGTCGGCGACGGCGTCGAGGTGCTCGGCACGGTGACCGAGGGCCCGGCGGCCGGGCGGATCGTCGCGGTCCGGCAGGGCAACCTGCTGGCCACGTCGTTCCACCCCGAGCTGACCGGCGACCGACGCCTGCACGCGTACTTCGTCAACCTGGTCCGCACCGCGGCCTGAGCCCGCACAGCCCCGCGCGTCCGCCGGGCCCCGGCGCTTGTCGATCAAGAGGTTTTCGGGGTGAGAGAGCCCTCTCCCGCCCGCAAACCTCTTGATCAACGGGAGCGGGCGCGGAGCGCGGGACCAGGAGAGGGTGCGGGGTGCGGGACCGCTCAGCCGGCGACGGCGCGCAGGCGGCCGGGTACGCGGCCCAGGAGCTGGTCCAGGCGGGCGGCTGTCACCGCCTCCGCGGGCAGCTGCACGACGAGCCACTGGTCGGGCGCGTCGCCGACGGCGAGGGTCTCGTAGGCCAGCCGGAGCGGCCCGGCGTGCGGGTGGCGCAGCTCGCGGACCCCGTGGCGCGCCGCCGGCACCGGGCGCCGCCGCCACCGGTCGGCGAACGGCGCGCCCACTGTGCGGACCAGCCGGTCGGCGAACTCGTCGGTGGCCGGGTCGCCCTGGCGTAGCCGGTGCAGCTCGGCGACCTGGTGGTCGGCCGTCCCCGCCCAGTCGGCGAACGCCTCCCGCGCCCGTTCGTCGGTGAAGACGTACCAGGTCAGGTTGGGGCGGGAGCCGTCGAGCAGGCCCAGCGGCCGGGCGACCCGGTCGAAGGGGTCGTTCCACGCCAGGATGTCGCCGAGCCGGTTGGCCACGTGCGCCGGCGCGTCGCGGAGGGCGTCGAGCAGCGCGCGGACGGACGGCCGGACCGTACGCGTGACCGCGGTGCGCCCGCGCGGGCAGAGCTGCCGGCTGTGGTGGGCGGCCGCGAGCTGGCGGAGGTGCTCGCGGTCGGCGTCGTCCAACCGCAGCGCGTCGGCGAGCGCGGCGAGGATCTCCGGCGACGGGCGGGTGTCGCGGCCCTGTTCGAGGCGGGTCAGGTACTCCACGCTCACCTGCGCGAGCGTCGCCAGCTCGGCGCGGCGCAGCCCCGGTGTGCGGCGTCGGGGCCCCTCGGGCAGGCCGACCCGCCCGGGCGGGAGCGCCTCCCGCCGGCTGCGCAGGAACGCGCCGAGCTCTCCGTCCATCACCGGCCCAGTCTGACACCGGACACCCGATGAAGGGTGTCCCTGCCGGGGCCACCCTCGCGACGGCCTCCCCACCCGTCCGGTCCGGCGCGAGGCTCAGGTCATGCAGAACACACAGACCTCCGGGCCGGTTCGGATCGGCGTGATCGTGGGCAGCACCCGACCGGGCCGGCGCGGCACCGCCGTCGCCGGCTGGGTGTCCCAGGTTGCGTCCCGGCACCCGGCCGTTCGTGACGGCAACGCCGTCGTCGAGCTGGTGGACCTGGCCGAGCAGGGCCTGCCGCTGCTCGACGAGCCGGTGCCGGCGCTGTTCGGCGACTACCGCAACCCGCACACCCGGCGTTGGGCGGGCGTGGTCGGCGGGTACGACGCCTTCCTGTTCGTCACCCCGGACTACAACCGGTCGATCCCTGCCGCGCTGAAGAACGCCGTCGACTACCTGTACGCCGAGTGGAACGGCAAGGTCGCCGGGGTGCTGACCTACGGCGTGCAGGGCGGCACCCGGGCCGGCGACCACCTCCAGACCGTCCTCGGCGAGGTGCGGGTCGTGGTCGTACCGACGCGGGTGTCGCTGGGGCTCTTCACCGATTTCGACTTCTCCGGCGCACCGCCGGGCGACCCGACCCACCCGGCCCGGCTCGACCCCGAAGACGGGCGGGAGCAGTCGCTCACGACGATGCTGACCGAAATCGTGACGTGGACGACCGCGCTGCGCACCGCCGAGGCGGCCGCCGACCGCCGTCCCGAGCTGGTGGGGTGAGCGGTGGAGACGATCGTCATCCAGTACCGGGTCCGCCCCGAGCAGGTCACCACGCACCTGACCCTCCTGCGTGCCGTCTACGCCGAGTTGGCCGGGACCCGGCCGGCCGGGTTTCGCTTCGTGACGCTGCAACTGGACGACGGGCGCAGCTTCGTGGACATCGCCCTGGCGCCGGAGCTGCCGGGACCGTTGCCGCAGCTGGAGTCGTTCCGCCGGTACCGTGCCGGGCTCGAGGCCCGCTGTGAGGAGCGGAGCACCTCCGGATTCACCGCGGTCGGGTCGTACGGCTTCGGGGAATGACCACCCGGCCCGCCCCGTTGTGCCTGTTCGGGCCGCCCGGGGCGGGCCGGCACCGTGCGGTGCTGCCGCTCGCCCGCCGGTCACCGGTAGGATTGCCGAGATTCGGCAGGGCCATCTGCCCGCCTTCCGCCAGAGCTGACCGGCACCTCCGCGTGCGCCGGCGGGAGCGGGGCGTGTGCGGTGCGGTCGATGCAGACGGCGGGTAGCAACGGAGGTAGCTGATGTCCGGCCACTCAAAGTGGGCGACGACCAAGCACAAGAAGGCGGTCATCGACGCCAAGCGCGGCAAGATGTTCGCCAAGCTGATCAAGAACGTCGAGGTGGCGGCGCGCACCGGCGGCGGCGACCCGGCCGGCAACCCGACGCTCTACGACGCCATCCAGAAGGCCAAGAAGAACTCGGTCCCCAACGACAACATCGATCGTGCCGTCAAGCGCGGCTCCGGCCTGGAGGCCGGCGGCGCCGACTACCAGACGATCATGTACGAGGGCTACGGCCCGAACGGCGTCGCGCTGCTGATCGAGTGCCTCACCGACAACCGCAACCGCGCCGCCACCGAGGTGCGCACCGCGCTGACCCGCAACGGCGGCTCGTTCGCCGACGCCGGCTCGGTGTCGTACATGTTCTCCCGCAAGGGCGTGGTGATCGTCCCCAAGACCGGCACCACCGAGGACGACGTGATGATGGCCGTCCTCGACGCGGGCGCCGAGGAGGTCAACGACCTCGACGAGGCGTTCGAGGTGGTCTCCGAGCCGGGTGACCTGATCGCGGTCCGCACCGCGCTCCAGGATGCCGGCATCGAGTACGAGTCGGCCGAGTCCTCGCTGATCCCGAGCGTCAACGTCCCGCTCGACGAGGAGGGCGCCCGGAAGATCTTCAAGCTGATCGACGTCCTGGAGGACTGCGACGACGTGCAGAACGTCTACGCGAACTTCGACGTCAGCGACGAGATCATGGCCGCCGTCGGCTGACCTGGGACGCCAATCGCGCCGGACGACGTTTGTCGTCCGGCGCGATTTTCTGTCTGGGTGATCCACTCCGTGCCGCCGGCATCGGGCTTTCCGGCCGTGCGGGACGCCGCGATGCCGCCGGCATCGAGTGGATCGTGTCAGGACCGGCGGCGCAGGAGCTGGTTGAGGTGGCCGCGGGCTGCGGCGGACACGGCCGGACGGGTGCAGCCGACGAATCGGGCGAACAGGTGGCGGCGGCCCGGGCCGGCGCCCTGCGGCCCGGCGCCGACGGGTAACACGCGCCGAGGTTGCGGCGGCCCCTGGCCCGCCGGGCCACCGGCCCTCGTGATCCACTCCGTGCCGCCGTGCGCCGGCCGGGCACCCCCGTGAGTGCCGGGCCGGGGCGGGAGTAGGCCGTCAGCGGCGGGCGCGGAGCGCCTTGACCACGCTGTCGATGACGTCCCAGATCACGATGGCCACGATGCCGACCACGACGCCGGTCGCGACCGTGTCGAGGTTGTCGCCGTCCCGCAGCCAGGGGATCCGGGCCACGAACTCGGGGTTGAGCAGCCGGTCGGTGAGCAGCAGCCAGATCACCGGCACCGCGAACGTCAGGTGCAGCAGGGCGTTGACCGCGACGAGGGGCCAGGTCCAGCGGCCGATGCGGTACTTGGTGAGCTCCAGGCCGACGCTGACCACCATCACCGCGAGCAGGACCGGCAGCCAGGACGTCCACAGTGCGGGGTCGAGGATCGCCAGCTGGTCACTGCCGGCGGGAACCAGCGTCTGGAAGTGCTGCCAGACGAGGAACGCGGCCGTCAGCACCAGCGCGACGAGCGACGCGCACGTGTCGGTGAGCGTGACGTCCCGCTCGACGGGCTCGTCGGGGAGGTCGTCGACGGTCCAGTCGGGCAGGTTCAGCGGGGTGCCCAGCCGTTCGAGCACCGCGAAGACCACCGTCACCCAGAACGCGATCTGCACCGCGGTCTGGAAGGCGGCGACGATCCCGGCCCCGACGGCGCCGCCCGGGTTGTCGCCGGCGGTGGCCTCCACCACGCCGACGACCACGCCGACGATGCCGGGGATGATGCTGAGCAACGTGACGAGCAGCCGCTGCCAGACCAGGTAGTAGGTGGGGCCGATGAGCTGCAGGCGCCGGTCGGCGTACCGGGCGGCGAGCTGTGCGGGGTCACCCAGCTCGGTGAGCACCTCCCGCTCGGCGGCGGCGCTGGCCTCCCCGGCGGCCGCCCGGCCCTCGATCATGTCCTCGATCGAGGCGCGCAGCTCGGTGGCGATCTCCCCGCGCCGCGCGGCCGGCACCGAGCGCAGGGTCGCGGCGACGTAGCGGTCGGTCAGCGTGGTCATCGGTCGACTCCTTCGAGCAGGGCGGTCATGGAGGTCTGGACGGCGGACAGGTCGGCGAGGAGCCGGTCGAGGACGGCCGCGCCGTCGGGGCTGGTCCGGTAGAACTTGCGCGGCCGGCTCTCCTCGGTGTTCCACTCGCTGGTCAGCAGCCCCTGGTCCTCGAGACGGCGCAGCAGCGGGTAGAGCGTGTTGGCGTCGACGGGGAAGCCGTGGTCGGTCAGGCGTTGCAGCAGCGCGTAGCCGTAGTCGGGACGGCGCAGGGCGACCAGGCTCGCCACCACGACGGTGCCCCGGCGCAGCTCCTGGAGGTGGGTCCGGAGGATCTCATCGCTGACCATGCATCACACGATACTGTGCGGCACACACTATTGTCCAAGGCCCATCATTGTGTCGGGATGGCGACGGGGTCGCGGCGCTGGCACCGCCCTGTGACACTGGCCGGGCGAACCGGCCGGACGCGCGTGGATCCACTCGGGACAGGTCGGCCGGACTTCAGCGGGGAAAGGTGTTATGACCAGCTATTTCTCGTCCGGCCGTGCCCGGACCAGCTCACTTGCCCTGGCGGTGGCCGCCGCCCTCCTGCCCGCCGGCGCCGCGGAGGCGGCACCGCGCACCACCACCATCGACCGTCCGGCCCCGCCGACCGCCTACTGGTCGGTGGAGACGTACCCCGGCATCACCCGGGAACAGGCGTTCGCCGACAGCCAGCCCGCCGTCCGTGGTGACACCCCCTTGACGCCCGTCGGCATCGGATGGGAGCAGGATGCCCGGCTGGTCGGGGGAGAGGCACCCGCGTTCGACGGCGTGTCGTCGTACCTGTCCGCGGCGTCCGCCACGCTGGACAGCTCCGGCACCTTCTCGGTCGCCGCCTGGGTCCGCCTCACCGACACGTCCGTCAGCCGGGACTTCCTCAGCAAGGCCAGCTCCGGGCACGCCACGTTCTCGGCGGGCTACGACAAGGCCTCCGACCGGTGGCAGGTCCGGATGCCGACGAAGACCGGCAAGGGCGCCAAGTGGTCCGTCGCCCGCTCCACCTCGGCGCCGCGGGTCGGCCTCTGGACCCACATCGCGGTGGTGCACGACGCCGCCGCGCGTACCCTCACACTCTGGGTCGACGGCGTCGCCGAGGCGACGCAGACCGGTGTAACCGGCGTCAACGACCCCGCCGGCGAGTTCCGCCTGGGTCGCGGTGACGCCACCTGGTGGCGGGGCAACCTGGCCGGCGCCCGAGTGTACGACCGGGCCCTCGTGGTCCAGGACTTCACCGGCTGGCGCGCCTCGGACCCAGGGTCCGGCGGCTTTGACGAGCCGGGTCTCCTCAAGCCGATCCAGGTCGGCAAGTGGAACTTCGAGAACGCGATCCCGTGCTACGACGAGTCGATCGACGACCCCACCCTCTGCTCCGCCCCCGACAGCACCGCCTTCGGCCGACAGCTCTACCTGACCCAGGGGGCGTACATCGACGCCGGGCGGTGGGGCAGCGTCCTCACCCTGGACGGGACGCACTGGATCGACGACCCGTCGGATCCGCACTACGGCGAGGCCACCCGGGAGTACGCCCGCAGCCAGGCCAACCGCGGTGAGCCGGCCAACCCGGTCTGGGAGGACGCGCCGGTGCTGCGTACCGACCAGTCGTTCACCCTCTCCACCTGGGCCCGGCTCGAGCCGTCACGTGGCACGCAGACCGTGCTGTCCCAGGACGCGGCCGGCGGCCACGCGTTCCGCCTCGGCTGGGAGCCGGTCGACGGCGGGCGCTGGACCCTCGTGGTGCCGGCGGACGGCACCGGCGCGGACGGCGGCGCCGCCGCGGTGGCGGCCGCCCCGGCACTCGACGCCGACCTGTGGCACCACCTGGTCGTGGTGCTCGACGCCGCCCACCGGCGGGTGCTGCTCCACGTCGACGGCACCCTCGTTCAGTCGGTGGCGCTGGACGCCGCCTGGCAGCCCCGGCAGGCGACCGGTTCGCTGCTGGCCGGGCGCGTGAGCACCCCAGCCGGCCCCGAGGGGTGGCTGTACGGCCAGGTGGACGACCTGGGCGCGTACCAGGGCGCGATGAGCTCGGCGGACGTGCGGGCGCTCTTCGACGCCCAGCGGGTCTGACACCCCTGGCGAGGGTGCGGGTACCCGGCGGTGCCCGCGCCCTCGCCGGCCGCGCCGTCGCCGTGTACGAGATGCGGACCACCTCCGGCGCGGACGGTGGAGGCCGTCAGCCGGCGTCGGTAGGGTAGGTCGGTCGACTCCGACACCGCTTGATCCACAACCCGGGGGGCGCCACGCATGGGCGATTCGTTCGCGCATCTGCACGTGCACACGGAGTACTCGATGCTCGACGGTGCCGCCCGGCTCAAGGACCTCTTCGCCGAGGTCAGCCGCCAGGGAATGCCGGCGGTGGCGATGACCGACCACGGCAACATGCACGGCGCGAACGACTTCTACAAGCAGGCCATGGCCGCCGGCGTGAAGCCGATCCTGGGCATCGAGGCGTACGTGGCGCCGGAGTCGCGGTTCCACAAGCAGCGGGTGCGGTGGGGCCGCCCGGAGCAGAAGAGCGACGACGTCTCCGGCAGCGGCGGCTACACGCACATGACCATCTGGGCGCGGAACAGGATCGGCCTGCACAACCTGTTCAAGCTCACCAGCCGGTCGTACACGGAGGGGTTCTTCGTCAAGTGGCCGCGGATGGACGCGGAACTGCTGGCCGAGCACGCCGAGGGGCTGATGGCGACCACCGGCTGCCCCTCGGGTGAGGTGCAGACCCGGCTGCGGCTGGGCCAGTACGACGAGGCGTTGAAGGCCGCGGCCAAGTACCAGGAGATCTTCGGCAAGGAGAACTTCTTCCTGGAGATCATGGATCACGGCATCAGCATCGAGCGCCGGGTCCGCCAGGAGCTGATGGAGATCTCCCGCAAGCTGGACATCCCGCCGGTGGTCACCAACGACTCCCACTACACGCACGAGTCACAGGCCGAGGCGCACGACGTGCTGCTCTGCGTGCAGACCGCCGCGAACGTCGCCGACCCCAATCGGTTCAGGTTCGACGGCAGCGGCTACTACATCAAGTCCGCGGACGAGATGCGCGCCGTCGACACCTCCGACATCTGGCTCCAGGGCTGCCGCAACACTCTGCTGGTCGCCGAGAAGGTCGACCCGGCCGGCATGTTCGAGTTCCACAACCTGATGCCGCGCTTCCCGGTGCCCGAGGGGGAGACCGAGGAGTCCTGGTTCCGTAAGGAGACGTTCAAGGGGCTTGCCCGCCGCTTCCCGGACGGCGTCCCGGAGGGACACGTCAAGCAGGCCGAGTACGAGTTGGGCGTCATCATCCAGATGGGCTTCCCGTCGTACTTCCTCGTGGTCGCCGACTTCATCCAGTGGGCCAAGAACCAGGGCATCGCCGTGGGTCCGGGCCGTGGCTCGGCCGCCGGCTCGCTCGTCGCGTACGCCCTCGGCATCACCGACCTGGACCCGATCCCGCACGGGCTGATCTTCGAGCGGTTCCTCAACCCCGAGCGCGTCTCGATGCCGGATGTCGACATCGACTTCGACGAGCGTCGGCGCGGTGAGGTCATCAAGTACGTCACCGAGAAGTGGGGCGAGGACAAGGTCGCCCAGATCGCGACCTTCGGCACCATCAAGGCGAAGGCCGCGATCAAGGACTCGGCGCGGGTGCTCGGCTTCCCGTACGCGGTCGGCGACCGGATCACCAAGGCGATGCCGCCGGCCGTGATGGGCAAGGACATCCCACTCACCGGCATCTTCGACCCGAAGCATCCCCGCTACGCCGAGGCCGGCGAGATCCGGGGCCTCTACGAGTCGGATCCGGACGTCAAGAAGGTCATCGACACCGCGCGCGGCATCGAGGGGCTGATCCGGCAGACCGGCGTGCACGCCGCCGGCGTCATCATGTCCGCCGAGCCGATCGTCGAGCACATCCCGCTCATGCGGCGGGACGCCGACGGGGCGATCATCACGCAGTTCGACTACCCGACCTGCGAATCGCTCGGGCTGCTGAAGATGGACTTCCTCGGCCTGCGCAACCTGACCATCATCGACGACGCGCTGAAGAACATCGAGAGCAACCACGGCCGCAACGTCGACCTGCTCAAGCTGCCGCTGGACGACAAGCCCACGTACGAGCTGCTGGCCCGCGGCGACACCCTCGGCGTCTTCCAGCTGGACGGCGGGCCGATGCGTTCGCTGCTGCGGCTGATGAAGCCGGACAACTTCGAGGATATCTCCGCGGTCCTCGCCCTCTACCGGCCCGGCCCGATGGGCGCCAACTCGCACACCAACTACGCCCTGCGCAAGAACGGCCAGCAGGAGATCACCCCGATCCACCCGGAGCTGGCCGAGCCCCTGGAGGAGATCCTCGGCCCGACGTACGGCCTGATCGTCTACCAGGAACAGGTGCAGCGCGCCGCGCAGAAGCTCGCCGGCTACTCGCTCGGCCAGGCCGACCTGCTGCGCCGCGCGATGGGCAAGAAGAAGAAGGAGGTCCTCGACAAGGAGTTCGTGCCGTTCCGCGACGGCATGCGGGCCAACGGCTACTCCGACGAGGCCATCCAGACGCTGTGGGACATCCTGGTCCCGTTCGCCGACTACGCGTTCAACAAGGCGCACACCGCCGGGTACGGCCTGGTGTCGTACTGGACCGGTTACCTCAAGGCGAACTACCCGGCCGAGTACATGGCGGCGTTGCTCACCTCGGTGGGCGACGACAAGGACAAGATGGCGCTCTACCTGTCGGAGTGCCGCCGGATGGGCATCCAGGTGCTCCCGCCGGACGTGAACACCTCGGCCGGCCCGTTCACCCCGGTCGGGAAGGACATCCGCTTCGGCCTCGCCGCGATCCGCAACGTCGGCGCCAACGTGGTGAGCGCGATCAGGCGCTGCCGCGAGGAGAAGGGCGAGTACGCCGACTTCTACGACTTCCTGTCCAAGGTGGACGCGGTCGTCTGCAACAAGAAGACCATCGAATCGCTGATCAAGGCGGGCGCGTTCGACTCGCTGGGGCACCCGCGCAAGGGCCTGCTCGCGGTGCACGCCGACGCCATCGACGCGTACGCCGACGTGAAGCGCAAGGAGGCCGTCGGCCAGTACGACCTGTTCGGCGCCGGGTTCGGCGACACCGACTCCGCCGCCAGCACCACGGTGATGCCGACCATCGCCGAGGGGGAGTGGGACAAGCGGGACAAGCTGGCCTTCGAGCGCGAGATGCTCGGCCTGTACGTCTCCGACCACCCGCTGTTCGGCCTGGAGCACGTGCTCGGCGCCGCGGCGGACTGCACGATCGCCGCGCTCTCGGAGGAGGGCACCGTCCCGGACGGCGCGGTGGTCACGCTCGCCGGGATCCTCTCCGGCGTGCAGCGGCGGGTCACCAAGCAGGGCCGCGCGTGGGCGTCGGCCACCCTGGAGGACCTGGCCGGTGGGGTGGAGACGCTGTTCTTCCCCAACACGTACGAGGTGATCGGTCAGTACATCGCCGAGGACGCGATCGTGGTGGTCAAGGGGCGGGTCGACCGTCGCGACGACACCCCGCGGATCATGGCGATGGACATGTCCATGCCGGACATCAGCAGCAACCCGGCCAACAAGCCGGTCACGCTCACCATCCCGGTCACCCGCTGCACCCCGCCGCTGGTCGAACGGCTCAAGGAGACGCTGGTGCTGCACCCCGGCGACGCCGAGGTGCACGTCAAGCTGCTCAACGGCGGCAAGGTGACCACGCTGCGGCTCGGCCCGTTCCGGGTGGCCAGCACCCCCGCCCTGATGGCCGACCTCAAGAGCGTCCTCGGCCCGGCCAACGTCAGCTGACGGCGGCCACCCGCCGGCCGGTGCCGGCGCGGCGGTCACACCGCCCGGTACTCCATCTCCGGGCGCCCCGGCGTGCCGTACCGGGGGGTGCGCGCCGCCCGCTCGACGTCGACCAGGTACTCCAGGTACCGCCGGGCGGTCACCCGAGAGATGCCCGTGCGCTGCCCGACCTCGGTCGCGGAGAGCCCGGCCCGGTCGGAGAGCGCGCCGAGCACGGTGCCGAGGGTCTGCTCGTCCAGCCCCTTCGGCAGGGTGTGGCGCGCCGGGCCGCGCAGGGTGGCGAACATGCGGTCCACCTCGTGCTGCGCGGCGACCTCACCGTCGGCGAGCGCCTGCCGGCGGTAGTCGGCGTACCGCTCCAGCTTGTCGCGGAAGGCCGCGAAGGTGAACGGCTTGAGCAGGTAGTGCGTCACCCCGAGGGAGACGGCCGTGCGGACCACCGCCAGGTCCCGGGCGGAGGTCACCGCGAGCACGTCGACGCCGCTGCCCGCCGCCCGCAGCGCCCGGCAGACGTCCAGGCCGTGCAGGTCGGGCAGCCGGAAGTCGAGCAGCACCAGGTCGATCCCGGTGCCGTCGTCCCGGCGCAGCGCCGCCATCGCCTCCTGCGCGGTGTACGCGACGCCGACCACCACGAAGCCGGGCACCCGTTCCGTGTACGCCTTGTGCGCCTCGGCCAGCAGCGGCTCGTCCTCCACCACCAGCACCCGGATGTCGGTCATGACCGGCCGCCCCCGACCGGCAGCCGGACGGTGAAGAGAGTGCCGCCCTCGTCGGAGCGGCGGACGTCGGAGCTGCCACCGTGCCGGCGGACCACCTGGCCGACCAGCGCCAGGCCGAGGCCCCGGCCCGAGCTCTTGGTCGACCAGCCGCGCCGGAAGGCGTCCGCCACCCGGTCCGGTTCCAGCCCCGGGCCGTTGTCGCCGACCCGGATCACCAGCTCGTCGCCGGCGGTGCCGACGAAGACCCGTACGCGGCGCGGCGGCGGTGTGCCCGCCACCGCCTCCAGCGCGTTGTCGACCAGGTTGCCGACGACGGTCAGCAGGTCGGCCGCCGGCAGGGGACTGTCCTCGAGCCGGCAGTCCGGTTCGATCACCAGATCCACGCCCCGCTCGCCGGCCTGTGCCGACTTGCCGAGCAGCAGCGCGGCCAGGGCCGGCTCGGTCACCGCCCCGACCACCCGGTCGGTCAACTGCTGAGCCATGGTCAGGTCCCGGGTGGCGAGCTGGACGGCCTCGTCGGTGCGGCCCAGCTCGACCATCGTCAGGACGGTGTGCAGGCGGTTCGCCGCCTCGTGGGTCTGCGCCTGGAGGGCCTCGGTGAGCCCGCGGACCGAGTCCAGCTCGCTGGCCATCGCCCGCAGGTCGGTCTGGTCGCGCAGGGTCAGCACGGTGCCGTGGGCCCGGCCCTCGAAGCGGGCGGTGCGCTGGTTGGCCACGAGCACCCGGTCACCGGCGAGCACCAGCTCGTCGTGCGTCTCCCGCCCGGAGCCGAGCAGCTCGGCCACGGCCGGGGGCAGGTCGATCCCGGCCACCGGCCGGTCGGTCACCGGCGCCGCACCGTCGAGCCCGAGCAGCCGGCGCCCCTCGTCGTTGACGAGCGCCACCCGGCGGTCCGTGGTCAGCACGACGAGGCCCTCCCGCACCGAGTGCAGGACCGCGTCGTAGTACTCGTACATCCGGGTCATCTGCGCCGGCCCGAGGCCGTGCGTCTGCCGGCGCAGCCGCCTGCTGAGCAGCCACGAACCGGTGGCCGCGAGGGCCAGCGCCGGCACGGCGGCGCCGAGCAGCACCGGCAGTTGGCCGAGCAGCTTGCGGTTGATCGCCCGGGTGGTGATGCCGACCGAGACGAGGCCGACGACACGGCGGTCCTCGTCGTACACCGGAACCACCGCGCGCACCGACTCGCCGAGCGTGCCGACGTTGGTGGTGACGAGCGGGCGGCCGGTGAGGGCCGGCCCGATGTCGCCGATGAACGGCTGGCCGATCCGCTCCGGGCTGGGGTGCGAGTACCGGGTCCGGTCGGGGGCCATCACCACCACGAAGTCGGTGCCCGTCGCCACCCGGGTGGCCTCCGCGTACGGCTGGAGACGGGCGACCGGGTCGGCCGAGGCCAGCGCCGCCCGCACGTCGGGGGAGCGGGCGACGGTCTGCGCCACCGCGAGCACCTCCTCCTCCGCCGCCTGCCGTGCGTCCACCCGGGCGAGCCAGACCGCGCCGGCCGCGCCGGCCAGGACGAGCAGCGTGACCACGACGGCCTGGAGGGCGAACAGTTGCCCCGCGATGCTCCACTGGCGTCGGGCCACGTCCACCTCCTCGCCGGGCCGCCGCTGCGCCGCCGCACGGTTGCGGCCGCGCCGCAAGTGTTGCGCACCCGTCAGGTCCGGATGTCCGCGCCGAGTCCCGGGGATGAACAGAATGACCGCAACGCTGACTGGCGTTGAGACCTGGTTCACATTGTGGGCATGGACACCGCCACCACCATCGCGCGGCCCCGGCGCCGGGACCGCACCCACTACCTCTACATCGCGGTCATCGTCGCCGCGATCGCCGGCGTCGTCGTCGGCTTCGTCGCCCCGGAGTTCGGCAAGGCGCTGAAGCCGCTCGGGACCGGCTTCATCGCGCTGATCAAGATGATGATCAGCCCGGTCATCTTCTGCACGATCGTCCTCGGTGTCGGATCCGTCCGGCAGGCGGCGAAGGTCGGCAAGGTGGGCGGCCTCGCGCTCGGCTACTTCCTGCTGATGTCGACCGTCGCCCTCGCCATCGGCCTGGTGGTCGGCAACCTGATCCAGCCCGGCGCCGGGCTGAGCCTCGGCGCGGAGACGGCCGGCGCCGGCCAGGCGGCGGCGGACGGGGAGAGCGGCGGCACGGTCGACTTCCTGCTCGGGGTCATTCCGACCTCGCTGCTCTCGGCGCTCACCGAGGGGGAGGTGCTGCAGACGCTGCTGGTCGCCCTCCTGGTCGGGTTCGCGGTCCAGGCCCTCGGCACCCGCGGCGAGCCGGTCCTGCGGGCGGTCGGCGTGATCCAGCGGCTGGTCTTCAAGGTCCTCGCGATGATCATGTGGGTCGCCCCGGTCGGCGCCTTCGGCGCGATGGCGGCCGTGGTGGGCGCCACCGGGCTGGACGCGCTGAAGAGCCTGGCGCAGATCATGCTCGGCTTCTACGCCACCTGCCTGGTCTTCGTGTTCGTGGTGCTCGGCGCGCTGCTGTGGTTCGTGGCGCGGATCAACATCCTCAGCCTGCTGCGGTACCTGGGCCGGGAGTTCCTGCTGATCGTGTCGACCTCGTCGTCGGAGTCGGCGCTGCCGCGGCTGATCGCCAAGATGGAGCACGTCGGGATCAGCCGGCCGGTCGTCGGCATCACCGTGCCGACCGGCTACTCCTTCAACCTGGACGGCACCGCCATCTACCTGACGATGGCCGCGCTCTTCGTCGCCGACGCGATGGGCAAGCCGATGGCGATCGGTGAGCAGATCGGCCTGCTGGTCTTCATGGTCATCGCGTCCAAGGGGGCCGCCGGCGTCACCGGCGCCGGCCTGGCGACCCTGGCCGGCGGGCTCCAGTCCCACCGTCCGGACCTGCTCGACGGCGTCGGGCTGATCGTCGGCATCGACCGGTTCATGTCCGAGGCCCGCGCGCTGACCAACTTCGCCGGCAACGCGGTCGCCACGGTCCTGATCGGCACCTGGACCGGGGAGTTCGACCGGACCCAGGCACGGGCGGTGCTGAGCGGGGAACGGCCGTTCGACGAGGCCAGCATGCTCGACGAGGACGACGAGCGGCCCGAGCCGGCGGATCGGTCGGACCGGCCGGAGCCGGCGCTGACCGGCGCCACGGCCTGAGTCCGGCCGCACCGCCCCGGGCGCCGGCCGGACGGGGTCCGGCCGGCGCGCGGTCGTCGCGAAGGGGCCGTCCGCCGACGGCGGGTGGGCCCCTTTGCTCATCGGCGCACGGTTCGCGGACGGGCCGGGCCAGGAGTGTGGAATTGGCGCTGCCCCGCCGCCGGTCGCGATCGCTAGCGTCGTCGGCGTGGAGATCGAACAGGCACGGAAGCTCTGGCAGCCCCAGCCGGGCTGGTTGAACACGGCGAGCTACGGGCTGCCGCCCGACCCGGCGTGGGAGGCGTTGCAGGAGGCGCTGGCCGGCTGGCGCGTCGGGCGCATGGCGTGGGAGAGCTGGGACACCTCCACCTCGCGCACCCGCGCCGCGTTCGCCCGCCTGGCCGGGGTGGCCGCCGGGGACGTGGCGATCGGCAGCACGGCGTCGCAGCTGGTCGCGCCGGTGGCGGCCGCGCTGCCGGCGGGCGCGACCGTGGTGGTCCCCGAGGTCGAGTTCACCTCCAACCTCTTCCCCTGGCTGGTGCAGGAGCAGCGCGGGGTCCGCGTCCGCACGGTCCCCCTGGCCGGTCTCGTCGACGCGATCGACGCCGACACCGACCTCGTCGCGTTCAGCCTGGTGCAGTCGTCCGACGGCACGGTGGCCCCGTACGAGGAGATCGTGGCCGCCGCCCGCGCGCACGACGCCCTCGTGGCGGTCGACGCCACCCAGGCGTGCGGCTGGCTCCCGTTCGACGCCGGGCTCGCCGACGCGGTGGTGGTCGCCGCGTACAAGTGGTTGATGGCGCCGCGCGGGGTGGCCCTGGCGTACTACGCGCCGGAGCTGCGCGACCGGATGCGCCCCGACGCCGCCTGCTGGTACGCCGGCGCCGACCCGCACGCCGCCTACTACGGCCCGCCGCTGCGGCTGGCCGACGACGCGCGACGGTTCGACATCTCCCCGGCCTGGTTCAGCTGGGTCGGCGCCGCCCCGGCCCTGGAACTGCTGGCGGAGATCGGTGTGCCGGCGGTCCACGCCCACGACGTCGCGCTGGCCAACCGGTTCCTCACCGGGCTGGGCCGGCCGCCGGGGGACAGCGCGATCGTCACCGTGGAGGTGCCGGGCGCGCAGGAGAAGCTGGAACGCGCCGGCGTGCGGGCCGCGGTCCGGGCCGGCCGGGTCCGGGCGTCCTTCCACCTCTACTCCACCGTCGAGGACGTCGATCTGGCCCTCGACGCCCTCGCGGCGTGAGCCATCCGGCCGCCACGCAGCGCCGAATCACCGCCGGCACGGCGTGACCTGTCACCGGCCGGCGGGATGTGGGCGGCCCACGCCGGGACGGGCGGGAGCGCACACAGTCACTTCCCTCAATGACCCGGGCTGGGGTCGGGGTGGCGGCCGGGCCCGGTTCGGTGCCGGGGATTATGTGGGCCGTCAACATGGCTGCGTTCGCCGGCCCGGCCGTAGGTTTCCTGCACGCGACGGCCCTGTGACCACGGTCACCGAACCGGACGTCGCGGCAGAACTGCGGAGGATGTGGCGATGGCCGGGCAAGCGCTCCTGTCGGCTCGCGGGCTGACCCGCGACTTCCGGGGTTTCCGGGCGGTCGACGGTGTCGACCTCGACGTCGCGGCGGACAGCGTGCACGCGCTGGTCGGCCCGAACGGCGCCGGCAAGACGACCCTGTTCAACCTGCTCACCGGCTTCCTCCCGCCCACCGGCGGGCGGATCGAGCTGGCCGGCCGGGACATCACCGGGCTGGCGCCGGAGCAGGTGGCCCGCCTCGGCGTGGCCCGCTCGTTCCAGATCACCAGCCTCTTCCCGCAGCTGTCCGCGCGGGAGCACGTCGTGCTGGCGTTGCAGAGCTCGAGCGGGCTGGGCTGGCGGTTCTGGCGGTCGGCGAAGCTCATGCGGCGCTACACCGACCGGGCCGCCGAACTGTTGGACATGGTCGGCCTCGCCGACCTGGCCGAGGCGCCCGCCGAGGCCCTGGCGTACGGGCGCAAGCGGGCCCTGGAGCTCGCGATCGCCCTCGCCCTCGACCCGAAGGTGCTGCTGCTGGACGAGCCGACCGCCGGCATGGGCCTCGAGGACGTCGACCGCACCGTCGACCTGATCGGCCGGGTCCGGCAGGGCCGGACCGTCGTGATGGTCGAGCACAACATGAGCGTCGTCGGGCGGCTGGCCGACACCGTCACGGTCCTGCAGGCCGGCAAGGTCCTGGTCGAGGGCCCGTACGAGCAGGTCCGCACCGACGAGCGCGTGATCACCGCCTACCTGGGAGCCGCTGATGCTGCGCATTGAGAACCTGTCCGCCTGGTACGGCGAGGCGCAGGTGCTGCGGGAGGTCGGCCTGGAGGTGAAGGCCGGCGAGGTGGTGACGCTCGTCGGCCGCAACGGCGCCGGCAAGTCCACGCTGCTGCGCTGCGTCATGGGCCTGCACGCGGGTCTTCGGGGGACCGTCGAGCTGGACGGACGCGACGTCAGCAAGCTGCCGGCGCACAAGCGGGCGCGGCTGGGGCTCGGCTGGGTGCCGGACGACCGGGGCAGCTACGCCACGCTGACGGTGACGGAGAACCTGACCCTGCCGCCGACGGTGGGGCCGGACCCGTGGTCGCTGGAGCGGGTGTACGAGGCGTTCCCCGCCCTCTACGAGCGGCGCGACTCGGCCGCCACCATGCTCTCCGGCGGCGAGCAGCAGATGCTGGCGCTGGCCCGGGTGCTGCGGATGGGCGCCCGGCTGCTGCTCTGCGACGAACCGACCGAGGGGCTCTCGCCCCTGCTCGTGCAGCAGGTCGGCGACCTCCTGCGCGAGGCCAAGAAGCACGGCGTGACCGTGCTGCTGGTCGAGCAGAACCTGCACTTCGCCACCGGCGTCGCCGACCGGCACTACCTGCTGGCCGAGGGACGCATCGCGGAGGCGATGGACAACTCCGAGGTGCGGTCGCGGGAACGCGAACTGCTGTCGTACCTCGGTATCTGATTTCTCTTCTGACGACCGACCCCGCGCGGCGCGCGGACGAAAGGGATGAGCATGCGTAGGACGGTGGGTGTGGCCGCCGCGTCGGCGGCCGCGATGATGGTGGTCGCCGGCTGCGGCGGCGGTGGTCCCCAGTCGGGCGGCGACGAGAAGCTGACCGGGGGCAAAATCGTGCTGGGCGTGCTCAACGACCAGTCCGGCGCGTACTCGGAGCTGTCCGGCAAGAACTCGGTCAAGGCCGTGGAGATGGCCATCGCCGACTTCAAGGCGAAGCACGGCGACAAGGCGGTCGCGAAGGACATCACCGTGGAGACCGCCGACCACCAGAACAAGCCGGACGTGGCCAACAGCAAGGCCCAGGAGATGTACGACCGTCAGGGCGCCGACATCATCCTCGACGTGCCCACCTCGTCGGCGGCGCTGCGGGTGGCCGACGTGGCGAAGGCGAAGAAGAAGCTCTACTTCAACATCGGCGCGGCGACCACCGACCTGACCGGCAAGAGCTGCAACAAGTACACGTTCCACTACGCGTACGACACGTACATGCTGGCCAACGGCACCGGGAAGACCACGACCGAGCAGGTCGGCAAGAACTGGTACATCCTCTACCCGAACTACGCCTTCGGTCAGGACATGGAGAAGAGCTTCTCCACCGCGATCACCGCCGCCGGCGGCAAGGTCGTCGGCAAGGACGGGGCGCCCTTCCCGAACACCAGCGGGGACTTCTCCACGTTCCTGCTCAAGGCGCCGACGCTGAACCCGAAGCCGGACGTGCTCGGCACCATGCAGGCCGGCGCGGAGCTGGTCAACGTGGTCAAGCAGTACAACGAGTTCAAGCTCCGGGAGAAGGGCGTCGGGCTGGCCGTCGGGCTGATGTTCATCACCGACATCCACTCGCTCACCCCGGCGGCGCTGGCCGGCACCACCTACACCGACGCCTGGTACTGGAACTTCGACCAGCAGAACCGTGAGTTCGCCGACCGGTTCCAGAAGGAGACCGGCACCCGGCCGTCGTTCGCGCACGCGGCCAACTACTCGGCGGCGATGCAGTACCTGGAGGCCGTGCAGGCCGCCGGCACCGACGACGCCGACACGGTGGTCAAGGAGCTGGAGGGCAAGGAGGTCAACGACGTCTTCCTGCGTAATGGCAAGATCCGCGCCGAGGACCACCGGGTGATCCACGACGCGTACCTGGCCCAGGTGAAGCCGCAGTCCGAGGTCACCGAGCCGTGGGACTACGTGAAGGTCCTGAAGACCATCCCGGCCGCGGAGGCCTTCCGTACCCCGTCCCCGGACTGCAAGCTGTGACCGGTTTTCTCCAGAACACGTTCAACGGGTTGGTGAGCGGGGCGTTCTACGCCCTGCTCGCCCTCGGGCTCGCGGTCATCTTCGGCATGCTCCGTGTGGTCAACTTCGCCCACGGCGCGTTCTACATGCTCGGTGCGTTCGGCGCGTACGTGCTGCTCACCGAGGCGGGCGTGCCGTTCTGGGCGGCCCTGGTGATCATGCCGCTGGGGCTCGCGCTGATCGGCATGGCCCTCGAACGGGCCTTCATCCACCGGCTCACCCGGCTCGACCCGCTCTACAACTTCCTGCTCACCTTCGGCCTCACCCTGATCCTCCAGGACCTGGTGAAGCTCCAGTACGGCGTGCAGTCCAGCCCGTACGAGACCCCGTCCGCGCTGAGCGGGTCGGTGGACTTCGGGCTCTTCGACTTCCCGACGTACCGGGTGTTCATCCTCGGCTTCGCGGTGGCGGTCTGCGTCGGCGTCTGGTGGGCGCTGACCCGCACCCGGGTCGGCATGGTGGTCCGCGCGTCGACCGAGCGGCCGGAGCTGACCCGTGCGTTCGGCATCAACGTCGGGCGCTGGGTCACCCCCGTGTTCGGCTTCGGCATCGGGCTGGCCGGGCTGGCCGGCGTGCTGGCCGCGCCGATGCGGGCGGTGAACCCGCTGATGGGCGCCGATCTCATCATCGTGGTCTTCGCCGTGGTGGTGATCGGCGGACTGGGCTCGATCTTCGGCTCGGTCGCCGCCGGCTTCGGCATCGGCCTGGTGCAGGCGTGGGGCGAGGCGTACCTGTCCGCCTTCCCGATCGTGTCCCAGACGATCGTCTTCATCGTGATGGCCGCCGTGCTGCTCTGGCGCCCGGCTGGGCTGTTCGGCCGTGAGGAGGCACCGGCATGACGAGCACCGTGGACACCAAGGCGGGCGCCTCCCGCCCTTCCGTACCGTCCGGGCTGGTCACCGTCGCCCGCGCCCCCGGCTGGGTCCGGTACGCGCTGCTCGCGGCGGCTCTGGTGGTGGCGCTGTGGCTGCCCAACGGCCTCTACCCGGCGGTCGCGGTGGACATCCTCTGCTGGGCGCTCTTCGCCGTAGCGGTGGACCTGCTGCTCGGCTTCACCGGGCTGATGTCCTTCGGGCACGCCGCGTTCTGGGGAGCGTCGGCGTACGTGACCGGCCTGGTGGCGATCCACGTCGGCCTGCCGTTCCCGGTGGCCGTGCTCGCCGGGGCGCTCGCCGCGGCGGTCCTCGCCGTGCCGATCGGCTACCTGGCGGTCAAGCGGACCGGCATCTACTTCGCCATGGTCACCCTGGCCTTCGCGCAGATGGTCTACTACGTCGCCAACGAGTGGCGGTCGGTGACCCAGGGCGAGAACGGCCTCCAGGGCGTGCCGCGGGAACTGTTCGGGCTGGACCTCAGCGACGACTACTACTTCTACTACGCGATCCTGCCGATCGTGCTGCTCGGCCTGGCCGGCGCCTGGCGGATCGTCCACTCGCCGTTCGGCCGGGTGCTGGTCGGCATCCGGGACAACCCGGCCCGGGCCCGCGCGCTCGGCTACCCGGTGCACCGCTACAAGTTGACCGTGTTCGTGCTCTCCGGCTTCATCGCCGGCCTCGGCGGCGGGCTGTTCGCCGTCGGCCACCGCTTCGTCTCGCTGGAGGTCCTGCACTGGACCACCTCCGGCAAGGCGGTGATCGTGGTGGTGCTCGGCGGGATCGGCACCCTCTGGGGCGGCGTGCTCGGCGCGGGCATCGTCGTCCGCCTGGAGGACTGGCTGTCGTTCTCCGGCTTCGAGACGATCGGGCTGGTCACCGGCGGCATCTTCGTCCTCGTCGTGTTGCTGTTCCGGCGCGGCATCTGGGGTACGGCCTCCGCGCTGGCCCTGCGCTGGTGGGCGTCCCGCCGGAAGTGAGCCGTCCCCGCACGTTGCCCGTCCGCTGGCGTGAGTGACGGCGAACACATCAGATACGGATCGGTTCCGTATCGTTAATCAGGTGCCTAGGCTGAGCCCAGTTACGAGTCTGACCCGTATCGAAACGGGAAACCGGGGAAAGCCGCAGATGCCACCAGACGAGAACACCGGACACCCAAGGAGGTGGGCGATCCTCGGCGTGCTGGTGATCAGCCTGCTCGTGGTCGTCCTCGACAACACCATCCTGAACGTCGCGCTGCGGACGCTCGCCGACCCGGTGCACGGGCTCGGCGCCACCCAGGGCGAGCTGGAATGGTCGATCAACTCCTACACGCTGGTCTTCGCCGGGCTGCTCTTCACCTTCGGCGTGCTCGGCGACCGCGCCGGGCGGCGCCGCTTCCTGCTGATCGGGCTGGCGCTCTTCGGGCTCGCGTCGCTGCTGTCGGCGTACGCGCAGAGCCCCGCGCAGCTGATCGCGGCCCGCGCCCTGATGGGGGTCGGCGGCGCGGCCATCATGCCGGTGACCCTCTCGATCATCTCCAACGTGTTCGATCCCCGGGAGCGGGCCCGGGCGATCGGGGTCTGGGCCGGCGCGGTCGGGCTGGCGGTCGCGATCGGCCCGGTGCTCGGCGGCGCCCTGCTGGAGACCTTCTGGTGGGGATCGGTCTTCCTGATCAACGTGCCGGTCGTCGCGCTCGGCCTGGTCCTGGTCACCCTGCTGGTGCCCGAGTCCCGCGACCCGAACCCGGGCCGGGTCGACCTGGTGGGCGTCGTGCTCTCCGTGGTCGGCCTGGTCGCGCTCTCCTACGGCATCATCGACGGCGGTGAGCACGGCTTCGGTCGGCCGGTGGTGTGGGCGTCGATCCTCGGCGGGCTGGCGGTGCTCACCACGTTCGTCCTGGCCGAGCGGCGCAGCGACCACCCCTCGCTGGACGTCCGGCTGTTCCGGGTGCCGCGCTTCGCCGCTCCGGTCGCAATGATCGGGCTGGTCTTCTTCGCCGCCATGGGCGTGATGTTCTTCAGCTCCTTCTACCTGCAACTGGTCCGGGGCTACAGCCCGTTGGAGACCGGCCTGCTGTTCCTGCCCTTCGCCGCGGCCCAGCTCGCCTTCGCGCCGCGCAGCGCGACGATGGTGCAGCGGTACGGCGCCAAGGCCGTCTCCGCGGTCGGGCTGACGCTGACCACGCTCGCGCTCGCGGCGTTCGCGGTCGTCGACGCGTCGACCCCGATCTGGGCGGTCGCGGTGGTCTTCTTCGTCCAGGGCGTCGGGATGGCCAACATCATGCCGCCGGCCATGGAGTCGATCATGTCGGCGGTGCCCCGGGAGAAGGCCGGGGTCGGCTCGGCGGTCAGCAACACCGTCCGGCAGGTGGGCGGCGCGCTCGGCGTCGCCGTGCTCGGTGCGGTGCTCTCCGCGGTCTACCGCGCCGACGTCGACGGCGCGCTCCGGGAGCTGCCCGCCGGAGCGCGGGAGACCGCCGGCGAGTCCATCTCCGGGGCGTACGCCGCCGCGACGCAGGCCGGCCCCGCGGCGCCACAACTCATCGCGGTGGCCAACGACGCGTTCGTCGCGGCGATGCACGCGGCGGCCGTCGGGTCGGCGGTGGTCGCCGGGCTCGGCATCCTGGTCGCGCTGCGCTGGATGCCCGGCCGGCCGGCCGCCCCGGCGGCCACGCCGACCGGCGAACCCGAGTTGGCCGGGACCGCGTAGGTTCGGGGACAATGTCCGCCATGACCTCCACCGCCGACGCTCCGCGGCCGCCCGGTCGGCCGCGGAGCGTCCGCGCGGACGAAGCCATCATCGAGGCCACCCTGGACCTGCTCGCCGAGGGCAGCACCATCGAGGCGATCTCGGTCGAGGCCATCGCCGCCCGGGCCGGGGTCGGCAAGGCCACGATCTACCGCCGCTGGCCGGGCAAGGACGCGCTGCTGCGCGACGCCCTGCGTACGCTCAAGGGCGGTCTCCCCGAGCTCGGCGGCCGCTCGGTCCGCGACGACCTGGTGCTGCTGCTCGGCGCGGTCGGCCACAACATCGACCCCCGCGCCGCGCGGATCATGCCCTGCCTGGTGCCCGAGATGAACCGGCGCCCGGAGCAGTACGAGCTCTACCAGAACATCATCGAGCCCCGCCGGGCGCTGATGCGCGAGGTGCTGCGACGGGGGGTCCGCACCGGCGAGCTCCGCCCCGACCTCGACATCGAAGTCACCCTGGCGATGCTCACCGGACCCCTGCTGGTGCAGCGGATGCTGCGCTGGCACCCGGACCTCGACGAGACGACCCTGCCCGACAAGATCGTCGACGGGGTCCTGGAGGGCATCCGGGCCCGCTGACCGCAGCGGGTCCGCCCGTCGTCGGCGCGGTCGGCGGGCCCGGAGGCCCTCCGGGGGCTCAGCCGATCGGGTGGCGCAGGCGGTGCAGCCGCAGCGCGAGCTGCACCTCCAGCGCCCGCTCCGGCCGCTGCCAGTCCGCCCCGAGCAGCTGCCCCACCCGCTCCAGGCGTTGGGTGACCGTGTTGACGTGCACGTGCAACTGCTCCGCCGCGCGGGCCAGGCTGCCGCCCACCCCGAAGTACGCCTCCAGCGTCTTCACCAGCGCGGTGCCCCGGCGGGCGTCGTAGTCGACCACCGCGCCGACGGTGGCGTCCAGGAACCGGGCCACGTCCTTGTCACCGCCGTCGCCCACCGCGCCCAGCAGCAGCCCGACGAAGCCCAGCTCGTCGGTGCTGGCGCCCTGCCCGGCCCGGCCGAGCGCGCCCAACGCGGTCAGGCAGCGGTCCGCCTCGCGGAAGGTGCCGGCCAGCGAGGCCGGGCCGGTGGACGGGCCGCTCGCCCCGGCGGTCACCGGCCGCCCGGTGATCCGGGACAGGTCGCGCGCCACCGCACGGGCCGCACCACCCGCGTCCTTGCCGGGCAGCATCAGCACCACCCGGCCGTCCCGCGCCGCCGCCAGCCCACCCCGGGTCGAGGCGTACGTGGTGGCCCAGGACAGCACGCGCAGCCGGGCCGAGCCGGTCGCGGCGATCGCGTCGTCGCCGACGCAGACGAGCACGTGCGGGGCGTCCAGGTCCACGCCGAGCCGGCGCGCCCGGCTGCGCAGCGCGTCGGTGTCCCGCAGCGGGCGGGCGATCAGGTCGTCGAGCAGTTCGCCGCGGACCCGCCCCTCCGCCTCGGCGACCGTCCGCCGGAACAGCAGCAGCAGCGCGGTCACCAGGGACGCCCGCTCCAGGATCCGCTGGTCGGCGTCGACCAGTTCCCCGTCCGGACGCAGCACCAGCGCGCCCAGGTTCTCCGCGCCGGCCACCACCGCCGCGTACCAGAGCGGACCCCGGCGGACGCTGCGCCCCTCCGTACGCGACGCCGCCACCGCCTCCACCATGTCCGCCCGGTCCGGCTCCTCTATCTCACCCACCCGGGCCAGCAGCCGGCCCTCGGCGTCCAGCGCCAGCAGGGCACCGCCGAGCACCTCCGTCACGGCGGCCGCGACGTCCTCCACCCCGCCGCCGCGCAGCACGAGCGCGGTCATCCGGTCGTGGGCCGCCGCGGCCCGCTCCACCGAGGTGCTGTGCGCCCGGATGGTGGTGTTCGCCGCCGACAGCTCCTCCAGCGCCGAGCGGGTCTCGGCGAGCAGCCGGGCCGTGTCGATCGCCACCGCGGCGTGCGCGGCGAGGGAGACCAGGAGCGCGACCTCCTCCCGGGCGAACGGCCGGGCCGAGCGGTTGGCCGCGTAGAGCACGCCGATCGAGGTCGACCCGAGCCGCAGCGGCACCCCGAGGATCGCCACCAGGCCCTCCTCGCCCACCCCGGCGTCGATCTCCCCGGTGTGGTGGAACCGTTCGTCCTCCGGGTAGTTCGCGGTGGCGTACGGGGTGCCGCTCTGGGCCACCAGCCCGCCCAGGCCGGCGCCCATCGGCAGCCGCAGTCGCTGGAAACGCGCCGAGATCGAGCCGTCGGTGACCCGCATGTACGTGTCGCCGTGCTCCTCGTCGTTGAGCGTCATGTAGGCCACGTCGGTGCCGAGCAGGCTCCGGGCCCGGTGCACGATCGCCCGCAGCACGTCGTCCAGGTCGCGCAGCCCGGCCAGGTCGCTGGCCGTGTCGTACAGGCCGGAGAGCTCGATCTCCCGGCGGCGCCGGCGCTCCAGCAGCGCGCGGACCCGCAGCGCCACCGTCTTGGCCTGCTCCAGCTCCGCCAGCCGGTCGGCGGGCAGGCCGGCGGCGCGCGCGGCGACCAGCGGACCCTCGAACTCGACCGCGGCCGCCTCCCGCGCGAGCAGCTCCAGGAACTCCACCGGCGACGACATGAGCGACATTGTGCGCGACGCCACTAGTTCGCCGTCCAGCCCCCGTCGAGGGCGATCGACGCGCCGGTGATGAAGGCCGCCGGCGGGGAGCAGAGGTACGCGACCAGTTCGGCGACCTCCTCCGGCTCGATCAGCCGCTTGATCGCCGCCCGGGCCAGCATGATCCGCTCGACGACCTCGGTCTCCGGGATGCCGTGGGTGGCCGCCTGGTCGGCGATCTGGCTCTCCACCAGCGCGGTGCGCACGTACGCCGGGTTGATGCAGTTGGCGGTGACGCCGTGCGCCGCGGCCTCCAGCGCGACCACCTTCGACAGGCCCTCCAGGGCGTGCTTCGCCGACACGTACGCCGCCTTGTAGGGGGAGGCGCGCAACCCGTGCACGGAGGAGATGTTGACGATGCGGCCCCAGCCCCTGGCGTACATGTGCGGCAGCGCCCGGCGGATGATCAGGAACGGCGCCTCCACCATCACCCGGTGCAGGTACTCGAAGCGTTCGACGGAGAACTCCTGCACCGGCGCGACGTGCTGGAGGCCGGCGTTGTTCACCACGATGTCGATGTCGGCGTCGAGCCGCCCCACCGCCTCCGGGTCGGCCAGGTCGATCCCCTCGGCGCGCCCGCCGACCTCCGCGGCGACCGCCTTGGCCGCCTCCACGTTGCGGTCCACCACCAGGACGTTGGCGCCGGCCGCGCCGAGCCGAAGGGCACACGCCCGCCCGATGCCACTGCCGCCCCCGGTCACCAGGGCGGTACGACCTGCGAGGTCGACGTGTACGACGTGGGGGACCGCCACGGGTTCTACCGTCATGGCGCAAGAAACTACGAGCTGTGTGGCCGGGCGCACATGGGGCCGCGACACATACTCGCCCCACAGTGTGTGTGGCGGGGCGCCCATGTGCACGCCTGTCCGGCCTCGATCCGCTGACCGCGACAGTGCGGTCCGGGCCCGCCGGTCCGGACACCGGCCGGTGCGCGATCGACGTGGCCCCCGCGGGTGTCGGAGGGTGGTGGGAGGCTCGCCGGGTCGTTGGGCGGCGAAGGGGAGCGGATGGGCGAGGGGGAGCGGACCGGCGACGCGGAGCGGACGGGCGACGCGGGGCCGGCCGGGGCCGAGGCGTTCGAGGCGACGCTGGTGCGGTGGTCGGGGGCGGGCGGCTGGGTCTTCGCCCCGGTGCCGGCCGCGCACGCGCCGGCCGCCGCCGGGCCGTTCGGGCGGGTGCCGGTGACCGCCACCGTCGACGGCCGCACCTGGTCGACGAGTGTCTGGCGGGACCGGAAAGCCGGCTGGCTGCTCCCGGTGCCCGTCCGAGTCCGCGTCGGCAAGGACGACGGCGACCCGGTGACGGTGACGATCGAGGTCGACCCGACCCGCCGCTGACGCCTGCCTGTCCGTGCGGGGCGCGGCGTGTCCGATGGCGCGTAGCGCTGGCCGCATCGGTAGTGTGTCGAACGCATGTACTGCTGGCGGTCGGGGAGGGGGCGGCGTGCGCGTGCTCGGCATCGACCCGGGCCTGACCCGGTGCGGGGTCGGCGTCGTCGAGGGCGTGCCCGGGCGGCCCTGCGCGTTGATCGCCTACTACGTCGTCTACACCGACCCTGCCGACGAATTGCCGGTGCGGCTGCTGCACCTGGACCGGTCGCTCACCGACCTGGTCGCCGAGCACCGGCCGGACAGCGTCGCCGTCGAGCGGGTCTTCAGCCAGCACAACGTGCGCACGGTGATGGGCACCGCGCAGGCCAGCGGCATCGCGGTGCTCGCGGGCGCCCGCGCCGGGCTGCCGGTGCAGACGTACACGCCGAGCGAGGTGAAGGCGGCGGTGACCGGTTCCGGTCAGGCCGACAAGGCCCAGATGACCGCCATGGTGACCCGGCTGCTGCGGCTGCCCGAGCCGCCCCGCCCGGCCGACGCCGCCGACGCCCTCGCCCTGGCCATCTGCCACGTGTGGCGCGGCGGCACCCGATCGAAGCTGGCCGCCGCGGCCGACCGCGTACGACGAGGAGGAGCGCGATGATCGCCAGCGTCCGCGGCGTGGTGACCGCGACCGGTCCGGACCACGCCGTGATCGAGGTCGGCGGCGTGGGCCTGGCGGTGCAGTGCGCCCCGGGCACGATCGCCGAGCTGCGGGTCGGCCAGCCGGCCCGCCTCGCCACCAGCCTGGTCGTCCGCGAGGATTCGCTGACCCTCTACGGGTTCGCCGACGACGACGCCAAGGCCCTGTTCGAACTGTTGCAGACCGCCAGCGGGGTCGGCCCCCGGCTCGCCCAGGCCGTGCTCGCCGTGCACACCCCGGACGCGGTCCGCAAGGCCATCGCCAACGCCGACACCGCCGCGCTGACCCGCGTACCGGGCATCGGCAAGAAGGGCGCCGAGCGGCTGGTCCTGGAGCTGCGGGACCGGATCGGTCCGGTCCCGGTGGGCGTCGACGGCGCGGCCGGCGTCACCACCGGCGCCTGGCCCGAGCAGGTCCGGCAGGCCCTGGTCGGTCTCGGGTGGACGGCCGGTCAGGCCGACCAGGCGGTCGCCGCGGTGGCGGAGACCATCGACGGGGCCGTCCCGCCGGTGCCGGTCCTGCTCAAGCAGGCGATCCGACTGCTGGGTCGCACCCGGTGACCGGCGACAACCTGGTCTCGGCGTACGTCAGCGACGCGGAACGGGACGCGGAGGCCAGCGTCCGGCCGCGGCGGCTGTCTGAGTTCATCGCCCAGGACCGCGTCCGCGATCAGCTCGACCTTCTGCTCCAGGGCGCGATGCGGCGCGGTAGCCCGCCCGACCACATCCTGCTCTCGGGGCCGCCCGGCCTCGGCAAGACCAGCCTCGCCAACATCGTCGCCGCGGAACTGGGCTCGGGCATCCGCGTCACCAGCGGCCCGGCCATCGAGCGCTCCGGCGACCTGGCCGCCATCCTGACCAGCCTCGCCGAGGGCGACGTGCTCTTCATCGACGAGATCCACCGGATCGCCCGGCCGGCAGAGGAACTGCTCTACAGCGCGATGGAGGACTTCCGGGTCGACGTCGTGGTCGGCAAGGGACCCGGGGCCACCGCCATCCCGCTGGACGTGGAGCCGTTCACGCTGGTCGGCGCGACCACCCGCTCCGGCCTGCTCACCGGCCCGATGCGGGACCGGTTCGGCTTCGTCGCGCACCTGGACTTCTACGCACCGGCCGACCTGGAGACGCTGCTGCACCGCTCGGCGCGGATCCTGGGCGTGCCGATCACGGACGACGGCGCCGCCGAGATCGCCGGCCGGTCGCGGGGCACCCCCCGGATCGCCAACCGGCTGCTGCGCCGGGTCCGGGACTTCGCCGAGGTCCGGGCCGACGGCGTGGTCAACCGGGAGAACGCGCGGGCCGCCCTCACCGTGTACGACGTCGACGCGCTCGGGCTGGACCGGCTGGACCGGGCGGTGCTCAGCGCGCTGGTCGACTCGTTTCGCGGCGGCCCGGTGGGCCTGTCCACCCTCGCGGTCGCGGTGGGGGAGCAGCCGGACACGGTGGAGGAGGTGTGCGAGCCGTTCCTGGTCCGCGCCGGCCTCCTCGCCCGTACGCCGCGCGGCCGGGTCGCCACCGAGGCTGCCTGGCGGCACCTGGGGCGTACGCCGCCAAATGGTATATTTGGCACGGATGCCCCTCCCGTGCCCGATCTGTTCTCCGTGGAGCCCGATCAGCCGTGATGTGAACGTGATCTGTGCCGCATTCGGCGTTCCCAGGTGCAGGGATTAGACTCGCCGCGGTCTGTACAGGACGTGAGAATCCGCCTCCGCTCCGGCGCCCTCGTGCCGGTCCGGGGGCCAATGGGAAGGTCTACCACGGTGCTTTACGCACAATCGGCCGGCGGCGCCGGCGGCTTCACACCCATCCTCATGATCGCCCTGCTGTTCGGCGTCATGTACTTCATGATGATCCGTCCGCAGCAGAAGCGGCGCCGCGAAGCGGCGGCGATGCAGTCCGCCCTGTCGCCGGGCGACGAGGTCGTGACCATCGGCGGGCTCTACGGCACGGTCACCGACGTGGACGACGACACCGTCCTGCTGGAGGTCGCCCCCGGCGTGCAGACCCGCTACGCCCGCCCCGCGATCGCGCGGGTGTCCACCAAGGCGGAGCGTCCGGCGGAGTCGGCCGCCGACGACGCGGACGTCGTCAAGGAGTGACGTCGTGCCCGCCCGGCGGGTGACCGGCCGTCCCGCCGGGATCCGGCCGGACCGCCCACGGGGCAGCGGGCGCGTCGACAAAATTGGATAGTAGGGCCGACGCCGGGCGTCGGCACGCCCGCACGACCGTTGACGCCCCTCCGCGTCGGCCGGTCGCCGGTGGTGCCGCTCGCCACGTCGGTTCGGGTAACCGTCGGGCCGGCAGGCCGGCCGACCTCGCCGCCGCAGCGGCGGCCGACCGTACAGGGAGACAGGACAGCCGTGGCACCACCTCAGGGACAGATGCGCCCCGGACGGCAGTTGGCCGTGCTCGGGCTCATCTTCGTCGTCCTCTATCTTTTGGTGTTCTTCTCGGGCGGCGCCAGCGGTGGCTGGAAGGACCGGTTGGAGCCGCGTCTCGGCCTCGACCTGGTCGGCGGGACGCGGCTCACGCTGGAGGCGACCAACAGCGTCGACGGCCAGGCCCAGGCCCCCACCAACGAGAACCTCGAGGAGGCCCGGCGCATCATCGAGAGCCGGGTCAACGCGTTCGGCGTCGCCGAGGCCGAGGTGGTCACCGAGGGCGACCGGAACATCGTGATCTCCCTGCCCGGTGAGAACCGGGACCTGACCGAGGTCGGCAGCGCGGCCGAGCTGCGCTTCCGCAAGGTGCTCAAGGTCGCCGACGGCAGCGGCGCGGCGGCCGCCCCGGCGCCGAGCCCGACCGCCACGCCTTCCGGCAGCGCCTCGCCCGCCCCCTCGGGCAGCGCCACGCCCTCCCCGTCGTCCAGCGTGAAGGCGACCCCGTCGCCGAGCGGTGGCCAGGGCGGCGGTGCCCCGGCGCCGAGCGCCAGCGCCACCCCGTCGGCCACTCCGAGCGCTGCGGCGCCGTCGCCGAGCGGCAGCGCCCAGCCGGTCGCGGCCGACGTGCAGGAGCAGCGCAAGGCGGTCGAGCAGAAGGTCGGCGCGGCCGCCTGGGCAGCCGCCAGCGGCCTGCAGGCCCCGGCCGACCTGACCACCGACCCGTCGCTGGGTGAGAAGCTCAAGCCGTTCGCGTCGCTGAGCCCGCGCGAGGTCGCGGTGCTGCCGGCGCAGATGCAGTTCAACGTCCCGCAGATCACCTGCGCCCAGCTCGACGCGCGCCCGCCGGCGTCGATCTCCACCCCGGACCAGCAGGTCGTCTCCTGCGAGGACGGCGCCCTCAAGTACCTGCTCGACCAGGCCAAGGTGCTCGGCACCGACGTCGATGACGCCAGCGCGGTTCTCGACCAGACCAACCAGTGGGTGGTCAGCCTGGACTTCACCGGTCCCGGCCAGGAGAAGTGGACCAACCTGACCCGCGAGGCGTTCAACAACGAGGGCCAGGCCTGTGACGCCACCGCCCTCGGCGACACCGGCAAGTGTCGGGTCGCCGTCGTGCTCGACAACGACGTCGTCTCGTCGCCGGAGATCCAGGGCGTGCTGACCGGCAACTCCCAGATCACCGGCAACTTCACCCAGCGCGACGCCAGCGAGCTGGCCGGTCAGCTGCGCTACGGCGCGCTCCCGCTGACCTTCGAGGCGGCCGAGTCGCAGAACGTGACCGCCACCCTGGGGGCCAGCCACCTGCGGGCCGGCCTGCTCGCGGCCGGCATCGGCATGCTGCTGGTCATCATCTACTCGTTCTTCTACTACCGCCTGCTCGGCTCGGTGATCTTCCTGAGCCTGGTGCTGTCGGCGCTGCTGGTCTTCGGCGCGCTGGTGGTGCTCGGCCGGCAGATCGGCTTCACCCTGACCCTCGCCGGCATCGCCGGCATGATCGTCTCGCTCGGTGTGGCGGCGGACTCGTTCGTCATCTACTTCGAACGGCTCAAGGACGAGATCCAGGAGGGCCGGAGCCCACGCAGCGCGGTCTCCCGGGCCTGGGTGCGGGCACGCCGGACGATCATCTCGGCGAACGCCATCACCATCATGTCCGCGGTGGTGCTCTACATCGTCTCGGTCGGCGCGGTGAAGGGCTTCGCCTTCGCGCTCGGCCTGGCGACCGTACTCGACCTGGTCGTGGTCTTCCTCTTCCGGCACCCGATCATGACGATGTTCGCCCGGACCCGGGCGTTCCTGTCCCCGCGGGTGAGTGGTCTGGGCCGGGTGCTGCCAGCCCGGACCGAGCAGGCCAAGACCCGCAACCCGCGCGTGAAGGAGGCCTGAGATGGCGGGAAGTGGTCTTGCTAGCCGCCTCTACCGGGGCGAGGCCGGCCTCAACGTCGTCGGTCGCCGCAAGGTGTGGTTCATCACCGCGGTGGTGCTCATCCTGCTCGCTCTCGCGAGCTTCCTGATCAAGGGCTTCAACCCGGGCATCGAGTTCGCTGGCGGCAACGTGCTGCGGGTGCCCGCCAGCGCCGGCACGCTCGACGAGGTCGAGTCCCGCGCCAAGGCGGTCCTCGCCGAGGACGCCGAGGGCTCCCGGGTGGTTACCGCGCAGAAGGTGGGCGGCGGCACCGGCGGTGAGGTCTACGAGCTGAAGACCACCCAGCTCGACGCCGAGCAGGACGCGGCGGTCCGGGCGGACCTGGCCGAGTCGTTCGGGCTCCCGGTGGAGCAGATCTCCGGCGACCGGGTCAGCAAGGCCTGGGGTGACCAGGTGACCTCCCGTGCCCTGCTCGGTCTGGTCATCTTCCTCGCGGTGGTGTCGATCTACCTGGTCCTGCGCTTCGAGTGGCAGATGGCCGTCGCGGCGATCGCGTCGCTGGTGATGAACCTGGTTCTCACCGCCGGCATCTACTCGATGGTCGGCCTGGAGGTCACGCCGTCCACGGTCATCGGGTTCCTCACGATCCTGGGCTTCGCGCTCTACGACGTGGTGGTGGTCTTCGACAAGGTGCAGGAGAACACCCGGGGGATCACCGCCAACAGCAACCGGACGTACGGCGACGCGGCGAACCTGGCGTTGAACCAGAGCCTCATGCGCTCGTTCAACACCTCGGTGGTCGCGCTGCTCCCGGTCGGCTCGATCCTGTTCATCGGCGCGTTCCTGCTCGGCGCGGGCACCCTCAAGGACCTCGGTCTGGTGCTCTTCGTCGGTATGGCGGTGGCGTTCCTGACCTCGATCCTGCTGGCCACCCCGCTGCTGGTGCTCCTGAAGAACCGCGACCCGCGGATCCAGGCGCACAACAAGCGGGTCCAGGCCCGCCGGGCCGCGATCGAGCGCGGCGAGGTGACGCCGAAGGGCGCGCCGCGGTCGGCGGAGAGCACCGACGAGCCGGTCGACGCGGAGGCGGCGGCGCTGGCCGGTGCGGCACCGAAGGTGGGCGCGCGGCCGGCTGGCAAGCGGCCGTCCGGCGCCCGGGGCGGGCGTCCCGCCGGTGGCGGCGGCAACCGTCCGGGTGGCAAGCGGCGCTGACCCGGCGCAGATCGGTCCGACGGCGTCCTTCATGCTGTGCGAGCAGCAGGGAGGACGCCGTCGTCGTGGAAGGGAACGGATACTGCCGTGACGGAGACCCACAGCACCGGGGTACGGGGAGACAGCGGCCGCGAGGTCGCCCAGCTGGTGGCCAGCCGGGTGCTGGACGTGCCCGACTTCCCGAAGCCCGGCGTCATGTTCAAGGACCTGATGCCGCTCTTCGCCGACGGTGACGCGTTCCGGGAGGTCGTCGACGGGATCATCGGCCACCACGGGCGGGACTCGTTCGACGCGGTGGTCGGGATCGAGGCGCGCGGGTTCGTGATCGCGGCGGCCATCGCGTACGCGGCCGGGGTCGGCGTGGTGCCGGTGCGGAAGGCGGGCAAGCTGCCCCGCCCGGCGTACTCGGCCTCCTACGACCTTGAGTACGGCGAGGCCACCCTCGAGGTGCACCAGGACGCCTTCACCGCCGGGCACCGGGTGCTGGTGGTGGACGACGTGCTCGCCACCGGCGGCACCGCCGAGGCCACCCTCGACCTCGTCGAGCGGGCCGGCGGCACCGTGGCGGGGTTCACGGTGCTGCTGGAGCTGGGCTTCCTCGGCGGCCGGGAGCGGCTGGCCCCGCGTCCGGTCCATGCCCTGTTGACCGTTTGAGCACCACAGCCGTCGGGCGGACCCGGTGCGGTCCGTCCGGCGGAGCGGCGGGGCACCGTGCGTGCGGGTAGCATTGCCCTTTGCTGACCGGACGGGTGACCGTTCGGCCGGCGCCGGCCGGGGGCCGGCGCGGAACAATACCGGCCCGACGGCCGGTTGAACACGACGTCGGCCGCACGGCCGGCGCATCCCGGCGAGCGGTGAGGAGGCCGGTGTCCCACGATGTCGCCCCTCCGGTGGAGGGCACGGTGCACCCGACAGGTGACGGCTCGGTGACCGACCGGAACGGTGACGCCCGGGTGAACGGCCCCGGCAACGCCTCCGGCGCGACGGACGCCATCCGCTCCGGCACGACCGCCGGGAGCGAGGGGGTCGTCGTCCCGATCCGGGCTGACCTCTCGCCCGACCCCTCGCCAGGTGGCGGGTTCGCGCTCTCCAACGCGCCCACCGGCCGGCGGGTCCGGGCCCGACTCGCCCGCTTCAACGCGCCCTGGCAGTCCTCGCAGGTCAGCGAGGTGCTGGAGCCGCTGATCTCGACCCACCGGGACGCCCACCCCAAGGCCGACGCGCGGCTGCTCCAGCGCGCCTTCGACACCGCAGCCCGCTGGCACTCCGGGCAGTACCGCAAGTCCGGCGACCCCTACATCACCCACCCCCTCGCGGTGGCGACCATCCTGGCCAACCTGGGGATGGACACCACGACGCTGGTGGCGGCGCTGCTGCACGACACCATCGAGGACACGGAGTACACGCTCGACCAGATGCGCGCCGACTTCGGCGGCGAGGTCGCGCTGCTCGTCGACGGCGTGACGAAGCTCGACAAGGTCAAGCTGGGCGACGCGGCCAAGGCCGAGACGATCCGCAAGATGGTCGTCGCCATGGCCAAGGACCCGCGGGTCCTGGTGATCAAGCTCGCCGACCGGCTGCACAACATGCGGACCCTGACCTTCCTGCCCCGCCCGAAGCAGGAGCAGAAGGCCAAGGAGACGCTGGAGATCCTCGCTCCGCTGGCGCACCGCCTCGGTATGAACACCATCAAGTGGGAGCTTGAGGATCTGGCGTTCGGCACCCTGTTCCCGAAGCGGTACGAGGAGATCAACCGCCTGATCGGGGAGCACCAGCCGCAGCGGGAGGCGCTGCTGCGCCAGGTCACCCAGAAGGTGTCGACCGACCTGAAGGCCGCCAAGATCAAGGCGGAGACCACCGGCCGGCCGAAGCACCTGTACTCGATCTACCAGAAGATGATCGTGCGGGGCCGCGACTTCAACGACATCTACGACCTGGTCGGCGTGCGGATCCTGGTCGACACGGTGCGGGACTGCTACGCGGCGCTGGGCGTGATCCACGCCAACTGGCAGCCGGTGCCGGGCCGGTTCAAGGACTACATCGCCATGCCCAAGTTCAACATGTACCAGTCGTTGCACACGACGGTCATCGGGCCGACCGGCAAGCCGGTCGAGATGCAGATCCGCACGTACGCGATGCACCGCACCGCCGAGTTCGGCATCGCCGCGCACTGGAAGTACAAGGAGCACAAGGGCACGCAGATCGTCGGGCCGCCGGCGCACATCGACGAGATGACGTGGCTGCGCCAGCTGCTGGACTGGCAGCGGGAGGCGGCCGACCCGAGCGAGTTCCTCGACGCGCTGCGCTTTGACCTGTCCAGCCAGGAGGTGTACGTCTTCACCCCGAAGGGTGACGTCATCCCGCTGCCGACCGGGTCGACGCCGGTGGACTTCGCGTACGCGGTGCACACCGAGGTCGGGCACAAGTGCATCGGGGCCCGGGTCAACGGCAAGTTGGTGCCGCTGGAGTCGACGCTCTCCAACGGCGACGTGATCGAGATCTTCACCTCGAAGTCCGAGACGGCCGGTCCCACGCAGGACTGGCTGGGCTTCGTCAAGAGCCCGCGGGCGCGGACGAAGATCCGCCAGTACTTCAACAAGGAGCGGCGCGAGGAGGCGATCGAGGAGGGCAAGGACGCGATCGTCAAGGCCATGCGCAAGCAGGGCATGCCCCTGCAGCGGATGCTCACCTCCGACGCGCTGATGGCGATCGCCCGGGACCTGCACCTGGCCGACGTGGCCTCGCTGTACGCGGCGGTCGGCGACAGCCAGGTCTCTGCCCAGTCGGTGGTGCAGAAGCTGATGGCCACGTACGGTGGCGAGGAGGGCGCGGCGGAGGACATCGCCGAGACCGCCGTCGCCACCCGGCCCCCGCGCAGCCGGCAGAGCAGCGCCGACCCGGGCGTGGTGGTCCGGGGCGTCAGCGACGTCTGGATCAAGCTGGCCCGCTGCTGCACCCCGGTCCCGCCGGACGCGGTCTTCGGCTTCGTCACCCGCTCCGGCGGGGTGAGCGTGCACCGGGACGACTGCGCCAACGCCGAGGACCTGCGGGCGCAGAGCGAGCGGGTCGTCGAGGTGAGCTGGAAGCTCACCAGCGCGTCGACGTTCCTGGTCGCCATCCAGGTGGAGGCGCTCGACCGGCACAAGCTGCTGGCCGACGTGACGCGGGTGCTCTCCGACGAGCGGGTCAACATCCTCTCCGCCACCGTCACCACCACCCGGGACCGGGTGGCGGTGAGCCGGTTCAGCTTCGAGATGGCCGACCCGAAGCACCTGGGCCACCTGCTGGCGGCGGTCCGCAAGGTCGACGGCGTCTTCGACGCGTACCGGGTGACCTCCGGCGCCTGACCGACTCCGGCGCGAGGGGCGACAGGCCCACTCCCGCACACGGAAGCGCCCCCGGCCGACGGCCGGGGGCGCTTCCGTGTCCCAGGGTCAGCCCTGGGGGGCGCTCATGGCGAGGTTCGTGATGGTGATCTCCTTCTTCGGGTGACCACCGCCGGCCTGCTGGGCGAAGGCCTTGTCGTCACCGGCCGCCGCCACCTGCTTCACGATGTCCATGCCGCTGGTGATGGTCCCCAGCACCGTGTAGTTCGGGTCCAGCGGCGAGTCGCCGTAGACGATGAAGAACTGGCTGCCCGTGCTGCCCGGCTGGCCGGAGTTGGCCATCGCGATGACGCCCTCCGGGTACGGGGGCCGCTTGTCCGTGGGCAGGTTCTCCTCGGCGAGCCGGTAGCTCGGGCCGCCGGTGCCGTCGGTCTCCCGCCAGCCCTTGCCGGTCGCGCTCGGGTCACCGCACTGGAGAACCTTGATGCCCTCGGTCACCAGCCGGTGGCACTTGGTGTTGTCGAAGAAGTTCTTCTCCGCGAGGTGGGTGAAGCTCCCGGCGGTGCACGGCGTCCGGGACCGGTCGACCTTGGCGATGATCTGCCCCAGGTTGGTGTCGATCGTGAGCGTCTGGGTGCCGGTGTTCGACTGCTGGTTGCCCGGCAGGCCGACGTCCTTGATCTGCGGGGTCCGCTGGCCGGCCTCGATCGGGGTGAACGCGCACTGGGCGGCGCCCGACGGTGCGGCCGTGTCGGTCGACGAGTCGTCGCCGACGGTGGACACCAGCCAGACGGTGCCGGCGACCACCAGCAGCAGGGCCGCGCCCGCCCCGACGATCGCCTGGGTCTGCCGACGTCGGCGCGCCCGGGCCGACCGTTCGGCCATCTCCTTCTCGAGCCGGGCGCGGGCCGCCGCGCGCTGCCGCTCTCTGGTGGACGTCACGCCTGATCCTCCTGCGCTGTGTCGGGTTGGTGGGTCGGCCGCGTCAGCCGGCGCTGGGGCTGGCCGCCGGGGCCGCCGACGCCGTCGGAGTCGGCGTCCCCGCCGGCTCCGTGACCGTCAGGCTCTGGACGACCACGTCGTCGTCCTTGGGCTTGACCTTGGCCCCGTTCCCATTGTCCACGGTCGGCAGCTTGCCGATCTTCTCGATGGTGTCGAGACCGGACGTGACCCGGCCGACGATCGAGTACTTCGGGTCGGCCGTGGTGAAGTCCTTGAAGAAGATCAGGAACTGGCTGCCGTTCGCTCCCGGCGCGCTGCCGATCATCGCGACCGTGCCCTTCGGGTACGTCGCGGGCTGGCCGGGCGCGGGGCTCGCCGACGGGGACGGAGCGGCGGTGGGGACGTTCTCGTCGTAGAACGAGTACGCCGGGCCGCCCAGCCCCGTGCCGCTCGGGTCACCGCAGCGCACCGCGCCCTCGGTCGTGATCTCGTGGCACTTGGTGTTGTCGTAGAAGGAGCGGCTGGCCAGGTGCGAGATGCTCGCCACCGCGCACGGGGCACTGGCGACGTCGAGCTCGGCGGTGACCGGGGCCCCCTGGTTCGTGACGACGGTCATCGTCCGGACGCCCTCGGTCGGCAGCCCGGTGGTGGCGGGGGTGCCGACGTCCTTGAGGTTGGTGTTCGCGGTGGCGTCCTGGGGCGTCCAGAGGCAGACGTCCTCGGCGGCGGAGTTCTCGGCCGGGTCGCGGTCGAAGGCGCCCAGGCCCCAGGCCGAGCCGACCACGATCAGCGCGAGGACGACGGCGACGCCGACACCCGCCTGGATCTGCCGGCGGCGACGGACCCGGGCGGCCCGCCGGGCCATCTGCCGGTCGAGCTTGGCCCGCGCGAGTTTGCGCTGCCGGTCCCTGCTGGAAGCCACCCGTGCTCCCCTTCCTCTACCCTGGTTCCGTGGCGGACGGGCGCGCGCCCGTCGGGTCGGCAAGGTGCGCCACGCCACACGCCCGCCAGAGTGTACGGCCAGTGGCTGGGAACGTGGTGTACGAGGTCCGCGCCGCGGCTATCGGGCATCGTCACTGTTCCCGGCGGAAGCCCGTCCCCGGCCGTCGCCGCCACCGCGGCAGTACCGGTCCGCCCCGGCGACTAGGCTCACGGGCGGGGACCCGACAGATCGACGGAAAGGGAGCGGACGTGCTCGTTGCCGGCTTTCCCGCGGACGCCTTCGGCACCAACTGCTACGTGGTCGCCACCGCGCCGGGGGAGCAGTGCGTGGTGGTCGACCCCGGCATCGGCGTGCTCGACCGGCTCGACGCGCTGCTGGCCGAGCACCGGCTGCACCCGGCCGCGGTCCTGCTCACCCACGGCCACCTCGACCACACCTTCTCCGTCGCGCCGGTCTGCGGCGCCCGCGGGATCACCGCGTACGTGCACCCGGGGGACCGGGAGCTGCTCGCCGACCCGGCGAAGGGGCTGTCGGCCGACCTCACCGCGCTCTTCGGCGGGCGCCTGCCGTACACGGAGCCGGAGGACGTCGCCGAGCTGGCGGACGGCGCCACGCTGAGCCTCGCCGGGCTGGAGATCACCGTCGACCACGCGCCGGGCCATACCGGCGGGTCGGTGCTGTTCCGGTTGCCCGGCGCCGGCTCGCGCTGGGAGGCGGACGAGATCTGCCTCTCCGGCGACGTGCTCTTCGCCGGCTCCATCGGCCGCACCGACCTGCCGGGCGGCAACATGCCGGCGATGCTCACCAGCCTGCGGAGCAAGATCCTCCCGCTGGCGGACGACACCGTCGTGCTGCCCGGCCACGGCCCCGCGACGACCATGGGCCGCGAGCGCGCGACCAACCCGTACCTCATCGAGGTGGCCGGGACCGGCGACGCGCGACCGGAGGCCCCCGCCCGCGGCCTGTAGCGGCCGCACCGATTCTTCCCGCGCGGATCGCGCGGTTCTGTGAACGGAGCATCATGAGCAAGCCCACGCCCATCTCCGGCTTCCCGGAGTGGACGCCCGCCCAGCGGATGATCGAGCAGTACGTGCTGGACCGGATCCGCAGCACCTTCGAGCTGTACGGGTTCGCGCCGCTGGAGACCCGCGCGGTCGAGCCCCTCGACCAGTTGCTGCGCAAGGGGGAGACCTCGAAGGAGGTCTACCTGATCCGGCGGTTGCAGGCCGACACCGACGGCCCGGCCGGCGATGACGCCCTCGGCCTGCACTTCGACCTGACCGTGCCGTTCGCCCGCTACGTGCTGGAGAACGCCGGCAAGCTGCAGTTCCCGTTCCGCCGCTACCAGATCCAGAAGGTGTGGCGGGGCGAGCGGCCGCAGGAGGGCCGGTACCGGGAGTTCCTCCAGGCCGACATCGACATCGTCGACCGGGACACCCTCGCCCCGCACCACGAGGCGGAGATGCCGCTGGTCATCGGCGACGCGCTGCGCTCGCTGCCCATCCCGCCGGTCCGTATCCAGGTCAACAACCGCAAGATCTGCGAGGGTTTCTACCGGGGCATCGGGATCGAGGACCCGGAGGCGGCGCTGCGCGCCGTCGACCGGCTCGACAGGATCGGCCCGGCCAAGGTCGCCGAGCTGCTGGCCGAGACGGCCGGCGCGAGCGAGGCGCAGGCCAAGGCCGTCCTGGCGCTGTCGGAGATCTCCGCGCCGGACGCGTCGTTCGCCGACGCGGTGCGGGCGCTCGGGGTGAATCACCCGCTGCTCGACGAGGGCATCGAGGAGCTGGTCCGGGTGATGGAGACCGCCGTCGAGCACGCCCCCGGTCTGTGCGTGGCGGACCTGCGCATCGCGCGCGGCCTGGACTACTACACCGGCACCGTCTACGAGACGCAGATGGTCGGGTACGAGCGGTTCGGTTCGGTCTGCTCCGGCGGCCGGTACGACAACCTCGCCGCCTCCGGGAACGTCCGCTTCCCCGGCGTGGGCATCTCCATCGGGGTGACCCGCCTGCTCGGCCTGCTCTTCGGCGCGGGCGCGCTGACCGTGTCGCGGGACGTGCCGACCTGCGTGCTGGTGGCGGTGCACAGCGAGGAGTCGCGGGCCGTGAGCAACCGGGTCGCCGAGGCGCTGCGGTCGCGGGGCGTGCCGACCGAGGTGTCGCCGAGCGCGGCGAAGTTCGGCAAGCAGATCCGGTACGCCGAGCGGCGCGGCATCCCGTACGTGTGGTTCCCCGGCGTCGACGGCGCGGCCGACGAGGTGAAGGACATCCGTTCCGGTGCGCAGGCGCCGGCGGAGGTGGGCGTGTGGACGCCCCCGGTGGTGGACCTGAAGCCCCTGGTGAGCTGAGCCGGCCCGGCGCTCCGGTGGGACACGACTGGCGCGGACGGCCGATCGCACCTACGGTGGCGTAAGTTACGCCACCGTAGGGAGATCGCCATGACCATCCTCAGCCAGACCGCCCTGCTGCACGAACTTGACGCCGTCGTCGAGAAGAACCTCGACCGGCACCTGTCGGTGGCAAAGGAGTGGTTCCCGCACGAGTACGTGCCGTGGAGCGAGGGGCGCACCTTCGACGGGCCGCTGGGCGGGGAGGCGTGGGTTCCGGAGGACTCCACCATCCCCGAGGTGGCGCGCACCGCGCTGATCGTCAACCTGCTCACCGAGGACAACCTGCCCTCGTACCATCACCAGATCGCCACGCTCTTCGGTCGGGACGGTGCCTGGGGGACCTGGGTGCACCGGTGGACCGCCGAGGAGGGGCGGCACGGCACGGCGATCCGGGACTACCTGACCGTGACCCGTGCCGTCGACCCGGTGGCCCTGGAACGGGCCCGGATGACGCACATGTCCAACGGCTTCCACAACGCCCACGACGAGGAGATGCTGCACTCGCTCGCGTACGTGTCGTTCCAGGAACTCGCCACCCGGATCTCGCACCGCAACACGGGCAAGGTCACCGGCGATCCGCGGTGCGAGGCGCTGCTCGCCCGGATCGCCGCCGACGAGAACCTGCACATGGTGTTCTACCGCAACCTGCTCGGCGCGGCCTTCGAACTGGCCCCGAGCCAGGCGATGCGGGCGGTGGCCGACGTCCTGGCCGACTTCCAGATGCCGGGCAACGGCATCGAGGGCTTCACCCGCAAGTCGGTGGCGATCGCCCTGGCCGGCATCTACGACCTGCGGCAGCACCGCGACGACGTGGTGGTCCCGGTGCTGCGCCAGTGGGACATCTTCAAGGTCACCGGTCTGAACGCCGACGGTGAAGCCGCCCGCGAGCAGATCGCCGCCCACCTCGACGACCTGGAGCGCGCCGCGTCCCGCTTCGAGGAGAAGCGCGATGCCCGCCACGCCCGCCAGGCCGCCCGCGGCTGAGGCTTCTCGTGCCCCGGGTGCCGGCGGCGTCCCTGCGGAGTGGAGGGCGGGGTCAGGGCGTGGGGGAGTCGAGAGGGAAGAGCAGGCAGGTGGACGTGGCGTGGGCGATCAGGCGGCCCTTGGTGTCCGTGAGGCGGGCCTCGGCCAGGGCCGTGCGGCGACCGCGCTGAAGGACCGTGCCCTCGCAGCGCAGGGTGCCGGAGTCGACGGTGACCGGGCGGAGGAACTTCACGTTCAGGTCCAGCGAGGTGTAGCCCACGCCGGCCGGCAGGGTGGTGTGCACGGCGCAGGCCGCGGCCGTGTCCAGCAGCGTGGAGATGACGCCACCGTGGACGGTGCCGAGCGGGTTGTAGTGGAACTCCTGCGGCACCAGCTCGACGGCGACCCAGCCCTCCTCGGCCTCCATCCGGGCCATGTCGACCAGGTGCATGATCGGCGGCGCGGCGAGCTCGCCCGCGATCATCGCGCGCAGCAGGTCGAGGCCGCTGCGCCGGCCGAGCTGGGCGGCGTTGATGCCGGGGTCGGACCAGGAGAACGTACGGCTGCGGTCCTGCGTCTGGGTCATGGACTCAGCCTCGCAGTCGTTTGCTGAGTCTGTCAATCAGACCTAGCCTGGCGGGTATGAGACCCGCGGCACTGGACTGGTCGATCGAGAACTGCACCCTCGCCCGCGCGATGGAGGTCCTCGGCGAGAGGTGGACCCTCGTGGTGCTGCGCGAGGTCTTCAACGGCGTCCGCCGCTTCGACGACATGCGGGTCCGCACCGGCATCCCCCGCCAGGTGCTCACCAACCGGCTCGCCACGCTGGTCGAGGAGGGCGTGCTGCGGCGGGAGCCGTACCGGGAGCCCGGCAGCCGGCTGCGCCACGAGTACCGGCTGACCCCCAAGGGCCTTGACCTGTGGCCGGTGCTGGTCGCCGTGCTCGGCTGGGGCGACCGGTACCTCGCCGACCCGGAGGGCTCGCCGCTGCGCGTCGACCACCGCGACTGCGGCGGCGAGGTTCGCGCCGTGCTGCGCTGCGAGCGCGGCCACGAGGTCGACGAACCCCGCGACGTGGTGCCCCGGCCGGGCCCCGGAGCGCGCCGCCGGGTCGGCTGACCCGTCGCCTCGTACCGCTGCGGGGTGGCGTGGCGCGCGGCGGCCGGAGCTCCGCGCGCCGGTCACCGATCGCCTACCAGCGGAAGCCGGCGGCGTACGACACGCTCGCCAGCACCTGCTGCCCGCTGGTGTTCGGGTGGAAGTAGTCCCAGCCGGAGAGCTGGCTCAGGGCGAACGGGTAGCCGAAGACCGCGTTGTTGTCGAAGAGGCAGTTCGCGCCGTACGCGGCGCAGGCTGCCGCGAGTTGGGTGTTGAAGTCGATCACCCGCTGCCGGACCCGGTTGCGCCGGTCGACGTCGGCCTGGGCGGTGGAGGTCGGGTTGGCCAGCATGGACTGGCAGATGCCGAACGCCGACCAGGCGCTGCGGGCGCTGCCGCTGTCCTTGCCGACGAACCAGAGCCGGTGGATGTCCGGGACGCTGATGACGAGCACCTTGGCGTTGGGCAGGCCGGCCTTGAGCCGGTTGAGCGCGGAGTCGATGTTCGCCCGGAAGGTGGTCACCGAGGTCATCGTCGACTCCGAGCTGGTGCAGGCGTCGTTCGCGCCGATCAGCATCGTGACGTACCCGACGCCCTGGCTGACCGCGGTGCCGGCCTGGCCGTACATGTCTGCGGACTTCGCCCCCGACCGGGCGTCGTTGTGGTTGCGACCGTTGATGTTCGGGTTGACCGCGCGGATGCGCAGGTAGTGACTGTTCACCGTGGAGTAGTCCCCGGTGCTGAACGAGCGTGACGTGCAGTCGGTGTACCACCCGCAGGCGTTGAAGCCGCGGGTGATGGAGTCGCCGAGGCTCGCCATCGAGTTCGGCGGCGGACCGGCGTCGGCGACGGCGGGGGTGGCGGCGATCAGGACGAGGATGACGAGGCTGGCGAGGGTGGCCAGCGCGCGACGGACGACGGTCATGGTGGCCTCCGGTCACGGGTCCCGGGATACGCGGTGACCGGAGCGTATAGACAACCGTCTGTGTCTACAATGTTGCGGATCAGTTACGTGCGGCTGTTGGGTGAATTCGGGCAAAGAGGGGTCTTGCCTACGATCTTAAATATGTGAATACTTCCCTCACTCGACCGATTCCCCCAGGTCGAGTGGTCCCCGGGCCCGCCGCCGAAGGCGCGGCCCCCATCCCCATCAGGGAGGCTGTTACATGCGACCCACGAGGTCAACGCTGCGCCGCGTCGCCACCGTCGCCGTCGCCGGAACCCTGGTTGCCGGCTCGCTGCTCGGCGCGCCAGCCCAGGCGGCACCCGCCTCGCCCGCATCCCCCGACGCCGCTGCCGCCCTGGTCGAGCGCCTCGGCGCCCGCTCTGCTGGCACGTACGCCGACGCCAGCGGCAAGATGGTCGTCGCCGTGACCGACGCCGCCGCCGCCCGCCAGGTCGCCGCCGCCGGCGCCACCCCGAAGATCGTCAAGCGCGGCGCCACGGAGCTGAACCGCGCCACCGCCGAGCTGGAGCGCACCGCCAAGATCCCCGGCACCGCCTGGTGGGTCGACCCGGCCACCAACCAGGTCGTCGTCTCCGTCGACAGCACGGTGACGGGTGACAAGCTGGAGCGGGTCAAGGCCGCCGCCGCGCGGACCAACGGCGCGGTGCGCATCGAGGCCGAGGCCGGCGTGCTGAGCACCCGGATCTCCGGCGGCCAGGCCATCTACGCCGGTGGCGGCGGGCGCTGCTCGCTCGGCTTCAACGTGCGCAACAGCAGCGGCGTGAAGTACTTCCTCACCGCCGGCCACTGCACGAACATCTCGTCGAGCTGGTACTCGAACTCGGCCCAGACCTCGCTGCTGGGCACCCGCGCCGGCTCCAGCTTCCCGGGCAACGACTACGGCATCGTCCGGTACAACAACCAGACCACCACGCAGCCCGGCAACGTCTACCTCTGGAACGGCAGCTACCGGGACATCACCGGCGCCGGCAACGCGTTCGTCGGCCAGTCCGCGCAGCGCTCCGGCAGCACCACCGGCCTGCGCAGCGGCTCGGTCACGGCGCTCAACGCGACGGTGAACTACGCCGAGGGTTCGGTCTCCGGCCTGATCCGCACCAACATCTGCGCCCAGCCCGGCGACAGCGGCGGCTCGCTGTTCAGCGGCTCCACCGCCCTCGGCCTGACCTCGGGTGGCAGCGGCAACTGCACCACCGGCGGCACCACCTACTTCCAGCCGGTCACCGAGGCGCTGAGCGTCTACGGCGTGAGCGTCTACTGATCCACCGCAGCGAGCGGGCCGCCGGATTTCTCCTCCGGCGGCCCGCCCCTGTGTTAAGGAAGGGCCCCTTCTTCACACCCGCGCGTTAAGAAGGGGCCCTTCCTTACACCCGCGGAACGCCAGCCGAGCAGCACTGACAGAATGCGGGAAACAGACGTACCGCAGATGAGGAGACGCACGTCGTGATCCGTACCCATGACGCCGGCAGCCTGCGCGCGACGGACGCCGGCACCACGGTGACGCTCGCCGGGTGGGTGGCCCGCCGGCGCGACCACGGCGGTGTCATCTTCGTCGATCTGCGTGACGGTTCCGGCGTGGTGCAGGTCGTCTTCCGCGAGGAGGACGCGCACGCCCTGCGCAACGAGTTCTGCGTCAAGGTCACCGGCGAGGTGACCCGCCGCCCCGAGGGCAACGAGAACCCGGACCTCGCGACCGGTGAGGTCGAGGTGACCGCCGTCGAGCTGGAGGTGCTGTCCGAGGCGGCTCCGCTGCCGCTGCCGGTCGACGACCAGGTGGAGGCCGGTGACGACGTCCGGCTCCGCTACCGCTACCTGGACCTGCGCCGCAGCGGCCCGGCGAAGGCGATGCGGCTGCGCTCGCGGGCGAACCAGATCGCCCGGACCGTGCTGCACGAGCGGGACTTCCTGGAGATCGAGACGCCGACGCTCACCCGCTCCACGCCCGAGGGCGCCCGCGACTTCCTGGTGCCGGTGCGGCTCCAGCCGGGCACCTGGTACGCGCTGCCCCAGTCCCCGCAGCTGTTCAAGCAGCTGCTCATGGTCGGTGGCATGGAGCGGTACTACCAGATCGCCCGCTGTTACCGCGACGAGGACTTCCGCGCCGACCGGCAGCCGGAGTTCACCCAGCTCGACATCGAGATGTCGTTCGTCACCGAGGACGACGTGATCGACCTCGGCGAGGCGATCGTCTCCGCGCTGTGGAAGGAGCTGGCCGGCCACGAGATCGCCCGCCCGATCCCGCGGATCACCTGGCACGACGCGATGGCCCGGTACGGCTCCGACAAGCCGGACCTCCGCTACGGCGTCGAGCTGACCGAGCTGACCGACTACCTGCGGGGCACGCAGTTCCGGGTCTTCGCCGGCGCGATCGACGCGGGCGGCTACGTCGGCGCGGTGGTCATGCCGGGCGGCGCGAGCCAGACCCGCAAGGAGCTGGACGGCTGGCAGGACTGGGCCAAGGCGCGCGGCGCGAAGGGCCTCGCGTACGTGGTGCTGGACGCCGAGACGGGCGAGGCCCGCGGTCCGGTGGCGAAGAACCTGTCCGAGGAGCACCTGGCCGGTCTGGCCGACGTGGTCGGCGCCAAGCCCGGTGACGCGATCTTCTTCGCCGCCAGCGGCAACACCCGCGAGGCGCAGGAGCTGCTCGGCGCCGCCCGCATCGAGATCGCCAAGCGGGCCAACCTGGTCGACGAGAGCGCCTGGGCGTTCTGCTGGGTGGTCGACGCGCCGATGTTCGAGCGCACCGACGAGGGCGGCTGGACGGCCGTGCACCACCCCTTCACCTCGCCGAACGCGGAGTGGGTGGACCGCTTCGAGGAGGCGCCGGACCGGGCCCTGGCGTACGCGTACGACATCGTCTGCAACGGCAACGAGATCGGCGGCGGCTCGATCCGTATCCACCGGGGCGACGTGCAGCGGCGGGTGTTCGACCTGCTCGGCATCACTCCCGAGGAGGCGCAGGACAAGTTCGGCTTCCTGCTGGAGGCGTTCAAGTACGGCCCGCCCCCGCACGGCGGCATCGCGTTCGGCTGGGACCGGGTCTGCATGCTGCTCTCCGGCGCCGACTCGATCCGCGAGGTCATCGCCTTCCCGAAGACGCGCGGCGGCTTCGACCCGCTGACCGGCGCCCCGACGCCGATCACGGTGCAGCAGCGCGCCGAGGCCGGCATCGACGCCAAGCCGAAGCCCCAGGCGGCGCCGCACACCGGCACCGCCGGCCCCGCCGCCCCGGTCGCCGATCCAACCTGACCCGCCCTCGCTTCGTCGATCATGAGGTTGGCGGCGATGTCGATCGCTGAAACTGCCGCTAACCTCATGATCAACGGGTGCGGGTGGGAGGAGTGGGTGCGGGATGACGCTGCTCGTGGTGGGGGCGAGCGGGTTTCTCGGTGGCGAGGTGTGCAGGCAGGCGGTGGCGGCCGGCTGGCGGGTGGTGGGGACGTACCACGCCGGCTCCGTCGCGGTGGCGGGCGTCGAGGCGCGTCGGCTGGATGTCACTGACCGGTCCGCCGTGCGCGGGCTCCTCGCCGAGGTACGACCCGACGCCGTCATCGGCACCCCCTACCGATACGACGACTGGGCGGTGACCGCCGACGGGGCTGCGCACGTCGCGTACGCGGCCGCCGAGGTCGGGGCGCGGCTGGTGCACCTGTCCAGTGACGCGGTGCACGCCGGGCGGCCGACTCCGTATCTCGACGACGAGCCGCCTATGCCCGTCTTCCCGTACGGCGCGGCCAAGGCGGCGGCCGAGACGGCGGTGCGGGCGATCGACCCCGGCGCGGTGCTGGTGCGGACCTCGCTGATCGTGGGGGAGGGGAGCAAGCAGATCCAGCTCTGCCTCGATGCCCTGGCCGGCCGGGCCGTGCTGTTCACCGACGAGCTCCGCTGCCCGGTCGACGTCACCGACCTGGCCGGCGCTGTCCTGGAACTGGCGCGCTCCGACGTAGCCGGCCCGCTGAACATCGCCGGACCGGAGGCGGTCAGCCGCGCGGAGATGGGCCGGCTGGTCGCCGCGAAGATCGGCCTGGACTCGGCAGGCCTGAAGACCACCACCAGCGCCGAGTCCGGGCTGCGCCGCCCCACCGAGGTACGCCTCGACTCCACCCGGGCGGCCGGCCTGCTCCGCACGCGCCTGCGCGGCATCACCGAACTCCTCGCCTCCTGAGCTCATCCGGCGATCCCGGGCACCTCCTACCGGCCACCGGAGTATGCACAATCTCTATGCATGGGACTTGTGCATAGAGATTGTGCACAAGTATTGTGCAAGCATGGCGAAGGACGAAAAGCCGCCGGCACGGCGCCAGGTCTGGCTCGATCACCGGCAGGTCCGCGTGCTCGCCCACCCCCTGCGGACCCGCCTGCTGGGCGCGCTCCGGGTCGGCGGACCGGCCACCGCGACGCGGCTGGCGGAGAGCCTCGGCACCAACACCGGCGCGACCAGCTACCACCTGCGACAGTTGGCCGACGTCGGCCTCGTCGCCGAGGCACCCGAGCTGGGCAGCGGACGGCAGCGCTGGTGGCGTGCCGCCCACGACGTCACCAGCTGGGAGCCCAGCGACTTCGACGACGACCCCGACGCGCGGGCGGCGATCGAATGGATCCAGGGGGAGCAGGTCCGCCACCTCGTCGAGGTGGCCGAGCGGTGGTTCGCCGTCCAGCACGAGTGGTCGCCGGCGTGGCGGGACGCGTTCGGCATGGACGACATCTTCATGGCCCTCACGCCGGATCGGCTGGAGGCGTTGCAGCGGGAGGTCTACCAGCTGTTGAGGCGCTACCACGACGAGGCCGACCCGGCGGCGCCGGACGCCCGGACCGTGCAGATCGTCCTCGCCGCGTACCCGCTGCTGGAGGGGAAGCGATGAGCGCCCTGTCCGTCCGCCAGGTCCGCGTCCGTTTCCTCGTCCTGCACGGGCTGCGGTGGCTGCCGGTCGGGCTGATGATCCCCGTGCTGATCCTGCTCATGCAGGAGCGCGGCCTCACCCTCACCCAGATCGGCCTGGCCGCCGCGGCCCAGGGGATCATCGTGCTGATCCTGGAGCTGCCCACCGCCGGCCTCGCCGACGCGCTGGGCCGCCGGCCGGTGCTGGTGATCGCCTCGGTGGTGAACCTCGCCTCGGGAGCACTGCTCGTCGTGGCGGACACGTTCGCCCTGCTGGTCGCCGTCTGGGCACTACAGGGCGTGTTCCGGGCCCTGGACAGCGGCCCGCTCGAGTCCTGGTACGTCGACTCGACGCTGGCCGCCGACCCGGACGCCGCGTACGAGAAGGGCCTGGGCCAGGGCGGCACCGTGCTCGGCGTGGCGATCGCCGCCGGGGCCCTGCTCAGCGGCGGCCTGGTCGCGCTCGGCCCGGTCGGACCGGTCACCGCCCTCACCACGCCGGCCCTGGTGGCCGTGGCGTTGCAGGTCGTCGCGCTGGTCGCCCTGCTGGCCCTGCTGCGGGAGCCCCGCCCCGCCGCCGGCGGGGGAGCGCTGCGCGCGTCGGTCGCCCGGGCGCCCCGGATGATCGGCGAGGCGGTCGGGCTGCTGCGCCGGTCCCGGGTGCTGCTCGCCCTGGTGGCGGTCGAGCTGTTCTGGGGCTTCGGGATGATCACCTTCGAGAGCCTGCTGCCGGTCCGCCTCGCCGAGGTGGTCGGGGACGCCGACGCCGCGGCCGCCCTGCTCGGCCCGGTCAGCACGGTGGCCTGGCTCGCCTCGGCCGGTGGCGCCGCCCTCACCCCGCTGCTCACGCGCTGGCTGGGCGCCGCGCCGGCCGCCGCCCTGCTGCGCGTCGTGCAGGGCGCGACGGTCGCCGCGATGGGCCTGCTCGCCGGCCCGGTGGGCGTGCTGGTCGCGTACGTCGTCTGCTACGCGGTGCACGGCGCGTCGAACCCGCTGCACATGGGCCTGGTGCACCGGCAGGTCGACGGGCCGTACCGGACCAGCGTCGTCTCGCTGAACTCGATGGTCGCCATGCCCGCCGCCGCCCTCGGCGGGGTGGTGCTCGGCCTGGTCGCCGACCGGGCCGGGGTGAGCGCCGCGATGGTGGTCGGCGCGGTGGTGCTGGCCGTCGCCGCGCCGCTCTACCTGCCCGCCTGGCGGGCGGCCCGCCGGAGTGGATCCGAGCCGCGACCCGCCGGCCCGCTCGACCGGGCACCGACCGACGGCACGCCGTCCGATGCCGTGCCGTCCGCCGCCGTGCCGGCTGACGTCCTGCCAGCCGCCGCGGTGCCGGTGCCGCGCGACCCGGTGCCCGCCGGGGGCGCCGATGCTCCCGCGCCGCCGCGCTGACGAGGGGGCCCCTCCGCCGCGGACGGCGTGGCGAGGAGCCCTACGCGTGGTCCTGCGGCGCACACCGTCCCGGCGCGCCCCGGACCACCCGTCCGGTCACGCGAGGTGGACCGAGCTGCGGGCAAGGGCGCCGGTGTAGCCGAGCCGGCGGTACAGGCGGATCGCCGCGACGTTGTCGGTGTAGACGCCGAGCGCCACCGTGTCGTGCCGGCTGAACAGGGCCCGCGTCATGCCGGCGGTGAGTGCGGCGCCGAGGCCCCGGCCCCGCCGGTCCGGTGCGACCGTCAGGCCGGCGAGGAAGCCGATGTCGCCCCGGCTCCGGTCGGCCCCGCAGGCGACGATCCGGTCGCCGTCGCGGATGCCGTACCAGGTGACGATCCTCGGGTCGCCCGGGCGCGACGTGGTGGACGGGAACGACTCGTCGATCATCGCCGCCAGGGCCGGGTGGTCGGCCTCGGTGAGGCGTACCACCCGCTCCTCGTCGGGCTGCCGCGGCGGGGGAGCGGCCGTCCAGAGGAAGTCCCACTCGTCGTGCCGCGCCACCGCGAGCCGGCCGGCGAGCAGGTCCGGATCGAGCCGCGGCAGGTGCAGCCACTGGCCGGGCGCGAGCGTCCCCTCGGCGACAAGACCGGCGAAGACCTCGACCGCCGGCCCGGGCGCGCCGACCGCGCCCGCCGGCCCCGGCCCGGACGGCAGCAGCCAGCCGACCGTGCCCTCGCGCCGCCAGCCGCGCGGCATGCCGTCGCGCCACAGCGCGTGCCGGACGTACGGGTGGTGTTCGGCGGCCGCGAGGATGGCGTCCCGTCCGGCCAGGGCCTCGTCCGCGATGATCATGACCTCAGCCTAGCCCGGGGCCGGGCGGCGCGGCGGCGCCCTGGCGGCCGCGGGGGCGGTGTCGACACGGGCGACGCGGCGTCGATCCAGGGTGGAGATTGGCGGGCGGACCGATTGGGTACATCCGGGCCGACCTACTGGGACCCCCCTCACCGGAGGAACGCCATGCTCGCCATTCTCGCGGCGATCGTTTTCGGGTTCGCCCTGCTCCTCGATCTGCTGAACACCAACTTCGGCGCGCCGGACCTGTTCAACTGGAACACCCTCGTGCTCATCGGGCTGCTGCTGCTCTCCCTGTACCTGGCCGGGGTCGGCCGCGGGCCGGGCGGTGGCGGCGGTCGCTGGTACCGCGGCCGGCGCCCAGGCCGGGGCTGACCGGATCCGATCACCGGAGGCCCGGTCGGCGGCGCTGATTCCGGCGTCACCGGCCGGGCCCGGTACTGTTCCCGTGATGGAGTCCGACGCCCTCTTCTCCCTCGGAGGCCCCGCCGCCGCGCCCGCCGCGCCCGCGGGCCCCACCGGCGTGGACGGCTTCACTCCGGCCGGGGAGGATTCACCCCTGGCCGTCCGGATGCGGCCGACCAGCCTCGACGAGCTGGTCGGTCAGGATCACCTCCTCGCGCCCGGCGCCCCGCTGCGGCAGCTCGTCTCCGGCGCCGCCCCGATGTCGGTCATCCTCTGGGGGCCCCCGGGCAGCGGCAAGACCACCATCGCGCACCTCGTGGCCCGCGCGACCGACCGCCGCTTCGTCGCCATGTCGGCGCTGAACGCCGGGGTCAAGGACGTCCGCGCCGTCATCGAGACCGCCCGCCGGCAGCGCCGCGCCGGCGGCCCGCAGACCGTGCTCTTCATCGACGAGGTGCACCGCTTCAGCAAGACCCAGCAGGATTCGCTCCTCGCCGCGGTTGAGGACCGGACCGTCACGCTGCTGGCCGCGACCACCGAGAATCCGTACTTCTCGGTCATCTCGCCACTGCTCTCGCGGTGCGTGCTGCTCACCCTCCAGCCGCTCGACGACGCCGCGGTGCGTGGTCTGCTCCGCCGGGCGGTCGCCGACGAGCGCGGCCTGCGCGGCGCGCTCACCCTCGACCCCGACGCCGAGGACCACCTCGTTCGGCTCGCCGCCGGGGACGTCCGCAAGGCCCTGACCGCGCTGGAGGCGGCCGCCGCCTCCGCCACCGCCGTCGGCGCCGACCGCATCGACCTCGGCACGGCCGAGCAGGCGGTGGACACCGCAGCCGTGCGCTACGACCGGGCCGGCGACGCCCACTACGACGTGACCAGCGCGTTCATCAAGAGCATGCGCGGTTCCGACGTGGACGCGGCCCTGCACTGGCTGGCCCGGATGCTGGTCGCCGGTGAGGATGCCCGGTTCATCGCCCGGCGTCTGGTGATCTTCGCCAGCGAGGACGTCGGGATGGCCGATCCGGGCGCGCTCGGCGTGGCCACCGCCGCCGCGCACGCGGTCGAGTACGTGGGCCTGCCCGAGGCCCAGCTCAACCTCGCCCAGGCCGTGATCCACCTGGCCACCGCGCCCAAGTCCAACTCGGCGACCACCGCGCTCGGGGCGGCCCTCGCCGACGTCCGGGCCGGCCGCGGCGGGCCGGTGCCGCGCGGGCTGCGCGACGCGCACTACGCCGGCGCCAAGGGCCTCGGTCACGGCGCCGGCTACCGCTACCCCCACGACGACCAGCGCGGCGTGGTCACCCAGCAGTACGTGCCCGACGACCTCGTCGGAGCCGACTACTACCGACCCAGCCAGCACGGTGCCGAGCGGGCCGTGGCCGAGCGGCTGCCGCTGCTGCGCCGGATCGTCCGCGGGCTGCCCGCACCGGCCGCGCGCCCAGCGGTGGCGGCGACCGTCGGCGAGACGGTAGGCAACGGCCGTCGACCCGGGGGGTCGGGCGACGGCGGGGCGCACGAGGGCGGCACCGACGCCGTCGAGGAGGGTCACCAGTGAAGTCGCGTGGGGCGGAGCGACCCGAGGACGGCGCCGACGAGCGGCGCCCCAAGGGTCGCCGCTGGGGGCGGGGCAAGGCCGAGGCCGAGCCGGAGCAGCCGATCAGCGGCGAGGAGTTCGGCTGGATCGACGACCTGCGTACGGCGAAGGCGCAGCAGACGGACCTGGGCCCGGAGGGCGGGCCGGCCCGCCCCGCGACGCCGCCGGACCCGTCCGGTCCCGACGGGACCCCGCGCGGTCCGGCCGCGCCGCCTCCGCCGCGCCGCGGCGAGGCGGAGCCACCGCGACCGGGCGCGGGTCCGTGGCCCGGCTCGCCCGAGCCCGCTGGCCCGGCGCGTCGGGGTGACACCCCTCCGCCCGGCGCCCGTCCGGTCCCGCCCGGCAGTCCGGCGGGACGCCGGCCAGCCGGATGGACGCAGGGCGGGCCCGAGGGGCCGGACCGCGCCCGACCGGCCTCCGGGTCGGGGGCACCGGCCGCCCCCGCACCACGGTCCCAGCCGGCGACGCCGGCCGGTCCGCCCGGACCACCTCCGGCGGCCGGTCCGCGGCGCGGCGTGCCCGCCGGCGTCCCGTCCGGCCCGCACGCCCAGCCCGGCCCACGCCGGGACGTGCCCGCCGATCCGCCTTCCGGCGTCGCGCCCGGTCCGCACGCCCAGCCCGGCCAGCCGGCCCAGCCCAGCCCGCGCCCGTCCCGGTCCGCCGGCCGCGGCGGTGCGGCCGATCCGCAGGGGCCGGGCCCGCAGGCGGGTCCACCCGGTTCCCGGGGCGTCCCGGCGGGCCCGCACGCCGGGCCGGCCAGCCCGGCCGGCCCCCACGTGCCCGCGCCCGCCGGTCCGCCGCCCGGCCGGCGTCCGGACGCCCGTGGCGCCGGGGGCGACCCGTACCGCTCCGGTGACCTGACCGGCTCCGCCGCCCGGGCCCGGGTGCCCCAGCCCGGCCCGGCGGCGCCGCCCGCCGCCGGCGGTGAATCCCGTCCCGGGTCGAGCGACCCGTACCGTTCCGGTGACCTGACCGGGTCCGCCGCTCGGGCCCGGGCGGCCCGACCCGGCGCGGCGGCGTCGCCCGCCGCCGACCCGGAGTCCGGATCCGGCCCCGCCCGCCGTGGGCCGGAGAACCCCGGCAGCCCGCCGGGAGTTGCCCCGGGCCTCGGCCGGCAGGCGGGCGAGGTGTCCGGGGACGTGGCCGATGCCGCCGCCAGCGGCCGGCCGGTGAATCGCCCGCCGCTGGCCGATCCCGGCCGCCGCCCGGCCGCCGGTGCCGACGAATCGGTCGTGCCGCGCAGCGGCAACGCTCTGCCGCTACCGGGCCTCGCGCCGCCCGCCGGCCGGCGGGCGGCCGCGGAGGAACCGAGCCGGTCGGCCCACGGCCCGCTACGGAACGCGCCGGCCGAGGCCGGCGAGCCCGGCACCACGCCGGGGCGCCGCGGCGCCCCGGACGGCGGCCTGCCGCCCGGTGGCCGGCGTGCCGAGACGGACGGCGCCGACGGCGCTCCGCGGGGCCGCCGTGCGGCGCCGGACCAGACCGAGGGTGCTCCGCGCGGTCGCCGTGCGGCGCCGGACCAGACCGAGGGCGCTCCGCGCGGTCGCCGTGCGGCGCCGGACCAGACTGACGGCGCTCCGCGCGGTCGCCGTGCGGCGCCGGACCAGACCGATGGCGCTCCGCGCGGTCGCCGTGCGGCGCCGGACCAGACCGAGGGTGCTCCGCACGGCCGGCGTGCGGCGCCGGACCAGACCGAGGGTGCTGCGCCGCGTGGCCGGCGGGCCGCGCCCGAGGGCGCTGACACCCCGCCGCGCGGCCGGCGAGCCGCGCCGGACGACGGCACCCCGGGTGCCCCGCGGCCCGCGGGCGCCGCCGCGCCCATCCCTGGTCGGCGCGGCGCCGCCGACGGCGACGAGCGGCCGGCCACGGAGGGCCGGCGCAACCGGCCGGAGCGCCCGGCCGACTGGCTCCGGCAGGCCGGTCGTACCCCGCACCACACCGACCCCGCACTGCGGACCATCAACCGTCGGGCGACCCCACCCGGCTCGCCGGTTGCCCCGCAGAGCGGCCCGACGGCCGGGCGCGCGCCCGCCGACGGGCCCCGCCCGGGCCTCGAGCCGCCTCGGGAGGGTACGGACGCCGGCCGGGCCCCGACCGGTCGTGCCCGCCCGACCGGCGGTGCCCCCAGCGGGCCGGTCACCGGCCGGGGTGCCGCCCGACCGGCCGCTCCGGCACCCGGACCGGTGACGCCTGACCTGCCGCACCAACCCGCAGCCGGGGCGCCCGACCGCCCCGGTCAGGGTGGCGCGGGCGACCTGCGTACCGCCGGGGGGGACGCCCGCCCGGCCGGCCCGCGCCGACCGGACGGCCCGCCGCACGGCGGCGCACGTCCCGACACCGGACCGGTCCGCGGTGCCGCGACCCCGCCGCGCCCCGGCGCGGCGAACCCACCCGCCGGGCCTGCCGCCGGCGGCCCGACGCCGCCCGGCGTCGCCCGTCCCGGCGGCGCGCGCGGCGCCGCGGCCCCGCCCGGCGCCGTTCGTCCCGGCGCCGCGCCGGCCGGCCCGACACCGCCCGGCACGGCCCGTCCCGCTGCCGGACCGCCCGGTGCTCGGGGCGGCGCCCCCGTCCCCGGCCGGCCGCCCGTCGACGAGGGCCGGCCGGAGCCGACATCCGGTGGCCCGCGCCCGCCGGCCGGTGTGGCCCGACCCGCCGGGCCCCGGCCCGGCCCCGAGGACCGGTCGTACGGCCGAGCCCTGCCGCCGCAACGGGAGCCCGGTCGGCCGGAGCCCTCCGGCGTGTCGCCCGTGCGACCGGCCGAGCCGGCGCTCGCCCGCGCGGCCGTCGTACCGCCGGTGGCCGCGGCCGCCGTGCCGCCGCCGGACGGCCCGCCGCTGCGGCGGCCCACCGAGCCGGACGCCGACGACGCGACGAACTCGGGCGGGCTGAGCGGCGCCCGGTCGGAGCTGCGCCGGCAGATGCGCGAGCGGCGGCGGCTGCGGATGGGCGTCCTCGCGCTGGTCAGCATCGTGCTGCTCGGCGCCGTGCCGCTCTTCTTCGGTCTCCGGACCCTGAGCCGCGACCCGGCGTTCGACACGCTCGACCAGTTGGACGTCCCGAGCTGGGCGGCGGTGGAGACGGTCGACGACGTGAGCGGCAGTCGCTGGTGCCTGCTCGACTGCCGGCTGCGGGAGCGCACCGTGGAGTCCGAGAAGTCACCGGAGGAGACCGCGCAGGCGTACGAGGCGGCCCTGGCGAAGGACGGCTGGCAGCCGTGGAAGGTGACGCGCTGCCCGGAGCAGCCGGCGAAGGGCAGCTACACCTGCTGGCGCCGGGACGAGTTGACCCTCGACCTGTGGGTGCGCGAGCCGACCTGCGTGCCGCCGCCGGTGGACGGGGAACCGGCGGTCGTTCCGTCGCCCGATCCGTCGGCCGCAGCGGAGGAGTGCGCCGGCTCGTTGGTGTCGATGAAGGTCCGCAACGCGATCGACGACGACCGTACGCGGCCGCAGCCGAGCACCGACCCGTCGCTGACCGGTGAGGATCCCTTCCCGACGCTGTCCGAGGACCCGCTCGGTGAATTGACACCCTCACCGTCCTGAGCCGGTTTCCATCACGGACGGTAGGGTCTGGGGCTGGCAGGCCCGCCTGCTCCCGTTGATCCGTCTCCGGGCGCGCGGCGTGGTTGTGGGTACGACGGTCGCGCGCTCCGGGACGCCCGGCGCCGCGGATTCGGCTTGAGGAGGACAGGCGTGGACTTTGGAGAGGTCGCGGCGCTGATCGCGGCGATCGCGTTCGCGATGCTGGTGTTGATCCTGATGCTGCCCATCCTGCGGCTGCGGCACACCGTGGACGCCGCCACCCGGATGATCAACGACCTCAACGACCGCACCGCCCCGCTGCTCGGCGACGTCAACACCACGGTGAAGAACGTCAACACCGCGCTGGAGCAGGTGCAGACCTCGCTGGACGGCGTCAACCTCCAGCTCGCGAAGGTCGACACCATGACCAGCCACGCGCAGAACGTCACCGCCAACATCGCCAACCTCGCCACCGTCGTCTCCGCCGCCGCCGCCAACCCGCTGGTCAAGGTCGCCGCCTTCGGCTACGGCGTCCGCCGGGCCGCCTCCGCGCGGCGGCACGCCGAGACCGAGCGTGAGGTCCGCGACACCATCAAGCAGCAGCGGCGGGCGGCCCGGCGCGGCAACCGCTGACCCGGGCCGGTGGCGAGCAGGAGGATGAGAGCATGAGGCGGTTGTTCTGGCTCGGTATCGGCCTGGCCGTCGGCGTGGTGGTGGTCCGCAAGGCCACCCGGACCGCGCAGGCCTACACGCCGGCCGGGATCGCGAGCGGGCTGTCGGAATCCGCTGGCAGCCTGGTGGAGTCGCTGCGTAGCTTCGTGGAGGACGTCCGGATCGGGATGGCCGAGAGGGAGCAGGAGATCCACGAGGCCTTCGCCCGCGGCGAGGCGTTCGACGACCAGTTCGCCGACCTGCGGGAGGACCCGCGCATCGGCGATCGAGAGATTTTCCCGGAGGAACACGAGCGATGAAGACGGCGGAGATCAAGCGGCGGTACCTCGCGCACTTCGAGGCGAATGGCCACACCGTGGTGCCGTCCGCTCCGCTGCCCGCCATCAGCGACCCGAACCTGCTGTTCGTCAACGCCGGCATGGTGCAGTTCGTCCCCTACTTCCTGGGCCAGCAGACCCCGCCGTACCGGCGGGCGGTCAGCGTGCAGAAGTGCATCCGTACGCCGGACATCGACGAGGTCGGCAAGACCAGCCGGCACGGCACGTTCTTCCAGATGAACGGCAACTTCTCCTTCGGGGACTACTTCAAGGACGGGGCGATCCCGTTCGCCTGGGACCTGGCGACCAAGTCGGTCGACGCCGGTGGGTACGGGCTGGACCCCGACCGGATCTGGCCCACGGTCTACCTGGACGACGACGAGGCGTTCGAGATCTGGCGGTCGGTCGGCGTGCCGGCCGCGCGGATCGTGCGCCGCGGCAAGGCGGACAACTTCTGGTCGATGGGCATCCCCGGCCCCTGCGGCCCGTGCTCCGAGCTGTTCTACGACCGCGGGCCGGAGTATGGCCGCGAGGGCGGCCCGGCGGTCGACGAGGACCGCTACATGGAGTTCTGGAACCTCGTCTTCATGCAGTACGAGCGGGGTCCGGGCACCGGCAAGGAGGACTACCCGATCCTCGGGGATCTGCCGGCGAAGAACATCGACACCGGCATGGGCCTGGAGCGGATGGCGTCGATCCTCCAGGGCGTCGACAACCTGTACGAGATCGACGAGGTCCGGCCGATCCTGGACAAGGCCGCCGAGCTGACCGGCAAGCGGTACGGCGTCCACTCCGGGCACGTCGCCAGCGAGTCGCACCCGGACGACGTGCGGCTGCGGGTCGTCGCCGACCACGTCCGCACCGCGCTGATGCTGATCGGCGACGGCGTGACCCCGAGCAACGAGGGGCGCGGGTACGTGCTGCGCCGCATCATGCGCCGCGCGATCCGCGCGGTCCGGCTGCTCGGCTGGCAGGAGCGGGCGCTGCCCGAGCTGCTGCCGGTCGCCCGGGACTGCATGGCGCCGTCGTACCCGGAGCTGGCCGCCGACTTCGACCGGATCGCGGATTACGCGTACGCGGAGGAGGAGGCGTTCCTCTCCACGCTGCGGGCCGGCACCACGATCCTGGAGACCGCGATCACGGAGACCCGCACCGCGGGCGGCGCGGCGATCAGCGGCGAGAAGGCCTTCCAGCTGCACGACACGTACGGCTTCCCGATCGACCTCACGCTGGAGATCGCGGCGGAGCAGGGCCTGCAGGTCGACGCCGAGGGCTTCCGCCGGCTGATGGCCGACCAGCGGGCCCGGGCGAAGGCCGATGCCCAGGCGCGCAAGACGGGGCACACCGACCTGTCGTCGTACCGGGCGGTGCTCGACGAGGGCGGGCCGGTCACGTTCACCGGCTACCACGAGGTCGCCCGGGAGTCGCGGGTGCGGGCGGTCCTCGGTGCCGACGGTCCGCGCGGAGCGGCGGTCGAGGGGGACACGGTCGAGCTGGTGCTCGACGCGACCCCGTTCTACGCCGAGGGCGGTGGGCAGCAGCCCGACCTGGGCAGGATCACGGTGGACGGCGGGCAGGTCGAGGTCCTCGACGTGCAGCAGCCGGTGCCCGGTCTGATCGTGCACCGGGCCCGGGTGATCCGGGGTGAGGTGCGCGCCGGCGAGACCGGCTTCGCCGAGATCGACACGAGCCGCCGCCGGGCGATCTCCCGGTCGCACACCGCGACCCACCTGGTCCACCAGACCATGCGCAACTTCCTCGGTGAGTCGGCCACCCAGGCCGGTTCGCTGAACGCGCCGGGCCGGCTGCGGTTCGACTTCAACACGCCGACCGGGGTGGCGCCGAGCGTGCTGCGCGACGTCGAGCAGCAGGTCAACGAGGTGCTGCTGGCGGACCTGGAGGTGCACGCGTTCGTCACCTCGCTGGAGGAGGCGCGGCGCATCGGCGCGATGGCGCTGTTCGGTGAGAAGTACGGCGAGCAGGTGCGGGTCGTCGAGGTCGGCGACTACGCCCGGGAGCTGTGCGGTGGCACCCACGTCGCCCGCTCCGGCCAGCTCGGCGTGGTGAAGATCCTGTCCGAGTCGTCCATCGGGTCCGGTGTCCGCCGGGTCGAGGCGCTGGTCGGGATGGACGCGTTCAACTTCCTCGCCCGTGAGCACCTGCTGGTCTCCCGGCTGGCCGAGCTGTACCGGGTGCCCAGCGAGCAGGTCGCCGACCGGGTCGAGCAGACGGTCACCCAGCTGCGCGACGCGGAGAAGGAGTTGGAGAAGCTGCGGGCCCAGCTGGTGCTGGGCGGGGCGGCGGCGCTCGCGGCGCAGGCGAAGGACGTGCGTGGTGTCGCGTACGTCGGCACTGAGGCCCCGGAGGGCGCGGCCGGCAACGACGTGCGGACGCTCGCCCAGGAGATCCGCGGCAAGATCGATCCGGCGCGGCCGGCGGTGGTCGCGGTGGCCGCCCGGGCAAACGGCAAGGCGTCGCTGGTGGTGGCGGTCAATCCCGCCGCCCGCGGCCGCGGCCTGTCGGCGGCCGACCTGGTCAAGGCGGCCTTCTCCGGCCGTGGCGGGGGCAGCGCCGACCTGGCCCAGGGCGGCGGCCTGCCGGCGGCGGAGGCGCCCAACCTGCTCCGCACCGTCGAGAAGGCCATCGCCGAGGCGTGATGTTCCTTTCGGGCACGGCCAGGGCGGACCAGCCGGTCCGCCCTGGCCCGTCTGTGTGGGTGGTGACCGTCGGTGACTGAGCTCTCTCGGGGAGTCCGGCTCGGCGTGGACGTCGGGCAGGTCCGGGTGGGGGTGGCCCGGTCGGACCCGCACGGTGTGCTGGCCACCCCGCTGGTCACGCTGGCCCGTGACCTCACGGCGTCTCCCGACGCGGTCCCGAGTGACATTGCCGAGCTGGCTGCGCTGGTCGCGGAGCACGAGGCGGTCGAGGTTGTCGTCGGTCTTCCGGTCACCCTCGCGGGAAAGCAGGGCCCGGCCGCTGTCCACGCGAAGGCGTACGCTGGCCGTCTGGCCGATGTAATAGCGCCCGTCCCGGTAGCGCTCACCGACGAGAGGATGTCCACCGTCGTGGCTTCTCGTAGGCTTGCGGAGCGTGGTGTCCGGGGACGACGACAACGCGCGGTGGTCGACCAGGCCGCCGCGGTGGAGATTCTGCAGAGCTGGCTGGACGCGCAGCGGAGGCGGACAGGATGATCGACGATCTGGATCTCGGGTTCGATGAGCAGGAACAGGGGGAGAAGGGCCGGCACCGGCGCGGCTACGTGCGCAAGCGCAAGAACGGCTCGGGCGGCGGGCGCGGTAAGACCGTCCTGGCCCTGCTGTTGGCCCTCGTCCTGCTCGGTGGCATCGGCGGCGGCGCCTTCTACGGCTTCGACCGGATCCAGAGCTACTTCGTCACTCCGGACTACGAGGGCAGCGGCACCGGCGAGGTGACCGTCGAGATCAAGCAGGGTGCCCTGATCGCCGACATGGCGGTGGCGCTCTACGACGCGGGGGTCGTCAAGAGCACCAAGGCGTTCATCGAGGCGGCGGAGGAGAACTCGCGCAGCACGAACATCCAGCCGGGCCTGTACAAGCTGCGCAAGCAGATGAGCGGCGTGAGCGCCGTCACGGCGATGCTCGACCCGAAGAACCGCGTCGTGAACGGGATCACCGTCCCGGAGGGGCGCACCGCCAAGAAGGTCTACGAGCTGCTCTCCGAGAAGACCAAGATCCCGGTCAAGGAGTTCGAGGCGGCGGCGAAGGACCCGATCGCGCTCGGCGTACCGGACTGGTGGTTCAACCGCGGCGACGGCAAGAAGGCGGCGAAGTCGGTCGAGGGTTTCCTCTACCCGGACACGTACGAGATCCCGCCGAAGGCGACCGCCGAGTCGATCCTCAAGCTGATGGTGGAGAACTTCGTCGCCGTCACCGGTGAGCTCCAGTTCGCCGACAAGGTGCAGAAGGGCCTGGGTGGGGTCAGCCCGTACGAGGCGCTGATCGTGGCGTCGCTCGCGCAGGCGGAGGCCGGCAACAAGGACGACCTCGGCAAGGTCTCCCGGGTCGCCTACAACCGGGTGTACAAGGGCAACTTCCCGTGCGGCTGCCTGGAGATGGACGTCACGGTCAACTACTACCTGGAGCTGACCGGGCAGCGGACCAAGGCCTCCAAGGACATGACCGCGGCCGAGCTGGACAACCCGAAGAACCCGTACAACCGCAAGCTGCGGGGCATGGTCCCCGGCCCGATCAACAACCCGGGCAAGGACGCGCTGGCCGGAGCGATGAACCCGCCCAAGGGCAACTGGCTCTTCTTCGTCGCCATCGACGACGAGGGGCACTCCGCGTTCGCCGAGACGTACGCCGAGCACCAGCGCAACGAGGCCAAGGCGCGGGAGGCCGGGATCATCTGATGGCGGTCGCGCGGCGGGCGGCGGTGGTCGGCAAGCCGATCGCGCACTCCCTCTCCCCGGTGATCCACAACGCCGGCTACGCGGCGGCCGGCCTGGCCGGCTGGTCGTACACCCGGTTCGAGTGCGCGGAGTCGGAGCTGCCGGCCCTGGTCGCCGGACTGGGCCCGGAGTGGGCCGGCCTGTCGGTGACCATGCCCGGGAAGGAGGCGGCGCTCGCGGTGGCGGCGGCCGCGTCGCCCGTCGCGACCGCCGTCGGCGCCGCCAACACGCTGGTACGGCGTCCGGACGGCACCTGGTACGCGGACAACACGGACGTGGCCGGCATGGTCGAGGTGCTGGCCGACGCCGGCGTACGGCCGGACGCCACCGTGACGGTGCTCGGCGCCGGCGGCACCGCGCGGGCGGCGGTCGCCGCGGCGGCGCAGTTGCGTGCGCGGGCGGTGACCGTGGTGGCCCGGCGCGCCGAGGCGATCGACGACCTGCGGCCGGTGGCCGGGGCGGTCGGCGTGCCGCTCGTCGGCGCGTCGTGGGCCCAGGCCGTCGAGCACGCCGCCGCCGACGTGGTGATCTCCACCGTGCCGAAGGGGGTCGCCGATCCGCTGGCGGGCACGGTGGCCTGGCATCCGGCGACCGTGCTCTTCGACGCCCTCTACGACCCGTGGCCGACGCCTCTGGCGGCCGCCGCGCACGCGGCGGGCTGCCGGATCGTCTCCGGCCTCGACCTGCTGCTGGCCCAGGCGGTCGGGCAGTTCGAGCAGTTCACCGGCGTGCCCGCACCCCGTGCGGCGATGGCCGCCGCCCTGGCGGCGGCGCGTGGCGACTGACCTCCCAGGCAGGAGGGCACCGTCCGCTGTGGGCGTACGCGGAATACTTAGGCGACGGTTAAGACGCGCTTAGGTCCCGCTGTCGTCCCCACGTCGTGTCGCGGCCATCGCTACGCTGCCGAGAGTAAGCGCAGCAGACACAGGGAGTTTTGTTGGGCAGGCGCGGAGTGCACCGACTCACCCGGCACCACGGCCCGCGGCGCAAGGCGGCGCTGGTCGGCGTGGCCGCCGCGACGGTGGTCGGCGGGCTGGTGGCCGGCGTGATGCCGCTGCTCGCGGCCGACGACCTGTCCGTGCGGGCGGTGGCCGACACGACCGCCACCACGGTGTCTCAGGACGGCGACAACGGCGCCAAGACGACCCTCGCCACCTGCCCGGTCCGCTGCGACGCCAACCCGCGCGGCATGCGTGAGGCGGTCCTCCAGTTCGCGGTGACCGCCCTGCCGGCGAACGCCGTCAACATCCGGGCCACGCTGCGGGTGCACGCCTGGCAGGAGTTCGACGCGACGGTGACCGCCCACGCCTCCACGGTGGACGCCCGGCTGGGGCGGCCCGCGCCGGCGCCGGTGGGCGCCGCCCTCGACAGCGTCGCGGGGGTCGAGCCCGGCTTCAACGAGTGGGACGTGTCGAAGCTGGTGACCGGCAACGGCACGGTCACGGTGTCGCTGGCCCAGGCCGGGCTGGAGACCCGGGTCTACTGGGCGTCGTCGGAGAACCGCAACCCCGACCTGCGTCCCCGCCTGGTCCTCCGCTACGACGTCGGCAGCCGCCCGACACCGGCGCCGAGCAGCGCCGCGCCCTGGCCGAGCCGCACGACGGTCCCGACCACCCCGCCCGCGCCCCCGCCGTCCCCGAGCGCCAGCCCGAGCCGTCCGGCGCCGAGCCCGACCCTGACGCCGTCGCCGCGCCCCGGCGGCTGCGGGCAGGTCTCGTCGAAGCTGGTGCCCTCCTGCGGCGCCTGGTGGGGCATGTACTCACCGACGGACCCCGCCACGTGGGACCACGGCCGGGCCATCACCGACGTGGAGGCGCAGGTCGGGCGGAAGTTCGACATCGTGCACCGCTACCACGACTTCTCGAACACCGGCAGCAACGGGGCCTTCCCCGACGCGTACGAGCAGCAGCAGATGCGCGAGGGCCGGCTGATGTTCTTCGCCTGGGAGTCCCGCGTCTTCTCCTCCGGCGCGGTGCTGACCTGGAAGGACGTCTACAGCGGCCGGCACGACGCGACCATCGACGCGGTCGCCGGCCGGATCCGGGCCACCGGCGTGCCGGTGTTCATGGGCTTCGACCACGAGCCGGAGGACGAGCCGGCCAAGGGCAGCGACGCCGACTTCGTGCGCGCGTGGCGGCACGTCCACGACCGGTTCGCCGCCGCCGGGGCCCACAACGCGGTCTGGGTGTGGACGATGATGGGCTGGTCGGGCCACTACAGCCGGTACCCGGGGCTGTACCCGGGCGACCGCTACGTGGACTGGGTCGCCTGGGACCCGTACAACTTCCACGTCTGCAACGGCAGCACCGTCTGGAAGACCCCGGCGACCACCGTCGGCAGCTTCTACCGCTGGCTCGACCAGAACGGCATCGGCGCCGGCAAACCGCGGATGCTCGCGGAGTTCGGGACCAACGTCAACTCGACCGACCCGGACGCCAAGCGGCGCTGGTTCGAGGAGTTCCCCGCCGCGCTCAAGGCGCACCCGAAGATCAAGGCGACGATCTACTTCAACTCCGCCGGCATGACCACCCGGACGCGCACCTGCGACATGACCATGAACCATGACGCGTCCGCCCTCGCGGGATTCGCCCGCGCCGGACGGGACGGCTACCTGCGCCAACCGACCGGAGCGAACTGACCACGCGACGCGATGGGATGGCGGACGGAGAGTCGGACATCCGACCCGGTACGCTCGCCGTCGTCGCGTGGGGTGCCTGACCGCCCAATCGGCGGATATCGCCAACCAGGGTCGGCGAGGCACGCTACGCGGGTTCTCATCCAGCTTGGAGGCGCAGCGTGCCCGAAGTCTCGCTCTCTCGGCGATCTGCCGGATTCCGCATCCGCGCGGCCGCGATCGGTCTGGTGACCGTCGCCGCCGTGGTGGCCGTCCCGTCGGCGGCGTCCGCCGCCGTGGTGCCGGCTCCCGAGACGCAGACCCTGGTGTCGACCAACCCGGCCGACGCCACCCCGCACGCCCGCGACGGCGAGACCCGCGCGTTCGCGCAGGTCGGCTCCATGGTGTACGTCGGTGGCAGCTTCACCCAGATCCGGCAGAACGCGAGCGCGGCCTGGACGACCCGCAGCTACCTGTTCGCGTACGACCGGACCACCGGCACGATCTCGACGACCTTCCTGCCGGTGCTCGACGGGCCGGTCAACTCGCTGATCGCCGGCCCGAACGGCACGCTGATCGTGGGCGGCGGCTTCAAGATTGTCAACGGCGTGTCCCGGAAGAACCTGGTGGCGCTCAACCCGACCATCGGGGCGATCGTCGACAGCTGGGTCGGGCGCTCCGACGGCGGCATGATCCGTGACATGGTGCTGCACGACAACTGGCTGTACCTGGCCGGTGCGTTCAACTGGATCAACGGCACCGCGCACTCCGGGCTCGCCCGGCTCAACGCCACCACCGGCGCGATCGACTCCGGCTTCAACGTCAACACCTCCGTCGGGCGACACAGCACCAGCCCGTACGCGTGGACGATCGACGTCACCCCGGACGGGAACACACTGGTCGTCGGCGGCAACTTCATGTATGTCAACGGCCAGTCGCGCAACCAGATGGCGCTGGTCAACCTCTCCGGCACGCCGTCCGTGATCGACTGGAGCACCGAGAAGTTCGTCCCGGCGTGCGCGGCCCCGGCGACCTTCGTGCACTACGTACAGGACGTGAAGTTCGGCGGTGACGGTAGCTGGTTCGTCGTCGGCACGAACGGCGGCGCGGGGTGGCCGGCCGCGTACTGCGACGCGCTCGTGCGGTTCGAGACCGCCGCGCGGGGCGGCGGTCAGCTCGGCACCTGGGTCGACTACACCGGCAACGACACGATCACCTCCGTCGAGGTCGCGGACAACGTCATCTATCTCGGTGGACACTTCCGCTGGCTGAACAACCCGAACGCCCACGACGCCGCCGGTCCCGGCGCGATCGACCGGCTCGGCATCGCCGCCGTCACCCCCGCCACCGGCATGCCCGTGGCCTGGAACCCCGGCCGTCGGGGCAGCTCCTCCATGCCGGCCGGCACCAGCTCGTGGGGCTCGCAGGTGCCGGTGCTCTGGCGGGGCAGCGACGGCCTCTACTTCGGGCACAACTCCGACGGGATGGGCGGGGAGTACCACGGCCGGCTCGGCGTGTTCCCGCTCTCCGGCGGCCGCACCGTCACCCCGAAGACCGCACCGACCGCCAGCACCGGCAACCTCTACCTCGGCACCGGCGAGGGTACGGTGGCCAAGGTGCCGTTCGACGGCACGACCATCGGCACCCCGACCACGGTCAGCCAGCCGAACTACACCGGTGCCGGGGCGACCTGGCGGGTGAGCGACCGGATCTACTGGGCGCACACGGTCGCCGGGACGCCCACCGGCAGCCGGATCGACATCTCGATGTTCAACGGCACCACGATCGGTGCGCCGTGGGAGTCCTCCGGCTACAACGACTGGTTCAACGCGGCGAACATGACCGGCGCGTTCTTCCTCAACGGCCGGCTCTACTACACCCGCAGCGGTGCCAGCGGTCTCTACTACCGGTACTTCGAGACCGACGGGAACTACCTCGGCGGCACCGAGTTCACCCTGCCCACCACCGGCGTCACCTGGTCGGCGGTGCGGGGGATGGCCTGGGTCGGCGGCAAGATCGTGTACGGGAGCACGGACGGGACGCTGCGCAGCGTGCCCTTCGACCCCACGGCGAGCCCGGCGGTCGACGGCGCGGGCACCACGGTGATCGCGCCGGCCAGCGCCCAGCTGACCTGGTCCAGCCCGCGGACGTTCTTCTCCGTGCAGTGACCGTCACCTGCTCGTGACGGGCGATCGGTAGATTGTTCACGTCGGGCCGGCGGCGGATCCCCTGTCGCCGGCCTGCAACGTCGGGAGGGACCGTCCGCGGTATCCGGCGCCCGCGACGTTCCCCTGCGGAGAGACGACAACAGACGGTGAAGCTCCATGACTGATGCACCTCCCGGTTCCTGGTCCGCCGACGCGTCCGGGGGCGCGGGCGCGCCGGCCCGTACGGTCACCCTGACCGACCTGCTGCGGGTCCCGTTACACCGGATCCGGCTGGTGGCGGCAGTCGCCGCGGTCGGCTTGGTCGCCGCTCTCGGGTACGTCTTCCTCGTCCCCGGTGCGGTCACCGCGAACGCCGTGGTGGCGGTCCGTCCCGTCGTCACCGACGCCTTCACGCCCAGCGGCGCCGCCGCCGACCGCGCGGTGAACATGAACGTGGAGAGCGGCATCGCCACCGGCACCGACGTGGTGCAGCGGCTCGCCGAGGCCAACGCGGCGGACCCGCGGGACGTCCGGGACGCCCTCGACGTGGAGGTGCCCACCGGCGGGCAGATCCTGCGCTTCTCCTACACCGGCCGCTCGGCGGAAGAGGCGGTTCGCAGCGTCAACCTCGCCGCCCAGGCCTACCTCGATGTGCGCCGTTCGATGTACGAGAAGCAACGCGAGGAGATGCTGCGCTCGTACGACGAGAGCATCGACAAGGTCGCCGAGCAGCAGACGGCGCTGCAACGGCGAGTGGCCAGCGCCAGCGAGGGCGCCCGCGACGCCGCGGTCGCCGAGCTCGCCGGTGTCAACAGCCAGCTGACGCAGTTGAGCTCGGCGCGTACCGAGATCGCGGCGGTGGACGTCAACCCGGGTTGGGTCACCCAGAGCGCCGAGCGCGCCCTGGTCTCCTCCGGCGGGCGGGGTCCGCTCTACATCCTGGCCGGTCTGCTCGGCGGCGTCCTGCTCGGTGTGGTGCTGGCGTACGGCTGGGAGTCGGTGGACCGGCGCATCCGGTCGGTGGACGACGGCCGGGACGCCACCGGCCTTCCCCTGCTCGGCACGGTCCGTAGCCGTGGCCTGCGAGGCTCCCGGCACGCGGTGGACGCCGACATCCGGTACGTGGCGATGGCGATCGCCGAGCGGGTGCGCGAACCGGCCCGGGTGGCGCTGCTGACCACCCGGGAGGACCAGACCGTGATGACCGCCGGGCTGGCGGTGGCGTTGGCCGCGACCGGGCGGGACGTCTACGTCGCCGACGACACTGGCCGCCTGGACCGGCTGCGCGCGGAGGTGTTGGCAGGGCTGGGGCGACTCCCGGCGGCCGCCAACCCGGCCCGGCCCGCCGTCCCCAAGCCCCGCGAGGGCGGGGCGGTCACGGTCGACGACATCACCCAGCAGATCTCCGTCCGGCGGCCCTCTCCGCACCCGACGGGCGGCCGCCCCGTGACCGACCCGGACGCCACGATGACCCTGCCCCGGGTGACCTCCGGCGTGCCGGTCAGCGGGAAGAGCAGGGTCCGGGAGACCGCCGACGAGGTGCCCGTGGGGGCCGGCGGCGTACGGTTCGGCACCTGGCGGCAGCGCGCCGCCCAGGGTCTGGTGCTGTTCAACGCGCCGCCGGCCGAGGCGGACGAGCGTGGTGTCGCGGCGGCCCGGCAGGGCACCGCCGTCGTGGTGATCGAGCAGGACCGCACCCGGCAGGCCGATCTCCGCCGGCTCGCGGAGCGGCTGCGCGCCGCCGGTGTCGCCCCATTGGGCTTCGTTCTGACCCGCGGCGGGCGGGGGTGACGGTGCCCACCCGGGCGCCGTCCGTCAGCGAGCCGGCGGGTGAGGGCCGGGCGGCGATCGGGCCGCCGCCTCCGCCGCCCCCGCCGCCACCCCGGTTGCCGGTCTGGCCGCTGGGGATGATGTTCGGTCTGGTGCCGGTCTGGTGGCTGGCCGGCGCCTTCTACCTGGGCTGGTCGCTCTTCGGCGCTGTGCTGCTGGCGCTGCTGCTCGTGCGGGGCCGGGTGCCGTTGCCGCCGGCCACCGGCATCTGGCTGCTCTTTCTGGCCCTGGTCATGGTCAGCGCCACCCAGTTGCCGGAGCCGGGCGCGCTGCTCACCTTTGGCCTGCGGGTGGGCTTCTACGTGACCGCCCTGGTGGTCGGGGTCTACGTGTACGTCGTGGCGCGGGAACGCGTCGACCTGGCCGCGGTGCTCGTGCCGCTCTGCCTGTTCTGGTTCGGCCTCGTCGTGCTGGGCTGGGTGAGCGTACTGGCGCCGACGCTCTCGCTGGCCACCCCCGTGGAGGTGCTGCTGCCCGCAGGGATCGCCGGCAACCCTTACACGCAGGACCTGGTGCACCTCACGACGGCGGAGTACAGCGCCCGGTCGCTCAACCCGATCTACCGGCCGGCAGCCCCCTTCCCGTACACCAACAACTACGGCAGCGCGTACGCGATGACCCTGCCCTGCGTGGTGGCGTACACCATGCTGCGTCGGCGCGGCGTGCTGCGGTGGGCGCTGCTGGTGTCGCTGCCGCTGTCGCTGGTGCCGGCGTTCCTCACCCTGAACCGCGTGATGTTCGCGAGCCTCGGCGCGGGTCTGCTCGTGCTCGGGTTGCGGGCGGCCCGGCGCGGCAACGTCCGGGTGGGTGCCTCCGTCGTCGGGGTCCTGCTCGTCGGCGCGCTCGTGACGCTGTTCATCCCGGTCGCCGAGCTGATCGGCAACCGGGTCGAGTCCAGCTCCACGAACGCCGACCGCTTCGCCCTCTACGCCGAGGTGATCCGCCGGATCAGTGATTCGCCGTGGCTGGGCTACGGCGCGCCGGCCAGCGTGGACACGGTCTCCTCCGGAGTGCCGGTCGGGACCCAGGGGCAGCTCTGGATGGTCCTGTTCAGCCATGGCGTACCGGCGCTGCTCTGCTTCCTGGCCTGGTTCGCGGTCGCCGCCGTGTTCTGTGCCCGTGCCCGCTCGGCGCCGGGGCAGTGGATGGCCGTGGTGCCGGTGGTGTGCGTGGTGCAGATCCCGTTCTACGGCATGGCCAGCCCGACCATCACCGTGGCCTTCTTCGCGATCGCTTTCGCGATGGCGCTGACCGAACGGGAGGTCGCCGTTCGACGTGCGTCTCCGTCCCGTCCTGCTCCCGGCCCGAAGGCGGTTCCTGCATGACCGTCACCCGCACCGAACGGGCCGTCGCGGATCCAGGCTCCGGGCCGCCCTCTGCGGACGGCGCGACGGAGATCCGGCGCGGCGCCCGAAGCGGAGCCGCCGCGCTCGCCGGCGCTGCCGTCAACGGTCTCTTCGGCTTCGTCCTGGCGGTGGTGATCACCCGCGGTTACGGCGCCACCGGCTCGGGTGCGTTCTTCGCCGCCGTCGGAGTGGTCACGGTCGTCGCCGCGGTGTGCACCCTCGGGGCGGAGACCGGCCTGGTGTGGATGCTGCCGCGGCGGCGTGCCGGCGCGCAGGGCGACGCCGCCCGGGTGCTGCCGGTGGCGCTGCTCCCGCCGCTGGCGGCCGCGCTCGCCGTCGCCGTCGCCGGTGTGTTCGCCGCCGATGCGCTTGCGCCCCGCCTGCTGGACGACCCGGGCGCCGACGGCGCCGCGCTGGTGGCGGTCAGCTTCGCGGCGGTGCCGGTGGTGGTCGCGATGACCCTGTTGTTCGGTGCACTCCGTTGCGTACGTCCGATCCGGGCGTACGTCGCGGTGCAGTCGGTCCTGCTGCCCGTGGCGCGGCCCGTGCTGGTCGTCACGGCGGTGCTGGCCGGCGGTGGCCTGTTGGCCGGCATGACCGGCTGGTTGGTGCCGGCGGCCGTCGCTCTGCTGGTGTCCCTGGCGCTGGTCGCCGCCCCGCTCGGCATCGGCCGTGGCGCCGGCCTGCGACCGGAGCGCGAGGACTGGTCGACATTCTGGCGCTTCGCGCTTCCCCGGGCCGCCTCAGTGGCGATCGACACCGGCGCCGTGTGGATAGTGGTTCTCCTCACCTCGGTGCTGGCCGGGCAGGCCGACGCCGGCGTGTTCGGCGCCGTCGGCCGCTACATCCTCGCCGGCCAGCTCGCCATGCACGGGCTGCGGGTAGCGGTGTCGCACCAACTGTCCCGGCTGCTCAGCCGGGGCGAGCGCGCGACGGCAGCCGCCGTGCACCGGCAGCTGACCGCGTGGGGGCTGGTGCTGTCCTGGCCGATCTACCTCCTGCTCGCCGTCTTCGGGCTGGCCTTCCTGCAGCTCTTCGGCCCTGACTTCACCGGCGGCGCCACCGCGATGACCGTCCTCGCGCTGGCCATGCTGGTCAACACCGGAGTCGGCAACGCGCAGAGCCTGCTGCTGATGGGTGGACGCAGCGGGCTGCACCTGGCCGCCACCGTGGCCGGGCTGTTCGTCACCGTCTCCCTCGGGCTGTGGCTGATCCCCATGTACGGGGTGACCGGTGCGGCACTGGGCTGGGCAGCCGGGATTGCCACCGAGAACCTGTCCGCCTTCGCCTGCGCCCGGATCGTCACCGGCCAGCCACTGGTCGACAAGTCGGTGCTACGTGCCGCTGCGGCGACGGTCGCCGGGGTGGGCGCCGCGGCGGCGATCGGGGTGCTGGTCGGTGGGCGCGGCATCCCCGGCCTGGCGGTGGCCGTCGGCGTGCTTGCCGCCGGCTGCGTCGCCTTGTTGACGGTGCCCCGGGTGCGACGAGGCATCCGGGCGACCATGGACCAGATACGGGGGCGGGCGGGGGCGACTCCGGACGCCGGTGAGCCCACCGGGCAGCAGGTGAAGGGCAGGTGAGGTCCGTCGTGCCGGCTTTGCGAGATCGGGTGAAGCAGCTGGTGCCGACGCAGGTGACCGCGCGGGTGAAGGAGTCCCTCGTCGGGTACGGCGTCCGGACCAGCGACCGGCGGCCCCTGCCGGACTTCCTCATCATCGGCACGAAGCGGGGTGGCACCACCTCGCTGTGGAACTACCTCGTCCAGCACCCGCTGGTGCCCCGGCTCTTCCCGGCGTGGAACACGAAGTCCGCCCACTACTTCGAGGAGCACTGGCGGCGCGGGGAGGCGTGGTACCGCTCGCACTTCCCGACCGTGCGCCACCGCGAGGCGCTGCAGCGGCGGCACGGCGGCCCGGTCCGGGTCGGCGAGGCGGCCCCGCTGTACATGTTCCACCCGCTCGCCGCGCGGCGGGTGGCCGCGCTGATGCCGTCGGTCAAGCTCATCGCGCTGCTGCGCGACCCGGTGGAGCGGGCGTACTCGCACTGGAAGGAGCGGCGCACGCACGGCATCGAGCCGCTGGACTTCGCCGACGCCCTCGCCGCCGAGGAGGAGCGCACCGCGGGGGAGCGGGAGCGGCTGATCGCCGAGCCGGAGTACTTCAGCGAGGCGTACGACTGGTACACGTACCGGGCCCGGGGCCGCTACCTGGAACACCTGGAGCCGTGGCTGGAGCGCTTCGACCGGGACCAGTTCCTCTTCCTGCCCAGTGAGGACCTCTACCGGGACGCCCGGTCGACGTACCGCCGGACGTTGGACTTCCTCGGGCTGCCGCCGCACGACCTGCCGAACTTCAAGATCTACAACGACCGCCGCTCCGCGCCGCTGGACCCGGCGCTGCGGGCGGAGCTGACCGCGTACTACCGCCCGTACAACGACGCGCTGCGGGAGCGCCTCGGGATGGACCTCGACTGGCCGGACCGGGCCGCGTGACCGCGTCGGCGAGCACGTCCGTCGACCCGCGTACGCGCACGGACGGGTTGGGCTGGGTGACCCGTGCGGTCTTCGGGGACGAGCGGGTCGTGCTCACCGTGGGCGGCCACCCGCCGGCCGGTCACCGGGTGGTGGCCCGGTACGCGGTCGTCCCGTCACAGGAGCGGGCCCGCTTCCTTCTCCCGCTGGGTGCGCCCCGGGCCACGGCCGCGTCGCTGCTGGCGTACAACGCGCTGCGGCCGCCGAAGGTGCGGGCCGTCCGGGCCGTCCTCGGCGGGATCGCCCGCCTGCGCGGGATCGAGCTGGCCCCGTTCCCGACGCTGACCGTGTCCCTGCCCGACGGGGTGGCCGCCGACGAGGCGCTGCTCGCGCACCGGCTCGCCGCCCTCCTCGGCGGCGCACCGGCGTACGCGGCGTGCGGCGTACGCCCACCGGATCCGAACCACAAGCCGACCCTGCAACTGTTCGACGGGGACGGCCGGCCGCTCGGCTACGCCAAGATCGGCTGGAACGACGCCACCCGCGCGCTGGTGACCGCCGAGGCGGCGGCCCTGCGCGAGCTGCCCGTGTTCGCCGGGGTGCCGGACCACCCGGTGGCGCCCCGGCTGCTCGCCGAGACCGCCTGGGCCGGCCAGGTCGTGGCGCTGGTCGAGCCGCTGCCGGCCGACGTACGCGGAGTGCCGGTCACCGACCCGCCCGAGGTCGCCGCGGTGCTCGCGGTGGCCCGACGGGGCCGCCCGCCGGCGCCGTCCCGCCCGTTGGCCGGGTCCACCTTCCTGGGACGGCTCACCGCGACGGCGGAGCGGGCCGCCGCGGCGACCCCGGACGGCGCACGGGCGGCCGCCGCGGTGGCCGCGCTGGCCCACCGGCACGGTGGGACCCTGGTCGAGTTCGGCCACTGGCACGGCGACTGGGTGCCGTGGAACCTGGGCCGGCACGCCGGCCGGCTGGTCGCCTGGGACTGGGAGCACAGCGGGCCGGACGTGCCGCTCGGCTTCGACCTTGCGCACGACGCGTTCCAGCGCGCCCTGGTGCTGCACGGCGAATCGGCGGCCGCCGCGGCGGGCGCGGTGGACGCCCAGCTCGACCGGTACGGTGACGCCCTGGGCCTGGACCCGGCGGGGCGCCGGCTGGCGGCCGACGCGTACCTGCTGGAGATGTGGCTGCGGACGTGGCGACTCGCCGACGCCGGGGCGGGATGGAATTCCGCGCTGCATCCCGCCCTGTTGGACGTGGTCGAGAAACGACATAGCGGGTGAACCGCTGGTCCCGCCGGGTGTTGACGTCGGATCCACTCCGGAGTGTGATGGTAGGGGTGCAGCTAGTGACGATCGTTGATGGCGCCGGACGGTCTGGCGGGCAACAGACCCCGCAGCCGGCGGAGATCGGCTGATCATCCGGTCGCCCTATACAACCCGCGCGCGAAACGTGATCTGCTCGCGCGTGGCGTCGATCGGAAGTCCAAGCGAACGTGGGGAGTCGCGTGGAGAGGAACATCGAGGATCGCGGCGATCCTCCCGTCCTGCTGCTGGTGGGGTCGAGTGGCGGGCATCTCGCCCAACTGCTCGCACTGCGCTCCTGGTACGAGCGCTGGCACCGCGTCTGGGTCACCTTCGACACGCCGGAGGCGGTCTCGCTGCTCACCGGCGAGGACGTGGTCCCGGCCCACCACCCGACCACCCGCAACGTGCCCAATCTGCTCCGCAATGCGGTGCTCGCGGCACGGGTGCTCCGCCGGCGGAAGGTCGCCGCCGTGGTGACCACCGGCGCCGGCGTCGCGGTGCCGTTCGTGGTGCTCGCGTGGCTGCGGCGGATCCCGACCGTCTACATCGAGGTGTACGACCGGATCGACACCCCGACGCTGACCGCCCGCCTCTGCCGGCCGTTCCTGTCCGCGATGCTCGTGCAGTGGGAGGAGCAGCGCCGGCAGTACCCGGAGGCGACCGTCGTGGGGACCCTCCTGTGAGCGCGGAGCAGGTCGCGGCGCCGGCGGCGCCGTGCGAGCCCGCGGTGCGTGTCCCGCGGCAGCGGGACCGCGCCGGCGCGACCCAGTCCACCGTCCTGGTCGCCGTCGGCACCGACAAGCACCCCTTCGACCGGCTGGTCGGGTGGCTGGAGGGCTGGGCGCCCGAGGTCACCGACCTGGTGGCGCTGACCGTCCAGCACGGACACACCCGCGCCCCCGACGTCCCCGGCGCGGTGCCCTTCCTTGGGCACGACGAACTCCAGGCGGCGATGTCCGGGGCCGACCTCGTGGTCTGCCACGGCGGCCCGGCCACCATCCTGGAGGCCCGTCGGCACGGGCGCCTGCCGATCGTGGTCCCCCGGGACCCGGCCCACGGCGAGCACGTCGACGACCACCAGTTGCTCTTCGCGCGCCGGCTCGGCGCGGCCGGCATGGTGGCGCTGTGCGAGACCCGCGAGGCGCTGGTGGAGGCGCTCGCCGCCGGGCTCGCCGACCCGAGCCGGTTCACCGTCCGCGCCGACCCCGACTCGGTCCGGGCGCGGGAGACCGCGGTGGCGCGGGTCGGGGAGATCGTGGAGGAGTTGGTGGCCGCGTCCAGTGGCCGGCGGACGTGGTGGCGGCCGTGGGCACAGCCGCACCGGAAGGGAGCGCGACGATGACCGGACACCCGAGCGTCAGTGCGGTGGTGCCCACCCGGGACCGCCCGGAGCTGCTGCGATCCGCGGTGCGCGCCATCCTCGACCAGGAATACCCGGGCGAGGTCGAGGTGGTCGTCGTGTACGACCGCTCGGAGCCGGACCCGACGCTCGCCGAGCTGTCCCGGCCCGGCCGGCCGGTGCGGCTGGTCCGCAACGAGCGCACCCCCGGCCTGGCCGGCGCCCGCAACACCGGCACCCTCGCCGCCACCGGCGAGCTGATCGCCTTCTGCGACGACGACGACGAGTGGCTGCCCGGCAAGCTGCGGGCCCAGGTCGAGGCACTCGCCGCCGCGCCGGGGGCCGAGTTCGTGTCCTGCGGCATCCGGGTGAGCTACGACGGGCACACCGTCGACCGGTCGCTGCCGCGCGACCGGGTCACCCTCGCCGATCTGCTGCGCGACCGGATGACCGAGCTGCACCCGTCGACCTTCGTGATCCGTGCCGCCGCCCTGCGGGACGGCTTCGGGCTGGTCGACGAGGAGATCCCGGGCAGCTACGCGGAGGACTACGAGTTCCTGCTGCGGGCCGCCCGCAGCGCGCCGCTGGTCAACCTGCGCACCCCGTACGTGCTGGTGCGCTGGCACAAGCGCTCCTACTTCGCGCAGCGCTGGGACACCATCTCCGAGGCGTTGCAGTGGCTGCTGGAACGGTATCCGGAGTTCCGGACCCAGCCGGCCGGGGAGGCGCGGGTTGCCGGGCAGATCGCGTTCGCCCGGGCCGCGTCCGGCGACCGGCGGGGGGCGCTGCGGTGGGCGCGCCGGACCATCCGGCGCAACCCTCGCGAGCCGCGCGCGTACCTGGCACTCGCCGTGGCCGGGCGCGTGGTGCGCGCGGACGCCGTCCTGCGCACCCTGCACAAGCGGGGCCGGGGCATCTGAGGCCGTCGTGGGGCGGGCGCGACCGCCCCACGGCTCGCCTCGCACCCCCCGGCGATCCGCGCCGGCGTACTGGGTGCAGACGCCCTATCGCTACTTCCCGATCGAGCCGCACTGGGTCGCGCCCGGCATGCAGTTCCCGCCGGTGTCGGCCCGGGTGGTCGTCGCGCTTAGATGGCCGCTGGCGTACACGCCGGGCAAGTCCTACGAGGCGGCGATGCGGCAGGTCCTGACCACGGAACTGGTCGGCCGGGCCGAGATGCGGTACCTGTTCCCGGACGCCACCATCCGCAACGAGCGCCTGCTGGGCCTCACCAAGTCGCTGATCGCGGTCCGTACGCCCTGACCGCCGCCGTCGTCAGGACGGCGGCCGGGCTCCGTCCCCGCGGCCGTCCCGTCGCTCCGCGGAGGCCGCCCGCAGCCGCTCGTACCAGTGCGGGGTCGTCGCCGGGTCGAAGATCCGGGCGATCGCGAGGTCGGTGGAGGAGTGAGCCAGGATCGACAGCACCACGGTCAGCGCCACCAGGTGGAACACCTCGTCGCCGGCGGCGATGCCGGCCTGGAGCACGAGCAGGCCGTAGACGACCGACGCGAAGCCCTTCGGGCCGAACCACATGGCGGCGAACTGCTCGGTGCGGGTCAGGTGCGAGCCGAGGAACGACACCGCGAGCGCGAGGGGACGGGCCACCACGATGGCGAGCACCGCGAAGACCCAGCCGGTCCAGTGGATCTCGCCCAGGAACTCCACCGAGATCAGCGCGCCGAAGACCAGCAGGGCGGCGAGCTTGAACAGCTCGGCGATCAGCTCGCCGAAGTGTTCGAAGCTCTCCCGCTGCCGCTCACCGAAGGTGGCCACGGTGATGCCGGCGGCGAACGCGGCCAGGAACAGGTTGGCGTGGGTGACCTGGCCCAGGGCGAGCACCAGCAGGCCGATCGCCATGCCGTTGAGCGGCTCGTACTGGGTCGAGGCGGAGAAGAACCGCAGCTTCTCCAGCCGCAGCGCCAGCCACGGGACCGCCACCCCGATCACCACGCCGAGCAGCAGCTCCGTGCCCAGCTCGTCGAGGTGCAGGTCGTCGGAGCCGGCGGCGATCGCCAGGAACAGGATGACGAACGGCAGGGCCAGGCCGTCGTTGATGCCGGACTCGACGTTGAGCAGGTGCCGCAGCCGGCCCGGCACCCGCTCGTTGCCGACCAGCGCGGCGGCGAAGACCGGGTCGGTGGGAGCGAGGACCGCGCCGATCAGCAGCGCCTCCGGCCAGTCCAGCCCGGCCACGTAGTGCGCCAGCAGCGCGGTGATCAGCAGGGTCAGCGGCAGGCCCCAGCCGAGCGCCCGCCCGGGCAGGCGCCACGCCGAGCGCAGGTCGGCGAAGCCGACCCGCATCCCGTCGGTGAACAGCACGGTGAACAGCGCCAGCTCGGCGAGGGTCGCGACGATCTCGCTGTCGGAGGTGATCTCCAGCACGCCGGTGGTGTCCGGGCCGAGCACGAAGCCGGCGACCAGGAAGACCACTGCCGTGGAGAGGATCGTCCGGTGCGCCAGGCTGGAGAGCAGCACGGCGAGGAGCAGGACGGCCGCGAACGCGAACAGCAGCACCGGTGCCTCCAGACGGGTCGACGAATCCTCCGCCGACCAGACTTCCCGGCACGCCGCCATGATCGTACGGCTTCCCCGCCATCCGGATGACCCGGGCCGGCCCCGTCCGCTGGGCGGGACGGGTCGGCCACCGCACCGGAGCGGCCACCGGCCGTGACAGACTGGCCGCTGTGTTGCGCTGGTTGACTGCAGGTGAATCGCACGGTCCCGCCCTCGTCGCGCTTCTCGAGGGCGTACCGGCCGGTGTCGAGGTGACCACCGGGGACATCGCCGGTGAGCTGGCCCGGCGCCGGCTCGGCTACGGCCGGGGTGCCCGGATGTCCTTCGAGCAGGACGAGGTCGAGATCATCGGCGGCCTGCGGCACGGCGTCACGCTGGGCAGCCCGGTCGCGATCCGGGTGGGCAACTCCGAGTGGCCGAAGTGGCGCACCGTCATGGCCGCCGACCCGGTCGACCCGGAGGAGCTTGCCCGGCAGGCCCGCAACGCACCGCTCACCCGCCCGCGTCCGGGCCACGCCGACCTGGCCGGCATGCAGAAGTACGGGCACACCGACGCCCGCCCGATCCTGGAGCGGGCCAGCGCCCGGGAGACCGCCGCGCGGGTCGCCGTCGGCACCGTGGCCAAGGCGCTGGTCAAGCAGGCGCTCGGCGTCGAGATCGTCTCGCACGTGGTGGAGCTGGGGCCGGTGGCCGCGAAGCCCGGCCTCCGGCCCACGCCGGCCGACGCCGCACGGATCGACGCGGACCCGCTGCGCTGCGTCGACCCGGAGGCGAGCGCCCGGATGGTCGCGGAGGTCGACGCCGCGAAGAAGGCCGCCGACACCCTCGGGGGCGTGGTCGAGGTCCTGGCGTACGGGGTGCCGCCCGGTCTGGGCAGCCACGTGCAGTGGGACCGCAAGCTCGACGCCCGGCTCGCCACGGCGCTGATGTCCATCCAGGCGATCAAGGGCGTGGAGATCGGCGACGGCTGGCAGCAGGCGCGCTCGCGGGGCTCCGAGGCGCACGACGAGATCATCCCGACCGCCACCGGCGTCCGGCGGGTCACCGACCGGGCCGGCGGCCTGGAGGGCGGCATCACCACCGGCGAGCCGCTGCGGGTGAAGGCCGCGATGAAGCCCATCTCCTCGCTCAACCGGGCCCTGTCGACCGTGGACGTCACCACCGGCGAGCCGGCCACCGCGATCAACCAGCGCTCCGACGTGTGTGCCGTGCCCGCCGCGGCGGTCGTCGCCGAGGCGATGGTGGCGCTGGTGCTCGCCGAGGCGGCGGTGGAGAAGTTCGGCGGTGACTCGGTCACCGAGATGCGCCGCAACCTCGCCGGTTACCTCGACGCGCTGGTGATCCGCTGATGGCGCCCGTCTGCGTCCTCGTCGGCGCGCCGGGCTGCGGCAAGACCACCGTGGGGCAGGCGCTCGCCGCCCTCCTCGGGGTGGAGTTCCGGGACACCGACCTCGACATCGAGACGATGGCCGGCAAGCCGATCCCGGAGATCTTCGTGGACGAGGGGGAGGCGCACTTCCGTACGCTCGAACGGGCGGCGGTGGCGGCGGCGCTGGCCTCCTGCTCCGGGGTGCTCGCCCTCGGCGGCGGCGCGGTCCTCGCCGAGGAGACCCGGGCGGCGCTGGTCGGGCACCCGGTCGTGCACCTCTCCGTCGAGCTGCCCGACGCGGTCAAGCGGATCGGCCTCGGCGCCGGCCGGCCGCTGCTCGCGATCAACCCGCGGGCCACGCTCAAGCACCTGATGGAGCAGCGCCGGCCCCTGTACGCGGAGGTCGCCACCGCGACCGTGGTCACCGACGGGCGTGACCCGGAGGACCTCGCCACCGAGATCGCCGCCCTGCTCAAGCCCTGACGGCCGCCGGCCGCGCCGGTCGCCCGCGCCCGGCCCGCTCCGGCCGCCACGTGACCAGCAGGGCCAGGGCGAGCAGGATCTCGGCCAGGTCCCCGCCGTAGTACATGACCGCCGCGCCGGCCCGCAGCTCGCCCGCCGTGGCCGGCACGTCGACGAGGACGCCGGCGTGGAGGAGCTGGGCGAGGGTGGCGTGCGCGGCCACCCCGACGCCGAGCACGACCAGGCGGACCGGGACGCGGGGCCGGTGCGGCCCGGGATCCGGGCCGGCGATCGACCAGGCGAAGAGGTAGCCGCTCACCACGAAGTGCAGCTGCACCGTCGCGTGGACCGCGGGACTCGCCAGGCTGGCCCGGTAGAGCGGGGTCAGGTAGAGCAGCCAGAGCCCGCCCGCGGTGAGCAGCAGGCCGGTGACCGGGTGGGCGAGCAGCCCGGCGGCCGGGTGCCGCAGCAGCCGGACGGCCGCCCGCGCGGTCCGCGGCCGTACGCTGCGCAGCGCCAGCGTGCCGGGCGCGCCGAGCACCAGCGCGAGCGGCGCCAGCATGCCGAGCAGCACGTGCTGGACCATGTGCCCGGACAGGTCCCGGGCGGGCCAGAGGAGGCCGGCGACGAGCAGGCCCGCGCCGAGCGCGAAGCTCCCCGTCCGCCGGTGGCTCCAACCCGGCCCGCCGGAACCCCGCTGCACCAGCGCCATCGCCAGGTAGACCCAGAACACCACCAGGGGTACGAGGGCGGCCACCGGGAAGCCGTCGGCCGGGTGCCCGGCGTGGGCGAGGGTCACCGCTGACCGCTGGCGCAGAGGTCGACGGTGGTGGCCCGCCGCTGGATCGCCCAGCCGACCGCCACGAACACCGCCCCGAGCGTGAGGAAGCCGAGGTCCCACCAGAGCTGGTGCGGACCGCCGTGCACGTGGTGGATGCCGAGCAGGTGGTGGTCGACGATCCCCTCGACCAGGTTGAACAGGCCCCAGCCGACCAGCGCCCAGCCCCAGAGCGCGGGGGAGCGCCACAGCCGGCCCCGGGATCGGGTGACCCGCGCGTAGAGCAGCGCCAGGCCGGTCAGCACGGCCACCCACGTGACCACGTGGAAGAGGCCGTCCCAGAGGGTGTTCATCTGCAACCCGGGCACGGTGTCGACCGGGTACGGCCTGATCCCCACGTTGTCGGTGTCGGTGCTGCTGAGCAGGTGGTGCCACTGGAGGACCTGGTGCAGCAGGATGCCGTCGACGAATCCGCCCAGGCCCACGCCGAGGATCGTGGCCGGTACCCGGATGTCCGCTCCGTCGATGGTCGATCTGGCCATGCCGCACACCCTCCGCGGTCGGTGGTCCTTCCCCGGAACCCCGTCCCCCGGGTCACACCGGTGAAACGTCCCTCCCGCGGCGTGGTCACGGAGTGGACACTCGCCGCGTCGGGGCCGCCCGCTCGACTAGGCTGCGCGCGATGGACGACGTGACCCGGATTCCGGTCGGCGGCGAGCGGCCGTACGACGTGCTGGTCGGCCGTGACCTGCTCGGCGAGCTGCCCGCTCTGCTGCCCGGAGCGACCCGCGTGGCGGTGCTGTACGCCCCGCCGCTGACGGACCTGGCCAGGGCGATCGGCGACCGGCTCCGCGCGGCGGGCGTGATCCCGCTGCCGGTGGAGGTGCCCGACGCCGAGGCCGGTAAGCACGTCGACGTCGCGGCGGCCTGCTGGGACCAGTTGGGCGAGGCGGGCTTCACCCGGACCGACGCGGTGGTCGGCGTCGGCGGCGGCGCCCTCACCGACCTGGCCGGCTTCGTGGCGGCCTGCTGGCTGCGCGGCGTGCGCTGGGTGCCGGTGGCGACCTCCCTGCTCGGCATGGTGGACGCGGCGGTCGGCGGCAAGACCGGCGTCAACACGGCCGTCGGCAAGAACCTGGTCGGTGCGTTCCACCCGCCGGTCGGGGTGCTGGCCGACCTCGCGACGCTGGACGGCCTGCCGGCGGTCGATCTGGCGGCCGGGATGGCCGAGGTCGTCAAGTGCGGCTTCATCGCCGACCCGGTGATCCTCGACCTGGTCGAGCGGGACCCGGCGGCGGCCACCGACCCGGCCGGCCCGGTGACGCGGGAGCTGATCGAACGGGCGATCCAGGTCAAGGCCGACGTGGTCTCCGGAGACCTGCGCGAGTCCGGCGTCCGTGAGGTGCTCAACTACGGCCACACCCTCGCCCACGCGATCGAGAGGGTCGAGGGCTACCGCTGGCGGCACGGCCACGCGGTCGCCGTCGGCCTGGTGTACGCCGCGGCGCTGGCCCGGCTCGCCGGCCGCCTCGACGACGCCACCGCGCAGCGGCACCGCACCACGGTGGCCGCGCTCGGCCTGCCCACCACCTACGCCGCCGACGCGTGGCCCCAGTTGCTGGCCACCATGCGGGTGGACAAGAAGGCCCGCGGCAACCGGCTGCGGTTCGTCGTGCTCGACGGGCTGGCCCGCCCGGCGATCCTGGAGGGCCCCGACGACGAGCTGCTGGCCGCCGCCTACCGCGAGGTGGCCGCGTGAGGGTGTACGTGCTGAACGGCCCCAACCTGGGCCGCCTGGGCACCCGGCAGCCGGAGGTGTACGGCGGCACCACGTACGCCGACCTGGTGGAGCTGTGCGAGCGGACCGGTCGGGACCTCGGGCTGGACGTGGTGGTGCGGCAGACCGACGCCGAGCACGAGCTGCTCGGCTGGCTGCACGAGGCGGCCGACGAGGGTGCCGCCGTGGTGCTCAACCCCGCCGCCTGGTCGCACTACTCGATCGCGGTGCGGGACGCCTGCGCGATGCTGCGCGGCCCGCTGGTCGAGGTGCACATCTCGAACATCCACGCGCGGGAGCCGTTCCGGCACCACTCGGTGGTCTCCGCCGTGGCGACCGGGGTGATCTGCGGCTTGGGCGTCGACGGCTACCGGCTGGCCCTGCACCACCTCGCGACGCGGCATTCCTGACCGCCTCACGTCGCCGCCGGGCTACGGCGCGCAGCCGCCTAGTAGACTTGCCAGGTCTGTCCGCCAATTGATGATCAAGGCAGGAAATGGCCACCACCAACGACCTGAAGAACGGCCTGGTACTCAACCTCGACGGTGAGCTGTGGGCCGTCGTCGAGTTCCAGCACGTCAAGCCCGGCAAGGGTGGTGCCTTCGTGCGCACCACGCTCAAGAACGTGCTGTCCGGCAAGGTGGTCGACAAGACCTTCAACGCGGGCACCAAGGTCGAGACCGCGACCGTCGACAAGCGCACGATGCAGTACCTGTACGCCGACGGCGAGGACTACGTCTTCATGGACCTGGAGACGTTCGACCAGATCACCGTGCCCGGCGGCACGGTCGGCGAGGCGGCCAACTACCTGCTGCCCGAGGCCGAGGCGACCGTCGCCACCCACGAGGGCGTTCCGCTGTACATCGAGCTGCCGACCAGCGTCGTGCTCGAGATCACGTACACCGAGCCCGGCCTCCAGGGTGACCGCTCGACCGGCGGCAACAAGCCGGCCACCCTCGAGACCGGCGCGACCGTGCAGGTGCCGCTCTTCATCACCAACGGCGAGAAGATCAAGGTCGACACCCGCGACGGCCGTTACCTCGGCCGAGCCTGATGGGCGAGGGTCCGAAGCAGCAGATGCCGGCGCGCCGCAAGGCGCGCAAGCGGGCGCTGGACGTGCTCTTCGAGGCCGATCTGCGGGACCGCCCACCGGTCGAGGTGCTCGCCGGCTACGTCGAGCGGATCGAGAAGCCGCGTCCCGAGCACCTGGGGTACACGGTCAGCCTGGTCGAGGGGGTCGCCGGCCACCTCGACCGGATCGACGAGCTGATCGCCAGCTACGCCGAGGGCTGGACGCTGGAGCGGATGCCGGCGGTGGACCGCAACCTCGCCCGGATCGCGGTGTACGAGCTGCTCTACGTCGACGAGATCGATGACGCGGTGGCGATCAGCGAGGCGGTGGAACTGGCCCGGCAGATGTCGACCGACGACTCGCCGCGCTTCCTCAACGGCATTCTCGGGCGCATCGCCGAGTACGCCACCCGCTGAGCCGCGCCGAGCGGCGGGGCCACGCCCGCGTGAGCCGCACCGCGATCCGCCGAGCGGACGCCGGAGCCGCGTAAAGCGACAGGAACGACGAAAGGGCCCGTGCCGGACGGCACGGGCCCTTTCGTCGTTCGGTGCTCAGGAGGCGAAGAACGCCCGGGGGTCGGCGACGAGGACGCCGTGCTCGGTCAGCCGCTCGATCAGGCCGGACGGCGAGGCGTCGTAGACGATCGCCAGGGCGCGCAGGTCGTCGGCGCGGATCGACAGGACGCGGCCGTTGTAGTCACCGCGCTGCTGCTGGATCGCGCGGGCGTACCGGGCGACGTAGGCGAGGTCCTCGCTGGCCTCGTCGTACAGCCGCTCGAGGTCCAGCACGATCTTGCTGGTGGGCTCGTGGCGGACGCCGCTGCCGTCGGGCAGCAGCTCGGAGACGGGAACGCGGTAGAAGTCGGCCAGCTCGGCGAGACGGGACACGGTGACGGCGCGGTCGCCGCGCTCGTACGAGCCGACCACCACGGCCTTCCACCGCCCGTTCGACTTCTCCTCCACGCCCTGCAGGGACAGGCCCTGCTGCTGGCGGATGGAGCGCAGGCGGGCGCCCAGCGACTTGGCGTACTCAGAGGGCATTCGGACACTCCCAGTGCTGCTCGGGGTTCTCCCGTCGATCGCTACGGAGCGTGACGGTACGGGGATTGCGACAGCCGGTCAAGTGGTCGCGACCTTACCGTTGGGGGCGCTGGGGCAGTTGTCCCCATTTCGCCACCCTGACCCCCAGGTCAGCGGGTGGCGACGGTCCGCGCGGTGACCACTGGTAACGTGGCTCGAAGCCCCCGGCCGGTCCGTCCGCGGTCCGCGCCGGTCATCCGACGTCCTTTAACGACCCGTCCCGTGAGGCGGGGAAGGAGGTCCGCCGTGGCCTACCCACCGGCTGCCCGCTCGTCGACCGCGCCGCAACCCTCGGTGAAGGTGATCCTCACCAGCGCCGACGTGCAACGCGTGGTCGACCGCATCGCCCACCAGATCCTGGAGAAGACCCAGGGCGCCCAGCAGACCGTCCTGCTCGGTATCCCCACCCGGGGGGCGCCCCTCGCCCGGCGGCTCGCCGCCCGGATCAGCGCCTTCGAGGGCGTCGACGTCCCGGTGGGCGTGCTCGACATCACCCTCTACCGCGACGACCTGCGCCGGCACGCCACCCGCGCGATCGGGCCGACCGAGCTGCCGGCCGGCGGCATCGACGGCAAGCGGGTCGTCCTCGTCGACGACGTCCTCTTCTCCGGCCGCACCGTGCGCGCGGCGCTCGACGCGCTGAACGACGTCGGCCGCCCGGCGTCGGTCCAGCTCGCCGTCCTGGTCGACCGCGGCCACCGCGAGCTGCCGATCCGCGCCGACTACGTCGGCAAGAACATCCCGACCTCCCTGGCCGAGAGCGTGAAGGTCACCCTCGCCGAGACCGACGGCGCCGACGAGGTCAAGCTCTACGGGGGTACGCGCGCATGATCCGCCATCTGCTCTCCGGCGCCGACCTGGACGCCGCCACCGCCACCGAGATCCTGGACACCGCCGCCGAGATGGCGACCGTGGCCGGCCGTGAGGTCAAGAAGCTGCCCGCGCTGCGCGGCCGGACGGTGGTGAACCTCTTCTACGAGGACTCCACCCGCACCCGGATCTCCTTCGAAGCCGCCGCCAAGCGGCTCAGCGCCGACGTGATCAACTTCTCGGCCAAGGGCTCCAGCGTCGCCAAGGGCGAGAGCCTCAAGGACACCGCGCTCACCCTCCAGGCGATGGGCGCCGACGCCGTGGTCGTCCGACACCCCGCCTCGGGCGCCCCGCACCGGCTCGCCGACTGGGTGGACGGCTCGGTGGTCAACGCCGGCGACGGCACCCACGAACACCCCACCCAGGCGCTGCTCGACGCGTACACGATGCGCTCCCGCCTGGGCCGGCTCGCCGGCCTGTCGGTCGCGGTGGTCGGGGACGTGCTGCACAGCCGCGTGGCCCGCTCCAACGTCCTGCTGCTGTCCACCCTCGGCGCGAAGGTCACCCTGGTCGGCCCGCCGACGCTCATCCCGGTGGACATCGCGCAGGCGCTGGCGCCCGGCACCGACGTCTCGTACGACCTGGACGCGGTGCTGCCGACCTCGGACGTGGTGATGATGCTGCGGGTGCAGCGCGAGCGCATGAACGACTCCTACTTCCCGTCCGCCCGCGAGTACGCGCGCCGCTATGGCCTCGACGGCCCGCGCATGCGCCGGCTGCCTGAGCACGCGATCGTCATGCATCCCGGCCCGATGAACCGGGGCATGGAGATCACACCCGAGGTCGCCGACTCGCCCCGCTCCACCATCGTCGAACAGGTCGCCAACGGCGTCTCCGTCCGGATGGCCGTCCTCTACCTGCTGCTCGGAGGGAACAACCGGTGAGCGCGTACCTGATCACCAACGTGAGCGTCGTCGGCGGCGCGCCGACCGACCTGCTGATCCGCGACGGCGTCGTGGCCGAGACCGGCACGGGCCTCGCCGCGCCGGACGCCACCGTGGTCGACGGCACCGGCCTGGTCGCCCTGCCCGGCCTGGTCGACCTGCACACCCACCTGCGTGAGCCGGGCCGGGAGGACGCCGAGACCGTCGAGTCCGGCTCCCGGGCGGCGGCACTCGGCGGCTACACGGCGGTGTGCGCGATGGCGAACACCTCACCGGTCGCCGACACCGCCGGCGTGGTCGAGCAGGTGTGGCGACTGGGCCGCGAGGCCGGGCTGGTCGACGTGCAGCCGATCGGCGCGGTGACCGTCGGCCTGGCCGGCGAGCGCCTCGCGGAGCTGGGGGCGATGGCCGACTCCGCCGCCCGGGTGCGGATCTTCTCCGACGACGGGCACTGCGTCGCCGACCCCCGGCTGATGCGCCGGGCGCTGGAGTACGTGAAGGCGTTCGACGGGATCATCGCCCAGCACGCGGAGGAGCCCCGCCTGACCGAGGGCGCCCAGATGCACGAGGGCGAGGTGTCCACCCGCCTCGGCCTGACCGGCTGGCCGGCGGTCGCCGAGGAGGCGATCATCGCCCGGGACGTGCTGCTCGCCGAGCACGTGGGCAGCCGCCTGCACATCTGCCACGTCTCCACGGCGGGCAGCGTCGAGGTGCTGCGCCAGGCCAAGGCCCGGGGCGTCCGGGTCACCGCCGAGGTGACCCCGCACCACCTGCTGCTGACCGACGAGAAGGCCGCCACCTACGACCCGGTCTACAAGGTCAACCCGCCGCTGCGCACCACCACCGACATCGCCGCGCTGCGTGCCGCGCTGGCCGAGGGCGTGATCGACATCATCGCCACCGACCACGCCCCGCACGCCGTGGAGGACAAGGAGTGCGAGTGGGCGTACGCCCGGCCGGGCATGCTCGGCCTGGAGACGGCCCTGTCGATCGCGCTGGACGTGCTCGGCCCGCAGTGGGACCTCATCGCCGAGCGGATGTCCCGCGCCCCGGCGCGCATCGCCGGCCTGGCCGACCACGGCCACGCCCCCGCGCCGGGCGCACCGGCCAACCTGACCCTGGTGGACCCGGCCGCCCGCCGCACGATCGAGCCCGCGGAGCTGGCCAGCCGCAGCCGCAACACCCCGTACGCCCGCATGACGCTGCCGGGTCGCATCGTGGCGACCTTCCTGCGCGGCGAGCCGACGGTCCTGGACGGAAAGGCAGTCAAGTGAGCGTGAGGAACGCCGCGAAGCGGAGCACGGCAGTCGGGAACGAAGGGCGGGCACAGTGAAGCGCCGGCCCGCGATCCTCGTCCTGGAGGACGGGCGGACCTTCCACGGCGAGGCGTACGGCAGCATCGGGGAGACCTTCGGCGAGGCGGTCTTCAACACCGGCATGACCGGTTACCAGGAGACGCTGACCGACCCGTCCTACCACCGGCAGGTGGTGGTGCAGACCGCCCCGCACATCGGCAACACCGGCGTCAACGGCGAGGACGACGAGTCCGGCCGGATCTGGGTCGCCGGGTACGTGGTCCGCGACCCGGCCCGGATCGGCTCCAACTGGCGCGCCACCGGCGGCCTGGAGGACCGGCTCGCCGCCGAGGGCGTGGTCGGCATCAGCGGCGTCGACACCCGGGCGCTGACCCGCCACCTGCGCGAGCGCGGCGCCATGCGGGTGGGTGTGTCCAGCGTCGAGACCGACCCGCGCGCGCTGCTGGCCCGGGTCCGCCAGTCGCCGCAGATGGTCGGCGCGGACCTCTCCGCCGAGGTGACCACCCCGAAGCCGTACGTGGTGGAGGCGGTGGGGGAGCACCGGTTCACCGTCGCCGCCCTCGACCTGGGCATCAAGCGCAACGTGCCCCGGCGGCTCGCCGCCCGCGGCGTCACCACGCACGTGCTGCCGGCCCACTCGACGATCGAGGACCTGCTCGCCACCGGCGCCGACGCGGTGTTCTTCTCGCCCGGCCCGGGTGACCCGGCCACCGCCGACGGGCCGGTCGCGCTGGCCCGCGAGGTGCTGACCCGCAAGGTGCCGCTGTTCGGCATCTGCTTCGGCAGCCAGATCCTCGGCCGGGCGCTCGGCTTCGGCACCTACAAGCTGGGTTACGGCCACCGCGGCATCAACCAGCCGGTGCTCGACCGGGTCACCGGCAAGGTCGAGGTGACCAGCCACAACCACGGCTTCGCGGTGCAGTTCCCGGGTGCCGAGCCCGGTGCGGTGGTGCCGAATCAGGTGATCGACACCGAGTTCGGCGGTGTCGAGGTCAGCCACGTCTGTCTGAATGACAACGTGGTCGAGGGGCTGCGGGCCAAGGACGTGCCCGCCTTCACCGTCCAGTACCACCCCGAGGCGGCAGCCGGCCCGCACGACGCGGACTACCTCTTCGACCGTTTCGCCGAACTCATCGAAGGCGGGAAGTAATGCCCAAGCGGAGCGATCTGAAGCACATCCTGGTGATCGGCTCCGGGCCGATCGTGATCGGGCAGGCCTGCGAGTTCGACTACTCCGGCACCCAGGCGTGCCGGGTGCTGCGCAGCGAGGGGATCCGGGTCAGCCTGGTCAACTCCAACCCGGCGACGATCATGACGGACCCGGAGTTCGCCGACGCCACGTACATCGAGCCGATCACCCCGGAGTTCGTCGAGCTGGTCATCGCCCGGGAGCGCCCGGACGCGGTGCTGCCGACCCTGGGCGGGCAGACCGCCCTGAACACGGCGGTCGCGCTGCACGAGGCCGGCGTGCTGGAGAAGTACGGCGTGGAGCTGATCGGCGCGAACATCGACGCCATCCGCCGCGGCGAGGACCGGCAGCTGTTCAAGGACATCGTCGCCAAGGCGGGCGTGCGGATCGGCGTCGAGGATCCGTCGGCCCTGGTGCCCCGCTCCCGGGTCTGCCACTCGATGGACGAGGTCCGCGACACCGCCGCCGAGCTGGGCCTGCCGGTGGTGATCCGGCCGTCGTTCACCATGGGCGGTCTCGGCTCCGGCATGGCCCACACCGACGAGGACCTGGAGCGCATCGCCGGCGCCGGCCTGGCCGCCAGCCCGGTGCACGAGGTGCTCATCGAGGAGAGCGTGCTCGGCTGGAAGGAGTACGAGCTCGAACTCATGCGCGACCGCCACGACAACGTGGTGGTCGTCTGCTCGATCGAGAACGTCGACCCGATGGGCGTGCACACCGGCGACAGCGTGACCGTGGCCCCGGCCATGACGCTCACCGACCGGGAGTACCAGCGCCTGCGTGACCTCGGCATCGCGGTGCTGCGCGAGGTCGGGGTGGACACCGGCGGCTGCAACATCCAGTTCGCGGTGAACCCGGCCGACGGCCGGATCGTCGTGATCGAGATGAACCCCCGGGTGTCCCGCTCGTCGGCGCTCGCGTCGAAGGCGACCGGCTTCCCGATCGCGAAGATCGCCGCGAAGCTCGCCATCGGCTACACCCTCGACGAGATCCCCAACGACATCACCCTCAAGACGCCGGCGGCGTTCGAGCCGACCCTGGACTACGTGGTGGTGAAGATCCCCCGGTTCGCGTTCGAGAAGTTCCCCGGCGCGGACCCGGAGCTGACCACCACGATGAAGTCCGTCGGCGAGGCGATGAGCCTGGGCCGCAACTTCACCGAGGCGCTCAACAAGGCGATGCGCTCGATGGAGACGAAGGCGGCCGGCTTCTGGAGTGTGCCGGATCCGCGGGGGGCAACCAAGGAGAACACGCTCGCCGCGCTGCGCATGCCGCACGACGGGCGGCTCTACACCGTCGAGCGGGCGCTGCGGCTGGGTGCGTCGATCGCCGAGGTCGCCTCCGCGTCCGGCGGCATGGACCCGTGGTTCCTCGACCAGATCGCGGGGCTGGTGGAGCTGCGCGCCGAGATCGTGGACGCGCCGGTGCTCGACGCCGACCTGCTGCGCCGCGCGAAGCGGGCCGGCCTGTCCGACCGGCAGCTCGCCGCGCTGCGCCCCGAGCTGGCCGCCGAGGACGGTGTCCGTACGCTGCGGCACCGCCTCGACGTCCGCCCGGTCTACAAGACGGTGGACACCTGCGCCGCCGAGTTCGAGGCGACCACCCCGTACCACTACTCGTCGTACGACGCGGAGACCGAGGTGCGCGGGTCGGACCGGCCGAAGGTGCTGATCCTCGGCTCCGGGCCGAACCGGATCGGGCAGGGCATCGAGTTCGACTACTCCTGCGTGCACGCGGTGATGGCGCTGCGGGACGTCGGCTTCGAGACCGTCATGGTCAACTGCAACCCGGAGACCGTCTCCACCGACTACGACACCGCCGACCGGCTCTACTTCGAGCCGCTGACCTTCGAGGACGTCCTCGAGGTGTGGCACGCCGAGGACTCCTCCGGGAAGGCGGCCGGCGGCCCGGGCGTGGTCGGGGTGATCGTGCAGCTCGGCGGGCAGACCCCGCTGGGCCTCGCGCAGCGGCTCAAGGACGCCGGTGTGCCGGTGGTCGGCACCTCCCCGGAGTCGATCCACCTCGCCGAGGAGCGGGGCGCGTTCGGCTCGCTGCTGGCCCGGGCCGGTCTACGCGCCCCGGCGCACGGCACGGCCACGTCGTACGACGAGGCCAAGGCGATCGCCGACGAGATCGGCTACCCGGTGCTGGTCCGCCCGTCGTACGTCCTGGGCGGCCGGGGCATGGAGATCGTGTACGACGACACCACGCTGCGCGGCTACATCGGCCGGGCCACCGACATCTCCCCGGACCACCCGGTCCTGGTGGACCGCTTCCTCGACGACGCCATCGAGATCGACGTCGACGCGCTCTGCGACGCCGACGGCGAGGTGTACCTCGGCGGCGTGATGGAGCACATCGAGGAGGCCGGCATCCACTCCGGCGACTCGTCCTGCGCGCTGCCGCCGATCACCCTCGCGGGGTCGCACGTCGCCCAGGTCCGCCGCTACACCGAGGCGATCGCCCGGGGGATCGGCGTCCGGGGTCTGCTCAACGTGCAGTACGCCCTCAAGGACGACCAGCTCTGGGTCCTCGAAGCCAACCCGCGCGCCTCGCGGACCGTCCCGTTCGTCTCCAAGGCCACCGCGGTGCCGCTCGCCAAGGCGGCGGCCCGGATCGCGCTCGGCGCCACGATCGCCGAGCTGCGCGCCGAGGGCCTGCTCCCGGCCGACGGGGACGGCGGCACACTCCCACCGGACGCGCCGATCGCGGTCAAGGAGGCGGTGCTGCCGTTCAAGCGGTTCCGCACCCCCGCCGGCAAGGGCGTGGACTCGCTGCTCGGCCCGGAGATGAAGTCGACCGGCGAGGTCATGGGCATCGACACCTCCTTCGGGCACGCCTTCGCCAAGTCGCAGTCCGCCGCGTACGGCTCCCTGCCGACCGGCGGCCGGATCTTCGTCTCGGTCGCCAACCGGGACAAGCGGGGCATGATCTTCCCGATCAAGCGCCTCGCCGACCTGGGCTTCGAGATCGTCGCCACCGCCGGCACCGCCGAGGTGCTGCGCCGGCACGGCATCGCCTGCGAGCAGATCCGCAAGCACTACGAGTCCGGCGAGGGCGAGGACGCGGTGTCGATGATCCTCGGTGGCGACGTGGCGCTCGTGATCAACACCCCGCAGGGCTCCGGCGCCAGCGCCCGCTCCGACGGCTACGAGATCCGCAGCGCCGCCGTCACGGCCGACATCCCCTGCATCACCACCGTGCCGGGCGCAGCCGCCGCGGTGATGGGCATCGAGGCACGCATCCGCGGCGACATGCAGGTCCGCCCCCTGCAGGATCTCCACGCGTCCCTGCGAGCCCCCCGGTGACCCCCCACCCCGACACGTCGATCATGAGGTTGGCGGCAGTGGAGGAGATCCACATCGCCGTCAACCTCATGATCAACCCGACGGGGGGCGGGCGGTGATGTTCGAGCGGGTGGTGCGGCCCGTCCTGTTCCGGGTGGGGAAGGGGGACGCGGAGGCGGCGCACGAGTGGACGCTGCGGCGGTTGGCCACGCTCGCGCGGTCGCCCGCACTGCTGGCAGCGGTGCGGGCGCGGTACGCCGTGCGGGCCCCCAGGACCGTCTTCGGTGTGGAGTTCCCCAATCCGGTCGGGCTGGCCGCCGGGATGGACAAGGACGGCGCGGCACTGCCGGCGTGGCCCGCACTGGGCTTCGGGTTCGTCGAGGTCGGCACCGTCACCGCGTACCCCCAGCCGGGCAACCCCCGGCCCCGGCTGTTCCGGCTGCGCGACAGCGAGGCCGTGGTGAACCGGATGGGGTTCAACAACGCCGGCGCCGAGGCCCTCGCGGCCCGGCTGGCGGCGCTGCCCCGCCCCATCGGGGTGCCGCTGGGCATCTCGCTCGGCAAGTCCAAGGTCACCCCCCTCGACGAGGCGGTCGAGGACTACCGGGCGTCGTACCGAGCGCTGCGCGCACACGGGGACTACTTCGCGGTCAACGTCTCCTCCCCGAACACCCCCGGCCTGCGGTCGTTGCAGGACCGGGCGCACCTCGACGCGCTGCTGGCCGCCCTGGTCGGGGAGAAGCCGGTCCTGGTGAAGATCGCGCCGGACCTCACCGAGCCGGCGATCGCCGAGCTGCTGGAGGTCTGCCTTGCGCGTGGCGCGGCCGGGGTGATCGCCAGCAACACCACCCTCGCCCGCGACGGCCTCGCCCCGGCCGACCGGGAGCGCGGCGCCGAGACCGGTGGCCTGTCCGGCCGTCCCCTCGCAGCCCGGGCCCGCGAGGTCGTCGCGTTCGTGCACCGGGAGACCGGTGGCCGGCTGCCGATCGTCGGCGTCGGCGGGATCGTCGACCCCGACGACGCCGCCCGGATGTTCGACGCCGGCGCGTCCCTGGTCCAGCTCTACACCGGCTTCATCTACCGGGGCCCGGCCCTCGTCCGGGCCGCCGCCCACACCGCGGCCACCACCCCAACCCCAACCCCGACCCGGTGACCCGCCGTCCCGCCTCCCCGTCCCCGCCGATCTTGCACTTCGTGCCCCGGCGAAACGGGCAAAAGTGGACGGAACGGGGGCCGAAAGTGCAAGATCGCGGAGGGTGGGGGCGGGCTGCCCGGAAGGAGTGTCGTGACACCGGAGGAGATCCTTGCCGCGGACGCGGCGTACGTGTGGCATCCCTACGCCACGGTGCCGCCGGCCAGCACGCCGTACGTCGTGGAGAGCGCCGCGGGCGTACGGCTGCGGTTGGCCGACGGGCGGGAGCTGGTGGACGGGATGTCGTCCTGGTGGGCGGCGATCCACGGCTACCGGCACCCGGTGCTCGACGCGGCGGTGACCGACCAGCTCGGCCGGATGAGCCACGTGATGTTCGGCGGGCTGACCCACGAGCCGGCGGTCACGCTGGCCCGTACCCTCGTCGAGCTGGCCCCGGACGGCCTGGAGCACGTCTTCCTCGCCGACTCCGGCTCGGTGAGCGTCGAGGTGGCCGTCAAGATGTGCCTGCAGTACCAGCGGGCCACCGGCCGGCCGGAGCGCCGCCGGCTGGGCACCTGGCGGGGCGGCTACCACGGCGACACCTTCCACCCGATGAGCGTCTGCGACCCGGAGGGTGGCATGCACCACCTGTGGGGGGACGTGCTGCCCCGGCAGGTGTTCGCCCCGGTGCCACCGGGCGGCTTCGACACGCCGCCGGACCCGGCGTACGAGGCGGCGCTGGCCGACGCGGTCGAGCGGCACGCCCACGAGCTGGCCGCCGTCATCGTCGAGCCGGTCGTCCAGGGGGCCGGCGGCATGCGCTTCCACCACCCGCACTACCTCCGGGTGCTGCGGGAGGTCACCCGCGCCCACGGCATTCTGCTGATCTTCGACGAGATCGCCACCGGCTTCGGCCGGACCGGCGCGATGTTCGCCGCGGAGCACGCCGGGGTGGCCCCTGACGTCCTCTGTGTGGGCAAGGCGCTCACCGGGGGATACCTGACCCTGGCCGCCGCCCTCTGCACCGCGCAGATCGCCCAGGGCATCTCCGCGGCCGGTGTGCTCGCGCACGGTCCCACCTTCATGGGCAACCCGCTCGCGTGCGCGGTCGCCAACGCCTCCCTCGGTCTGCTGCGGGCCGGGGGCTGGCCGGCCGAGGTGACGCGGATCGAGGCGGGTCTGCGGGCCGGCCTGGAGCCGCTGCGCGGCGCGCCGGGCGTGGTGGACGTACGGGTGCTCGGCGCGATCGGCGTGGTGCAGCTCGACCACGACGTGGACCTCCCGGCGGCCACCGCCGCCGCGGCCGGCGAGGGTGTCTGGCTGCGGCCGTTCCGGGACCTGGTCTACACCATGCCGCCGTACGTCACCGATGACGCCGACGTGGCCCGGATCACCGCCGGGGTCGCGGCCGCGGTGAAGGCCGGCTGAGCCGCCGGTTCCGGCCGGTGGGGAGTACGCGGGCGGCCGCCGTCGCCCGCGCAGGAAGCGCGCTGCGGGCGCGCGGAGAAGGAGAGCAGCGATGGAGACCTTCGGCGCCCGGCTGCACCGGGCCGTCATCGAGCGGGGACCGCTGTGCGTGGGCATCGACCCCCATCCGGGCCTGCTAGCCCGGTGGGGACTCGACGACGACGTACGGGGCCTCGAACGGTTCGCCGGGACCGTCGTGGAGGCACTGGGCGACCGGGTCGCGGTCGTCAAGCCCCAGTCCGCCTTCTTCGAGCGGTTCGGGGCCCGTGGCGTGGCAATCCTAGAGTCAACTATCCGACAGTTACGAAATTGTGGCTCGCTCGTTCTGCTCGACGTCAAGCGCGGGGACATCGGCTCCACGGTCGCCGCGTACGCGTCCGCGTACCTCGATCCATCGAGCCCGCTGTATGTCGATGCGGTGACGGCGAGCCCGTATCTCGGGGTCGGCTCGCTCGCGCCGATGTTCGAGCTGGCCGCCGCGCACGGCGGCGGCGTGTTCGTGCTGGCGCTCACGTCCAACCCGGAGGGTGCGGCCGTCCAGCGGGCCCGCGCCGCCGACGGGCGGACCGTCGCGCAGACCGTGATCGACGAGATCTCCCAGCTCAACGCGGGTGCGCAGCCGCTGGGCAGCTTCGGTCTCGTGGTCGGGGCGACCATCGGCGAGACCGGCCACGACCTCTCCTCGGTCAACGGTCCGCTGCTCGCCCCCGGCCTCGGTGCCCAGGGTGCGACGGCCGCCGACCTGCGTGTCGTCTTCGGTCCGAGCCTGCCCGCGGTGCTGCCGTCGTACTCCCGGGAGGTGCTGAACGCGGGCCCCGACGTGACCGCCCTGCGGGCCGCCACGGACCGCGTCCTGGCCGACTGCCGGGCCGTCCTGGCTGGCCGCGACTGACTGACGGCTCGGTCACTTTCTGTTGATCATCGCGCGTCCACGTTGCCGAAAGCTCCGCTGACCGCTAGTTTTCCCCGCGCTGGGAACCATGGACCCCTTGGTTCACAGCGACACCACGTTTCACAGTGCGGCGGTGCGTCCCGCCCGTCGCGATAGGGACCTGAGGAGAACTGGTGCCGCTCCCGTCACTGACCCCCGAACAGCGCGCTGCCGCGCTGGAGAAGGCCGCGGAGATCCGCAAAGCCCGCGCTGAGCTGAAGGAGCAGCTCAAGCAGGGCAAGACCACCCTCGGAGCCGTTCTCGAGCGGGCCGAGTCCGACGACGTCGTCGGCAAGCTGAAGGTGTCCGCCGTCCTGCAGGCGATGCCGGGCATCGGCAAGATCAGGGCGACCCAGATCATGGAGAAGCTCAAGATCGCCGACAGCCGGCGCCTGCGTGGCCTCGGCGAGCAGCAGCGCAAGGCCCTGCTTGGAGAGTTCGCCGCCAACTGAGGTGGCAGCCGTGTAGAAACAAGCAGTGAGCACGGATGGCGAGACGCGCCCGGCGGCTCGGCTCACTGTCCTGACCGGGCCCTCGGGTTCCGGCCGGGACGGTGTCGCCGCGCTGGTCCGGGCGCGTTCTCCCGCCGTGTGGACGCCGGTGCCGGCCACCACCCGGCCCCGGCGCGACCACGAGGTGGACGGCGTCGACCGCGTCTTCCTCACCCCGGCCGAGTTCGACCGGCTCGTCGCCGGCGGCGGCCTGTTGGAGTGGAGCCGTACGGGCCCGCACCGGCGGGGCACGCCCTACGAGCCGCTGCGTTCCCGGCTGGCCGCCGGTGATCCCGTCCTGCTCCCGCTCGACCTGGCCGGCGCGCTGCTGGTCCGGGCGGCGCTGCCGGACGCCCGGCTGATCCTGCTGCACCCGCCGGGCGACCTGCCCGATCCGGTCACCGCGGCCCACTTCGAACACACCGTGGCGCACGACCTGACCGAGCGGGTCGTGGACAAGCTGGTAGGGTTGTTCGGTTCTTCCTTCCTGGCTCCGGCGCGACCGCGCGTGCGCGGTTGACCGCCAGCACCGCGAGCGGTGCGACAGACGTAGAGGTCAACACGTGGGATCCATCGCCACCAACCCCGAAGGCATCACCAACCCGCCGATCGACGAGCTTCTCGAGAAGACCACGTCGAAGTACGCCCTGGTCATCTTCGCCGCCAAGCGCGCGCGGCAGATCAACGCCTACTACAGCCAGCTCGGCGAGGGCCTGCTGGAGTACGTCGGCCCGCTGGTCGAGACCACCCCGCAGGAGAAGCCGCTCTCCATCGCCATGCGCGAGATCAACTCGGGCCTGCTCACCGCTGAGCCCACCGACCAGCCGTAACCCGCATCAGCCCGATGTCTCCCCGGATCGTTCTCGGGGTCGGCGGCGGGATCGCCGCGTACAAGGCGTGCGAGCTGCTGCGGCTCTTCACCGAGTCGGGCCACCAGGTCCGGGTCGTCCCGACCGAGTCGGCGCTCCGCTTCGTCGGGGCGCCGACCTGGGCGGCGCTCTCCGGGCAGCCGGTCGCCGACGACGTGTGGTCTGACGTCCACGAGGTTCCCCACGTGCGGCTCGGCCAGCAGGCGGACCTGGTGGTGGTGGCCCCGGCCACCGCCGACCTGCTCGCCAAGGCCGCCCACGGGCTCGCCGACGACCTGCTCACCAACACGCTGCTCACGGCGCGCTGCCCGGTCGTCCTGGCCCCCGCGATGCACACCGAGATGTGGGAGCACCCGGCCACCGTGGCCAACGTCGCGACCCTCCGGGCCCGCGGTGTCCGGGTCATCGAGCCGGCGGTCGGCCGCCTCACCGGCGCCGACACCGGCAAGGGGCGGCTGCCCGACCCGGCGGAGATCTTCGCCGTGGCCCGGCGTGCCCTCGCGCGGGGCGTCACCGCCCCGGCGGACCTGACCGGCCGGCACGTGGTGGTCACCGCGGGCGGCACCCGGGAGCCTCTCGACCCGGTCCGTTTCCTCGGCAACCGCTCCTCGGGCAAACAGGGGTACGCGTTCGCCCGCACCGCCGTCGCGCGGGGAGCCCGGGTCACGCTCGTCTCGGCCAACGTCGCGCTGCCCGACCCGGCCGGCGTCGACATGCTGCGGGTCGGCACGACGGGCGAACTGCGCGAGGCGACGCTCAAGGCGGCCGTCGACGCGGATGCGGTGGTCATGGCGGCCGCTCCGGCCGATTTCCGCCCGGCGACGTACGCGACTGGCAAAATCAAGAAATCGGACGACGGCAGCGCGCCCACGATCGAACTCGTCACGAACCCGGACATCGCCGCCGAGCTCGGCCAGCGCCGTCGCCCGGAGCAGGTGCTGGTGGTGTTCGCTGCGGAAACCGGCGACGCCGAGGCCAACGGCCGGGCCAAGCTCGCCCGCAAGCGGGCGGACCTCATCGTCATCAACGAGGTCGGCCCGGACAAGGTCTTCGGCGCCGAAACCAACGCGGCGACGGTCATCGGCGCGGACGGTTCGGTCAGCCGGATGCCCGAGCAGTCCAAGGACGACCTCGCCGACGGCGTCTGGGATCTCGTCGTCACCCGGCTCACCGGCCGTTCCTGACGGCTGGAACCGGCACGACCGAAGGGGCCGACTCCGGACGCGGGTGACTACACTGCCGCGGAACGACGTTTCCACAACTTAGGAGTGCCGTGACACGCCGCCTCTTCACTTCCGAATCGGTCACGGAAGGCCACCCCGACAAGATCGCCGACCAGATCAGCGACGGCATCCTGGATGCGCTCCTCACGGAGGA
>NZ_JBQHDE010000005.1:0-383978 GCF_052068455.1 Micromonospora sp. H33 | reverse complement strand
CCAGCGTGCGCCAGCACCGCCCGCTCCTGCGCGGGGGTCAGATCGAGGGCGAACCGGTACGCCTGGATCACCCTCATACCACCACGATGCCATGATGGCCATGGCCACAACGTGGAGACCCGCCCGCCCAGATGGCACAACGACCTCGAGTGGTCAACGCACTGACCGGCCGATCCGGCAACGACATCATCACCGAAGCCGTCACCGAATGACTCGACCGCAACCAGCCAGCGAACAACGCTCACTGTGGAGCACCACAGCACGCCATCGACCACTATAGAAGGCTCATCCGACAGCGGTTAGCAACCCCTTGTCGGCGACCCGGAAGTCGAAGCCCTCGCTGTCGATCTCGACCACGTGAGGCAGCGCCAGCGCCAGTTGACGGACATCGTCGGCGTCAGCCATCGAGGTCGCTCCACGACACCGCCCCCTGCATACGCACAGCCTAACCGCGCCCGCCGCGCCGCCGGCCGGCGGCACGACCGGTCGGTAGCGGCAGCTCAGGCGTTCTGGCGGGGCGTCACGAATCCGGGAGCCGGCTGCGGGGACGCGCCGGTCACCTGCGTGATGATCTCCGCGGCGACGTCACGCAGTTTCCGGTTACGGTGCTGAGACGCTTGCCGGAGGAGGGCGAACGCCTCCGTGGCGGTGCACCGCTGCTGGCCCATCAGTACCCCGAGGGCCTGGTCGATGACGCTGCGGGAGGCCATCGCGTCGGTGAGTTGCTGATGCAGGAGGGCCTGGTCGGCCTGGCGGAGGATGATGGCCAGCGCCGCTGCCGCCTGGGCGGTGAACGCCACGGCGTGCTGGCGTGCTCCCTCCGTGAAGGCGCCGGGGAGGGTGGCGTAGAGGTTCAACGCGCCCACGGTCTCGCGGTCGACCGTCATCGGCAGCGACAGTGAGCTGACAATACCGAGCCGGAGCGCGTGCTCCCGGTAGCGGCACCACCGTTCGTCCTCGCGCAGGTCGACGACCTCGACGACTCGTCCACCGCGCAGGGCGTGGAGGCAGGGACCCTCGTCGGCGCTGTACTGGATCTCGTCGGCCTGCGCGGCGAGGTCGTCGCTGGCCGCGACGGTGACGGCACCGCCGTCCCGGCGTACCGTCAGTCCGCAGGCCACGGCGGGGGTCACGACCTCCGCCGCGACCCGGACGACCTGGTCGAGAAACACATCGACGTGCGCCGAGTCGGCGAGCAGGGTCAGCAGCCGGCCGTAGGCGGAAGCCAGGTGAGAATCAGCAGCGTCGTACACCACCGCTACCTCCTGAAAACCACGTGTCCGTTCGGTTCGACTGAAGGTGACGTGACCGTCCCGGCCTGCTCGTGGGGAGCGCCGGCCGGTGCATCTCTTGTTGCTGAGGAGCCCACGCACTCGGACGAGGGGGGTGCGGATCGGGAGGGACGCGGCTAGGGTCGACGTGGGTTCGGACATGAGCCCGGGACCAGTGCCCTCCGCCGAGGGCGGGGCGAGCATCGCCCCGGTCCGGACATCCTCACCGAGGAGAAGTCTCATGTCCGTTCATCAGGCGCCGCCACCGGCACCGCCGGAAACGACCCGTCAGTCCGTCCTGTCTTTCGCGGTCGCCATGGAGGGCCCGGCGATGGTGGTGGAGGTCCGGGGGCCCCTCGACATGGACACTGTGGACCTGCTCGTCGACCTCGTCGACAGGGTGCTGGCCGGCCAACCGCTCCCGGTGCTGGTGCTTGACCTGAGCGGGGTGACCTTCTTCAGCGCCGCCGGGATCACCGCGCTGCTGACGGTGCGCCGGCGCGTCGCCGCGGGGGATTGTGCGCTGGTCGTGCGCAAGCCGTCGCGGATCACCGTCGCCGTCCTGACCATGGTCGGCCTCAGGGACGAATTCACCACTGAATGACCTGCCTTTCGCTCCGCGTCCGTGGTCGTGCAGGGGCTGGCCCGACTCGTTCCGCTCGTCGGCGGCCGGCCGCCTTCGACCCGCGAGCCGCCTGGCCCCACGGAGACGAGGTACCCGAAGTTGATCAAACTAAACGTGCGGAATCGCACAGCGACGGGAGTCGCGGGCGGCCGCGGGCCAGGGCGCGCGCCGCCTCGACGATGGCGCTCACGCCAGGTCGCCGACCACCAGCCGGCAGAAGTGGGCCACCGTTTCGGCCATCGCGTCCCGGGCCGGCGACAGATACCGACGCGGGTCCACCAGCTCCGGCTTCGCCGCCAGCGTGCCCCGCACACTGCCGGTGCAGGCCACGTTCAGCGCCGTACCGACGTTCACCTTGACGATGCCGCCCCGGACCGCCCGCCGCAGCTCCGGGTCGGGGACACCCGACGAGCCGTGCAGCACCAGCGGCACCGCGACCGCCGCGCGCAGCCGCCCGATCAGGGCGTGGTCCAGTACGGCGCTGCGCGTGGTCATGGCGTGCATGGAGCCGACTGCCACGGCGAGGGCGTCCACACCGGTCTGCGCCAGGTAGGACGCCGCCTCGGTCGGGTCGGTACGCGAACCGGGGGCGTGCGGGTCCAGCGGCGGCTCGCCGTCCTTTCCGCCGACGGTGCCCAACTCGGCCTCGACCCACAGCCCGCGGGCGTGGGCGAACTCGGCCGCCGCTCGGGTGGCCTCGACGTTCTCCCGGTACGGCAACCGGGACGCATCGACCATGAACGAGCCGAAGCCGTGCTCCGGCGCCTGGCGCCACAGGTCGGGGGAGACGACGTGGTCGAGGTGCAGCGCCACGTCGACGGTCGCCGTCGCGGCGACGGCCCGGGTCGCGGCGGTGATCGGCGCGAGCCGCCGGCCGTGGAACCGTACGGCGTTCTCGCTGATCTGCAGGATCGCCGGTCGCCCGGCGGCCTCCGCGCCGGCGACGATCGCCTCGGCGTGTTCCAGGGTTATCACGTTGAACGCGCAGACCGGACCTGCGGCGACGATCTGCCCGGTCGGTACCAGCGGCATCACAGCTCCTTGATGGTCACGGCCCGGCGCAGCCGCCGGTAGTCGGTGAGGTCCACGCTTCCCGCGACCGGCGCCCGGACCGCCGCCGCCGAGAGCGCCACCGCGTCGGTGAGCCGTTCCCGCCACGACCGGGGGTGGATCATGCCATGCGTCAGGGCGGCCACACAGGCGTCGCCCGCCCCGGTCGGGTTGCCGTCGAGCGGATCCGGCAGGAATGCGTGCCAGGAGCCCTGTTCCGTCACGGCGAGCAGGCCCGCCGGGCCGAACGAGGCCACGACGGTACGCGCGGCCAGCGCGCGTACCGCGTCGACGGCCGCGGCCGGCCGGGGCAGCGGACCCCCGACCAGACCGGAAAGTTCCTCGGCGTTCGGCTTGACCAGGTCCGGGCCTGCGCGCAGACCGTGGCGCAGGGGTTCGCCGCTGCTGTCCAGCACGGTCCGCGCGCCGGCTTCGCGGGCCGCCTCGATCAGCGCCCGGTACGCGTCCACCGGAACGCCCGGGGGCAGGGACCCGGAGAGTACGACCACCCGCGCGTCGCGTACCAGGTCGGCGAAGCGGCCGAGAAAGGCCGTCCACTCGTCCGGGGTGACCGTCGGCCCCGGTTCCCACAGCCCGGTCGCCGCGGTCGGCTCGGCCACCACCACGGTGCGTCGGGACTCGGCCGCGACCGGCACGAACGCCTCCCGTACCCCCTCGTCAGCGAGCAGCGAGCGGATCCGCGCGCCGCACGCGCCGCCGGCGAGCCCGGTGGCGACGACCGGGTCGCCGAGGGTGTGCAGCACCCGCGCGACGTTGACACCCTTGCCGCCCGCCCGCTCGGCCACCTCGGTGACGCGGTGCGTGGTGCCGGGCACGAGAGCGGGGACGCGGTACGTCACGTCCAGCGCCGCGTTGAGCGTGACGGTGAGGATCATCGGTTGAGTTTCGCGGCCCGCTACTTCTTCGGCAGTGGGAAGCGGGCCAGGTCGTTGCCGAACATGCCCCAGGTCGACGTGCCGTCCGGGGTGAAGTGGAACGCCGGGTTGTTGTACCAGCCGCGCGGCACGTTGTCGTACAGCGTCGTCACCTCGCCGCCGGGGACGGTTGGCAGCTCCGAGATGTCGTTGGTCCAGTGCACCCAGGAGAAGACCCGGCCGTCGACCCCGTTGAACTGGCCGTAGCCGCCGAGGTCGCCCTCCATCACGATGGTGCGGGTGTGCAGGTCGTAGGCGAACCAGGCGCCGCGTGGGCGACGGCCCATGGCGTAGAGCAGGTTGCCCACCACGTACACGCTCTCGTACGACTGCCAGGCCGGCTTGATCTCCTCGCGCCACAGCAGCGTACGGGTGACGATGTCCACCGCCGCCACCTGGGCGACCTTGCGGATCGGGCCGCTGGTGCCCTCGCCGTAGGTGTCGCCGACGATGTACGCGGTGGTGCCCTGCACGGCGACGTCCATGACGCTCTGCTCGGGGAGGAACTCCCGGTGCGTGTCGAAGGTGTTGTCGGTCAGGTCGATGAAGGTCAGCGCGCCGGTGTGCTTCGTGGTCTGCGGGCTGGACGCCACGATGAGCTGGTTCCGCAGCTTGTCGTGGTGGATCCGCTTGGTGCGCAGCTGCTCGTTGCCGAGCAGCCCCAGGACGGTGACGGCGTAGTTGTCGGGGTCGATCGCGACGATCTGGGTGCTCGGGTACAGGCCCGCATACACGACGCCCGCCCTGCCCTCGGCCATCGCCTTGACCTCTCCGTTGACATCGAAGCGGTCGCTCTTCCCGGCCTCCGGCCGGTGCACCGTCATCGCGTAGTGGCCGCCCACCCAGATCTGGTTGCGGGTGTGCCGCATCATCGACTGGATGGTCTCGGGGTAGCCGAAGCCCCGGGTGGCGGTCTGCCACACCGCGGCCTCGCCGCCCGGGGTCGCCTTCCACACGTGGCCCAGCCCGCTGACGCCGAGCAGCGCGCCGCCGGGCAGCGGGGCGAGCAGTTGGTTCTCCACGTCGGCGAGCGGTTGGCCCACCTTGGTCAGGCCGTCGGGCGTCACTTCGTACAGGTTCGTGGTCAGCCGGCACAGCGCGTACACCTTGCCGTCGCTGCCCACGGTGACCTGGTCGATGTAGCGGTCCTCGGCGGGGATGTCGCGGGAGACGCGGTCGGAACCGTCACGACGGAAGGAGATGAGCTGGCGGCCACTGGCCACGTAGATGATGCCGTCGTGGACGAGCATGTCGAGGATGCCCACGGGGGAGGCGCTGAGGTGTGGCGTCAGGTTGGTCGGCGCGCCGCCGGCCTTCGGCCACACCAGCAGGGTGCCGGGGGCGGCCGAGCCGCCGTAGACGTACTCGTCGTCGACCGCCACCGCTGCCGCGTACTGCGAGGTCGAGATTCGGCCGTACGTCTCGACGCCGCCGTCGGCCAGCCGGATCCTCTTCACCGTGCAGTCCGGATAGGTGCCGATGTACAGGTGCTCCCCGTGCACCACCATGTCGTAGTACCAGGTGGTGTTCCCGCCGGCCCGGACCCAGGCCACGACTTCCCGGCTCAGCGGGTCGTACCGGTAGACGTACGCGCTGCCGGCGGGGCCGATGTAGACGTACCGGCCGTCCGCCGCGAGCTTCTGGCCACCGTTGCTGGGAATCGCAAGATCCACGATCGCGCGGGTCTCGCCGGTGTGGACGTCGAACTCGCCCAGGCGCATCTTCCCCTCAGGGGTATTGAAGCGCGAGGTGATGAAGACGCTGTCGCCGATGACGGCGGCGCCGCGAACCGCCGCGGTCAAGGAGGCCGGACCGAAAGTGGTCGGCGCGAGAGTGCCGTCCACCGCGGATGCCGGCGAGGAGAGCGCACCCTGCCCGACTACCAGGGCCGCACCGGTGGCGGCACTGCCTGCGAGGAGTGAGCGACGGCTGAGGGGCATCGTGTCTCCGTTCGTCGGGCGTAATTACGGACCGGACCTTAATCGTGAGGCCAGGGGGCGTCAAGGGTGTGGCAGGCGGCGTGACGGAGGCGGGCCGGCGATTCCACGTCGGGATCGCCGCCTTGGCGTACCTCGTGGCGGCGCTCAGCCGATCCGGACGGGCTCGGCGAGTGCGACCGGGATGCCGTCCGCGAGCCGGCTGCGCTCGGCCGCGAACGCCATCCGGTGACTGTCCAGGGACTCGCGTGGTCCCGAACGCACCGCGGACCGGTCGCCGGTCGCCACCGCGTGCACGAACGCGGCCATCAACCGCATGTCGCCGCCACCGTGGCCGGAGCCGGCGTCCGCGCCTCCGGCCCGCGTGTCGCTGGTGACGGTGGCGCCGGTGACGAAGTCGGTCACGCTCACCGTCTCCCCGTCGCCCTCCAGGTATCCGTGGGTGCCCATGATGCGCGTGCGCCGGTGGCCGCCGGGGGTGAACGCGCTCATGGTCAGGGTCGCGGTCGCCCCGCCGGCGAAGGAGACGGTGACGCTCTGGTGGTCGGCGACGTCGTTGCCGCCGGCGTAGACGCACCGTCCGTACGGGCTGTCGCGCAGTGCGGCGGTCACGCCGCAGGCGGTGAGGTCGCGGGTCATCACGGACAGGGGCCAGTCGTGCCGGTCCGGGTCGGCGAGGCAGTCGTGGTAGAAGCGGACGGCCGAGTACGGGCAACGCGACTCGACGGGGCAGTCCAGGCAGCGGTCGGCGGCGCCGGGGGGCCGGTTGCCGGGGCGGAAGTGGTGCAGCCCCCCGACGCTGCTGACCCGTACCGGAGTGTCGTCCACGACGTAGCGGAGCCAGTCGAGGTCGTGGCAGCACTTGGCGAGCAGGCTGCTGGACGAGGTGTCGGCGCGGCGCCAGTTGCCGCGGACGTAGGAGTGCGCGAAGTGCCACCAGCCGACCGGCTCCAGGTGCTCCACCCCGACGATCCGGCCGAGCGCCCCTCCGTCGACGTACCGCTTCACCTCGTCGGTGTACCGGGTGTAGCGCAGCACGTGGCAGACGGCCAGCAGGACGCCGGTCCGTTCCGCCGCCGCGACGACCGCCGCGCACTCGGCCTCGCTCGGCGCGATCGGCTTCTCGAGCAGCACGTGGTAGCCGAGTTCGGCGAACCGGACGGCCGGTTCGGCGTGCTCGCGGTCGGGGGTGGCGAGCACGACGGCGTCGGCGAGCCGCGGCTGGGCGGCCAGGCTCTGCCACGAGTCGAATCGCCTCGCCTCCGGGACGTGGTGGGCGTCGGCGAGTGCGGTGCGGTGCGCGTCGCGGGGATCGGCGACGGCGACCACCCGTGCGCGATCGGGGGAGCGCAGGGCGTAGCCGGCATAGGTGGTGCCACGGTCGCCGGTGCCGACGACGGCGAGGGAGACGGTCATCGGATTCCTTCGCTATTACGGATATGGATCGATCTGTCGAGGCGATCAGGCGGACAGTGACAATGCGGCCTCGATGCTCCGGGGATCTAGTATCGGCCTGGACCGTAAGTTAATGTACTGCGCACCTGACTCCCCCGGAAGGATGCGAGATGCGTGTTCGGAAGAGCCTGTCGGCCGTGGCGGTGGCGCTCGTCGCCGCTCTCGCGGTCGCGGGCTGTGGTGGTTCCGGCTCCGGTGACTCCGGCGAAAAAACCGTTACGATGTGGACATATCCGGTGATCTTCGACGAGGCGAAGCACCGGGCGCACTGGGACGAGACGATCAAGGCGTTCCAGGCGGCGAACCCCGACATCAAGGTCAAGACGGAGATCTTCCCCTGGGCCAACCGTGACCAGGCGCTCGCCACCGCGATCGCCGGCAACAAGGGGCCGGACGTCGTCTACCTCATCCCCGACCAACTGCCCAAGTACGTCCGCAACATCGAGCCGGTCGACGAGTACCTCGCCAGCGCGGACAAGAGCGACTACCACGAGAACGTGGTGAAGTCGGTGACCATCGACGGCAAGATGCTGGGCGCCCCGATCCTCACCAGCGCCGCCACGCCGATCTGCAACAAGAAGGTCTTCGCCGCCGTCGGCGAGACCACCTATCCCACGAGCTGGAACGACCTGCTCACCCTCGCTCCGAAGTTCAAGGCCAAGGGCTACGACATCACCGCGTACGCCGGTGACGCCAAGCAGACCCTGAACCAGACCTTCTACCCGCTGCTCTGGCAGGCCGGCGGTGACGTGTTCGGCCCCGACGGCAAGTCGGTCGCGTTCAACGACGACGCCGGGAAGAAGGCCCTCACCTTCCTCAAGCAGCTCGTCGACGGTGGCTTCGTCGACAAGACCCTGCTCACCAACGTGCCGCCGATCGAGCAGACGCGCATCGCGCAGAACAAGGTCGGCTGCGTCTGGCACGTCCCGGTGAGCGAGATCGAGAAGTTCTGGGGCAAGGAGAACATCCAGGTCGTCCCGCACTTCACCGAGACCAGGCAGCTCGGCTACGGCACCGTCGGTTCGCTGTCGATGCTGAAGAACGCCAAGAACAAGGAGGCGGCCGGCAAGTGGATCGCCTTCGCCACCAACGCTGAGAACTCCAAGAAGTACGACCTGGCCTCCGGCTTCTTCTCCCCGCGGAAGTCCACCGGCACGCTCTACGCCGACGACCCGGTCCTGGGCGAGCAGGAGAAGCAGGTCGGCAACAGCACCGTGGGCCCGCTGCACGAGAAGGCCCGCGACCTCCAGGGCGTCCTCTCCCCGGAGATCCAGGCCGCTCTGCTCGGCAAGAAGTCGGTGGAGCAGGCGCTCGACGACGCGGCCAAGGCCGCCGCCCCCCTGCTCGGCTGATCCAGTCGCGGCTCGCGGTGGGCGTACCCGGCCCACCGCGAGCCGCCGAGAAAGGTTTTGTCTGATGGTTGCACTACCGGAGAGCCGCGGCCGGCGCCTACGCCGGCCGTCCGCCCGTGAGGCCGGGACGGCACTGCTGTTCGTCCTGCCGTTCCTGCTGCTCTTCGCCGCCTTCCGGTTCGGCCCGGCGATCGCCGGGGTGCTCCTCGGCTTCACCGACTACACCATCGGCGGCGAGACCAGCTTCGTCGGGCTGGAGAACTTCCGTCGGCTCGTCGACGACCCCACGTTCTGGTCGGCACTGCGCGTGACGGTCATCTTCACCGCGTTGTCCGTACCGCTGTCGATGCTGGCCTCCCTCGGCATGGCGCTGCTGACCCGCCGCGCCTTCCGCGGCGCGAAGCTCTTCCGGTCCATCTTCTTCCTGCCCGTCGTGACCAGCCTGGTCCTGGCCGGTGTGGTCTTCACCTGGGTCTTCGCCGAGGGCGGTCCCTGGTCGCGGGCGATGGGCGCGCTCGGGCTGCCGGCGCAGTCCTGGCTCGCCGACAGCGTGCTGGTGATTCCCGCCCTGGTGCTGGTCTCGGTCTGGTCCCGTTTCGGCTACGGCATGCTCATCCTGCTCGCCCGCCTGCAGGACATCCCGGCGGAGCTGGAGGAGGCCGCGCTGACCGACGGCGCCTCCGCCTGGCAGCGGTTCCGGTACGTCACGCTGCCCCAGCTGCGACCCGCGCTCTTCTTCGTCGCCATCATCGAGACCACCGTCGCGGTCCAGGTCTTCGACATGATCTACGTGATGACCGCCGGCGGCCCGGTGCGGTCCAGCTACAGCCTCGTCTACCTGCTCTACGACCAGGGCTTCAAGTACTTCGACCTGGGCTACGCCAGCGCCATCGGGTTCGCCCTGTTCGTCATGACCATCGTCGTGGCGCTGATCCAGCGGCTGACCCTCGGGAGGGAAGAATGACCGACACGATCACGCCCCCGGCCACCACCGCCCCGCCGGCGCTGCCCGGACGCACGCGGCGGCCGTACCGGGCCGGCCGGGCCGGCAGGGGCTGGCTGGTCGGGCGCACCGCGCTGCTGCTGGTCGGCGCGGCGGTCACGCTCTTCCCCTTCTACGCGATGGTCGTCCTGTCGTTCAAGCCGACCGGGCCGGTGACGTTCCCGGACAGCCTGCTGCCCTGGCCGTTCGCCACCGAGGCGTACGACCAGGTGATCGGCGCCAAGAGCGTGCTGCGCTGGATGTGGAACACCCTCGTCTACTCGGTCGTCTCGGTCGTCGGCGTGCTGTTGTTCGCCTCGATGGCCGGCTACGCCTTCGCCAAGAAGCGGTTCCCGGGCAAGGAGACCATGTTCTGGTCCTTCCTGGCGATGCTGATGGTGCCGTACCACGTCACGATGATCCCGACGTTCATCGTCATCTCGGAACTCAACGGCGTGGACACCTACTGGGGCATGATCGTGCCGACCCTGGCCAACGCTCAGGCGGTGTTCCTCATGCGCCAGTTCATCGCCTCGCTGCCCGACTCCCTGTTCGAGGCGGCCCGCCTCGACGGCTGCTCCGAGTGGCGGGTGTACGTCTCGATCGTGCTGCCGCTGATCAAGCCGATCCTCGCCACCCTGGGCGTCTTCGTCTTCCTGTGGCACTGGAACGACTTCCTGTGGCCGCTCATCGTCGGGCAGAGCCTCGACATGCGGACCCTGACCACCGGCATCGCCTCGCTGCAACAGGAGAACGTGGCGTTGAACATGCTGCTGGCGGGCTCGGTCGTCGCGTTCGTACCGATCTTCATGGCGTACCTGATCGGGCAGCGCTACTTCCAGGAGGGCGTCGCCACCACGGGCATCAAGGGGTGAGCGTGATCGCGGTTGCGGCGCCGCCGGACGTCCGGGAGCTGTTCTTCGACGCCGAGGCGTGGGCGGCGCTGCGCCGGTTGGGGGAGGTGCGGCTGCCGGCCGACGGCGACGACGTGGGCGACGAGGCCACACTGGCCGGGTTGCTCGGCGACGCCCAGGTGGTCGTCACCGGATGGGGGTGCGCGCCGCTGTCGGCGGCGGTGCTCGCCGCCGCGCCCCGGCTGCGGCTGCTCGCGCACACCGGGGCCAGCGTCAAGCCGTTCGTCACGGCCGAGAGCTTCGCCCGCGGAGTACGCGTCACGCAGGCCGGTGACGCGATGGCGTACGCGGTGGGGGAGCAGGCCCTCGCGCTCACCCTCGCCCTGCTGCACGGGCTGCACCGCTTCGACCACGCACTGCGGACCGGGGCCGACTGGGCGACCGCGAAGGCCGCGCCACCCCGGCGGGAGCTGCGGGGGGCGACGGTCGGGGTGGTCGGGGCGTCCCGCACCGGTCGCGCGTACGTCGGCCTGGTGCGGGCGCTCGGGGCGCGGGTGCTGGTGGCCGATCCCTACCTGTCCGACACCGAGGCCGCGCGGCTCGGGGTCGAGCGGGTCGACCTCGACGCCCTGCTCGCCCGCAGTTCGGTGGTGTCCCTGCACGCGCCCGTGCTGCCGGAGACCCTCGGGATGATCGGCGCGCGCGAGCTGGCCCTGCTGCCCGGCGGCGCGCTGCTGGTCAACACCGCCCGCTCGGCGCTGGTGGACGAGGCCGCGCTGCTGGCCGCGCTGCGCTCGGGGCGGATCGGCGCCGCGTTGGACGTGTTCGACGTCGAGCCGCTTCCGGTCGACCATCCGTTCCGGCGGCTGCCGAATGTCCTGCTGACCCCGCACGAGGCGGCGGGGACGGTCGAGTCGCGGCGGCGGGCCGCCACGATCGTCGTCGCCGAGATCGACCGGTTCCTGCGAGGGCAGCCGTTGCGGCACGAGGTGCGGGCGGAGCAGCTCGACCGGACCGGTTGACCGGGGGTTGACCTGCGCTGGCGTGACGAAAGGCCGGGTGAGTAGCCTCTGCGCTCATGCGCATCGCACTCGCCGGCCTGGCCACCAGTCACCCCTACGCCGACGCCCGCGCCCTGCGTGACGACGCGGAGCTGGTGGTGTGGGAGCCCGATCCGCAGCGGCTGGCACGGTTCCGGGCCGAGCAGCCGGACGCGGCGGTGGTGCCGGATCTGGCCGCGCTGCTGGCGACCGGCCCGGACGGTGTGGTCCTCACCGTGCCCACGTCGGACGTGTCGGAGGCGTTGGCCCAGGTGCTGGAGCGCAAGCTGCCCTGTTTCGTCAACAAGCCGGCCGCCGCGACCGCCGGGCAGTTGGAGCGGTTGGAGCGCGTCGTGGCGCGCTCCCCGGAGCTGGTGCTCTCCTCCTCGGTGCTGCGTTTCGCGCCGGAGTTCGTGGCGTTCGACGTGCCGCGCGAGGAGGTGCTGTCGGTCCGCGCCACCGTCCGGCACGACGTCGGTCTCTGGGCCACCGGCTACAACCCCTGGCAGGACGACCCGGCGGTGGGCGGCGGCACGCTGGTCATGATGGGCCTGCACGGGGTGGAGCTGCTGGTCGCGCTGCTCGGGCCGGCGGTGCGGCTGGTCGCGGCCGCCGGCACCGTGCGCCGGCACCGGGGGCTGCGCTCGGAGGACACCGGGCTACTCGCCGTGCAGTGGGCCGACGGGGTGCCCGGCACGGTGGAGGTGCTTGGGGTCAGCCAGGACGAGGCGTACGAGGTGACGGTGCACACTGCGGCCGGCGAGCACCGGGTCGTGCTGCGTGGCGGCACCGACGAACTGGGCTACCGCGCCACCATCGACGCGTTCCTGAGCATGGTCCGGGGTGCGCCGAGCCCGGTGCCGTGGGCGCAGACCCGCGCGGTGCTGGACATCCTCGCCGCGGCACGCGCCTCGGCCTGACCCGCTCGGTCCGTCCCGGGCCGACCCCGGTACCGACACCTTGACGCCTCTCCGACCGGAGGTTACGGTCATGACCGTTACTTCGGAAGGGGCTTTGTGGCATGCGTACGGTGGCGGAACTGGAGGAGCGGCTCTCGCGCCCGCGGGACGTCCTGGTGGACGACCTGCGCAAGCTCGACGGCGACATCCTGATCGTCGGGGCGGGGGGCAAGCTGGGGCCGAGCCTCGTCCGGCTCGCGCTGCGCGGGGTCGCGGCGGCGGGCACCGGAGCCAGGGTCGTCGCCGTGTCCCGCTTCTCCGAGGCGGGGCTGGCCGACGCGCTGCGCGACGAGGGCGCGGTGGTGGTCGAGGCGGACGTCACCGACGACGCCGCGCTGGCCGCGCTCCCCGACGCGGCCAACGTGGTCTTCCTGGTCGGCGCCAAGTTCGGCACCTCCGGCCGGGAGCACGCCACCTGGGCCACCAACACCTTCCTGCCGGGCCGGGTCGCGCAGCGCTTCGCCGGGTCCCGGCTGGTGGCGCTGAGCACCGGCAACGTCTACCCGCTGGTTCCGGTGACCGCCGGCGGCTGCGTCGAGCAGACCCCGGTGCAGCCGGTCGGCGAGTACGCGATGTCCTGCCTGGGCCGGGAACGGATCCTCACCCACTTCGCGCTGCGCGACGACACCCCGCTGGCCCTGATCCGGCTCAACTACGCCGTCGAGATGCGCTACGGCGTCCTCGTCGACATCGCCCGAGCCGTGCACGCCGGCGAGTCCGTGGACCTCACCATGGGCCACGCCAACATCGTCTGGCAGGGCTACGCCAACGAGGTCACCCTGCGCGCCCTGCACCACACACGGACACCGCCGTTCGTGTTGAACCTGACCGGGCCGGAGCTGATCTCGGTCCGTCAGGTCGCCACCGCGCTCGCCGCCCGGCTGGACCGTGAGCCGGTCTTCACCGGCACCGAGGCACCGACCGCACTGCTGTCCAACGCCCAGCTCTGCCACCGGCTCTTCGGCTACCCGGACGTGCCGGTCGCCGAGCTGATCGACCTGACAGCGGACTGGGTCGCCAACGGGCAGCCCCTGCTCGGCAAGCCGACCGGATTCCAGCGCCGCGACGGCAACTTCTAGGAGAGACCGTGTTGACCGCATCGAGCACCCGCCAGACCTCGGCCCTGGCCCGGTTCCAGAGTGGCTGCGTCATCCCCGCCCATCCGCTGGCCCTCGACGCCGACCGCAAGCTCGACGAGCGCCGGCAGCGGGCACTGACCCGCTACTACCTCGCCTCCGGCGCGGGCGGCATCGCCGTCGGGGTTCACACCACCCAGTTCGCCATCCACGATCCGGCGGTCGGGCTGCTCGCCCCGGTGCTGGAGCTCGCCGCCGAGACCGCGGCCGGCTCGGACGCCATCCTGGTCGCGGGCGCCTGCGGGGACACCGCCCAGGCGGTCGCCGAGGCGGAGCTCGCCGCCTCGCTCGGCTACCACATGGTGCTGCTGTCGCCGTACGCGCCGCTGGACGAGGAAGCCCTCGTCGAGCGGGCCCGGGCGGTCGGCGAGGTGCTGCCGGTGATCGGCTTCTACCTGCAACCGGCCGTCGGCGGCCGGGAGCTGTCCCGGGGCTTCTGGGCGCGGCTCGCCGCGCTGGAGTGCGTGGTCGGGATCAAGGTGGCGCCCTTCGACCGCTACCGCACCCTGGACGTGCTGCACGGGGTGTGCGCCGCCGGCCGCAACGGCGACGTGGCCCTGTACACCGGCAACGACGACCACATCCTCGCCGACCTCGTGGCACCGCACCGGGTCATCGTGGACGGTCGGGTGGTCGAGGTCGAGTTCGTCGGCGGGCTGCTCGGCCAGTGGGCGGTGTGGGCGGGCACCGCGGTGACGCTGCTGGACGAGGCCCGGCGGGCGCGGGCGGGCGACGACGCCGCGCTGCGCAGGCTGCTCACCCTCGACGGCCACCTGACCGACGCCAACGCGGCCATCTTCGACTCCGCCAACGGCTACCACGGCTGCATTCCGGGCATCCACGAGGTGCTGCGCCGGCAGGGTCTGCTGGCCGGCCGGTGGTGCCTGGACCCGGCGGAGGAGCTCTCGCCCGGACAGATGGCGGAACTGGACCGGGTGCACCGGGCCTACCCGCACCTGCGCGACGACGACTTCGTCGCCGAGCACCTGGACGAGTGGCTGGCCTGACGGTCACCGAGGTGTCCGGTCCGCGCCCACGGGTGCGGACCGGACACGCGTCACAGGGTCAGGCGGTAGAGGGTCAGCGGGCGCCCGCTGGTGCCGGAGGCGAGGATGCCGGTCCGCTCGGCCAGGCCGGCCAGCTCCAGGCGGTGCAGCATGCGTCGGGCCGTGCGCTGCTGCACCCGGAGCTGGTCGGCGACCTCGCGGCTGGTCAGCGGCTCGTCGCCGACCGCCGCCCGCACCTCCCGCAACCGCAGCAGGGTCGGCACCGACAGGCCGACACGCTGGGCGATGACACCCAGACTCACCTCCGCCGGCTGCGGGGGCGGCGTGGTCGACTCGAGCACGATGTCGGTCTCGCCGCGCAGCGACAGCACGGCCGTCGTCGGGCCGACCCGGCGCGCCCGGCTCAGCGCGCGGCGGGCCAGGTTCTCCGCCTCCGCGGCGCTCCGTCCCAGCCCGAAGCCGATCTGCACCGTCTCGTGCCGGTCGGCGAGGCGGCGCAGCATCGGCAGCGCGGTGAACCCGCCGGTCGCGTCGTGCAGCGGGCCGCGGGTGGTGACGATGAGGTACGTGTCGGGGGCGAACCGCGCGAGGGTGCCGCCGAGCCCGGCCACCTCCCGGAGCAGCCCCTCGTCGCCGTCGGACAGGCTGGCCAGCCCGAGCGCGATCTGCGCGTCCTCCTGGGCCTGGCTGCCGACCTGCAGCAGGAGCTGGCGCAGCGCGGTGCGCACCGAGTGGTTCGACGGGGCGAGGCGGAACGCCGGCATCTCGTGGCGCAACACCTCGTACACCGAGCTGATACAGGTGACGGCGACGTCCGCGCCCGCCTTGCGTTGCCGGCGGTGGAACGCGACCACGTCGTCGGAGCTGAGGCCGCTGCGGTACGGCAGCGACCGGACCCCGTCCACCGGCAGGCCCGCCTCGCCGAAGGTGGCGGTGATGTCGGCGCTGGCGACGGTGTCGATCGAGATCCGGGTGACGTCGCGCCCGTCACGCAGCAGCCGCACGGCGGCCTGCAGCAGGGTCGCCCCGGTGTAGTCGACGAAGGCCGCCGGGCGGTTCAGGGCGTTCGCCTCCCGGGCGAGGGTGTACGGCACGACCCCGGTGAAGAGCCACGCCTCCACCTGGCCGGCGTGCGCCGTCACGATCTCCGGGGCCTGCGACTCGTGGTCGTAGTGCAGCCGCCGGGCGCTGACGCCGGGCTGCTCCTCGCAGGTGGCGGCCACGTCGTCGACCAGGTCGTGCGGACCGACCACCCCGATGTCGATGGTCACCGCTGCCTCCTGTCGGGGTTGCATTGTTCGCAGCACAAGATTACGGTCGGGACCGCTATTACTGTAGCCCTGGGAGGGTGCGTGTCGTTCCCCAGCATGGCCGACGCCACGGGCCGGACGATCGGCGCGGAGGAGTTGGCCGCGGTCAGCCGGGTGCTCCAGTCGGGCATGCTCAGCTCGGTCTGGGGCACCGAGGTCCGCGCCCTGGAGCGGGAGATGGCCGACCGCCATGGAGTGTCGCACGCCGTGGCCGCCAGCTCGGGGACCGCAGCCCTGCACCTGGCCGTCGCGGCCGTCGCGCCGGACCCCGGCGACGAGATCATCACGTCTCCGATCAGCGACTTCGGCACGGTCGCGCCCATTCTCGCGCAGAACGCCGTGCCGGTGTTCGCCGACGTCGATCCGTACACCGGCAATCTGGATCCCGCGGCCGTCGCCGCCGCGATCGGGCCGCGCACCCGGGCGATCCTCGCGGTGCACCTGTTCGGCGCCGCCGCCGACCTGCGCGCGGTCGCCGACGAGGCCGGCGTGCCGCTGATCGAGGACTGCGCCCAGGCGTGGCTCACCCGCTACCCGGACGGCACCCTCGCCGGCACGGCCGGCGCGATCGGTTGCTTCAGCCTCCAGCAGTGGAAGCACATCACGTGCGGCGACGGCGGCCTCGCCATCACCGACGACCCGGTGCTGGCCCGGCGGATGCGGCTCTTCGCCGACAAGGGCTGGCCGCGTGACGAGGCTCGCCGGCACGTCGGTCTCGGTCTGAACTACCGGATGACCGAACTGGCCGGCGCGGTCGCCCGCGCCCAACTGACGAAGCTGCCCGGGGTCCTCGCAGACCGGCGGCGCACCGCCCGGCGGCTGGCGGCCGCGCTGGCCGACCTGCCCGGCCTGCACCTGCCGACGGACGGCGACGCGCACGCGTGGTGGCTGTTCCCGATCGTGCTCGACCCGCCGCTGACCAACCACGAGGTGGCCGGCAAGCTGGCCGCCGCCGGGATCCCCGCCCGCGCCGGCTACCTCGACCAGCCGCTGCACTGCGCCCCGGCGCTGACCGAGGCCCCCGTCTACGGCACCTCCCGCTTCCCGCTCACCGTGCCGCCCGCCGACCGGCTGCCGGCCTACGGACCCGGCGCCTTCCCGGTCACCGAGCGGCTCATCTCGCAGACCCTGCTGGTGATCGACTGGAACGAGCGGTACACCGACGCGCACGTCGACGAGATCGCCGAGGCCGTGCGGGCGGCGGTGGGGGCGTGATCGCGTCGGTCGCCGCCGCGCTGCGTGACCGGCTGCGCTGGCGGCTGGTCGCCGCCACCGCCACCCCGATGGACGCGGGCCGGGCGGTCGACGCCGGGGTGCTCGACCGCTACCTGCGGGGGCTGGTCGCCGACGGCGCGGACGCCCTCGCCGTGTGCGCCCACACCGGCCGCGGCCCCTACCTCGACGCGGAGACCCGCGATCTGGTCACCCGGCACGCCGTCGACACGGGGGTGCCGGTGATCGTCGGTGTGGGCGGCCGGCCGGGGGAGCACACCGACGACGTCGCCGCGCAGGCCGCCCGTGCGGCCGCCCACGGCGCGGCCGGCGTACTGGTCTTCCCCGTCGACGGTGACGCGGTCGCCCACCACGACGCCGTCTGGCGGGCCGCGGGCCTGCCGATGCTCGCCTTCGACCTGTACACCCGGCCCTACCCCGCGTCGGCGCTTCCCGCCCTGCTGGCACACCCCGGCGTCGCCGGGATCAAGGTGGCCCGGCTGCACGACGCGCTCGCCTGCCAGGCAGCCCTCGCGGCGGCGCACCGGGCCGACCGGCTCGCGGTCACCGGCGAGGACCGGATGTTCGGGCCGTCGCTGATGTGGGGCGCCCAGAGCGCACTGGTCGGCATCGCCGCCGCCGCCGTGCCGGTCACCGCCGCGGTCCTGCGCGCGTACGCCGACGGCAGGCACGACGACTTCGTCGCCGCCTCCGCCCGGCTGGACCGGCTCGCCGAGGTCACCTTCACCGACCCGATGGAGGGGTACGTGCAGCGCATGCTCTGGATCGCCGCCGCGGAGGGGCGCGTCCCGGCCACTCACGCGGGCGACCCGTACGGCCCGGCGCTGCCCGACGGCGACCGGGACCGGGTGCTGGACGTGGCGGGGTACCGGTGACCGGCAACCCGTTCGTGGCCGGTGACCTGCCGCCGGTCACTTTCGACATCGACGTGCTCGTCGGCCGGTACGCCGACCGACCGGGCCCCTCCGGCGACCCGCGGGACGTCGCCACCATCCTCAGTGCGAACGGCATCGCGCGGGCGGCGGTCGCGAGCCTGCGCGCCGCGCTGTTCGACGTGCCCAGCGGAAATGACGAGGCCGCCGACCTGGCCGGTCCCACCGTGCTGCCGGTCGGCGCGCTCGACCTGCGCGACCCGCTGGGCGCCGAGCGGGAGGTCGTCCGGCTCGCCGAGCGCGGCTTCCGGGCCGTGCGGTTCTTCCCCGACGAGCAGCGCGTCGAGCCGGACTTCCCGTCCGTGCGGCAGGTCGCCCGCCGCGCCACCGAGGCCGGCCTGGTGATCCTGACCGGCGGGGACGTCCGCCGGTTCTGGCGGCCGCTGCGCGGCGCGACCGTGGTCTTTCTCGACACGCACTTCTACCATCTGGGCGACTTCGTGGTGGCGGCCCGCGACGAGCCCGGCTTCCACACCTCCACCCGGCTGCTCAACTCGCCCGACGCGGTGGAGACCGTCGCCGCGCAGGTCGGCGTCGAGCGCCTGCTCTACGGCTCCCGTACCCCGTTCTACGAGCCGGTGGTACCCCGGCTGCGGCTGGCCCGTGGCGGCCTCGGGCCGGCCGAGGTCGCCGCCGTGGCAGGCGGCAACGCCCGGCGGATCCTGGAGGGCCAGGCGTGATCATCGACGTGCACGCCCACTGGGGGCCCTGGTTCTTCAGCATGGAGGTCGGGGCGGTCGCCACCAACCTCGCGGTGATGGACCGCTACGGCATCGACCTCGCCGTCGTCTCCGCCACCGAGGCGGTCATCTACGACGTCGCCGCGGGCAACCGGGCGATGGGCCGGGTGCTGGAGACCAGCGACCGGCTGCTCGGCTACCTGACGATCAACCCGCGCCGGCTCGACGACGCCGAACGGGACCTGCGCGAACTGCTCCCGACCGGCCGGTTCGTCGGCGTGAAGATCCACACTGACTACACCGGCTCCCCGGCGACATCCCCGCAGGCGCGGGCCGCGCTCGAACTGGTCGCCGCGCATGACCTGCCCGCCCTCGTACACACCTGGGATGCGACGCCGCTCGACCTTGCCCAGGCCGTCGCGGACATCCCCGGGCTGCGCGTGATCGCCGGGCACATGGGCGCGAACGGGTGGCGGCACGCGATCGAGGCGGCGAACGCGGTCGACCGGCTCTGGCTGGAACCGTGCTTCTCCCACACCGAGGCCGGCCGGTTCGCCGCGGTGGCCGCGGCGGTGAACCCGCAGCGGCTTCTCTTCGGCACCGACGCCACGCTGATCGACCCGGCCGCGGCCTTCGGGGCGGTGCTCGCCGCCGATCTCGACGCGGAGCTGGCCGAGCGGGTGGCCTGGCGCAACGCCGCCGACCTGTTCCGCCTCGACCTGCCCTGACGCCGTTCCCGGCGCCCCTGGCAGCACCACCGCCAGCGCGTCGGGCATCGTCCGCCTAGTCCGGCATGATCGATTCATCCCCGGTCAGGCCGGCGTACTGGTTGGGTTGCTCGGTCAGGATGGTGCACCCGTTGTTGGTGGCGGCGAGCAGCGCGCTCGCCGTGTCCAGTCGGGCGACGGTGCGGTGCGTGTCGGCGAGGGCCCTCCAGCTGAGCGGGTCAACGGTGAGCACCGCCGCGGCGGGATGGTTGACCAGCAGTTCAAGCCGGTCGGTGTCGGCGACCGACCTGGACGCTTCCGCCAGGCACGTCACGGGTAGCCCGAACAGGTAGCCCTCCTCGGCCACCTGGGCGATCGTCTCGCCGACGGTGGTCGATCCCTTCATGAACGCGAGGATCGCCGACGTGTCGAGGACGACCCGGACCGGCAGGTCGGGGACCGGGCGTCTGCGGGCCGGCCGGTCCGGGCGCGCGGCCTCAACGGATGAGCCCTGCCCGGGTTTCCGTTGTCCCGGAGTGCGCCACATGGGGTAGGCGGTGGTGCCGTCCGGGAGCGTGAACGGTTCGTGGGAGACGTAGCCGTGCCGGGCGTACAGGTCCCGGTCGGTGACGGTTGTCGCCTCCGTGTACGTGGGCAGCAGCGCCTGGCCCATTCGGGCGGTGCTCGCGGCGAGCAGGGCGGTGGCGCGCCTGACGCGATGGCCGTTCGAGGTCACCGCGAAGAACGCCAGGTGGTTGTGAGGTCGGGCGGGTCGGTGGGTGCGCAGGACATCGTCGAGAAGGAGGAAGCGGTCGACGTAGTCACCGCAGGCGGCGGCGAGCCGCTCGCCGTACCCGCGCGCCGGTCGTATGGGACCGTACCGGTGGAGCCACACGGCGGCAGCGGACCGATCCTGCAGGAGGTAGGCCTCCCCGAACAGGAGAGCGTGCTCGGTCCAGACGCGGATGACGGAGCTGAGCACGTGGCGTCGACGACGTTCGTCGGGTACGAGCCACTCACTGATGCGGCTGCCGACGAAGGGGGCGGCGACCAGTTCGACGATGTCGGGGATGTCTGCCCAGCGGGCGCGGCAGACGGGCAGGGTGTTGTTCACAAGTTCTCCCGATGGCAGATGCGGCTGGTTGGGTGTCGGCGGTCGTTGTCGGGGCGGTGCGTGCTCAGGCTGCGACCGGGTCCGGCGTGGCCGTGGCGCCCGGGGGCTGGCCGTGCATGCCGGATCGGGGCCGCTGGTGAAAGCGGTGATGGCTGCGGGAGTGAGGTGGCCGCTCATCGTGGCCATGGCCATCCGGCCGGATGAAGCAGGCAGGAAGCACGCGCAACCGCCGCACCATCCACACCCGACCTCGTGGCCGTCCGCCTTCACGGGCGCGAGGGCTGCTCAGGCGGGTCTGGGGTCCGGTTGAGGCGATCGACCCACGAGCTTGTCGCAGCCACCGACGGAGCAGCCCACAAGCTCCAGGTCCGGGGCCCACGAGGGCAGCGACCCCTCGGCGGGGATGCCTGCCACGACGGCTGCGGATCCACTACCCGCTCTGCTGGCAGGAGCGCCAGGAGCCGATCCGGGGCTGCGGACCGGGTCACCCGGCCACGGCACATGCGTCCTCTCGACAGCCTTGGCTGACCGCTTCTGCTGACCTGCCGTGTCGGATGCCCGTGCCGGTGACGGGTATTGCGGAGAGACCCCGAGGCTCGGTGGGACGGGGCGGGCGATCGCGGCGGACGTGCCGACGGCCGGCGCGTCATCAGCGGGTGCCGGAGCGACGTCGACCGGATCGGCGGGAGGAGCGGACGGCGCAGCGGGCGGACCGATGACCGGCTGAACCAGGCCGAGCACCGGGGCCAGGGTCGACGGCAGAACGTCAACGACCGGCTCAACCACCGGTCGGACAACCCTGCCGACCGGCTCCAGCAGGCCTGTCTCGGAAATCTCCTCGACGACCGGCGACGGGACGCCCACGACCGGACGCGCCACGGAGGCGGCGGCCTCGACGACCGCGTCCACGCCCGGGGCTTGGGCTGCCCCCACCACGTGCCGCGCCGGAACGCGCCTGCTCGACGCCCGCTCACCCGTAGGCACTCGGACCGTCAGCTCCACGCCCGCCCGCCGCTGATCCACGCGTACGACGACCAGCTCGATGCGAGCTCGTTTGTCCTTGTCGGCCGAACGAGATGGTGGGTGCGGCGCACAGAGCAGGGAGCCGCCGGAGGCGGCTCCGTCAGCGTTGAGCAGGTCGCCGAGGGCACAGGACCGAGCCGGCTCGACGGCTTGAGCCCCGTCGTCCACGACCGCTTCGCGAAGGCCCCAGAAGCCGAACACGCCACCAACCAGGAGAACGCCCCGCAGCGTCCACCGAGCCAGTCCGCCTCGACACAACAACGGGGCACCTCCGCAGGGAAACCGAATGTTCACATCAGGCCTTCGATTGTGCCGTGCGTGACCGCCCAGACACCCTTCGACACACGGGAGAAATCAACGCTCGCCGAAGTATCGACAGAGGAGGTGGTGTCTCGGGCGGTGGCGGTTCGGGCGATGGTGTCCCTCGTCGGTGATCCCGGGTGGGGATCCCATGCTCCCTAACGGAGAAGGGGGCCGGTGCCCTAATCCGGGGGAGCAGGTTGCGGGCTCATCCCCGATGCCCGACGACCATCCCCCGCCATACGGTCGCTGTGGACATCAGACCTCGCCTACTTTCGAGGAGCACCCGTACATGGATTCGTACCAGACCGTGCACGCGAGTTCGGACCAGAGCGTGCAGGCGGATTCGCAGCATTCCCTGGATGTGGACTCGCAGCAGACGCTGCACGCGGAGGGGCACGCGACGCTGCAGGACTTCGTGCTGAACCTGCTCACCGACCCCGTCGCGAGGACGGCATTCGACCTGGACTCGGACGGCGTGCTGTCCGCGGCGGGGCTGAGTGGTGTCACGGCCGCTGACGTTCAGGACCTGATTCCGCTGGTGCTCGACCACGCCTCGGCGTACGGGCTGGCGACGGTGGCCCCGGCCACCGGCCAGCTTGGGCTGGACCCGCTGGTCGGCGACGGCATGGACGTGGTTGGGCAGGTGCAGCACGTGCCGCAGCAGACCAGCGTCAGCGGCTCCTACGGCGGGATCGACGTCACCGCCGGCGCTCTGGGCGCCATCGCCGTGGATCCGGGCAGTGCCGCCGCTGGAGCCTACGTGCTGCCGGGTATCGGAGTGGGCGTCGGGCCCGAGGGCCTGGCCACCGACCTGACCGGGGTGCACGACGTCGCGCACACTCTCGACGCCGATGTCGTCGGCGCCGTGGACGCCGCCGCCGACCCGGCCGTCGGTGACGTCGCCGGCGTCATCGGCAACCCCGGCACGGTCCTGGACGCCACCGACTCGGGGCTGCTCGGCATCCCCGACGGCCTGCTCGGCGGCCCGCTCTCCGGCACGCACGGCCAGGTCGAGGGCGTCGTCGGTGCCCTCGGTGTCGACGACACTCTCGGTGGGCTGGGCCTCGGCGACGGCACCGGCGGCGTGGTTCCGTCGGTCGACGTGCCCTCGACCGTCGGCGGCGTCACCGGCCAGGTCGACGGCGTCGTCTCCGACGTTACCGGCACCGTCGGCGTGACCGGCGCCGTCACGGGCGGCGTCGGCGTCACCGGCGGCGGCGCTGAGGTGCACGGCGAGGCGTCCGCCGCCCCGGGTGTCGCGGGACTCACCGACGGTCTGTTCTGACCGAACCACGGGTGCGAGGCCGGACCGCGGTGCGCGGTCCGGCCTCGCACCCGGTCATCCGTCGGTCGCGCTGGGCGTGGAAGGACACCGCCGCACCGAGCCACGGCTGCGAGCTGGCCCTCGGCCACTGATATCCCTCAACGCATCTGGTACGTTACTCGGCGTGATCGGTGAGGATTCCGACCACTCGGTTTCGCATGCGCGCCCGGTGGATCCGGCAGGTACGCGGGACGAGGTCAGCGACGCCTGGGTGCTGGCCGTCGCCGATTCGGCGCGGCTTGACCGTCGAGAGCGGCTGCACGTGTGGTTGACGACCGAGGCCATGTTGGAGGGCGCCACCACGCCGGCAGCCAGCCAGGAGATGTTCGGCCCAGACGATGCGGAAGGCCGCCCGGCTGTGGCCGTCGCCTGGTTCGAGCCGTCCGTCGTCGCACTGGCGGAGACCCTGACCGGGACGCAGTGTGAAGCGCACGTCGAGTCGGCGATCATGCTGGGCCTGCCTCGGTGGGAAGCGCTGACATCGCCGTCCGAGGTGGCAACCTGGTACGTGCGGCCGCACCCGATGGGCCTGGCCCTGCACGACCCGACGGGGCACACCTTCGCCAGAGGCGTCGCGGAGGTACCCGCGACATGGACGACGGCCGCGAGGGCACACGGCTGGGTGGTCGCCGTCTACGGCGTCGGTCGTGAGAGGCGCACACCGCGAGACGCGCCACTCGCCAGCTCGTTACCCGATCGCCTGACGCTCGCCCGGCAGGACGGAACGATCGCCGCGGCCCGCGTCCCGCTGCGCGGCTGACACGGCGACGTCGGCGTGGGCACGCACTGATGGCCGCGCTCGCCGACCCGCTCGCGTCCGACGGCCTCGTCCTCCGCTGGGAGGTGAAGCCCGGAGAACCTGGCGGCACCGCGTGCGGCACCGTGCGGGAACTCCTCGACGTCCGGTCGCGTCTTATCGTCATGAACGTTCGTCGAAGCGGGCGCTTGGCGATCCTGTCGCTACTGTTGCTGCTCTCCACGGCCTGCGGTCAGCAGGGCGGCGTCATCGGCGCCGGACACTCCGATCCTCCGGTGGTGTCCCACCCCGCTGACGCTCTGGTGTTCCGGTTGGACCAGATCGGCGGGTTCGTGACGCCGTCCATGGTCGCCACACGCCTTCCCTCGATCAGCGTCTACGGCGACGGACGGGTGATCATCCAGGGACCGGTCACCCTGGTCCATCCTGGCCCGGCGCTACCGAATCTCCAGGTGGGCACGATCAGCGCCGCGGACATCGAGGACTTGATCATGTCGGCCCGCGCAGTCGGTGTGGGTAGCACGGTGGATTTCGGCACGCCGCCGGTCGCCGACGCGTCCGTGACCCGGCTCACCGTGCTCGGTGAGAACGGAATCGACCAGCTCGAGGTCTACGCGCTCGCCGAGGCGGCCGGCACCGAGTCGGGCCTGACCGCCGGCCAGCGGGCGGCACGGGGCAAGCTGCGAGGGTTCGTCGAGTCGCTGACCAACGGGTCGGGTCCGCTCGCAGGAGTGCAGGGTGGGGGTTCACAACCGTACGTGCCGACCGCCGTCGCGGCCGTCGCCGAGCCGTGGGTCGCCGCCGGCGAGGCCGGCGAGCAGCCCGAGATGCCCTGGCCGGGGCCGGAGCTGCCCGGCGGCGACGTTGGCAGGGGTCTCGGGATGGGCTGTGTGACGGTCACGGGCGACGCGGCGCAGACACTGCTCACGGCAGGCGCCCAGGCCAACTCTGCGACCCCGTGGACCTCGGGCGGCCGGCGCTGGACGGTCACTCTGCGGCCGCTGCTACCCGACGAGACGGACTGCCGCGACCTCACGACCAACCGCTGACTCCGACCGAGAAGAACGTCGCCCTGGGCGCACATCCGGTGGCGCGCTGTGGTGCCGGCCCGCTGGGCCTGTCACCGCACCGATCAGGACGGAATAAGCCATATGCGACGGCTGATCGGCAGTGCCTAGGCAGGATGTACCGAGAGAGTGCGACCAAGGACCAACTGTTCCGGACGGGCGCGGCCGGACGCCTGACCCCAGCAGGAACACGCCGCGCCGCACGGTGCCTGGCGGCTGCCCTCGGGGTGGGGGTCAGCCGCAGCCGCGGATCCAGGTCCAGCCGACGAACCAGTGCCGCGCGGTAACGCCCAGCTCGCACGCGGCGGCCTCGTCGTCGGTCAGCACCACGCCGAGGTGGTGGGTGTTGTGGTACCACGTGCCGGTCACGTCGAAGATGCCGCGGTAGCCGAATTCGGCGTGCTGCTCAAGGCGGGCCGTGGGGCATGGCCGATCGCAGCCGCCCGCCTGCCAGGACTGCGCCGGATACCAGCCGCCGCCCCAGGGCTCACGGTTCCAGTCGGTGTCCACGCTGGTGTCCACCCGGCTGATCCGGCCGTCGGCGGTGCTCCATGTGTGCGTGGCGTAGAGCGCGTTCATCAGGATGCCGCAGCAGTCGTACATCTGCGACCACACCCGCAACCGGCGGTCGCCGTTCCTCTCCCGCGTCGACGGCGCGGGCACCAACCGGACGGCACCGGCGTGCACGGCGCAGTTCTCGTCCACCGTGATGGCCTGCTGCGTGGTCATCCCGTCGGGAGGAGCCGGCAGCCTCGCGTCCAGGCGGACGTCCGCGCAGACCCGGTCGGTCGTAGCCGGGGCCTCGGGCGCCGCGGTCGCGGTCGGCGGGCCGTACCCGATGATCGCGATTCCGACCAGGACGACAGCCATCACGACGAGCCGCTTCCGCATCTGCACCCTTCCCGCACACGAACGGACGGACGAACAGTATGCCCGCGTATACGGACATGTCAGTCCACAAGAGACGAGAGTGGCCGACCTCACGACACCTGCTGGGTCGGTTCGCCGACAGTCGCTGCCGCGGCCGTCCGGGCGGGACCCCGCCCGGTTGCCCGCCCCGGAGTGGCGCGTCACGCTAACCGGGGCGGTTCACATCATGCTCTCGACCGCCCGGCCCATGCGGGTGACGGCGTCGGTGAGGATCTCTGGCGAGGTGGCGAAGTTGAGGCGTACGAAGCCGGCCCCGCCGGTGCCGAAGACGTGCCCGGAGCTGAGCGCGACCCGCGCGCGGTCGAGGAACACCTTCGCGGGCCCGGCGACGTCGCTGGCGACGCCGGGTTGGCCGTCCGGCTGCTCGGTGTCGATGCCCAGCGCCGTGCAGTCCAGCCAGGCGAGGTAGGTGCCCTCGGGATGGTGGTACCGGACGGCCGGCACGTGCTTCGCCAGCAGCGCCGCCAGCAACGTGCGGTTGGTGTCGAGGCCGTCGAGGAGGAGGTCGAGCCACTGTCCGCCGGCGCGGAACGCGGCGGTGTGCGCGATGACGCCCAGGTGGCTGGGCCCGTGGCTGACCTCTTCCGGCATCCGGCTCAGGTCGGCGGCGGCCTGCGGCCCGGCGACCGCGAGCGCCGCCTTGAGGCCGGCGAGGTTCCACGCCTTCGAGGCGGAGATCAGGGCGAACGCGTTCTCGGCGCCGGCCACCGTGAGGTACGGGGTGAAGTGCGCCCCGGGGAGCACCAGAGGGGCGTGGATCTCGTCGGAGATCACCCGCAGGCCGTGCCGGCCGGCCAGTTCGGCGACGGCCTCGAGCTCGTCTCGGCGGTGGACGACCCCGGTCGGGTTGTGCGGGTTGCACATCAGGAACGCCGGCCGCCGGCCGTACTGCCGCGCGCGGCGGAAGGCCTCATCGAGAGCGGCGAGGTCCATGCGCAGGTCGGGCCCGAGCGGGGCCTCGATCACGTGCCGGTCGGCGTGGCTGACGAAGGCGTAGAAGGGCGGGTAGACGGGGGAGCAGACCACCACCGCGTCTCCGGGGTCCGTCACGAGCCGGAGCACCTCGACGATGCCCATCATCACGTCGGGTACGACGGTGGTGCGGTCGACGCGGAAGCTGTTCCAGCCCCACCGCTGGGCGGCGAAGTCGCCGAGCGCCTCGGCGTACGCCGTGCCGTACGCGTATCCGGTGTCGCCGAGGTCGATCGCGCCGCGGAGCGCGTCGGCCACGGCGGGGGCGAGGGACACGTCCATCTCCGCCACCCAGAGGGGAAGCACGTCGGGCGGGTGCATGCGCCACTTCACGCTGGTGCGCTGCCGGAGTTCGGGCAGCGTCAGCCGGGTGAGCGGATTCCGTGCGGGCGAGCCGCCGGCGGAGGGGACAGGGCCTGCCATGCCGCCCACCCTAGTCAGGCCCTACCGTCAGCCGTCGATCCGGCTGATGTTGCGGATCTTGTTGACGCGTCCAGAGCGGCGACCTTGTACACCTCAGCCAGCGTGGGATAGATGTACCGCCCAGGAAGGACGTGACGCATCCGGCCGGCGGCCGTCGAAGCCGGCGTCGGACCGGCAGGGCGGACGGGCCCCGGTCACGTCCTCCGTGACCGGGGCCCGTCGGGTCAGGCGAGGTCGAACCGGTCCAGGTTCATGACCTTGACCCACGCCGCGACGAAGTCCTGGACGAACTTCTCCTGCCCGTCGCCACTGGCGTAGACCTCCGCGATGGCGCGGAGCTGGGAGTTCGCGCCGAAGAGCAGGTCCACGGCGGTGGCGGTCCACGTGACCTCACCCGTGGCGCGATCCCGACCCTCGAACACGTTCTCGGCCGACGTGGACGCCTTCCACTCCGTGCGCAGGTCGAGCAGGTTCACGAAGAAGTCGTTCGTCAGCGTCCCGGGCCGGTCCGTGAAGACGCCGTGTGGGGCCTGCCCCACGTTGGCGTTCAGAGCCCGCATCCCGCCGAGCAGGACCGTCATCTCGGGAGCGGTCAGCCGCAGGAGGTTGGCCCGGTCCAGTAGCAGGGTCTCCGGCGGCAGCTTCTCCCCGGGTCGCAGGTAGTTGCGGAACCCGTCCGCCGTCGGCTCGAGCACGGCGAACGACTCCATATCGGTCTGCTCCTGTGAGGCGTCCGTACGCCCCGGTGCGAACGGGACCGTGACGTCGTGCCCGGCATTCTTCGCCGCTTGCTCGACGGCCGCGCAGCCGCCCAGGACGATCAGGTCGGCGAGCGAGACCTTCTTCCCGCCGGACTGCGAGTCGTTGAACCCCTGCTGGATCTCCTCCAGTTTCCGCAGCACCGTCGCGAGCTCGGCCGGGTCGTTGACCGCCCAGTTCCGCTGCGGCTCGAGGCGGATCCGTGCCCCGTTGGCGCCGCCGCGGCTGTCGGTGCCGCGGAAGCTCGCCGCCGACGCCCAGGCAGTCAGGGCCAGCTGCGAGATGGACAGCCCCGAGGCGAGGAGTTCGGCCTTGAGGGCGGCGATGTCCGCGTCCCCGATCAGCTCGTGATCCACCGGCGGGACCGGGTCCTGCCACAGCTGCGGCTCGGGCACCCACGGGCCGAGGTAGCGCGAGACGGGGCCCATGTCGCGGTGCAGCAGCTTGTACCACGCCTTGGCGAACGCCTCCGCGAACTGGTCCGGGTTCTCCAGGAAACGCCGCGAGATCTGCTCGTACGTCGGATCGGCGCGCAGCGCGAGGTCGGTCGTCGCCATCATCGGGGCGTGCCGGATCGAGGGATCGTGGGCGTCAGGCACGGCATCCGCCCCGGCGCCGTCCTTCGGCTTCCACTGCTTCGCGCCGGCAGGGCTCTCGGTCAGCTCCCACTCGAAGCCGAACAGGGTCTCGAAGAAGCTGTTGTCCCACGTGATCGGGGTGGGCGTCCACGCACCCTCGAGCCCACTGGTGATCGTGTCCCGGCCCTTGCCGCTGCCGAAGGTGTTCCGCCAGCCGAGGCCCTGATGGTCGACGGGGCATCCCTCGGGCTCGGGACCGACGTACTCGGCGGAGGCGGCACCGTGGGTCTTCCCGAACGTGTGGCCCCCGGCGATGAGCGCGACCGTCTCCTCGTCGTTCATCGCCATCCGGCGGAACGTCTCCCGGATGTCCCGGGCGGAGGCCAGCGGATCCGGGGTGCCGTTGGGCCCCTCCGGGTTCACGTAGATCAGCCCCATCTGCACGGCGCCGAGAGGGCCGGCGAGTTGCCGGTCGCCGCTGTAGCGCTCGTCACCGAGCCACGTGTCCTCGGGTCCCCAGAAGATCTCCTCGGGCTCCCAGATGTCCTCGCGTCCGAAGCCGAAGCCGAACGTCTTGAACCCCATCGACTCCAGGGCACAGTTTCCGGCGAAGACCAGGAGGTCCGCCCAGGAGATCTTCCGCCCGTACTTCTGCTTCACCGGCCAGAGGAGTCGGCGTGCCTTGTCGAGGTTGGCGTTGTCGGGCCAGCTGTTGAGCGGGGCGAAGCGCTGAGCGCCGTCGCCGCCACCGCCGCGGCCGTCCTCGATGCGGTACGTGCCGGCGGCGTGCCAGGTCATCCGGATGAACAACGGTCCGTAGTGGCCGTAGTCGGCCGGCCACCAGTCCTGCGACGTCGTCATCACCTCGAAGATGTCCCGCTTCAGCGCGTCGACGTCGAGGGTCTGGAACTCCTCCGCGTAGTCGAAGGCCTCGCCCATCGGGTTGGCCCGGGGTGAGTGCTGATGGAGAACCTGCAGGTTCAGCTGATTCGGCCACCAGTCCTGGTTGGCCCTGGGCCGCCGGGTCGGCTTGGGAGTCGGGGAGGGGATTGCCGGGTTTTCGCTCTCGCTGCCGTGCTCAGGCACGTCGGTCCTTCTCCTGTCGTCTCGTTCGGTCAACTTGTTGCCGAGGCCGGATCACACTCGGGACACGTTCCCCAGTAGGTCACCTCGGCCTCGTCGATCGAGAAGCCCTGGTTGTCGGACGCGGTCAGGCAGGGCGTCTCACCGACGGCGCAGTCGACGTCGGCAATGGCACCGCACGACCGGCACACGACGTGGTGGTGGTTGTCCCCGACTCGCGACTCGTAGCGGGCCACCGAGCCGGAAGGCTGGATGCGTCGCACCAGCCCCGCGGCGGTCAGCGCGTGCAGCACGTCGTACACGGCCTGGTGGGACACCTCGGGAAGGTCCCTCCGCACGGCACCGAAGATGGAGACGGTGTCGGCGTGCGGATGCGCGTGTACGGCGGTCAGCACCGCCAGCCGTGGACGGGTCACGCGCAGCGCGGCGCCGCGTAGCATGCGCTCGAAGTCCGCCGTCGTGCCCACGATGCGCAGTATGCACCACCTTTCTCTTGAATGCATCAAGAATCGGGCGGCGCGCGACGACAGGGCGGAAGGTCGGTCAGTCCCGGTGCGGTCCCGCGATCTCGCCCGAGCCTCGGGGGATCAGCCGGGTCGGCACCAGATGGGTCGTCGGCTGCCACTGCTCCCCGTCGAGGCGCCGGAAGATCAGGGAGGCCGCGACCCGGCCCATCTCGGACGGATTCTGGGCGACGACGGTGACGCCCGGCTGGAGCAGATCGGCGAGGGGGAAGTCGTCGAAGCCGACGAGGGCGACCTCTTGCTGCCGGCCGAGTCGCTGCAGCGCCCGGATGGCGCCGATGGTCACGAGGTTCTGCGAGGTGAACAGGGCGGTGGGCGGGGATTCGCGGGTCAGCAGCCGGCGGGCGGCCTCCTCGGACTCGCGTTCGGTGTGCAGGTCGTGGACGATGTTCGCCGCCGACGGCCGGATGCCGTGGTCGCTGAGCGCCTCCTTGAAACCCCGGAACCGCTGGCGGGCGGTGGAGATGGTCTGCAGGTCGCCCAGGTAGGCGATGTCCCGGTGGCCGTGCCGGACCAGGTGGTGGACGGCGGCAGCGGCGCCCTCGTGGTTGTCGGCGAGGACGGCGTCGACGGGCAGCCCGACCGGGGGACGGTCGACGAACACCACCGGGGTGCCGGCGTTGACCTCGCCCATCAGGTAGCTCTGGTTGTCGCTCGCCGGCACCACCACCAGGGCGTCGGCCTGCCGCATGGTGAAGGCCCGGATCAGCTCGCGCTCCCGCTCCGGGCTCTCGTCGACGCTCCCGGCGAAGATCAGCACCTCCCGTTCCCGCGCCGCGTCCTCCAGCGCCCGGTGCAGAGCCGAGGAGAAGGGGTTGGCCAGGTCCTCGAGGACGGCGGCGATCGCCGCGCTGCGGCCGCCGGCGCGCCGCAGGCTGCTGGCGGTGAAGTTCGGCCGGTAGTCGAGCTGCGTGATCGCCCGCTGCACGGCGGTGATCTTCGACGGCGAGACCCCCGGCTCGCCGTTGACCACCCGCGAGGCCGTCTTCGTGCTCACGCCGGCGAGCAGGGCGACGTCCCGCAGCGTGGGTCGGGCCCGGGCGACCGTCGAACCGGAAACCGCACCGTCCATGAGCGCTCCTAGCGGAGACGACGCCGGGGACCGCGGTACCTGGCCGCGGCCCCCGGACTGTTGATGATCGGAACCCAGGCTATCGCCACACCGACCGCAGCGGACGGACGGTGAGCGACCGCACCAGCACCTCGCCGCCCTCGGCGAAGAGCCGGGTCCGGTCGCTGTCCGGCGCGGGGAAGATCTGGTCGGTGATGGTGGTCTGACCCGCCCCGCCGAACACCTCGACGGAGGAGCGGTCCACGTAGATCGTCATGCGTACCCGGTCGCCGTCGACCGAGAGCGGGCCGGAGTGCACGCCGGGGAAGTGCGGGCTGAACCCGACCTCGCCGGACCGGGTCCGGTCGACGTAGAGGCGCCGCGCGGCGGCGTCGTACCCGATCACGGTCCGCTCGCCGTCGCCGCCGCGGACGTGCAGGCCGAACCGGTCGGCGTCGCGCAGCTCGAACTCGGCCTCGATCTCCAGCACGGTCCCGTCGGCCGCCGCCGGCAGGTCCCGCACGCCGGGCCCGACGACGGCGTCGCGCAGGGTGTACGCCCCCCCGGCCCCGCGGAGCCCGCGGACCTGGCTGACCGGTCGCTGGACCAGCCGTACCTCCCCGTCGATCGTGGCGAGCCCGAACTCCCGGGGCAGCGCCATCGCGCCGCGCCAGGGGGAGGTGGGGATGGCGTCGGCGTACTGCCAGTTGTTCAGCCAGCCGATGAGCACCCGCTCGCCGCCGGGCACCCCGTTGTACGAGACGGCGGCGTAGTAGTCCTTGCCGTGGTCGACCCAGTCGTAGCGTTCCAGTTCGCTCCGGGCCGGCCGGTCGGCAAACATGACGTGGTCGACGAGGATGTGGCCCCAGCCGCCGGAGTTGAAGTCGTTGATCTCCAGGCGGGCCCGCCGGCCGGCCAGCTCGCGGACGTCCCACGCGACCCAGTCGAGGCGCTCGCTGTCCTTGCCGGTGGCGGTGCGCACCACCTCGCCGTCGACGACCAGGTTGACCGCGGTCTCCACCGACCGGGGCAGCACCGGTTCGTCGGTCGCGATCAGGTGGTCGACCAGGAGGTGCCCCCAGCCGCCGGTGTTCTCGTCGACGATGCGCAGCTGCGCGTTGCGGCCGCGATACTCGGCCACGTCCCAGCTGCGCCAGTTCACGAAGCCGGAGAAGTTCCCGGTGCCGGTGCCGACCACCTCGCCGTCGACCAGCAGCTCCACCACCGTCCGCGCGCCCGCGCCGACGTGACCGCCGGCGCCGACGAGCACGCTGAGGTGGTCCCGGTCGATCGGGAACGCCGGCGAGGTGAGGGTACCGGTCGTCGTGTCGGCCTCGTAGAACGTGGTGAGCAGCTTGTCGCCCACGTGCCCGCGCTCGGACCGGGCCGGCCCCACGACCGGCGTCCGGCCGCGCAGCCCGCCGGTGGCCGTCCAGCCCGCCTCCTCGTACGTCCGGCCGTCGGGCAGCTCGAAGTCGAGCACCGTCTCGGCGCCCTCGGGCACGAACTCGGTGGTCGTGCCCGGCAGGTGCGGGTGCGCGCCACCGCCGACGAGGAGGTTCACGAAGTCCCGGTCGAGCGTGAACTCGGGGGAGACCAGGCGCCCCTTCGGCGTGTCGAAGCCGAGGAAGCTGTTCACCAGCGACCGGCCGCGGAAGCCGCTGACCAGTTGCTGGCCGGGGACCGTGCCGGGGTAGGGGGCGGCGCCGAAGGGCCCGGGCCCGAGCGTCGGGTCGTTCTCGACCGTCCAGCCGGCGTAGTCGCCCTCGAAGTCGGCGAAGAGCGTCCCGGCCGGGGGCTCCGGCTCGCCGGTCACCACGTTGTCGGCGGTGAAGGTGGTGCCGTCCCAGTCACCGACGAAGTACTGCGCGCCCGAACCGCCGGCCACCGCCCCCGGGTTCAGGTTGACCACCAGCACCCACTTGGTGCGCCGCGGATCGCCGTCGACCGGCAGCTCGAACAGATCCGGCACCTCCCAGACCCCGCCGGTGGCGTTGGCCGGGCCGAAGTCGCTCAGGTGGGTCCACGACTTCAGGTCGTCGGAGCGGTAGAAGCGCACCTTGTGCTCGGTGGCCAGCACGATCGCCATGACCCAGTAGCCGGCTTCGGCGTCCCAGAAGACCTTCGGGTCGCGGAACTCCCGGGAGCCGAGGTCGAGCACCGGGTTTCCGGCGTACGCCGTCCAGGTCCGGCCGCGGTCGGTGCTGTAGGCGAGTGACTGGGCCTGGATGCCGGTCGCCGGGTACGCGCTGGTGTAGACGGCGACCATCGCCGGCGCGCCGGGGCGGCCGAAGCCGGAGGTGTTCCGCTCGTCGACGACGATCGACCCGGAGAAGATGTGCTCGTCGGCCGAGTAGGGGAGCGCCACAAGCAGCTCCTCCCAGTGGAACAGGTCGCGGCTGACCGCGTGGCCCCACGACATGTTGCCCCACTGCGCGCCCTCGGGGTTGTACTGGTAGAAGAGGTGCCACTCGCCCTGGTACCAGACCAGTCCGTTCGGGTCGTTCATCCAGTTGCGCTCGGGACTGAAGTGGATCTGCGGGCGGTACGGCTCGTCCCTCGTGCCGGCGGTGGCACCGCCGGCGGTGGCGCCGGGCATCGCCGCCACCACGGCCGCGGCGGCGCACGCGGCCAGCCATCGTCGGATCCTCATCCACATCCTCCGTCCGTCGTGGACGCCGGCCGTGCGGCCGGCGGCGGGCGCCCGGCGCGCCCTGGACACCGGTCCGTGGCGGGGCACCGGGTGGGGCGATCCTGCGGGCCTTCTGACATCGATGTCAACAGCTCCGGTACGACTACGCGCAGCTTCTGGAAAACTCTTCTTCATCCCATTGACATCCTCGGGTACGTGACTGGAAACTGCGCTGACATCGTTGTCATCACTCCTCCCCGCGCCGGATGCCGGGGAAGGTTCCGAGGGAGAAGACATGATCCAGCGCATTGGCCGTGGCCGTACGGCGCTGCTGCTCGCCGCCGTAACGGCGAGCAGCATGGTCGTCAGCGGATGCGGCGGCTCCGGCGACGAAGGCTCCGGCGACGGCGACTCGACCGTCGCCGTCTCGCTGATCACCAAGAACTCCACGAACCCGTTCTTCGTGACCATGCAGCAGGGAGCGAAGAAGGCCGCGGACGTCGAGGGTGTGAAGCTCACCGTCGCCGCCGGCAAGGAGGACGGCGACGAGGCCGGCCAGGTGCAGGCCATCGAGGACGCGATCGCCCGGGGCGACGAGGGAATCCTCATCACCCCGAACGGTCCCGGTGTGAACCCCGCCATCAAGAAGGCGCGCGACGCCGGCCTCTACGTGATCGCCCTGGACACCCCGCCCGACCCGGCCGACACCGTGGACATCACGTTCGCCACCGACAACTTCAAGGCGGGTGAGCTCGTCGGCAAGTGGACGGCGGCCCAGCTCGGCGGCAAGCCGGCGACCATCGCGCTGCTGGACCTGTTCAACGACAAGGTCGTCTCGGTCGACTACAACCGGGACCAGGGCTTCCTGACCGGGATGGGCATCGACACCGCCGACAAGAAGAAGAACGGCGACGAGGCGAAGAACGGCAACTACTCCGGCGGCACCTACACCATCGCCTGCAACGAGCCGACCCAGGGCGCCGAGGACGGCGGTCGCACCGCCATGGAGAACTGCCTGACCAGGAACCCCGACATCAACGTCGTCTACACCATCAACGAGCCGGCCGCGGTCGGCGCGTACAAGGCGCTGCAGGCGGCGGGCAAGACCCAGGGCGTCCTGGTCGTCTCCATCGACGGTGGCTGCGACGGGGTACGGCAGGTGAAGGACGGGGTCATCGGCGCCACCTCGCAGCAGTACCCGCTGAAGATGGCCGAACTCGGCGTGCAGGCCATCAAGAAGATCGCCAACGACGGCGAGAAGCCGCAGGTCACCGGCGGCCTCGACTTCTTCGACACCGGCGTCACCCTGGTCACCGACAAGCCGGCCACCGGGGTCGAGAGCATCACCAGCGCCGACGCCACCGGGCGCTGCTGGGGCTGAGCTCACCCTTGTCCCGGTCGAGGCGCCCGGAACCCCGCGTACCGGGCCCTCGACCGGGCGGCCCGTCCGCCTCCGTCGACCACGGCAGGGAGCATCCCGTGACCACGACCAATCCACCGACCACCGCCGCGCAGCAGTTCGCGCTGCGCCGGCACTCACCGCTGCAACGCGTCCAGCACCTGCTGCACGCCCACCCCGCGATCAGCCCGTTCCTCGTGCTGGTCATCGCGTTCGTCGTCTTCTCCGTCCTGAACCCCCGCTTCGCCTCGCCGAACTCCCTGTCGCTCGTCCTGCAGCAGGTGGCCGTGATCGGCGCGCTCGCGGTCGGGCAGACGCTGATCATCCTGACCGCCGGGATCGACCTGTCGGTCGGCGCGATCGTCATCCTGGCGATGATGCTCTCGGCGAAGCTGGCCGAGGGGCAGGGGCTGCCGGGCGTACTCGCCATCCTGCTCGCCCTCGCGGTCGGCGCCGCGGCGGGCGCGCTCAACGGCGGGCTGGTGACGCGACTGAAGCTGCCACCCTTCATCGTCACCCTCGGCACGCTCAGCGTCTTCACCGCCATCGGGCTGCTCTACTCCGACGGCCAGAGTGTCCAGGCCACCGACCTGCCACCCGTGCTCAGCTGGACCGGGGAATCGTTCCCGGTGGGCGAGTTCCGGATCACCTTCGGCGTCGTCGCGGTCGTGCTCCTCTACCTGGCGGTGGGCTACGCCCTGGCCAAGACCGCCTGGGGCCGGCACGTCTACGCGGTCGGCGACGACAAGGAGGCCGCGCGGCTCGCCGGCATCCGGGTCGACCGGGTGCTGCTGAGCGTGTACCTGGTGGCGGGCGCCATCTACGGCATCACCGCCTGGATCCTCATCGGACGGGCGGGCGCGGCCAGCCCGAACGCCATCACCGACGCCAACCTGGAGAGCATCACGGCCGTGGTGATCGGTGGGACCAGCCTCTTCGGCGGTCGGGGAGTGCTCCTCGGCACCCTGCTCGGCGCGCTGATCGTCGGGTTCTTCCGCAGCGGCCTCTCCCTGGCCGGCGTCGACGACCAGTACCGGGTGCTCGCCGTCGGTCTGCTGGTCATCCTCGCCGTGGCCGTCGACCAGTGGATCAGGAAGGTGCGAGCATGACCGCCACCACGCACACCACCGGCAGCCGTCCGCCCGCCGCGGAGCCGGCGCAGCGTACGCCCGTGCTCTCGGCCCGCGGACTGGTGAAGACCTTCGGCAAGGTCGTCGGGCTGGACGGGGTCGACCTCGACCTCTACCCCGGCGAGGTGCTCGCCGTCATCGGCGACAACGGCGCCGGCAAGTCGACGCTGATCAAGTGCCTCACCGGCGCGCTGATCCCGGACGCGGGCGAGCTGTTCCTGGAGGGCCGGCGGGCGCACTTCAAGCGCCCGCAGGACGCCCGGGACGCCGGCATCGAGACGGTCTACCAGAGCCTTGCCGTGGCCCCGGCGCTGGACATCGCGGGCAACCTCTTCCTCGGTCGGGAGAAGCGCCGGCGTGGGGTGCTCGGGTCCGTGTTCCGGATGCTCGACCAGAAGGGCATGCGCCGCGAGGCCGCCCAGGCCCTCGCCGACCTCGGCATCGGCACCCTGCAGAACGTCGCGCAGACGGTCGAGACGCTCTCCGGAGGCCAGCGGCAGGCCGTCTCGGTGGCGCGGGCCGCCGCCTTCGGCAGCAAGGTGATCGTGCTCGACGAACCGACCGCCGCGCTCGGCGTCAAGGAGTCCAACCAGGTGCTCAGGATGATCGAGGAGGTGCGGTCCCGCGGGCTCCCGGTGATCCTCATCAGCCACAACATGCCGCACGTGTTCGAGGTCGCCGACCGCATCCACATCCAACGACTCGGTCGCTGTGCCGGTGTGGTCAGCCCCTCGTCGCACACCATGGCCGAGGCCGTGGCCATCATGACCGGTGCCACCACCCTCGACCAGATCCCCGGCCGCGCGCCGGCCTGATCCACGGCGCCGCTCGGCGACGACGCTCCGCAGAGAGGAAAGATGTGATCACCGTCGTGGGTGAGGCCCTCGTGGATCTGATCGAGGAGACGGCCGGAACGACGGCCGCGTACCCCGGGGGAAGCCCCGCGAACGTGGCCGTCGCCCTGGCCCGGCTCGGCCAGCCCACCACCCTGCTGACGCAGATCGGCGACGACGGACACGGGCGGATGCTCCGCGCGTACATCGAGGGCAACGGCGTACGCCTGGGCCGGCACTCGGTCCTGGACCTGGCGCGGACCAGCGTCGCCACGACGAACCTGAATCCGGACGGCCAGGCCACCTACGACTTCAGCTTCCAGTGGCGAGCCTTTCCGGGGCAGCTGGTCGAGGGACCGCACGGCGACTGCCTGCACACCGGATCACTCGCCACGGTCGTCCGACCCGGAGCCGACGACGTGCTGGCACTGGTGCGGCGGGCGCGCCCGTCGACGATGATCAGCTTCGACCCGAACTGCCGTCCCTCGGTGACCGGCGACCCCGTCGACGCCCGGCGGAGGATCGAGGCCCTGGTCGGCTTGAGCGACATCGTCAAGGTCAGCGCGGACGACCTGGACTGGCTCTATCCCGGCCGCCCGGATCACGAGGCGGGGCGGAGGTGGCTGACTCTCGGCGCGCGCCTCGTGGTCGTCACGCGCGGCGAGGCCGGTGCCTGGGCGGCGACCGACAACCACGAGATCGATGTCGCCGCGCACCATGCGGACGTGGTGGACACCGTCGGGGCGGGGGACGCCTTCACCGCCGGCATGCTCGCCGCCCTCGGCGAGAGCGACCTGCTCGGTGCGGAACGGCGTCCGGCGCTCGCCGCCGCGGACCGTGCCGTACTCACCGAGGTCGTCGAGTTCGCCGCCGAGGTGGCGGCGCGGACCTGCGCTCGTCGCGGCGCCAATCCGCCCACCCGCGGCGAACTCCTCCACCGGTCCGCGAGTGGCACCGGGACGGGGGCCCGCTCAGCGGCCAACTCCCGCCACCGTCGGTAACGGGCCCGCCCGTCGAGGTCATCGCGTCGTTCCGGGAGGTCCGCTGCGGGCGCCGACGATGCGCAGCGCCATCTCGGCGTACTGGTCGGCGATGTGCTCGGGGCTCCAGCCGCCCTCGTCGCGGTACCACCGGCCCAGGTCGACGCCGAGCGACATCAGGGCGGCGCCCGCCATCCGTGGGTCCGGGGTGTCGAAGACCCCGGCGGCGACGCCCGCCTCGATGAGCTGGCGGATCGCCTGCTCGATGCGGTGGCGGATGTCGCGGATCTCGGCGAAATGCTCGGGGTTGAGTGCGGTCAGCTCGTAGTTGACGACCCGCGTACTCGTGTGGTCCCGGGCGTGGACGACCACGAAGTCGTGGACCACCCGCCGTAGCGCGGTGGCCGGGTCGTCCGACGACGCGACCGCGTCCTGAACCAACCGGAGCACGTGGTCGTGCCCGGACCGTGAGATCAGGTAGAGAAGCTCCTCCTTCGATTTGTGATGCACGTAGAGCGCGGCCGGGCTCAGCCCGGCCGCGGCGGCGATGTCGCGCGTCGTCGTGCCGTGAAAGCCTCGCTCGGCGAACGCGGTGACGGCCGCCTCGAGCAGCCGGGCGCGAGTCGCGTCGGCACGGGAGAGCTCGGCGGTGTCGGTCAACGCGTCCATCCTTCCTTCCGGAACCTGCCGGGCATTGATACCACGGCGGCGGGGTCCGACCTGTTGACGGCGGCTGGGGCGCTGCCGCACACTCCATCAAATGTATCCTAAGCAAGCGCTTAGTAACTTCGGAGCCTGTCGTGACCACACCTCGTAACGCATCGATGCTCAAGAGGTTCGCCGGCCGGACGGCGATCGTCACCGGTGCGAGCCGGGGCATCGGTCTGGCCATCGCCGAGCGGCTGGTCGCCGACGGCGCCAAGGTCGTCATCACCGCCCGCAAGCGGGAGGCGCTCGACGAAGCGGTCGCCCGGCTGGGCCCCGAGCACGCGCTCGGCATCGCCGGCCACGCCGACGACGCCGACCATCAGGCCGAGGTCGTCGGGCGCGCGGTCGACACCTTCGGCAGCGCCGACCTGCTGGTCAACAACACCGGCATAAACCCGACGTACGGGCCGATGGTCGAGCTGGACCTGGCGGCGGCCCGCAAGGTCCTCGAGGTGAACTGCCTCGCCGCCCTGTCCTGGGTGCAGCAGGTCCATCGGGTCTGGATGAAGGAGCACGGCGGCGCCGTCGTCAACGTCTCCTCGGTGGCCGGCGTCCGGCCCGCGCCCGGCATCGGCTTCTACGGCGCCAGCAAGGCGATGCTCACCCACCTCACCCAGCAGCTCGCCGTGGAACTCGGTCCGGACATCCGGGTGAACGCCGTCGCCCCGGCCGTCGTGAAGACGAGGTTCGCCACCGCCCTCTACGAGGGTCGGGAGGAGCAGGTGGCCGCGGCGTACCCGCTCAAGCGGCTCGGCGTCGCCGAGGACATCGGCGGTGCCGTCGCGTTCCTGCTCTCCGAGGACGCCGCCTGGATCACCGGCCAGGTGCTGGTGGTCGACGGTGGCCTCACCCTGACCGGAGGTGTCTGATGCCGGTACGGGACCGGGGCGTCGTCGTCACCGGCGCCGGCCACGGCATCGGGCGTGCTCTGGCCGTCCGACTCGCGGGCGAGGGAGCCCGGGTCGTGGTGAACGACCTCGACGCCGACGCGGCCGTCCAGGTGGCCGAGGAGGTCGGGGGCTACGCCGCTCCCGGCGACGCCGCCGGCGAGCAGGGTGTCGCCGCGCTGGTCGAGGCGGCCCGAAACCACCTGGGCGGCATCGACATGTGGTTCGGGAACGCCGGCGTCGAGCGGGGCCGCGGGCTTCGGGCCACCGAGGAGGACTGGGCCGCCAGCCACGAGGTGAACGTCATGGCGCACGTGCGGGCCGCGCGACTGCTGATGCCCGCATGGGTCGAGCGCGGCTCGGGCCGCTTCGTGGTGACCGCGTCCGCGGCCGGGCTGCTCACCGCGATCGGGAATCCGGCGTACTCGGCCAGCAAACACGCATGCGTGGCGTTCGCCGAGTGGCTGTCGGTGACCTACCGGCACCGGGGGATCGTGGTGCAGGCCATCTGCCCGCAGGGCGTGCGCACCCGGATGTTCGAGAACACCGGGCCGCTGCAGGAAATGCTCAGCCACGACGGGGCGCTCTCCCCGGAGGACGTGGCCGAGGCGACGTGGCAGGCCCTCCACGACGACCGGTTCCTCGTCCTGCCGCATCCCCGGGTGGCTGGCTACTACGCACACCGCGCCACCGACACCGACCGGTGGCTGAACGGCATGAACAGGATCCAGCGACAACTCGAGGACCAGGGGGCACTTCGATGAAGGCATGGCGAGTGGCTGCGCTCGGTGAGCCCCAGGACGTGCTGCGGCTCGTCGACGTGGCCGACCCGGAGCCGGGTCCCGGCCAGCTCGTGGTGAAGGTGCTGGCCTGTCCGGCCAACTTTCCCGACGTGCTGATGTGCCGCGGCGAGTACCAGGTCAAGCCGCAGCTCCCGTTCACCCCGGGCGTCGAGCTGTGTGGCGAGGTCGTCGCCCTCGGCGAGGGGGTCGACGGGTTCGCCGTGGGCGACCGGGTGCTCGGCGGCGCGACGCTGCCGTTCGGCGGGTTCGGGGAACTCGCGCTGCTGGACGCGGCGGCGACGTTCCCCGCGCCCGCGGCGCTCGACGACGCCGAGGCGGCCTCGCTCTACATCGGATACCAGACCGGCTGGTTCGGGCTGCACCGCCGGGCCGGCCTGCGCGCGGGCGAGACCCTGCTGGTCCACGCGGCGGCCGGCGGCGTCGGCAGCGCCGCCGTCCAGTTGGGCAAGGCGGCCGGTGCCCGGGTGATCGGCGTCGTCGGTGGCCCGGAGAAGGCCGCGGTCGCTCGGGCACTGGGCGCCGACGTGGTCGTGGACCGTCGCGTCGAGGACTTCGTCGAGGTGGTCAAGGCCGAGACCGGCGGCCGGGGCGCCGACGTCGTCTACGACCCGGTCGGCGGCGACACCTACCAGCGATCGACCAAGTGCGTCGCCTTCGAGGGGCGGATCCTCGTGATCGGCTTCGCCGGTGGGCAGATCCAGTCCGCCACGCTCAACCACGCCCTGGTGAAGAACTACTCGATCGTCGGCCTGCACTGGGGCCTCTACCACCGCTACGACCCGGCGGCGGTCGCCGAATGCCATCGTGCCCTCAGCGCGTTGGCCGCCCAGGGCGCCGTACGGCCCCTGGTCAGCGAGCGCCTCGCACTCGCGGAGGTGGCCGAGGGGATCCAGCGACTCGCCGACGGCGTCACCGTCGGCCGGGTGGTGTACGCCTCGTGACCATCTCTCCTGCCACATCCCCCAACCCAGTGAGGAGTTGACCCCCCATGACCACCACCCGCACCGCGGTCGTCACCGGAGCGGCCCGCGGCATCGGCGCCGCCGTCGCGAAGCGGCTGGCCAGGGACGGCTTCGCCGTCGCGGTCGTCGACCTGGACGAAACGGCGTGCAAGCCGGTCGTCGAGGAGATCGAGGCCGCCGGCGGCCGGGCCCTGGCGGTGGGCGCCGACGTCGCCGACGAACAGGCCGTCCAGGCGGCCGTGGACCGGATCGCCGGCGAGCTGGGCGAGCCCGCCGTGCTGGTCAACAACGCCGGCATCACCCGGGACAACCTGCTGTTCAAGATGACCGCCGACGACTGGGACGCGGTCATGAACGTGCACTTGCGCGGCTCGTTCCTCGTGACCCGCGCCGTGCAGGGCTACCTGACCAAGGCCGGCTGGGGGCGGATCGTCAACCTGTCCAGCACCTCCGCGCTGGGCAACCGCGGCCAGGCCAACTACGCGGCCGCCAAGGCCGGCCTGCAGGGCTTCACCAAGACCCTCGCCCTGGAACTCGGGAAGTTCGGTGTCACGGCGAACGCGATCGCCCCCGGCTTCATCGAGACCGAGATGACGGCCGCCACCGCGGCGCGGCTCGGGGTGCCGTTCGACGACTTCAAGAAGGGCGTTGCGGCGCAGATCCCGGTCGCCCGCACCGGCACGCCGGAGGACATCGCGCACGCCGTGTCCTTCTTCGTCAGCGAGGGCGCCGGTTTCGTGTCCGGTCAGGTGCTGTACGTCGCCGGTGGACCGAAGAACTGAGGGGGACGAGAGACGATGAAGGTCTTCCAGGGCATCGAGGAACTGCGGCAGGCGGTCGGTACGCACCTCGGCTACTCCGACTGGCACACGATCAGCCAGCAACAGATCGACGCCTTCGCCGAGGCGACCGGTGACCACCAGTGGATCCACGTCGACCCCGCGAAGGCGGCCCACAGCCCGTTCGGCAGCACCATCGCCCACGGCTACCTCACCCTGTCGCTGGTGCCGATGCTGATCTGGCAGGTGTACACGGTCGAGGGGGTGAGCATGGGCGTGAACTACGGCGCCAACAAGCTCCGCTTCCCCTCGCCGGTCCCCGTCGACTCCAAGGTGCGTGCCGGAGTGGAGCTGCTGTCACTGGTGCCCGGCGGCGGTGGCTACCAGCTGACGGCGAAGGTGACCGTCGAGCTGGCGGGCGCCGAGAAGCCCGCCTGCGTGGTCGAGACCGTCAGCATCCTGGTCCCGTGACCCGCTCGGCACCACAGGACCCACCGGGCCTCGACCTGGCCCGGCTCTCGGACTGGTTCGCCGCCTCGGTGCCCGGGGCGGCCGGAGGACTGACCGCCCGGCTGATCGCCGGCGGGAAGTCCAACCTCACCTACGAGGTCGGCGACGGGCGGACGACCTGGATCGTCCGGCGGCCGCCACTGGGCCATGTGCTGTCGACGGCGCACGACATGACCCGGGAGTACCGGGTCATGTCCGCGCTGCGGGCCACCGACGTGCCGGTGCCGACGACCTACGCGCTCTGCGCGGACGTCGACGTGGTGGGCGCACCCTTCTACGTGATGGAGCGGGTCGCCGGTACGGCGTACCGGCACGCGGCCGAACTCCAACGGCTCGGCCCGGAACGTACCCGGGTCATCTCGACCCGGCTCGTCGACACCCTGGCCGCCCTGCACGCGGTCGACCCGGCGGCCGTGGGGCTGGCCGACTTCGGCCGGCCGGAGGGCTTCCTGGCTCGGCAGGTGAGCCGCTGGCGGAAACAGCTCGACGCATCGCACTGCCGTGACCTGCCGGCCGCCGACGAGCTGCACACCCGCCTGGCGTCGGGCGTGCCGAGCCAGTCGGCGCCGGGCATCGTGCACGGCGACTACCGCCTCGACAACGTCCTCACCGACGATCGCGACCGCCTCGCCGCGATCATCGACTGGGAGATGGCCACCCTCGGCGACCCGCTGACCGACCTGGCGCTGCTGGTGCTCTACCAGCGTCTCGGCCGGCTCTCCGGAGAGGCGGTCGCCGACGCCTCCTCCGCGCCCGGCTTCCTGACCGAGGACGAGATCCTCGCGCGGTACGCCGCACGCAGCACCCACGCCCTCCCGCCACTCGGCTTCCACCTCGGCCTGGCGGCCTTCAAGCTGGCCGCGATCTGCGAGGGCATCCACTACCGCCACCTGCGCGGGCAGACCGTCGGCGCCGGCTTCGAACGCCTCGGCGAGGTCACCGAGCTGCTGCTCGACGCGGGCCTGACCTACCTCAAGGAGCACTGATGGACTTCAGCCTGGACCCCAGGACCGAAGGGCTGCGCGACAACCTCCTGGACTTCATGGACAGCCACATCCACCCGGCCGAGCCGGTCTTCCACGAGCAGCTCGGGCAGCTCGGCAGCCGCTGGGCCTGGGACTCGGTGCCCGTCCTCGCGGAGCTGCGCGCCGCCGCCCGAAAGCGCGGGCTGTGGAACCTCTTCCTGCCGGGTGAGCACGGGGCCGGCCTGACCAATCTGCAGTACGCCCCGCTCGCGGAGATCACCGGGCGTAGCCCGGTGGCACCCGCCGTCCTCAACTGCGCCGCACCGGACACCGGCAACATGGAGGTGCTGGCGATGTTCGGCACCGAGCAGCAGCGGAAGCAGTGGCTGGAGCCGCTGCTCAACGGTGAGATCCGGTCGTCGTTCGCCATGACCGAGCCCGACGTGGCGTCCTCGGACGCCACGAACATCTCCACCCGCATCGAGCGGGACGGCGACGAGTACGTGATCAACGGTCGCAAGTGGTGGATCACCGGCGCGATGAACCCGAACGCCAAGATCTTCATCGTCATGGGCAAGACCGACCCGAGCGGCGAGCGGCATCGCCAGCAGTCCATGGTGCTGGTCCCGCGCGACACCCCGGGCCTGGAGATCAAGCGGGGCATGGAGGTGCTGGGCTACGACGACCACGACCACGGCGGGCATGCCGAGCTGGAGTTCCACGACGTCCGGGTGCCGGCGGGGAACCTGATCGGCACCGAGGGCGACGGCTTCGCGATCGCGCAGGCCCGGCTCGGTCCCGGCCGCATCCACCACTGCATGCGCTCCATCGGCCTCGCCGAGCAGGCCATCGAGCTGATGTGCGCCCGCGCCGAGCAGCGGACCGCGTTCGGCCGGCCGCTGGCCGAGCAGGGGGTGATCCGGGAGTGGATCGCCGAGTCCCGGGTACGGATCGAACAGCTGCGACTGCTGGTGCTCAAGACGGCCTGGCTGATGGACACCGTCGGCAACAAGGGCGCCCACACCGAGATCCAGGCGATCAAGATCGCCACCCCGGAGACGGTCCAGTGGATTCTCGACAAGGCCATCCAGGTGCACGGCGCCGCCGGCCTCTCCCAGGACTTCCCGCTGGCTGCCGCGTACGCCCGCATCCGTACCCTGCGTTTCGCCGATGGCCCCGACGAGGTGCACAAGAACGCCCTGGCGCGCCATGAACTGCGTCGCCAGGCTGCCGCGAGGCGGAACAGCCACGGCTGACCGGTGGGGGGCGCCGGGGACCGCGCCGACGGGTCGGGGGCGTTGCGACCGCCGACCGGCTCAGCCTGTCCGGGAGACGGGGGCGGGCTGAGCCGCGCCGGCATCCGGCGCTGCGGCCGGTTGTCCGTCGTCGGGCGGCTGCGGCGGCGAGATCCAGGTGACCAGCACGACCGAGATGATCATGAGGAGAAACCACGACGCGAGCTTCGCCGCCGAAACCGGGTGCCAACCGCCCACTTGGCTGGGGTAGAGCCACGCGTTCGACCAGGTGGCGATGTTCTCCGCGAGCCAGATGAAGAAGGCGACGAGGAGAAAGGCGAGCAGGAGCGGCATGCGCCAGCGGAACCGGAATATGCGGAAGTGCATGACACACCGCCCGAACACGAGCGCGACGGCGGCGATGAGCAGCCACCGGACGTCGTACACGTAGTGGTTGGTGAAGAAGTTGGCGTAGATGGCGGCAGCCACGACAGCCGTCACCCGGCGCCTCGGGTAGCGCGCGAAACGCAGGTCGAACAGCCGGTTGACCCGCACGATGTAGGAGCCGACGGCGGCGTACATGAAGCCGCTGAACAGCGGCACCCCACCGAGCCGCAGCACGCCGTCGGGCTCGTAGGACCACGAGCCGATGTAGGTCTTGAACAACTCCATCACCGTGCCGACGACGTGGAACAGGACCACCACCCGCAGTTCGCGGACGGTTTCCAGGCGTCCGGCCACCATGGCGATCTGGATGGCGACCGCGGCGAGGGTGAGGAAGTCGTTGCGGGCCAGTGCCGCGTCGTCCGGGTACCACAGATGCGCCGCGAGGATGACCATCAGCATCGCCCCACCGAATACGCACGCCCAGGCCTGTTTGAGCCCGAAGACCGCGAACTCGGTCAGCCAGCCGGTCGGCCCGCGCCGGGGCAGCCGTGCCAGGATCGCGCGGAAACGGGCATCGATCGCGCGTTCGGCCGTGGTCAGGCTGGCCGGTCCGGACGGGGTGCGCATCGCCCCGACGCTATCGTCTCGGCAGGTCAAGCGGCGTCGGCGGGGTGCGGTCGCGCCGCTGCGTCACCCGCGTGGCGGCCCGCGGTGACTCAGAATCCCAGTACGGCCCGTCCTCCGACCACGGGCAGGTCGCTGTCGTCCGGCACCACGCGCAACCTCGTCCCGCCGAGCGGCAGCAGGGTGTACTCCTGATCGCTGGAGAAGACGACGACGCCGATCGGTGGCCGGCGCGGAAGATGTAGTCCTTCGGCTCCAGGGTCCACCGGTAGTCGTACAGCTTGCCCTGCTTCAGCGGCTCGCTGCGCGACGGGCTCCTGCGGCTCTGCGGGTCCATCCAGCCGTTTCCTCTCATGAAGCAGAAGTAAGCGCATGATCGGATGTCCTGCCTTGCGGTCGGACGGTCCCGGTCTTGCCCGCCGGGGCGGTGCCGGGTAGACGCTTCACAGCCACCAGCCCCGCGGGCGGGGTCTTACGGTCGGCTCCACGTCCGTTTAGCGTCTCCGAGCCACTCCCGGCGACGGTGGCCGCCAGGGCGGCCAGGTTGCGTGCGGCGTTGACGTCCCGGTCGGCGACGAGGCCGCAGGTGGTGCAGGTGAAGGTGCGCTCCGACAGGGCCAGTTTGGTTTCTTCCGCAGGGCGGCATCAAGCTGCCGCGGGTTCGGCACCAGGTCGCCGGTGGACAGCACGGCCAGGTGCTTCACCCCAAGGTCCACGCCGACCGTCGCGCACGGACGGGCGGGTGTGCGGTGCGCGCGCTCGACCTGGCAGGTGAACGAGACGTACCAGCGGTGACCGTCACGGCGCACCGTGGCGGACAGGATCCGGGCGGTGCCGGCCTCCAGCCGGCGGGCCAGCTTTCGGGCCGACTCGTGCAGCTTCAACCGGCCCAGCCGGGGCAGCACCACATGCTGACGATCCGGCTCCACCCGGATGGTGCCGGTGGTGAACCGCACCGATGGGGTCGACCGGCGGCCGGACTTGAACCGGGGAAAGCCGACCGGCCGGCCGGATCGCTTACCCGAGCGGGAGTCGGCCCAGTTCTTCAAGGCCCGGGCGAGGGCGTCCAGGCCGGTGTTGTACGCCTCCTTCGAGTAGTCCCGCCACCACGGCGCCACCTCATCCTTCGCCGCGTTCCACGACCGGCGCAGCGCCGGCAGAGACCAGCCGATCGTGGGGGTGAGCTCGTCGTCGCCGATGCTGTAGCTGCGTTCGGCGCCTCGCTGATCCATCACCGCCTTGACCCGCTCCAGCGCCCAGTTGTGCGCCTTGCGTGCAGCGCCAGCGTGACCAATCACCGCCCGCTGCTGAGCCGGGGTCAGGTCCAACGCGTATCGGTACGCCTGGATGACGCTCAGCCGATCCCGGTGCCCCACGCCGGGCACACTAACCACCCACTACGACATCCACCCCAGCCAGCCACGCCCGGCACCACAGAGGGAGTGGCTTGCGGCGTGGGCGGTGCGTCGTGGCGAGGTGTGGATCAGGGATTCGGAGGCGCTCAAGATCGCCAACGCACACCAACGCCTACTCGACCGGCAACAGCTGACAGCCCCGGGTCACCACGGTGGGCGCGGCGGTGGCGCCGGCCGGGCCGTAGTCGACCAGGTACGCGGTGAGGTTCGCGTCCGGCTTGTTGTCGATCGCCAACCGCAGCCGCATCTCCGGACGCCCCGAGACGCGGATGTCGTGGGTCAGTACGGGGGAGCGGTAGGCGAGCCGGTTGGGGCTCGCCGTGTCCGGGTCGGCCACCAGGGTGTCCGGGTGGACGGTCCGGCCCTCGTCGACGAAGCTCTGCTCGACCTTCGCCCTCGGCCGCCTGCCCGTGGTGAGCGTGCCCGGGGCGGTGGCGTCGGTCGCGGCCAGCTTCAGCGCGACGTCCCGGGCGCCGGGGTCGGGCCAGTTCGCGTACGTGGTGTACGCCCGGTCCTCCCGCTGCAGCACCGCGGTCGGCTCGTCCATGATTCCGTTGCGCACGTCCCACAGCCAGTGGTCGAACCAGCGGTTCTCGGTCTGCTTGTAGGTCCAGGTGCGACCGTCGGGCAGGGTCACCGACGCGTTGCTGCCCGGGCCACCGTGCCCACCCTGGTGCAGCCAGATCTTGCGCGGCACGTCGCGCCTGGTGAGCTGGTCCCACCAGCCGGCGAAGTGTTCGGTCTTCACGTTCCAGTCGTTGAGGCCGTGCACGACGAAGACGCTCGCCCTGACGTTCCGGGCGTCGAGGTAGTCGCGATCCTGCCAGAACGTCGTGTAGTCGCCGGTGACCCGGTCCTGCTCCGCGGTCAGCTCGGCGATCTCGTCGGCGCACGGGCCTTCGGCCCGTGCCCGGCCGGCGGTGAACCTGGCCAGGATGTCGGTGTCCTCGCCCTGGAACGTCCCGGGTGCGACCACCAGACCGTTGGCCCGGTAGTAGTCGTACCAGCTGCTGATCGCGGAGACGGGCACGATGGTCCGGAGTCCCCGGACGCCGGTGGTGGCCACCTGGTTGGGCAGGGTCCCGTTGTAGGAGACGCCGGTCATGCCGACGGCGCCGGTGGTTCAGCCGGCGCTGACCGGTGCGCCGCTCGCGTCGTACCCCTTCGCCCGCCCGTTCAGCCAGTCGATGACCGCCCTGGTGCCGAGCGTCTCAGCCTGGTCGCCGCTGGTCGGGCAGCCGTCCGAGTCGCCGGTGCCGACGCTCTGGCCGAGCACCACCGCGTACCCGCGCGGCACGTAGTAGTCGTCCAGCGAGCCGGGCAGGTTGGCCTTCGCCACCGCACGCTGGGCCTCCAGGTCGGGCGTCCGCAGCCCGGAGCGCCGCGTCACGCCGTTCTGCGGCAGGTCGTCCACCAGCACACTCGGGTACGGCACGTCGCCCCAGACGCCCTTTCGGTACGGGCTGTGTTCGAAGATGACCGGCACCTTGAAGCCCTGGGTGGCGGTCTCCCGGGGCCGGGAGATGTCGATCGCCACCCGGTCGAGGCGGCCGTCGTGGTCGGTGTCCACCGGGGTCTCCACGTACACCCGCTCCTCGATCGCGCCGGCGAGCGAGAACACCGGTTGGGTCATGCCGTCACGGACCACGATGCCGGGTGTGGCCGCCGCCGGCTCAGCCGCCGCTGGTGCCGGGGCTCCGCTCAGAACCAACGCGCCGGACATGCCGACCCCGAGCAGTGCCAGTTGAGGGCGTCGACGCACGCGCGTCTCCCTTCGGTCGGGCTGCTGGCCGGAGCCGGCCAGAGGTGGACACGCATCGATTGACCCACATGCTAGGCCCGATGGGCATTCCCGTCGATCACCATCAGCCGGGCCCGGTCGGCTGACCTTTCCGTCATGCTGGCATTCATCCGCATGAGGTCTTCCTGAGCGATCCGTGCCGTTTGTCCACTGATGCTGTCACGCAACCGTCATGGAATCGCAGGGCCAGCTCAAACATCGACACGAAGAGTGGTGGCCGCATCGTTGCCGACCTCGGGGGAGTCAAAGCCAGCGAAACGTCGCGCTGCCACGTGTGCGTCATCGCGTGATCAGCGACCAGTTGCCAGTTTTCCCGGCCGATGATGTCGGTCGGGATCAGTGCAGAGGCGCGGGCCGACCAGCGTGTGGCGCTGACAACGTGGCCTGCGTCCCGCGACACCACGGAGGTCCACAGACCATGACCGTGCCTGCCACACGTGGGGCAAGTGAGAACGAAGCGCGGCCGGGCGGGGTGCCAGTCCAGCCTGACCGCAGCCCGTGGGACATCGACCGGACGGTGCTGGGCATCGCCGCTGCGGTGTCCGTGCTCTTTGTCCTGTGGGGCATCGTGGCCACCGACAACCTCGCGTCGGTCACCGGTGCGGCGCTCGACTGGGTGGTCAGAGTGTTCGGCTGGGTCTTCGTGCTGGCCAGCGCCGCCTTCGTGGTGCTGTCGGTATGGTTGGCGCTGAGCCGGTACGGCCGGATCAAGCTCGGCCGGGACGACGAGAAGCCCGAGTTCTCCACCGTCTCCTGGGTGGCGATGATGTTCAGCGCCGGCATGGGCATCGGCCTGATGTTCTGGGGCGCCGCCGAACCGCTGTCCCACCTGGGCACACCGCCGCGTGGTCTCACCGAACCGAACTCCCAACAGGCCGCCCGGGTGGCAATGGAGTACTCGTTCTTCCACTGGGCACTGCACCCGTGGGCGATCTACTCCGTGGTCGGTCTGTCGCTGGCCTACTTCACCTTCCGCAAGGGCCGGCGTGGCCTGATCAGCAGTGCTTTCGTCCCGCTCATCGGCGAGCGCGCGGAACGGGGCGCCGGCAGGGCCATCGACATCTTCGCGATCTTCGCGACGTTGTTCGGATCGGCGGTCTCCCTTGGTCTGGGCGCCCTTCAGATCAACAGCGGCCTGACGAACCTCTGGGACGTGCCGAACTCCACTCCGCTGGCGATCGGCATCATCGCGGTGCTCACCGCGGCGTTCGTGATCTCCGCCGTCACCGGCGTCAAGCGCGGCATCCAGTTCCTGTCGAACACCAACATGGTGCTCGCGGTGGCGCTGCTGTTCTTCCTGCTCGTGGTCGGTCCGACGGTCTTCATCTTCAACACGCTTACCGCGTCGACCGGGGGTTACCTGTACGACCTCATCCCGATGAGCTTCCGCACCGGCGCATTCGGCGGCGAGGAGTGGATGGCGGGCTGGACCATCTTCTACTGGGCCTGGTGGATCTCCTGGGCCCCGTTCGTCGGCGCCTTTATCGCCCGCATCTCCCGGGGCCGCACCGTCCGCCAGTTCGTCCTCGGTGTGGTGGCCGTCCCGAGCCTGGTCAGCTTCGTCTGGTTCTCGGTGTTCGGCGGGACCGCCATCGACCTGCAGCTCGGCGGCACCGACCTCTCGGCCGCGGTGGCGGAGAGCCCGGAGGCCGCGCTCTTCGCGGTCCTGCGGGAGTTCCCATTCTTCACCGTCACCGCGATCCTGGTGATGGTGTTGGTGGCGCTCTTCTTCGTCAGCGGAGCCGACGCCGCGTCGGTGGTGATGGGCACCCTCTCCTCCCGTGGCAACATCGAGCCGAAGAGCTGGCTGGTCGCCATGTGGGGCGTCCTGACCGGTCTGGTGGCCGCGGTGCTGCTGCTCGCCGGCGGCCTGTCCGCCTTGCAGTCGCTGACCATCCTCGCCGCACTGCCGTTCCTGTTCGTGATGGTCGGCATGGTCGCCGGGCTGCTCCGCGAGCTGCGGCGCGAACCCGTCACCGCGACGATGGCCCCGGAGATCCGCGCCCTGGCCACCGCCGCCGTGCCGCCGGCGCCCACGAACTCCGACGCCTCCTGACCCACCACACCGACGCGGGCCGGCCCAGGTTGTGGCCGGCCCGCGTCAGCAGTCGGACCAGCAGCGCCGGAACGACCGTCCGCGGCCCGCTCACCCAGAGGGGTGAACGCGCTCCACGGCGTGCCGCCGCATTCAACGCGCGGTGCCGAGGCGGGGACGTGAAACCTTGTCCGTCGCAATCAGGTTTAGTTTCCGGCTTCCCTGGTCAGTCGTTAGCCCGTGGACATCATGAGGCGGTCCGAGACGGTGAGGTGATCCGGTCGTGAGCCTCTTGCGCAGGAAGTCGGTCGAGCAGTCGATCCGTGACACGGAGCAGCCGGAGCACCAACTCCGCAAGGAGCTGTCGGCACTGGACCTCACCGTGTTCGGCGTCGGCGTGATCATCGGTACGGGCATCTTCGTGCTCACCGGCGTGGCCGCCAACCGGACCGCCGGACCGGCGGTGGCGCTGTCGTTCGTCCTGGCCGGCATCGCCTGTGCACTGGCTGCGCTGTGCTACGCGGAGTTCGCGTCCACGGTCCCGGTCGCGGGCAGCGCCTACACCTACTCGTACGCGGCGCTCGGCGAGCTGGTCGCGTGGATCATCGGGTGGGACCTCATCCTGGAGTTCGTGCTGGCCGGTGCCGTGGTGGCGGTGGGCTGGTCGCAATACCTCGCGGTGCTTCTGGAGACGCTCGGGGTGACGCTGCCCGCCGCCATCACCGGCGGCGAGGGCGGCGTGTTCAACCTGCCCGCCACGCTCATCGTGCTGATCCTCACCGCGGTCCTGGTCGCCGGCATCAAGGTCTCGTCTCGAGTGAACGCCGTGGTGGTCACCGTCAAGGTGGCGGTGGTGCTCTTCGTGATCGCCGCCGGCCTGTTCTTCGTCAGGCGCGACAACTACGTGCCGTTCGTCCCGCCGGCCGAGCCGGCGTCGGGCGGCTCCGGCGCCGAGGGCACCCTGCTGGAGGCCATCTTCGGGCAGGCGCCGGCCAACTTCGGCATCAGCGGCATCTTCGGTGCCGCGGCACTCGTGTTCTTCGCGTTCATCGGTTTCGACATCGTGGCCACCGCGGCGGAGGAGACCCGGGTGCCGCAGCGCGACCTGCCGCGCGGAATTCTCGGTTCGCTGGCGATCTGCACCGCGCTCTACGTCGCCGTCTCGCTGGTGGTGGTGGGCATGCAGAACTACGCCGAGCTGGACACGGCGGCACCGCTGGCCGCGGCGTTCCAGGCGGTCGGCCAGCCCTTCTTCGCCAACCTGATCACGGTCGGCGCCCTCGCCGGGCTCACCACCGTGGTCATGATCCTGATGCTGGGTCAGAGCCGGGTAGCGTTCGCCATGAGCCGGGACGGGTTGCTGCCGCGCTGGTTGAGCCGGGTGCATCCGCGATACGGCACACCGCACCGCATCACCGTCATCGTGGGCCTCCTGGTGGCCGTGCTCGCCGGGTTCATCCCGCTGGAGGAACTCGCCGAGCTGGTCAACATCGGCACCCTGTTCGCGTTCGTTCTCGTCGCCGCGGCGGTCATCCTGCTGCGCCGCACCCGGCCGGACCTGCCGCGCGGCTTCCGCGTGCCCGGGGGACCGGTGATACCGGTTCTCGCGATCGTCGCCTGCGTCGTGCTGATGCTGTTCCTCACCGTGGAGACCTGGCTGCGATTCTTCACCTGGATGGTGCTGGGACTGCTCGTCTACTTCCTGTACAGCCGCCGCCACAGCCGGCTCGCCCGCGGTGCGCAGGAGCGCCCGCCGATGCCCGACCGGTCGGACCTCGACACGGGGTTCGGCTCCGCGTCACCCCCGCCGCAATAGGCTGGCTGACGGCGGCCGTCCGGTCCGAGGAACGGTGGGAAGCCCGCTCCGGCCGAGCACCGAGTGGCGCGACCAGCTCAACACATACTTCTTCCGCGAGTCCGGGGGTGCCGACGCGGCACGGCGCCGCATCCATTGAGTCCGCACGACCGCCCGTTCCCGCACATTTACCAATCGTGATGTGATGGTGACTCTCCCCGGATCGGAAGGGTGTACCGCACATGGATGATCTGAAGGTCGTGTCGCAGGACGAGTGGCTGGCCGTCCGCACGGAGCTCCTCGATCGGGAGAAGCACCTCACCCGGTTGCGGGACGAGGTCACCGCGTTGCGCCGCCAGATGCCGGCGGTCGTCGTCGACAAGGACTACCGGTTCGCGGGACCGGACGGGCCGGTACGGCTCCGCGACATGTTCGAGGGACGGCGGCAGCTCATCGTCTACCACTTCATGTTCGACCCGAGCTGGAGCGACGGGTGCACGAGCTGCTCCTTCCTGGTCGACAACCTGGGCCACCTCGCGCACCTGCACGCTGGCGACACCACGTTCGTCGCCGTCTCCCGCGCGCCACTGTCGTCCGTCGCACCGTTCAAGGCCCGCATGGGCTGGACGTTCCCCTGGTACTCGTCCCACGGCACCGACTTCAACTACGACTTCCACGTCACCCTCGACGAGGCTGTCGCGCCGGTGGAGTACAACTACAAGAACCGCGCGACCCTGGAGCGGGAGGGGCTGACGCACCACCTGCACGGCGAGGCGCACGGGCTGAGCGTCTTCGTCGTCGATGCGGACGACCGGATCCTGCACACGTACTCGACGTACGGCCGTGGTCTCGACGCGGTGCTCACCACCTACAGCTACCTCGACCTGACGCCGCTCGGCCGGCAGCGGTACGTCAACGAGTTCCCCCACCACGACCGGTACGAGGCGGTCGCCGCGGACGCCGGGCACTGCCACTGACGACACCCGCCGCGCCCTGCCGGCCACCCCTGCCCGGGCAGGAACGGGGATGGCCGGACCGGCCATGCAATCTCGTTGCCTCGCGGCGGGGCTCCGCTGGCACCGTGGGTCATGGCCGGCCGTCCACCCCAGGCACGATGGGTGTGTGGACATCGAGCCGGTCGACTGTGCGCCTGAGCAGACGTTCCCGCGAGCGATCCTCCGGCAGCGCTGGGAGGATCTCGTCTTCCTGCACTGGGCGGCCGCGCCGGAGCTGGTGGCGCCCCTGCTGCCGGCCGGCACCCGTCCGGACACGCTGCACGGGTCGAGCTACGTCGGCCTGATCGGTTTCCGCATGGTCGGGCTGGACCCGGGCTGCGGGCCCGGGGTGCCGTACTTCGGCACCTTCTGGGAGACCAACGTCCGGCTGTACTCGGTCGACGGCACCGGTCGGCGGGCCGTGGTGTTCCGCTCGCTCGATGCGTCCCGGCTGGTTCCGGTGCTGGTGGCCCGGGCGACGTTGCGGCTGCCGTACCTGTGGTCGGCGATGCGGCTGGACCGGGACGGTGACCGTTTCACGTACCGGTGCCGGCGCCGCTGGCCCGGCCCGGTCGGTACGGCGAGCCGGATGGAGGTCCGGGTGGGTGAGCCGATCACCGACCCCACCCCGCTGGAGCACTTCGTCACCGCCCGGTGGGGGCTGCACACCCGGGCGTGGGGGCGCACGCTGCATCTGCCGAACTGGCATCCCCGCTGGCCGCTGCACCGGGCCGAGCTGTTGCATCTGGACGACGAGCTGGTCACCGCGGCCGGGCTTCCGCCGCCGGCGGGGCCTCCGGCCAGCGTGCTCTATTCGCCGGGTGTCCCGGTCCGGTTCGGCCCACCGGTCGGCCTGCGCCGGCGGAGCTGACCGCTACCGCCGCACCTGGTCCGCGTCGGCCGCCGGCTCCTCGCGACCGAGCAGGGCGGCCAGCTCGGCGGGGGAGCGGGGCCGGGCACCCGCCAGCTCGGGAACCCGGTCGAGCAGCCGGTGCACCAACGGCGCCCAGGCGGGCACCAGGTGGGCCGCGGCCAGCAGCCGCTCGTCGGCCAGCCCGGTGGCCGCCGGCATGCTGCGTACGCCGCCACCGGCGACCACGACCACCGTGTCGGCCCAGCGGAACGCCAGGTCGACGTCGTGGGTGGACAGCACCACCGTCGTGCCGGTGGCGTGCAGGTCGTCCAGGGTCCGCAGCAACGCCTCCACACCGGCCGGGTCGAGGCCGGCCGTCGGCTCGTCCAGGATGAGCAGCCGGGGCCGCATCGCGACCGCGCCGGCGATGGCCACCCGCTTGCGCTGGCCGTAGGAGAGCAGGTGGGTGGGCCGGTCGGCGACCGCCGTCACGCCGAGCGCCGCGAGGGCCTCGTCGCAGCGCCGCCGGACCTGCTCCGCGGGCAGTCCAAGGTTGACCGGCCCGAAGGAGACGTCCTGCCGGACGCTGGCGGAGAAGAGCTGGTCGTCCGGGTCCTGCAGCACCAGCTGCACCTGCTGCCGCACTGCTCGCAGGCCCGACCGGGTGTGCCGCACCCTGGTGCCGGCGACGGCGACGTGCCCCGAGCCAGGCGCCAGCGAGCCGGCCGCCAACCGGAACAACGTCGTCTTCCCGCCGCCGTTCGGCCCCACCACGGCCAGCCGCCGGCCCGCCTCGACCCGAAGGCTGACACCGGTCAGGACCGGACGCTCGGGCTGGTAGGCGAAGTGCACATCGGACAGCTCCAGCAGCGGGCCGGTCACCACCGGGGCCCCAGCCAGGCGGTGGCGGCGACGATCGCCCCGAGCAGCCCCACGCTCGCCGCCACGAACGGTGGCGACACCCGGAGGGCCTCCGCCTGCACCGCGAGCGATCCGCTGTATCCCCGCAACGCCAGCCCCTCCTCCAGTCGGTGGGCGCGGCTGAACGCCCGGACGAACACCGCACCCGCCTGGCCCGCGAGCGAACGGTAGGCGGTGCGCCAGGTCCGGAAGCCGAGCCGCGCCGCCTGCGCCTCCCGTACCGCGCGCACGCTGTCGACGAGCAGGAAGAGCATCCGGTACGTCAGCGCGGCGACCTCGGTGACCGCCGGCGGGACCCCCAGCCGGTGCAGCCGGGGCAGCACCTCGGACAGCGGTGTGGTGGCGCTGAACAGCAGCAGGCAGGCCAGCGCCGCCACCGAACGACCCGCCGTCTGCGTCGCCAGCGGAAAACCGGCGGGGTCGACCGCCAGCCGCGCCGGAGCCGGCACCCTCACCAGCAGCGGCACCGTCGAGGTGGCCACGAACAGCAGCGGCGCCCGCGCCGCCCGTAGCACCACGGCCGGCGGTACCCCGGCGGGACCGAACAGCAGCGCCACTGCCGCTCCACCCGACAGCACCGCTCCCGGCCACGGCGGCAGGCCGACCGCGCAGGCCAGCAGCCCGAGGGACAGCAACGCCTTCTCGGCGGGATGCCGTGACCGCCACGGGCCGGTGTGCGCCGCGACGTCGAGGGCGAACACCTACGCCCGCGGCTGCTCGGCGGCGGCGGCCCGCTGCCGGGTCCGGGCGACCCCGAAGTAGTAGCCCAGGAAGGCGGCGCCCAGCGCGGCCTGGAGCGCGAACAGCGCGGACTCCACCTCGCCCGACGGCGGTTCGTAGATCGGGGAGAACCAGGGCCGGTAGTCCGGGTGGTCTTCCACGATCGCCTGCTCGGCCAGTCCGTCCGAACCGGTGAACGGCTCCTCCTGCGATCCGCCGAGCCCGAGCGCTAGCGGCGCCACCGCCAGGACCACGACCGCGAGCAGCAACAACAGGTTGATCCGGGAGAAGCGCTTCATGCCCGCACCTCCGCCGCCGTCGGCCGCAGCACACCGAGCCGGCGCAGGTCGGCCCCGCTGGTGCGGGTCAGCAGGCGCACCACGAGCACGGACAGCAGCCCTTCGCTGACCGCCAACGGGATCTGGGTCACGGCGAAGATCCCGCCGAACTTGGCCAATGCCCCCACGAACCCGGTCGCCGGGTCGGGGAACGCCAGCGCCAGCTGGACGCTGGTGACGCAGTACGTCGCGAGGTCACCGAGCGCCGCGGCGGCGAACACCGCGACGTCGAGGCTGCCCCCCGCCCGGCGGATCAGCGCGTAGACCGCGTACGCCACCCAGGGGCCGACGACCGCCATCGAGAAGATGTTGGCCCCCAGCGTGCTCAGCCCGCCATGGGCCAGCAACACCGCCTGGAACAGCAGCACGATGCCGCCCAGCACGCTCATCACCGGTGGCCGGAACAGCACCGCCCCCAATCCGGTGCCGGTGGGGTGCGAGCACGATCCCGTCACCGACGGGATCTTCAACGCCGACAGCACGAACGTGAACGCGCCCGCGGCTCCCAGCAGCAGTTTCGACTCCGGATCCCGGCGGACCTGACGGACCAGCGTCCGGCTGCCGTGGACGACGAAGGGTGCGGAGACCGCGAACCACGCCGCGGCCTGCACCGGGGGCAGGTACCCCTCGGCGACATGCATCGAAGACCTTCCTCTCCAGCACCTCGTGGATGAGATCACCCGTCAAGGCCGGTCTCCTGGCTCCCGGATCGACGCTCACTCCGGCCTTCCCAGGCCCGGATGGGCCCAGTGGCGTAGTCGGAGATCGCTACCCGGTCACAGTGGCGAGGGCCGCGCCGGTATTCCACCGGCTTCCCGTGCACCTTGACGGCGAGAGGCTACCGAGCGGGGGGCCGGCTGGGCAAGCGGCGACGGTGGGGCGTGACGTGGACCGCCCGCCGGCCGGCGCGCCGCAGGCCTGATCAGCGTCGGTTTGCCGGCCGCCCCAGGGTGCGCGAAATCCATTGCGGACACTCCCTCGACGCCGGCTGCCATCGCCGCCTTCGGACGTGGCCGACCTGACGCAGCGGTCCGACGCCGGAGCCACCCGTGCTCCGGATCACGACCTGGACGGTCGGGCCGCCCACTCGGCGGCCACCCGGTGCGGATCACCGGTCCGGAACTCCGGCGGCTCGTGCAGCAGGAAGTCCCGGTGGCTGATGTTCCAGGCGTACGCCCCGGCCATGGCGAAGACCAGCACGTCCCCCACACCGATCGGTCCCGCGACGGTCGACCGGGACAGGACGTCCTTGGGGGTGCACAGCTGCCCGACCACGGTGACCGGCCCGCCGTCCGTGCGGGGGCCGTCGGCATCCTGCCGCCGGTGCACCGTGAACGGCTGCGGATGCCCCTTCGCAGCGGGCGTACGCAGGTGGTGCGTGCCACCCTCCACCACGACGAACCACTCGCCGTGCGAACGCTTCACGTCGACCACCTCGGCGAGGTACGCCCCGCAGTAGGCGGTGACCGACCGCCCCGGCTCGACGCGCAGCCGCAGCCGCGGGTGCGCGTCGAGGACGTCCGCCAGCGCCCGGCCGTAGCCCACCCAGTCGAACCGCGCCGCCGGGTCGCCGTAGTCGACGGCCATGCCGCCGCCGACGTCGACCTCCGCGGCGCCGACCTCGGCGACCGACCACCGGACCACGGCGGCGGCGACCGCGCCGGCGAGCGGGGCGTCCAGCCCGCTGGCCAGGTGGGCGTGTACGCCCCGCACCTCGACGCCGGTGGGCGGATGGCGGGCGCACTCCACCGCGTCGGCCGGGTCCATTCCGAACGGGCTGGGCCCGCCGCCCATGACCAGACTCGCCCCGGGCGCGTCCACCGGGAGGTTCACCCGGAGCAGGACCCGGGCCGACGCGCCCGCGGCGACGGCCAGCGCGCCGAGGCGCCGCAGCTCCGCCGGCGACTCGACATGGATGCGGTCCACCCCGGCGGCCAGGGCGGCGGCGAGGTCCTCGTCGGTCTTGCCGGGCCCGGCGTACGCGGCGGGCACCCGTCCGGGCAGCACCTCGGCCATCCGCCGCAGTTCGCCACGGCTGGCGGTCTCGAACCCGTCGACCACCGGGGCGAGGGTCCGCAGCACATCCCGGTCCGGGTTCGCCTTGACGGCGTAGAGCAGCTCGACCCGTCGCGGCAGGGCAGCCCGGATGGACCGGACGTGCGCGGCCAGCCCGTCGAGGTCGTGCACGTAGACCGGCCGGGTCACCGCGGCCCACCGAACGGGTTCGGCACCGGCACGAACGGTGCGGCGCGGTCGGCGTCGCGCCGCCACCGGACCAGGAGGTTCGCCTTGGCCACCAGCGGCTGGCCGCGCAGCAACGCACGCAGTTCGGGCGGGTCGCCGAGGTCGGCGGCCACCGCCGCGACGACCGCCCCGAGCTCCCGCCACAGCTGCGGCTCGATGCCCGGCCGGGCATCGGCGAGCGCGCCGCAGATCCCGGCCAGGTGGTTGACGAACAGGCAGTAGACGACGCGGCGGCGGGCGTCCCGGGGCTCGTACGCGGCCTGCGACGGGACGCCGTCCGGCCAGCTGGTCCACCGGCCGGTGTCCAGCTTCACCCCCTCCAGGTCCCGCAGCAGCATCCGTACCGGGCGGCGTTCGGAGTCGAGCACCGCGACCACGTTCTGCAGGTGCGCCTCGTGCACGACGCCATGACGGAGCCAGCTGTGCAGCACCGCCGGCACGAGCAGCCCGACGTACGCCCGCCACCACGTCACCGGGTCCGCCACCGGTAGGGGCGCGGCGGCCAGCGCCGCCGCCAGCAGCGGGGTGTCCCCTGGCCTCAGGTGCGGGCGCAGGCCGGTGCGCAGGATCGTGCCGTACGCCTCGTCTGCACCCGGAGCGTCGACCGTGCGGTAGGCGGGCTCGGCGAGCAGCGCGACCCCGGCCGGCATCGGCACCCGGGACAGCAGCTCGGTCAGGGCGACCGCGCCGGTGAGCTCGTACCGCGCGTTCTTGCGCAGGCAATTGGTGATCCGCACGTGCAGGCTGGTCTTGACGAATAGGTCGGCCTCGGGGGCGTACAGGGTGCGGACGCTCGCCGTCGGCCGTACCGGAACCCCGGCCGGACCCAGCCGACGGACCCGGGGATGCGCCGGCGGGATCAGCGCCAGCTGCCAGGGATGCACGGGCAGCACCCGGTGCCCCGCCGGCGGGCGCGGGGGTTCGAGGGCCGCCACCAGCGAATCGAACGGTCCGGCGCCCGCGACCAGGTCGTCCGGGACCGCGAGCCAGTGCAGCCGGAACGCGGAGCGCAGCTCCGGCGCGTACGCCCGCCAGCTGTCCGGGTCGCCGCTGCGCCACTTCGGGGCGGGGTGGTGCGGGTGGCCGAAGATCAGCGACTGTTCGGAATCCACGTACGCGTCGATGGCGGGCTCCCCGGTGGGGGCCGGATCCCGTTCCGGCCGGTCGGCCAGCAGCCGGGTCACCGCGTCCCGGCTGGCCCGCACCTGCCCGACGAACTCGTCGTTCGTCCGGCCGGTGCGGGCGGTGAGTTCCGCGGCGACCAGCCCGGCCAGCCGGCTCGCGTCCAGGTCCGTCCACCGGTCGCCGTCGAGCCGCAGCTGCACCGGGCCGGCGTAGCGGTGCGCGCCGAGCGGTGAGATCCGCGCGACGGCGCAGCGCAGCGTCGCGCCGAGGTGCCGTAACCGGAGAAGCGCCGCGCCCCCGCCCACGGTCACGCCTCCGTCGGGCAGGGCGATCTCGCGTACCAGGCAGCCGAAGACGGCGTGGGCGGCGGCCAGGTCGGCGTGCCGGTCGGAGTCGAGGCACGCTCGGGAGCGCAGCCCCGTACACGTCATGGCATCTCCCGCAGATAGTTCGGGCCGGTACGCCGGTAGTACTTGTTGACGTCGGCGCAGCCGAGCCGCTGCTTCGGTAACAGGGTGCCGGCGGTGAGCATCGCCTTGACCGGCAGCCGGGCGGCGCGCAGCACCCGCTCGGTGAAGGACCGCGCCGCCGGCCCGTCGCCCCAGCGGTCGCGGGCCGCGGCCAGCCTCGGTGCCAGCGCGGCGGCCGGCGACGGTACCCGCACCCCCCGGGCGGCGAGGGCGAGCAGGGGCGCCGCCGCGGCCAGATGCAGGGTGATGGTGATGAACACGTCGGCCAGCTCCTGCGGATCGCGCGCCCACATCCGCTCGTCCCGCAGCGGGGGCCCACCGGGCCGGCGATGGCGCGGGTCCAGCCGGGCGCCGTCGTTGTCCTTGTAGAGCAGGCCGACCGTCCCGTCCTGATGCACCAGCAGGTGGATGTTCTGCGGGTGAGCCTCGAGCGCCACCCCGTACCGTAGCCACAGGCAGACGTGCCAGTCGAGCAGCAGGTCCAGATAGGACTCCACAAGCTCCGCGGGCCGCACGCCGACCCGTTCGAGCACGGTGCCCGCCACCGGGTCGGGCGCGGCGAGGGCCGCGACCGGCACCACCCGGACCCCGGCCAGGTCGCGCGGAAACCGGCGGAGCAGGAAGCTGAGCCGGTCGTCGCCGCCGGCGTGCCCGTAGGTGCTCTCGTCGGCGTGCCGGATCCGGCCGGTGAAGGCCGGTTCCGCGGTCGCGATCCGGTCGAGCAGCCCGGCGACTGCCGCGCCGTCGGCGAGGGTGTCGGGATGCAGGGTCCGCCGGTTCCGGGCGCCGAGGGTCGCGGTCGGCAGCGGCAGCTTCAGATGGGTGTACGGGTCGTGCGCGAGCGCCACCGTCCGCATGGAGAGGGTGGGCCGTACGGTGATCGCCGGTAGGTCGGCCACCGGCAGCCGGTAGCGTTCCGCGGTGAGCGGATGCACCGGCATCAGCACCCGGTCGGTCCGCCGCGCCCGCGGCCACCAGGCGGGGGCGTCACCGGTGAGCCGCACCGCCTCGGCGCGGGCGGCGAACCAGCGCAGAGCGAAGCGTGGCGCGTGCTCGGGGGCGTACCGGCGCAGGTCGTCGGCATCGAGCCCGTGCCGGCAGCGGTCGGTGGGGTAGACCGGATGGCCGGCGTACGCGGCGAGCACGTCGTCGAGCAGCGCCGCCGGCATGCCGGCGGGGGTGGCCGCGCGTTCGGCCGCGACCGAGGCGAGCACCCGCCGCCGGGCCCCGGCGGCGAGCCGGCGGGCCGCGAGGTCGGCCCGGCATTCGGCGGTGAACGCCTGCCAGCCGGATTCGGCCTCCGGGTCGTCCTGCGGAGCGAGCAGCGCCAGCAGACCGTCCACGGTGTCCACCTCGTGGGCGTCCCCGTCGGCGGCGAGGACGTGCAGCACCGGCGCGGCGCTGCGGAGGACCTGCTGGAAACCGTCCGCGCGGACCGGGATCCGCAGCAGCCCGGCCCGGTGCCGCACCTCCCACCAGCCGGGGCCGTCCGGCCGGCCGCGGCTGAGCAGGCCGAGATGGTCCTCGCGCAGCAGGGCGTCGAGCACCCGGCCGAACACCTCCCGCTCGCTGTCGTCGGTCATCCGACGATCGTCCACCGCAGGTCGCGTCGGACGGCGGCCAGCGCGTTCCGGACGGTGTCCCGGTCGGGCCCGATGGCGTGCAGCACCGCGAGGTAGTCGCGGTTGGTGCCGGTCCGGTCCGCGACCTGGCCGACCTCCCGCAGGGGCCGGCAGGCCAGCCGGACGCCATCCTGGACGGTGTCCAGCCGGCCGGGAGCGGCGGCGAGCCGGCCCGGCCGGTCGGCGCAGACGTACTCGACGCGGGCGTGCCGGGCGACGGTGGCCGGGGCGGGCAGGCCGAGGGCGGTCAGCGGCTCACCGAGGTGCAGCCGGATGACGTGTTCGAACAGCGGCACGCCGAGCAGTTCGGCGAGGATCAGGTCCATCCGGTCGCCGATCAGGCGGTAGTTCACCTCGATCAGCCGCACCCGGTCGTCCTGGACGACGTACTCGGTGTGGCAGGCGCCGAAGCGTACGCCGAGCGCGTCGAGCCGCGCCCGTAGCTCGATGTCGTCCCGCTCCGCCGGGGGCGACCAGTCGAGGCTCGTCTCGGTGAACGTCGGTGGTGGGCCGACGCCGGTGTGCCATCCGCCGAGGACGGCAAGGCCGGCATCGTCGCCGAGGGTGTCGTACGTCCGCAGATCGCCGGCGAGGTACTCCTCGACCACCAGCGCGACGTCGGGCCGGCGGCGGCGGATCTCGGCGATCCGGGCAGCCAGATCGCCGGGGTCGGTCACCAGGTAGGCGTCCTCGCTGGCGACGCCGTCACGGGGCTTGACCACGGCGGGGAACATCCCGTCCGGCACCTCGGGCACCGCACCGGGGTCGACGGCGACGGCGCGGACCAGGTCGAGCCCGGCAGCGGCGATGGCCCGGCGGGCCGCGGCCTTGTCCTTGCAGAGCCGGGCGGCGTCGGGATCCTTGCCGGGCAGGCCGAGCTTGCGGGCGGCGATCGCGGTCGCTTCCTGGAGATGGTCGCTGTTGGACAGCAGCGCCGCGGGCCGGGCCGCCGCCGTGACGACGGCCGCCGCGTCGCGGACGGCGCACCGGGCGACCGGCGTTCCGGCGGGCCACTGGTCGGGCCGGTCGGTCAGTACGGTGACCGGCAGTCCGAGCGAGGTCGCCGCCGGCAGGAATCCTTCCAGGACGGCGTCGGTGGGGTTGAGCGCGGTGAGGTACAGCCGCATCCCGCCTCCATCGACTGGCCCGATCATCCTGATTAGGATAGCCTATCCTAATAGTCATGGTTTGCGGGGTTCTGCCGGTGTGTCCTGGTCAGCGTTCGGCCGACGATGCGACGGCCGGCGGTGCGACGGGCGACTGCGCGACGGCGTGGCCGGGGGAACCCGACCGCTCCGCCCGGCGCAGCAGTCCGGCGGCGACCAGGCCGCCGGCCAGGACGGCGGCGGCACCCACCGTCTGGCCGGTCTTCAGCGCGGCGGCGAAGGCGACCGTGACCGCTTCGCGGTCCGGACCGGTGCTAGCGGCGGCGAGGGCCGCCGGGAACGATCCGGCGCCGGCCAGGGCGGCCGGCAGCAGGGCGGTGAACCGGGCGTTCAGCACGGCGCCCAGCACGGCGATGCCGAGGCTGCTCCCGACCTCGGTCATGGTGCCGTCGACGCCGGCCCCGGCACCGGCCTTCTGCGCCGGAATGGCGCTCATCACCGCCTCGACGATCGCCGGGTTCGCCAGCGCGCAGCCCGTACCCATGACGAGCAGCCCGCCCAGCAGCACCGCGTAGCCGTCGGACGGGGCGTGGGTGACGAGCGCGAGACCGCCCGCGAGCAGCGTCATGCCGACCGCGATGGCGGCCGGCCTCCCGAGCCGGCGGATCGCCACCGCGGCGACACCGCTGACGTTGAGCAGCACGATGGACAGCGCGAACGGTGCCATCCGCAGACCCGCCTCCCAGGCGGGGTAGCCGCGAACGAACTGCAGGTGCTGGGTGAGCAGGAACAGCGCGCCGGTGGCGCCGAAGGTGATCAGGACGACCCCGGAGACCGCACCGACGAAGCGGCGGTCCCGGAAGAAGTGCATGTCGAGCATCGGGTCGGGGACCCGCCGCTCCCAGTGGACGAAGAGCCCGAGCAGGAGCACGCCGGCACCGCCCGCACCGAGCACCTCGGCCGACGCCCAACCCCGCTCCGGCCCGGAGATGATCGACCAGACGACCGCGGTCAGGCCGGCGGTGGACAGCACCACCCCGCCCACGTCGAGCCGTCCGCCGGCCGATTCCCGCGACTCGGGTATCAGCACCCGGCCGGCGACCAGACAGACCAGCACGATCGGGATGTTCATCAGGAAGATGGCGCCCCAGGGCAGGTGCGCGAGCACGGCACCGCCGATCGGTGGCCCGGCGGCGAAGCCCAGCGCGCTGGTGGCCGCCCAGATGCCGATCGCGCGGGACCGCTCGGCCGGGTCGAAGACCTGCATCGCGACCGCGAGGGTGGCGGTGACCAGCAGGGCGCCGCCGACGCCCATGCCCGCCCGGGCGGCGATCAACTGAGCGTCGGAACCGGCGAGCCCGGCGGCCAGCGAGCCGAGTCCGAACAGGACGAGCCCGGCGAGCAGCATCCGGCGGCGCCCGTACCGGTCGGCGGCACTGCCGGCGGTGAGCAGCAACCCGGACAGCACCAGCGCGTACGCGTTGATGATCCACTGTACGTCGGCGGTGCTGGCACCCAGCTCGGCGGTGAGCACCGGCACCGCCACGGTCAGGACGGTGTTGTCCAGCACCACGACGAGTTGGGCGAGACAGAGCACGGCCAGGATCAGCCACCGGGTGGGGGACCGGGGTGGAGCGTCGCCCGACCGGCCGGCGGCTACCGGATCGGCGCTCATCGCGTCGGCGCGAAGCGGACGAGCGCGGTCAGGGTGCCGAGCCGCCCCGTCACGTGGCTCTCCAGTAGCCGAGGGACGTGACCTGGTGCCTGTCGACGCCCACGGAGCGCCGGATGTGCCGGGTGATGGTGCGCGTGCTGGCCGCCTCGCAGGCGCAGAGGGCGTCGAGCAGGCTGTTCAGCGCGGGCAGGGACGCCGCGTCGCCGGCCAGGTAGAGGTGCTCGGGCGCCGGATCCGGCAGGCGGAACGCAGTGCCCTGGACGGTCGCGTCCCGGCCTCCCATGGCCTTCAGGACCAGGGCCTCCCAGTTCCGTTTCACGCACCCTCCAGGTAAGGTCAACCTTAGTTAGGGCAGGTTAGCCTAAGTTGAGCGCTCGGCGGAAGGCGCGTGTGTCACTCACCGCGGCCCGTAGCGATGTCGAGCCAGGCGGCGGCGCGCGGCTCGGCGAGGGGCTTCTCGACACCGGCCCGGGCGGCGGCATCCATCGCGGCTGTTGCGTCTCGCGCATGATCACCGATCTATAGATGAAGTGCTGTCGCATCTGAGGAGAGGTCTCATGCCGATCGCCCGGTTACTCGCCGGCACCGCGGTGGCCACCGCGCTCGTGGCCGTCGCCGCCATCCCCGCGAGCGCGTCTGTCAACGATCCGTTGTACGACAAGCAGTGGGGCCTGCGGCAGATCCACGCCGAACAGGCCTGGCGGACCAGCACCGGGGCGGGTGTGGTGATCGCGGTGGTCGATACCGGCGTCGACCTTGGGCACCCCGACCTGAAGGCCAAGCTCGTGCCGGGCGCCACGTTCATCGACTGCGGCCCGACGTCCTGCGGAAACGGCGACTGGCGCGGCCCCAACGGCAAGCCCGACGCCTCGGACGAGCACGGCACCCACGTGGCGGGCATCGCCGCCGCGGCCACCGGCAACGGGGTCGGTGTCGCGGGAGCCGCGCCCGACGCGAAGATCATGCCGGTCAAGGTGCTGGAGGCGGGCAGTGGCAGCTTCGCCGACATCGCCGCCGGCATCCGGTACGCGGTCGACCACGGCGCCAAGGTGATCAACCTCAGTCTCGGCGCGCTGCCCGGCGCCCAGGCCCTCACGCTGACCGGGCTGGAGTCCGCCGCGACCGAGGCGATCGCGTACGCGCAGGCGAAGGGCGTCGCCGTCATCGCCGCCGCCGGCAACGAGACCGCACCACTGTGCGGCACCCCGGCCTGGGAGGCCGGCGCCCTCTGCGTCGCGGCCACCGACCGGAACGAGGTCAAGGCGGCGTACTCCAACCTGGGCGTGAAGCTCGACCTGAAGGCGGTCGCCGCCCCGGGCGGCGCCGGCACCCTCAACTGCGACGACGACGTGTGGTCCACCGTCCCGAGGGGTACCGGCTCGGCCGACTGCGGGCAGGGCGAATACGACGCCTACGCCGGCACGTCGATGGCCACGCCCTACGTGGCGGGAGTGGCGGCGCTGCTCTTCGCTCAGCAGCGCAGCCTCGACAACGTGTACTCGGTGCTGATGTCGACCTCCCGCACCCCCGTCCTGGGGCTGCGCGGCGTCTACACGCCGCTGTACGGCTGGGGCATCGTCGACGCCCAGGCCGCCGTCGCCGCCCCCCGTACCTGACCGAGGCGGCATCGCAGGCCGCCGCCACGGCGGACGCCCCAGCTCAGGCGAACCTCCCTGAGCTGGGGCGCCCTCGACGGTGGAAGCGGTGACCTCTCAGCCTTCTCGCGGGAGGTGCTTTAGTTGACGCCATGCCCAACGCCGCGATCCTCACCGTCGACGACGACCCGGCCGTCTCCCGGGCGGTCGCCCGCGACATTCGTCGCCGCTACGGCGACCGCTACCGGGTGGTGCGGGCGGACTCCGCCCAGACGGCGCTGGAGGCGCTCCGCGAACTGAAGCTGCGCGGCGAACAGGTGGCCGTGCTCATCGCCGACTACCGGATGCCCCAGATGAACGGCATCGAGTTCCTCGAGGCCGCCATGGATCTGTTCCCCGCCGCCCGCCGGGTCCTGCTGACCGCGTACGCCGACACCGACGCCGCGATCAACGCGATCAACGTCGTCGACCTCGACCATTACCTGCTCAAGCCGTGGCACCCGCCGGAGGAGAAGCTCTATCCGGTGCTTGACGCGCTGCTGGAGACCTGGCTGGCCACCGGCCAGACGCCCACCAACGACCTGCGCGTGGTCGGGCACCGCTGGTCGGCCCCGTCCTTCGCGGCACGTGACTTCCTGGCCCGCAACCTGGTGCCGTTCCGCTGGGTGCTCGCCGACGAACCCGAGGGCGTCGAGTTGCTCGCGGCGGCGGGGGCGAGCGCGAACGACGTACCCCTGATCGTCACGGCCGACGGGAAGTCGCTGGTGCAGCCGACGGAGGCCGACCTGGCCGCCCACGTCGGGCTGGCCACGACGCCGGCGGCGGACTTCTACGACCTGGTGGTCGTCGGGGCCGGCCCGGCCGGGCTCGGCGCCGCCGTCTACGGCGCCTCGGAGGGGCTGCGGACGGTGCTGATCGAACGGCGGGCAACCGGTGGCCAGGCCGGGCAGAGCAGCCGGATCGAGAACTACCTCGGTTTCCCCGACGGTGTCTCCGGTGCCCAACTGACCGACCGGGCCCGCCGCCAGGCGCTGCGGTTCGGCGCCGAACTGCTCAGTGCCCGTGAGGTGGTGGCGCTGGAGGACGGCGGCGCGGCGCGCGTGCTGCGGTTCGCCGACGGAAGCACCGTCGCCGCCCACACGGTCGTGCTCGCCTCCGGCGTCTCGTACCGGATGCTCACGGCACCCGGGCTGGCGGAGCTGACCGGCCGCGGCTGCTTCTACGGCTCGGTGGCGAGCGAAGCGCCGAACTGCTCGGGGGAGGACGTCTACATCGTGGGCGGGGCGAACTCGGCCGGCCAGGCGGCCGTGCACTTCTCCCGGTACGCCCGGCGGGTGCACCTGCTGATCCGCGGCGCCGACCTGACCCGGTCGATGTCCCGCTACCTGATCGAGCAGATCGCGCGGATCGACAACATCGAGGTCCACCCGAACACGGAGGTGGTCGGCGGAGCCGGCGGGAAGCACCTGGAGGAGCTGACCCTGTGCGACACCCGCAGCGGCCAGACCCGTAGCGTCGCAACCTCGTGGCTCTTCGTGTTCATCGGAGCGGAGCCCTGCACCGACTGGCTCGACGGTGCGGTCGCGCGCGATCCGCGCGGCTTCGTCCTCACCGGCCCCGACCTGACCCGGGGCGGCCGCCGACCGCCGGGCTGGACTCTGCCACGCGACCCGTACCACCTGGAGTCCAGCATGCCGGGCGTCTTCGCCGCCGGTGACGTACGGGCCGAATCGGTGAAGCGGGTGGCCTCGGCCGTCGGCGAGGGTGCGATGGCGGTGTCGCTCGTGCACCGGTATCTGGAGGCACAGTGACCAGGGAATCGGACCGGCTCACACCGGACGAGCTCAGGAGCCTCTTCCTCTTCGAGGCGCTCACACCGGACCAGTTGGCGCATCTGTCCGAGCACGGCCGGGTCGAACAGCGCCGCGCCGGTGGGGCCGTGTACGTCGAGGGTGAACCGGCGAGCTGCTTCTACGTGCTGCTCAGCGGCACGGTGGCGATGCGCCGCCGGGTGCAGGGCGACGACGTCGAGGTCAGCCGTACCGGCCAGCGCGGCGTGTACGGCGGCGCGACGCAGGCGTACATCGGTGACCTCGCCGAACAGCGGTACGCGAACAGTCTCTTCGCGGTGACCGACTGCGAGGTCCTCGCCCTGCCCGCCGCCGTCATCGCCGACGCGATGCGCACCTGGTTCCCGATGGCCACCCATCTGCTGGAAGGCCTGTTCATCGGGATGCGGACCATGCAGACCGTCGTCGGTGAGCGGGAACGGCTGCTGGCCCTGGGCGCTCTCTCGGCGGGGCTGACGCACGAACTCAACAACCCGGCGGCGGCCGCGGTCCGGGCGACCTCCGCGCTGCGCGGCCGGGTCGCGAAGATGCGCCACAAGCTCGCCATGATCGCCGACGGTCGGCTCGACGGCCGGCGCCTGCACGACCTCGTCGCGCTGCAGGAGGAGGCGGTGAAACGCGCCGCCGAGGCGCCGCCGTTGACGCCGCTGGCGGCCAGCGACGCCGAGGACGAACTCGCCGACTGGCTCGACGAGCACGGCGTCCGCGGTGCGTGGGAACTCGCCCCGACGCTGGTCGCCGGCGGCATCGACAGCGGGTGGTTGAGCCAGGTGGACGCCGCGGTCGGCGACGACGACATCGAGTCGGCGATCCACTGGATCGCGTACACCATCGACACGGAACTGCTGATGGGCGAGATCGACGACGCGGTCAGCCGGATCTCCGGGCTCGTCGGCGCCGCGAAGCAGTACTCCCAACTGGACCGGGCGCCCTACCAGACCGTCCACGTCCACGACCTGCTCGACGCCACCCTGGTCATGCTCCAGGCCAAGATCCCGCCGGGGGTGCGGGTGGTGAAGGAGTACGACGAGAACCTGCCGGCCATCCCGGCGTACGCCGCCGAACTGAACCAGGTCTGGACCAACCTGATCGACAACGCGCTCGCCGCGATGGGCGGAACCGGCACGCTGACCGTCCGGACCGGCCGCAAGGAGGACCGGCTGATCGTGGAGGTCCGCGACACCGGCGGCGGGATCCCGCCGGAGATCCGGCCCCGCATCTTCGAGCCGTTCTTCACGACCAAACCCGTCGGCGAGGGCACCGGCCTCGGGTTGGACATCTCCTACCGGATCGTCGTCAACAAACACCACGGCGACATCCGGGTGCGGTCGCGGCCGGGTGACACCCGGTTCGTCGTGCTGCTGCCGACGGGGCCGGCATAGCCGACGCTGTCGCCTACTGCTCCCGCACGTCACCCACCGGCTCGCCGGTGGCCCGACGGAGGGGACGGTGCCGGGAGAGGTCCTCGGTCTCCTGGACCAGGTAGTGCGGCCGGCGCTTGGTCTCGTAGTAGATCCGGCCGATGTACTCCCCGATCACGCCCAGGATCGTCATCTGGAGGCCACCGAGACCGATCACGCTGACGATGATGGTGGTGTAGCCCGGAACGTCGATCCCCTTGCTGATGGCGTCCGCGACCACCCAGGCCATGTACACCACCGCGATCAGGGTGAGGAACAGGCCGCCGTAGATCGCCAACCGCAGGGGTCGGTTGTTGAACGACAGCAACCCGTCGAACGCGTAGTTGAACAGCTTGCCGAACGTCCACCTGCTCCGGCCCGCCTGGCGGGACTCGTTGCGGTGCGCGACCACCACGGTGCGGAAGCCGATCCAGGAGAACAGGCCCTTGGAGAACCGGTTGTACTCCGGCATCGCCAGCACCGCGTCCACCGCGAGCCGGGACAGCAGCCGGAAGTCACCGGCCCCGTCCAACAGCCGAACGTCGATCCACCAGTTGACGAGCCGGTAGAACGACCGCGAGGCCAGCATCCGCAGGAACCGGTCACCGCTCCGGTCCCGGCGGGCGATCACCTGGTCGAAACCCTGCCGGTACAGCGCCACCATGGGGGGCAGCAACCGCGGCGGATGCTGCAGGTCGGCGTCCATGATGACGACCGCGTCCCCGGTGGCCCGTTCCAGGCCGGCCAGCATCGCCGCCTCCTTGCCGAAGTTGCGGCTCAGCGACGTGTACCGCACGGACGGATCGGCGGCGGCGAGCCGGCGCAGCGCCACGAGCGTGCCGTCCTCGCTGCCGTCGTCGACGTACACCAGCTCGAGGTCGACGTCGGACAGCTCCGCGACCGCGGCGGTCACCGCCGTGTGCAGCTGCTCCACCGACGCTTCCTCGTTGTAGCAGGGCACCACGATCGACAGGCGCACGTCCGTCACCCCGCCCGGTCCGAGGAGGCCCGATCGGCACACGGCCCGGTGCCGTGGTCACAGGCGATAGACCAGCACACCGTCGATGTCCTCCCGGGTGATGCCCAGGCCGTCGATCGGCCGGGCCGCGATGCCCTCCCACGGCGTCCCGGCGGCCCAGCCCGGCAGGGCCACCACGGACCGCACCCCGATGCTCCGCAGGTACGCCACGCTGCCCGGATCGGGGAAGGCAGCCGTCGCGGCCCGCGTCCGCGCCTGGCTGGCGGGCTCGAAGCCGGCCAGGCCGTTCGTCACCCGGGGAAAACCGTCGGTCGTCCACAACATGAAGATCAGGTCGACCGCGCCGCCGGCGGGCAGCACCAGCATCGGCTCGGCCGCCGCACGCATCGCGGCCGGTGGCGGCGGCACCACCGGATGCGGCGTCCGGTTGACCCCCTCCAGCCCGACGAGGGCCAGCGGCGCCAGCAGGACCACCGGCACCAGGACACGTGACCAGCGGGCCGACCACTGCCGCACCTCCTCGGCGAGCACCGTCACCGCGCCCGCCGCCAGCACCGCCAGCAGCAGGCTCGTCCAGTGCATCATCCGGCCCGGCGTCCGCAGCGCGTCCCACCCGGGCAGGTGCTCGGACAGCGTCAGGTAGCCCGGATCGCCGTCGCCACCGAGGGTGGCGCCCAGGCCCAGCAGCACTGTGCCGAGCACGCCGAGCCCCAGCGCGACCCGGTGCCGGGCCGGATACGCCGAGAGGAACAGCCCCGCCCCGGCCAGCCCGAGCAGGGTCATCCCGGGCAGCAACGCCATCTCCGGCGGCCAGGCCAGCTGGTCCCGGGCCGCGGCGTGCCGCTCGCCCCACAACCACGAATCCGCCGGTGCGGTGGCGAACCCGATCAGCGGCGGCGAGAAGTGCCTCGTCCAGTCCAGGGTCCGCTCCGCCTGCGGATTGAGGTCCACGACCCGCAGGTACACCAGGCCCAGCAGCAGCGTCACCGCGCCGAAGACGGCTCCGCCGGCCAGATCCGCGACCAGCAGCCGCCGGCCGAACGCGGGCCGCTGCCTCCGCCGCCACCACGACCAGCCGTAGCCGCCGGCCGCGACCAGCACCGCGGCCAGCAGGAAGTACACCAGCGGCAGCCCGATGGCGAAGCCCAGGCTGACCTGCCAGGCGGCGACGAGCCACCCCGCGAGCGCCCAGCCCGGCCGCCGTCGTTCCGGCCGGTACCCGTACCGCAGCGACCAGCCGTGACCGCGGGCCAGCATCGCCAGGCACAACGCGATCCCACCGCTGGACAGGATGTTCAGGTGACCGGCGTGCGCCAGGCGCCACGGCGCGAACGCCCACGCGAGCCCGGCGAGCGCTCCGCCCAACCGGCCCGCGCCGAGCTGACGGACCAGCGCGTACGCCCCGACGAACGCCAACGCGTGCACCAGCACGTACATCGCGTTGTACCGGATCAGGGCGGCCTCGAAACCCGAGCCGAGCAGCCCCGCCGGGGCGTACCCGAGCAGGGTGTCGCTGTAGGCGTACGTGTAGGTCTCGGGGAAGAACGTGTTCGATTGCCAGAGGCCGGACGGGTGAGTGAGCAGGGCATGCCCGGCCCACGCCAGCTGCCACGCCTGCAGGGTCGGGTCGCCGATGTCGCCGGGGACCGTGCTCGCCGGATGGCGCAGCGTCGGCCAGGTCAGCGCCACCGCCAGCAGCAGTCCACCGAGCACCGCCACCGTCCACTCGTGTCGCAGCCAACGCCAGCGGGTCCATCGGAGGCGGTCCCGCGCGGCGGAGACCTGGTCGCGGTCGGCGGTCTCGGCGGGTGGTAGGGCGTCGGTGGAGCCGGTGGTCATAAAGATAGATGATCGGCGATCAGCCTCTCCGTGTCGATCCGCGCCCGGGATGTGGGCTGCCCACCGCCGCAGGAGCTTTCCCACTGTCGGCATTCCGGCTGATGGCGAGCGCGGTCATCCGGACGACGGGTGCGTTCCGCTCCGGCGTGCGGTGCGGCAGAGTGCTAAGGCGAACATGCCGAGGACCCGGTGGACGACTTTCCGGCTGTCAGTCCGCCAACCCCACGTCACCGGCCCACCTCGACCCTTGGAGAGCAAGATGTCCCTCGCCCCGGCTCGGGTCTTCGCCGCGCTGAACGCGGTGCGACCGCCCGACCAGGCGTCGCCGGTCATGGGCAAGGCCGTCGTCATCGGCGGCAGTGTCGCCGGACTGCTGGCCGCCCGGGTGCTGTCCGACCACGCGGACAGCGTCGTCATCATTGAGCGGGACGACCTGCACGACACCGGCCATCGGCCGGGCGTGCCACAGGGCACGCAACTGCACGCGCTGCTCCCCGGCGGCTTCCTCCAACTCGAGCGCCTGTTCCCGGGATTCCGCGAAGAGGCCCTGGCGCAGGGAGCGATCGAGGCTCCACCCGCGGCGCGGCGGAACTACCTCGACGGCCGGCTGAAGGTCGTCGTACCCGACGACGCCGACAGCCTGGCGGGCAGCCGGCCCCTGCTGGAAGGGCTGATCCGTCAGCAGGTCCTCCGGCTGCCCAACGTGAAGACGGTCCGTGCCCGTGCCACCGGTCTCGTCCTCGACGGTGCCGTGACCACCGGGGTCCGCTGCGACGTCGGTGGAGCGTCCGGCGTCGAGAGCGGTGACTTGGTGGTGGACGCCATGGGCCGCTCGAGCAGGCTGTCCGAGTGGCTGGAGCAGGCCGGCTGGGAACGGCCCGTCACGCGGCGGATGACCGTGCACCTCAACTACGCGACGGCGCTGTTCCGACGCCGCGAGGCGAACCCGGAATTCACGGTCGTCCTGGCACTGAACAGCCCGAAGGTGTCGTCGGACGTGGCCGGCGCGGCGTTCTTCGCCATCGAGGACGGCCGGTGGATGGCCATGATGGCCGGTTACGGGGACAACCGCCCGGGGCACACCGCTGAGGACTTCGTACTCCGGCTGCGGGAGCAGTTCCCGCCGGAGTTCGGCGAGGTCGCCGGGAGCGAGATGCTCGGCGACGTCCAGACCTACCGCCATGCCGACAGCCGGCGCCGTGACTTCCACCCGCTGGCGCGGTTTCCGGCCGGGCTGGTCAGCGTCGGTGACGCGGTCGCGTCGTTCAACCCGGTGTACGGGCAGGGGATCACCGCGGCGGCGCTGCACGCGGCCTGCCTGTCGACGTACCTGCGGTCGAACCCGGACCCGGGCGTGCCCGCGCGCCGGTTCTTCGCCCTGCAGAAGGTCGTCGTCGACGCGGCCTGGTCGTTGTCGACCTCCGCCGACCTGGCTCTGCCGCACGTCCACGGTCCCTACCCGCGCGGCTACCGGTTCTCCAGTTGGGTCAGCGGGCAGATCATCGACGCGACGGTCACCGACGTGGGGATCGCGCGACGGTTCAACGACGTCGTCTCCATGCGTGAGCACCCCGGGACGCTGGCCCGGCCCGGCGTGATACTCGGTGCCCTGCGCGCCAACCTCCGCGCACGCTGACCCGGTCGCTCGCTCGGCGGGTCCCGCCTCCGGGCGGATGCCGGGCTCCGCGAGGAGCCTCGGCATCCGCCCGGCCGGGTCAGCGGCCCTGGAGGGCCTTGACGTTGTCGCCGAAGGTCCAGCCCTTCGAGCCGTCCCAGTTCAGTGACCAGGTCATCAGCCCCTTCAGGCCACCGCGGTAGGTGCTCCACGCCTGCGCCACCGTCGACGGAGCCATCCAGCCGCCACCGGCGCCGGGCTGCGCCGGCAGGCCGGGAACCTGCTTGTCGTACGGGACGCGGATGGTGGTGCCCTGGATGACCAGCCCGGCGTTGAGGCAGTCGGTCTGCGCGACGAAGCCCTGCACGGTGCCGGCCGCGTACGAGTCACCGGAGCAGCCGTACATGCTGCCGTTGTAGTACTGCATGTTCAGCCACCAGAGCCGGCCGTTGTCGGCGTACCGTTTGATGATCGGCAGGTACGCGCCCCAGATCGACCCGTAGGTCACGCTGCCGCCGGTGACGTACGCGGTCTCCGGCGCCATGGTGAGGCCGAAGGTCGGCGGCATCTGCGCGAGCACCCCGTCGATGATCCGGATCAGGTTCGCCTGCGACGTGGAGAGCTGGGAGATGTTCCCGCTGCCGGTGAGCCCGGTCTCGATGTCGATGTCGATGCCGTCGAAGTTGTACCGCTTGAGGATCGGCACGACGGTCGCGACGAACCGGTCGGCGACCGCCGCCGAGCTGAGGTCGATCCCGGCGGTGGCGCCGCCGATGGACATCAGGATGGTCAGTCCGGCGGCCTTGGCCCGGCACATCTCGGCGGGGGTGGGAACGCGGACCGTGGCGTCCATGCCGTCCTCCCACAGCACTGTGCCGTCGGCGCGGATCACCGGGAACGCCGCGTTGATCACGTTGTAGCCGTGCGCGGGGATGCGCGGGTCGGTGATCGGGATCCAGCCCAGCGGCGGGTGGACGCCATTCGACGCGCCGTCCCAGTTCTCCCAGTAGCCCTGGAGCACCTTGCCGGCCGGCTTCGGCTTGCCGGCGCAGGTGTCGGGGCCGGGCGGGGTGGGCGTTCCGGTGGGTGTGGGCGTGGGTCTGGGTGTGGCGGTGGGCGTCGGGGTGGGGGAGGGCGGTGGCGTACCGTCGCACGCCCCGAGGTCGGTCCAGAGCGACGGCGTGGCCGCCGGGTTCCAGCCGGCGCCCGGCGGTGGGGTGTGCGCCACCAGCGCCTGGTACAACCGGCCGGCGTAGGTGACGCGGCTGCCGGCGGAGTAGCTGACGCCCTCCGCCCAGGCCGGCGCCGTGCAGGCGACCAGCGTGGTGCTCTGTCCACTCGTGGTCGCCGCGTAGCCGTCGACGCGCGGCAGCGCCGCGGCGGCGGCGACCACCACCGCACCGGCCAGGACGGCGGGCATCATCCGTCGAAGTCCCATAACGTTCCTCCTCATTGATTGATCGGAGGCTATCAATTAACTTTGTTAAGAGTAAGAGACGGCGTGCCGTCGGGTTCGGCTGGGACTTTTCGCGGATGGCGTGAGCGGTGGCGGCTCGTCGTCTCCGGCGGCCCTGGTCAGCCCCGTGCCGTCCGTCCGGCGACGGGCTGTGCGGGGGTTGTGCGGAATAACGGAATGACGTGTCATTCTCCTATGGCCCGAACCGCCGATCCCCACCGCCGACAGTCCATCGTCGACGCCGCCCACTCGGTCTTCGCCCGCAAGGGCTACGCCGCCGCCGGCATCGCCGACGTCGCCGGGGAGTTGGGCATCGGCCACGGCACCGTGTACCGGTACTTCGAGAACAAGCGCGACGTCGCCGCCGCGGTGCTGAACCGGGCGCTCGAGCGGATCGCCGTGGTGGTCACGGCGGAGGACGCGACGGCCACCGGCTCCCTGGCCGAGTACCGGGCGCAGGTGGAGCGGATCGGTCACCGACTGTACGACCTGTTCGCCGCCGACCGGGCGCTCGGTCGCCTGGTCTTCCACGACCTCGGCGCGGTCGACGACGAACTGCGGGAGCGCCTGCACGCCGCCCACGAGACGTTCGCCGAGTACACCGCGTCGTACCTCCGCAACGGTGTGGCCAAGGGGTTCCTGCGCCCCGACCTGGACGTGGAGACGACCGCGCGGGTGGTCAACGGAATGATCTTCGAGGGTGCCGCCCAGGTCACGCGTACCGACGATCCGCGGCCCCTGCGCGACCGGTGGATCCGTGCGGTGGTCGCGCTGATGTTCGACGGAATCGCCCAGCACGGAGAGCCCGGAAGGAGCGATCATGGTCCAGGTTGACGTCTTCTGGTCGTACGCCATCGGCGCGGGGTTCGGCACGGCGGCCGCCTGCGCGGCCGTCGCCGAGCCGGTCCGCCCCCTGTTGTCCGACCGTCGGTTCACCACGACGGTGCTGTTCCTGGCGTGCCTCTTCGCCCCCAGCGGGCTGTGGCTGGTGTGGCAGTTCACCGGCTGGGAGACCATGCACGCGGCGGCGGCGCCCGCCGACCTGCCGGCCTGGTTGGTCGCCGCCTTCGCGGTGACCAACGTGACCCAGGGGATCGTGGGGTACGCCGTGACCCGGCACCTGTGGCGCAGCGGGCACCGGTATCTCTCGTGGCTGCAGATGCCGTTGGGCTACTTCGCGATGTTCTTCGTGCTGGCGTACGGCTGGGACGGCACCGGGTATCGCCGGTTCTTCGCGCCCACCACGGCGGCATGGCGGGCTGGTTCGTACGATCCGTTCGCGTTCCTGACCAGCCCGGTGGCGCTCACGCTGTACGGCATGGGGGCGATCCTGATCCCGACGATGCTGTGGCTGCAGGCGGGGTGGTGGGCCGGCGGTGGACTCGGCCGGGCGCGGGCGGTCGGACTGCTGCTGGTCGTGACCTTCAGCCTCGGACTCGGTACGGCCGCCGCCGCCACCGTCGTGCTGCGTACCCTCGGCGTGCTGCCGGGACTGCTCGCGTGTGCCGTGCTCGTGGTGACCGTCTTCCATCCGCGGGGGCTCGCCGGACCACTGGCACGCACCTTCCCGCTCGCGATCGGGCAGCGTGTTCCGGCGCCGACCGCCGCCTGAAACGCTTTCGCTCACCGATCGCTGTCGGGGGATCGACACAGCCACGCGTCGTCGCTCTACGGACCCCGAAGATTGAGGGGCCAGGGAAATCGTCGGCTCGAATCTGGAGTAGCCATGGGTGTCGACGGACAGGTCCTACCGGTCGACGCGCTCGTCGAGCGCGTGGTCGCCCAGGTGGCCCCCGCGGAGTTGTCCGATGCGCACGCCGCGGATCGACGCCGCCGGGCCGACGACGGCGCGCTCAGCTCGGGCATCGACGTGAATGCCGCCCAGCTCCTGGTGCCGGCGGTCACGTTCGTGTGCAGCGGCGTCGCGGCGACCCTGGTCCAGGGAGCCACCGATCCGCTGCGTGAGCGGGTCACCAGAGGCGTCGAACGGTTCCTGGCCCGTGTTCCCCGCCGTCGGAGAGCCGAGCGGACCGTGCCGATCAACCGCGACTGGACCACCGAGGATCTCGCCCGGATCCGGTCCGTGGCGGTGGCGAAGGCGCGGGCGTTCGGCCTTCAGCAGGTGGAAGCGGAGCTGATCGCCGACGCCGTCGTCGGTGTGCTGGTCAGCGAGCGTGACCGGTGACGCCCACGGACGTGGTGGCCGAGACCGCGGAGGACCGGGCCGCGCCGGTCGACGTCTTCCGGTTCCCGTCCGACACCGCGGTCCTGCTGTCCCTGCTCGCGGGCGCGGTGCTGCTCGGCAACCTGTTCCTCGGCCTGTCGTTCACGCTCAACGTAGCCACGCCGTGGACGCCTCCCACGGAGATCGTCGTGGTCGGGTTGTACCGCGCGTACATGCCGATGAGTCTTGCCCTCTTCGGCTACTACGGCTGGAACTGGTTCCGGGCGAGGAGCCTCAGACCGGTGGACGACGAGGCGGTCCTGGCGCTCGCCGAGGAGATACGCGACGAGCTGGGAATCACCGGTCGGGTGGAGTACCTCCAGGCCGAGCACCTCGGCGGCCGCGCCTACGTGAGTGATCGTGGGCTGCCGCGCAGACGACCCTACGTGGCGCTGGGGCCGGAGCTGTTGGCATTGGCGAGCAGACCGGACCAGCGATCCGAGGCCATCCTGGCGGCGGTGCTGCGGCACGAGTTGAGCCACGTGCGCAATCGCGACATCAGGCAGTATCAGCTGGCCCGGATCCTGCGGACCTCGTACGTGCTCGGCGGTTGCTGGTTCCTGCTGCTGCTCCTGCTGGAGGCCTCGAGCGGCAACCGGTCGCCGGTGGTGGACGGCTGGGTGGTCCTCCGTCTCGCGGCCATCGGCCTGCTGATCGAGGTCACGCTCCGCGCCTTCCTCCGTGCCCGCGAGCACTACGCCGACCTGCGCGCGGCGGAGCACGACAGCGGCGAACTGCAACATGCCCTGCGCTGCACCGGCGCGGTGACGGATCGGGGCGGCTGGCTCCGGCAACTGTTCCGCCGCCATCCCGCCGCGGACGTCCGGGCCGACCGGCTGTCGGAGCCGGGTGACCTGTTGCGGTTCCCGATCGGCTACGCGCTCGCCGGTGGCCTGCTCGCCGGCGTCTCCCTCACCACGGCGCAGACGCTGATGTCGACCGTCTGGCACACCATCGGCGTGGCCGACCTGCGGAGCGCGGCCATTGTCGGCCTGGTTGTCGGCGTGTCGCTCGGTCCCTTTCTCGCTTTCACGCTGTGGCGGCACGCCTGGACCATGCGGCGTCCCGCCCATCTTGTCGCGCAGGCGGCTGCGCTCACCGTCGGCACGATCGCCGGCACCTACCTGGCGCCGTACTACCTGCCCGGCGTCATCGACCGGCGCTACCCGCCCGACGCCTTGTCGGCGCTACTCCTGGCGGCGGGCTTTCTGCTGGTGTCCCACTGGTTGGCGGCGATCGCCTGCACCTGGCGCCGGTTCCGGCCGGACGCCGGTCTGCCCCGGTGGCTGTCCGTCGCGTTGCTGCCGTTCGCGGTGCTGGTCGTCGGGGGCTTCGTCGCGGTGATCTTCCGGGGTACGTTGTCGACCACCGCGTTGATCGTCCTGTCCGCCGCGGCGGTGACCGTGGCCGCCACGACCGCTGGGGTCCCCGCCGGGCGCACCCTCACCTCGGCACTCGCCGACGCCGGCACACTTGTCGGGGTGCCGGTCCTGCTGGCTACCGCCGCGCTGGTCTGGACGTATCCACCGGGCTTCACGATCGTGTCGCCGTACTGTCTGCGGCCGGCCGCGAAGGTGACGGTGTCGGCGTTCCTCTGTCCGAGGACCGGTACCGGGCCGGACGAGTGCGCCGCAGGGCCTCCCACCGACGAGCAGAAGGAGTCGATCCGGGCGGCACTGGCCCGGCTGTCCGGCACCCGCGTCGAGTTCATCGACACGTACCGGGGGTACCAGCGGTTCCGTGCGATGCACGTGAAGGACTGGGACGCATGGGCCACCACGGTGCGGCCCGAGGACCTCCCGGAGTCGTACGAAACCACCGCCGCGCGTCACGATGCCGAACGCACTCGTGCTGAGATCCAGGCACTGCCCGGCGTCGCCGAGGTGGTGATCGACGCCCCGTGCGTCGTGCGCCAGGTGTTCGACGCTTGAGAACTGCGCCGCCGCATCGATCGACATCGCGGCACCGCATCCATAGACTCCGGTCTTTCTGGTACCACGAGTCCAGGGAGGACCCACGTGTCGAGCGAAACCCGACCGCACGCCGCCCCGCCGCTGCTCTCCCGCCTCACCGGCGTCGCGCTGGTGTCCGCCGCGCTGGTCGCCGCGGGTGGCAGCGCCGCGATCGCCGCGCCGCCCAGCGGGACGACGCCCATCGCGACGGCGCCCACGAAGGGCCCGTGCGCGTACACGCCGACGCCGGAGGAGCCGGCCGCCCGGCCGGTGCCGCTGCCGCCGGACCCGCGGCGGACGCCCGACCACGGCACCGTCCGGGTCACCCTGCGGACCAACCAGGGCCCGATCGGGCTGACCCTCGACCGGGAACAGGCGCCATGCACGGTGCAGAGCTTCCTGCACCTGGTCCGGCACACGTTCTACGACCGGACGACCTGCCACCGGCTCACCGCGTACCCGACGTTGAAGGTGCTGCAGTGCGGCGACCCGTCCGGCACCGGCTCGGGCGGTCCCGGCTACCGGTACGCAGACGAACTGCCGACCGACCTGCCGCCGGCGCCCACCGACCCGACCGGGGTCCGCCGGCTCTACGCCCGGGGCACCCTCGCCATGGCCAACGCCGGCCCGGACACCAACGGCAGCCAGTTCTTCCTGGTGCAGTCCGACTCGGCGCTGCGTCCCAACTACACCATCTTCGGCACGGTCGACGAGGCCGGGCTGACCACCCTGGACCGGATCGCGGCCGGCGGGATCGCCGCCACGCCGGAGGATCCGGCGCCGGTCGACGGCGCTCCGGCCCTGCCGGTGGAGATCTGCCGCGCCAAGCGGGGCCGCTGACGGTCCGCCCGGCGGGGGCGGACCGCCGCCCCCGCCGGCGTTCCGGCGCCGCTCACACCAACCCGCGGACCGCCGTCAGGGCTGCGTCGACGTCCGCCTCGCTGTTGGCGATGGTCGCTCCGAACCGCAGATACGAAGGGTTGTACGGCGTGCTGCTGGCGATCACGCCGGCGGCGTACAGCCGGCCCACCGCCTCGCCCACCGGTAGGTCAGCCACGGCACAGCAGACGATGCCGGCGGACAGTTCGGGCGAGCGGGGGGTGACCAGTCGCACCCCGCGGATCCCGGCCAGGCCGTCCTTGAGCCGGTCGGCCAGCTCGCGGGTCCGCGCGCCGACCCGCTCCGGACCGATCCGGCGGTGGAAGTCGAACGCCTCGGCCAGCGCCCACCGGTGCTCGAAGCTGTGGTAGCCCCCGGGCGTGTGCGCCGGGCCGCCGGGCATCGCCGGTCCACCCGTGCCGCCGGACAGCCAGTGGCCGATGCTGCGCCCGTCGAAGGGAGGGATCACCGGTGTCATCCGTGCCCACGCCCGGTCGCTGCCCCAGACCAGTCCGGTGCCACGCGGCCCGAGCAGCCACTTGTGGCAGCCGGAGACGAGCACGTCGCAGCCGAGCTGATCGGGGGTGGCCGACTCGGCGCCGAAGCCGTGCACCCCGTCGACACAGACCAGCGCCTCCGGGCTGCGGGCGCGGACGGCCTCGGCGAGCCGCCGGATCGGCAGCTTCACGCCGGTGCTGGAGTGCACCCAGGTCAGGGCGACGACCCGGGTACGCGGGGTGACCGCCGCCGTGAGGTTGCCGACCACCTCGTCGACGGTGGTCGCCGCCGGGTCCCGGTAGAGGCGTACCCGGCGGACGGACACCCCGTCCCGCTGGGCCCGCAGCCGCAACGACTCGTGCGTGGCGTAGAAGTCGTGCTCGGTGGTCAGGACCTCGTCGCCGGGCCGCAGCCGCACGGCCGTGTAGAGCAGGCCGAGGCCCATCGTGGTCGAGTCGGTCAGCGCGATCTGGTCGGGACGCGTGCCGAGGTGCCCGGCGGCCGCCGCGAGGACGGCGTCGTCGAGCCGTTCCTCGTTGGCGCCCAGGTAACCCACCGCGTCCCGGTCCAGCCCGTCCCGATGCGCGGCGATGGCGGCGCGGACCGGCGCCGGGTGGGGCGCGAAGACGAAGGTGGCCAGGTGCGCCCTGGCGCGGTCGATCGCGAACTGCGCCCGCACGCTGTCCCAGCTCGCCGGATCCCACGGCGGTGCGGTGCCGGCCGGCAGAGCGGCGGGCTCCCGCCGGACCGGCTCGCAGCCGGTCGCCAGGCCGGTCATTCCGGCCGCCGCGGTCACGCCGAGCAGGCCCCGTCGGGTGAACTGCATACGACTCATCGTCCGCTGTCGACGTCACGGACACATCACCGAGCCGTCGCGAGCGGAGCGCCGATCCGGCGGGCGCGGCGCGGCCGGGACGCCGCCGCCGGCGCCCGGCCCGGGCGGGGAGCGTGGTAGACATTCCGCGTGGTGGAGGTGAGCCAGTCCGGCGAACGCGGGGTCGACGACGCGGTCCTGGACGCCGCCCGGGACTGCGTCCTCGCCTACGGCGTACGTCGCACGACCATGACGGACGTGGCGCGACGGGCCAGGGTCTCGCGGATGACCGTCTACCGGCGCTGGCCGGACGTGCAGTCGCTGATCGGGGACCTGATGAGTCGGGAGTGGCATCAGGTGCTGATGGTCACCACGGCCGACGAGGTCGAGGGGCCGGCCCGGTCACGCCTGGTGGCGCGGGTGGTGGCGGGTGCCCGGGTGCTGCGGGAGCACCCGCTGCTGTGCAAGATCCGTGACGTCGACCCGGAGGTGCTGCTCCCGTACCTCCTCGACCGGCGCGGCAACGGCCAGGACGAGATGCTGCGGTTCCTGGTGGCGGCCCTGGCCGACGGCCGCGAGGACGGCTCGATCCGGTCCGGCGACGCCGAGGTCATGGCCCGTGCGGTCTTCCTGACCACACAGTCGTTCGTGCTCTCCGTCCGCACGGTCGCCGACGGCGTGCCGGCCGCCCAGTTCGACCAGGAGCTGGCCCGGCTGGTCGACGGCTACCTGCGACCGGACTAGGAAATGATCCGCAGTGCCCGTGGGCGGACCTCGACGTGCACCTGGTCCATCCGGCCGACGGGGTCGCCGTCGCCGTACACGGCCACCGGGCGGTCGGCGCGTACGGTGACCGAGGTGCCCCGGTAGGAGGTGACCTGCCGGAGCCCTACGTGCCGGCCGGTGCGCATCTGCCGTAGCGCGAATGGGAACAGCAGCTTGGTGGCGTGTCCGATCACGACGACGTCCAGCGCTCCGTCGTCGGGCCGCGCCGCCGGGGCGACGTGCAGCCCGCCGCCGTAGTAGCCGCAGTTGGCGGCCACCACCGTGTACGCGTACACCTGCTCGGTGCGGCCGTCGACGGTGATCGTGTACCGGGTGCGCGGCCAGCGCAGCAGCGCGCGCAGCCCGGTGGTGGGATACACCAGCGACGCGGGCAGGCGGGACCGGTTGGCCAGTTCGTTGGCGGCCGCGTCGAGGCCGGCGTAGACGCTGCCGACGATCGTCTGCCCCGCGACGCGGAGCACGTCGAGGTGCCGGGGCCGGCCGTGCAGCAGCAGCTCGGCGATCGCGGTGGGGGAGTGGGGCAGGCGGAGCTGGCGGGCGAGGTCGTTGCCGCGCCCGGCGGGGACGACGCCGAGCAGGCCGCCGGCGTCGGCGACCGCGCCGGCGAGCAGCCGGATGGTGCCGTCGCCGCCGGCGGCCACGACGACCTCACCGCCGTCCACCGCCCTGGTGGCGCATTGCCGCGCCTCCTCGGCGGTCTGCGTGTACTCCACCCGGATCCGGGCGCCGGCGGCGCGGAGCTGGTGGGCCACCGGCATCAGGCGGGACAGTCCTCGGCGCGCGGCCGGCCCGAGGATCACGGCGAAGGCGCGCACCTTTACGGCACCAGGATGCCGGGGTTGAGGATGCCGGCCGGGTCCAGGTGCCGCTTGACCGCCCGGAGCAGGTCCACCGCGACGTCACCGATCTCGGCGGCGTACCAGGCCCGGTGGTCGGCGCCGACCCCGTGGTGGTGGGTGATCGTGGCGCCGGCGGTGGCGATCGCGTCGCTGGCCGCCGTCTTCGCGGTGCGCCACCGGCCGATCGGGTCCGGGCCGGGGGAGCAGATCACGGTGAAGTAGAGCGAGGCACCGGTCTCGTAGACGTGGGAGACGTGGGCCAGCACCAGGGCCCCGTCGGGCAGCGCGTCGAGGATCGCCTGCCGGACCCCGTGGTGCACCTCCGGCACTGCCGACCAGTACGCCGCGGTCTCCAGGGTCTCCGCGAACGCCCCCGCGTCCAGCAGCGCGTCCCGCAGGTACGGGGCGTCGAAGCGGTGCCGTTCCCACTGCCGCCCCGCCTCCGCACCCAGCGGCACGCCGCCCTGCGCGGCCAGCACGCCGGCGGCCGCCTCGACGGTGGGCAGGACGTCTGCGCCCTCGTACCCGGCGACCAGCAGGCAGCCGCCGTCCGAGCGGCCCGATCCGGCGGCCCCGATCATGGTCTCGACCTCGTCGGACAGCCGCAGCACGGTGGGTCGCGGCCCGTCCTGCGCCAGCCGCCGTACGGCGTGCAGGCCGGCGGCGAACGACTCGAACCGCCAGCCCTCGTAGTGCGACCGCGCCGGCAGGGGGCGCACGCGCAGGGTCACGTCCGTGATGATGCCGAGCGTCCCCTCGCTGCCCAGGAAGAGTTGCCGCAGGTCGGGGCCGGCGGCCGAGGCGGGCGCGCGGCCCACCCGGACGGTGCCGCGGGGCGTGGCGACCGTCAGCGCCAGCACCATGTCGTCGAAGCGGCCGTAGCCGGCCGACGCCTGCCCGGACGACCGGGTGGCGGCGAAGCCGCCGATGGTGGCGTACTCGTAGGACTGGGGGACGTGGCCGAGGGTGAACCCGTGTTCGGCGAGCAGTTCCGCGGCGCGCGGGGCGCGCAGCCCCGCCTGCAGCGTCGCGGTCCGCGACACCGGGTCGACGGCGACGAGCGTGTCCAGCCGGCTCAGGTCGACGGTGACGTGCCGGGTCGCGGTGGGCGTCAACCCGCCCACGACCGACGTGCCGCCACCGAAGGGGACCACCGCCACGCCGTACCGGGAGCAGACGTCGAGGACGGAGACCACCTCGGCGTGGTCGGCGGGGCGGACCACCGCCTGCGGGGCCCGGCGCACCTGGCCGCGTCGGTCCCGCAGCAGGTCCGGCGTCGACATGCCGGACGCGTGGCGTGCCCGCGCCTCAGCGGCGGTGACCACGTGCCCGTCGCCGACCACCTGCCGCAGCGCGGAAAGGACCGCACCGTCCAGGTCGCACTCCGGCACGGCGACCTCCGCCAGCGGCACCACCGGTGGCGGGGGCGTCAGGTCGAGCACCTGCGCCAGCAGCTTCGCGGCGGAGTCCGGCAGCACCTTCGCGTTCGTCGCGGTTCCCCATCGGGCCCAGCCGGCGGGCGACGCTTCCCCTCGCACATCCATGTGTGACAGAGTGACATTGAACGTCACTCCATCGCAAGGAGGGTTCGTGGAGGCATCGCTGACCGCCGTACGCCGCGAGCGGGACCTGGCCGAGCTGGCCGCCGCAACCCCGGTCGACGTCCTCGTCGTCGGGCTGGGCGTCACCGGCGCCGGGGTGGCGCTCGACGCGGCGAGTCGCGGCCTGTCCGTGGTGGCCGTCGACGCCCACGACCTCGCCCACGGCACCTCCCGCTGGAGTTCCAAGCTCGTCCACGGCGGCCTGCGCTACCTCGCCCACGGCCAGGTCGGCATCGCGTACGAGAGCGCCGCCGAACGCCACGTCCTGCTGACCCGCACCGCCCCGCACCTGACGCGCCCCCTGCCGATGCTGCTGCCGGCGACCGCGTACACCACCGGTTGGCAGGATCGCGCCGCGGCAGCCGGCCTTCGCGCCGGGGATCTGCTGCGCACCTGTGCCGGCACCTCCCGCCGGACCCTGCCCGGCACCCGCCGGCTCGGTCCGGCCGAGGCGAGCGCGATGGCACCGGCGCTGCGCCCGGCCGGCCTCCGCGGGGCGCACCTGTCCTGGGACGGCCAGCTCTGCGACGACGCCCGGCTCGTGGTCGGCCTGGCCCGCGCGGCCGCCGCGCGATCCGCCCGGATCCTGCCCCGCTGCCGGGCCGTCGAGCTGCACCGCGACGGTGCCACCATCGAGGACACCCGCACCGGGACCCGGCTGCACGTCTCCGCGCGCGCCGTCGTCAACGCGACCGGTGTGTGGGCGAGCGATCTGACCCCGCACGTACGCCTGCGTCCGTCCCGGGGCACCCACATCGTCCTGTCCGCCGCCCGCCTGGCCGGGCTCTGGGCCGGGCTGACCATCCCGGTTCCCGGCGAGTTCACCCGCTACGTCTTCGCCCTGCCCCAGACCGACGGCCTGGTCTACGCCGGACTGACGGACGAACCGGTGGACGGGCCGGTCCCCGACGTGCCGCTGCCCACCGACGCCGACATCGCCTTCCTGCTCGACGTGCTCAACAGCGTCCTCGACCAGCCCCTGCGACCCAGCGACGTCCTCGGCGCGTACGCCGGGCTCCGGCCGCTGCTCGCCGACGCCGACGCCCGGACCGCCGATCTGTCCCGGCGGCACGCGGTCATCGACGATCCGGCCGGTATCATCAGCGTCGTCGGCGGCAAGCTCACCACCTACCGCCGGATGGCGGAGGACGCGGTCGACACCGCCGTGCGCCGCCGCGGCCTCGCCGCCGGCCCCTGCCGCACCCGTCGCCTCCCGCTGCCCGGCGCCGCGAGCAGAGCACAGCTGGCCCGCGTCCCCGCGCCCCGCCGGCTCGTCCAACGGTACGGCACCGAAGCCGTCGACGTGCTGGCCGAGGCGCCGGCCGAACTCCGCCGGCCGATCGACGCCGACATCCCGGTCACCGGCGCCGAACTGCTCTGGGCGGCCCGACACGAAGTCGCCCTCACCGTCGACGACCTGCTCGACAGGCGCACCCGCATCGGACTCGTCCCGGCGCACCGGGAGGCCGCGCTGCCGATCGCGCGGGACGTTCTCGCCCTCGCCGCCGAGCCGTGAGCTGACCCTGGAAAGCAGCCAGACGACGATCAGGGTCGGCGCGACGAGGCGGTGCCGCAGGCGCCCTCCTCACATGGACGCGGAACAAGATCACCCACGCGGCGAGCGTATTGCAGCGGAACGGGTCTCGGAAGACCCGTGAACAGAGCCGACGTGTGAGTGGGTCTGCCGGACAGTCCTACGGCGGGCGCCAAGGCTCAGTCGGATCGGCTCCGCTAGCGGTCGACCGTGAGGGTGACCAGGAAGCTCGCATGGTCGGTCGTCCCGCCCATGCTGACCGACCGGCTGGAGTGGACGATGAAGTCGCCCGTCGCCATGAGCTGCTGCACGGCGCCGTCGTGGAGGTGCAGGTAGCCCGACGGCACGCAGGCCCGCACGTCGGGTGAGCCGCCGTGCCGGAGGTTGAGGTCGCCGGACAGCACCGCGGGCTGCTGGGGGTCGCGGAGGCGCATGAGCGGGATGGCCGTACCGAGCAGGTAGCCGCACTGCGCGAGCGCGAGGACCGGACTGGTGTACGCCAGGTGCGTGGTGCAGGCGTACAGGGCGCCGGCGGCGTCGACGCAGAGCCAGGCCCGCTCCTCAGGGTCCGTCGCGTCCTGCATCGGGTAGATCCCGCTGTGCACCGTGTGCCCACGGTACGGCGCCGGGATGTGCGCCAGCAGTCCGACGCCGTACGGCTGGCCGTTCAGGCACCGGTAGGGGCCGCCGGTGCGGCCGTTGCGGGCAGCCTTGAAGGCCCCGACGACGGTGCCACCGGCGTGGACGTCCGCCATCGTCCGCTCCAGCGCGTCCACGTCGTCCGCACAGACCTCGTTGAGGGCGACCAGACCGGGCTTCTCGGTGCGGATCACCTTGCTGGCCTCGGTCACCGACCGGCCCGTGTAACAGCCGGCCATACCGCTGTTGCACAGGTTCATCTGGAGCAGCCGTATCGGCGCCGAGGCCGGGCCGGGCACCGACGATCCGGCGGGCAGGGCGGCGACGGAGAGCAGGAAGACGACGGCCACGAATCGCCGGAAACCACGGTACGAACGACCAGCCATTCACCTGCCCCGATCCGGCTTGGGCAAGTGTATCGGCATGCGCCGTTCTGCCGGCACCAGCCGCTCGGGCTCCGGCCCGTCGTCGCGGCAGGCGAGACCCGTCCGTGCGGAGACGGCGGGCCGCGAGTGCCGGAGCTCAACCGCGTGGGGCGGGGACCCCGAAGAGGTCGATGATGCCGCCGGGAAGCTGAGCGAGCAGGTCGGCGCGCTCGTCGTCGTCGAGCGCCTCGGCGATGGTGCCCAGCACCGCCTGGGCGTGCTGGCGCACCAGGTCGGCGTCCGGGCACTGCTCCCGCTGGCCGACGATGCGCAGGAACTCGCCGACGTCCCACGTCCGTCCCTGTGGATTGCGGGTGACGAAGATGTCCAGTCGGTCGGGTAGCTGGGCCGCGAGGTGGTCGGCCTCGCGCCCGGCGAGCCGCTCGCTGAGCGTCGACAGGACGGCTCGCACGGACCGCTCGGCCTCCTCGTCCTTGAGACCGGTGCGACGTCGTACGGTGGCAATCAACTGCTCGTACTCCATGACCCGCTCCTTCCCACGGTCCCGGGTGGGACCCCCTGCGCCCGCGCCGGCGTCAGCGCCCTGACCGCAGCGGCGGGGTGGCACCGATTACCCGGTCCTGGAGAGGGAAAGCCCGTCGGGACCGGATAGTTGCCGGTGTCCTGTCGCCGGCCCCCGTCCGCAGCGCGGACGGGGGCCGCCGGTGGTTCAGGCCGGCAGGCGCCAGACCTGGTTGGCGCCGCCGAAACAGTCCCAGATCTGCAAGCGGGTGCCGTTGGCGGAGCTGTTGTCGGTGGCGTCCAGACACTTGTTCGACTGCGGATTGCGCAGCGTGCCGTTGGACTGGGCCTGCCACACCTGGGCGCCGGTGCCGTTGCAGTCCCAGAGCTGGACCTTCGCCCCGTTGGCCGTGGAGCCGCTGGTGACGTCGGCACACTTGCCCAGCGCGCGGAGGGTGCCGTCGGTGGCCACGGTCCAGTTCTGCGCCGCGGTGCCGTTGCAGGTGTAGAGCTGGATCGCCGTGCCGTTGGCGGTGCCGGCCGCGGCGACGTCGACGCACTTGCCGCCGATGCCGGTGATCGGGCCGGTCCGGCCGCTCGGGGGCGGGGTGCCACCCACGGCGGTGTCGTAGATCGCGCTGACCAGCGAGGTCGAACCGGTCGTGTCCTGGGAGAGTTCCCAGTTCATCATCCCGCCGGCGTTGGCCATCGCCCACTGGGTCTTGCGCTTGACCGTCGGGATGCCGTTGTAGCACTGCTGGACTCCGCCGACCGTGGTGCAGTCCCGGTTGGCGTTGGCGGGGTCCATGCCGACCAGGGCGGAGTACGTGTGGTAGCCGGGCCGGCTGTAGAAGGGCACGCCGAGCACCGCCTTGCTGGCGGGCAGGCCCCGCGACTTCCACCCGTTCACCGCGTTGACCGACCAGTCGTAGTTGGCGTGCGGGCTGCCGCCGTCGTACGCCATGATGTTCAGCCAGTCGACGTAGCCGAACACCGAGGTCGGCACGCCCTGCACGTAGTAGCCCTCGGCGACGACGGCGGCGGTGAGGAGTTTGCCCCGGCTGCGCAACGCACTGCTCAGTTGCTGCATGAGCAGGCTGTAGTTGGAGGCCGAGGTGCCGGGGTCCGGGTACTCCCAGTCCATGTCGACGCCGTCGAGGTTGTACTGGTTGACGAAGTTGACCACGTTGTTGACGAAGGCGCCCCGGGTGCCGGAATTGGCGGCGAGCGCCTCGAACGCGGAGTCGTTGCCGTCGTTCCAGCCGCCGATCGCGATGGACACCTTGACGTTGTTGGCGTGCCCGAGCGACACCAGCGTGGAGAGCTTGCCGGGGTTCTCGACCGGACGCAGGCTGCCGTCGCTGTTGGGCAGCACGAACGCGTAGTTGATGTGGGTGAGCTTGCCGTACTGGACGGTGTTCACGTTGCCGCTCCAGGACGGCAGGTATCCGACGCTCTTGAAGTTGTTCGGCAGGATCGCGGCCTCGGCGGCGGCCGGGGTCAGGGCGAGGGTCGCGCCGGCGGTGGCCAGCGTGAGCAGGCCGGCGGCCAGGGCCGTGCGGCGGCGGGGGCGTGGTGGGGACATCGAGGGCCTTCCCGTTGGCGGGTTGCGGCGCCGTGCCGCCACGGTCTCGGCGCTGGATCGGCCAGCCGCCGGGCCGGGCGTACGGGTGGAACGGGTATCGTCCTCGAGGCAACAAAATCCTAAAGACTATTAACTGAAGGCGTCAATGGCGTCCTTCGATGAAGGGCGGGCCTGGCTGGTGCTCCCTGCTCTCGTTGCGGCCACCTGGGACGCTGCCGGCCGGATCTGACCGGCCGGGACGACCGGTTCAGCGAGGCGTGGCGGTCAGCGCGAGGCTCTCGGGGACCGACCGGTACGCGCGGGCCAGGCCCGTCAACAGGGCGCGGCGACCTCCGTGGCCGTCGCGCCGGACCCAGTCGCGACCGGACACGCTCCAGCACGTGGTGGTCAACTGGGCCAGGACGTGGAGGCGTGGGTCGTCGGGATCCAGGCGGAGCGTGCCGGCGAGACACGAGATCACCTGGTCCTCCACGCCGGTGCGGTAGTGGTCGACGTAGGTCAGCAGGGCGGGGGCGGTGAGGACGAGCCGGCGGGTGGACAGGTAGCGCTGGTCCCACCCCGGGTCCAGCGCCGTGACCGCGTCGGCGAGGCACTGGTGCAGTTCGGCCAGCACGGGTCCGGAGAGTTCCCGGTCGCGCAGGCGGTGCAGGTAGGCCGTCCACAGCTCCACTTCCGCCTCGATCGCCACCGCCTCCTTGGCGGGGAAGTTCCGGAAGAACGTGCTGCGCGAGACCTCGGCCTCGTCGACGAGGTCGTCCAGGGTCGTCGCCTCGAACCCTCGCTCGGTGAACAGGCGCAGCGCGGTCTCCGTCAGGGCGCGTCGCGTACGCAGACGCTTGCGCTCCCGCAGCGGGAGCGACCGGTCGTCGGCGGGGGGAGCGGTCATGCCGACACCCTACCGCTATTGAGATCCCCGCACGCAAAGAAGGGAGTGCCTAAAGACACTTGCAATCTTCTGGAACTGAGTGTCAGATTGATGCTGTCCGGCGGAGGCCGGGCCGGTGCCGACACTGAAGGAGTCCCAGATGTCCACGACCAGCAGCGCAACCTCCCGTCCTCCGTTCGGCACGGCGGTCATCGGGCAGACGGAGAAGGCGCTCAACGCCATCCTGGAGCGGCAGTTGGCCGGTACGGGAATCAGCGAACCCCAGTGGGTCGCGCTGACCCTGACCGTCGTCAACGGCGGCACTCTGACCGGCGACCTGCTCGAGCAGCGGATCTCCCACGTGCTGAAGGTCGACCCGGCGGTGGCGCGTCAGCGCCTCGCCGAGCTGGCCGCCGCCGACTTGGTACGCGCCACTCCCGACGGTGTCGTCGAGCCCACCGAGGAAGGGCGGGCCGTCTGGGGCCGGATCCGTTCCGGCATCGACCAGATCACCCAGCGGCTCTGGGGCGACCTGCCCGACGCGGACCTGACCACTGCCGGCCGCGTGCTGACCACCGTCCTCACCCGCGCCAACGCCCTGCTCAGCGCGGCCTGACCCGGGTGACCCGACGATCGGCCGCTCGGGGCCGAGCCCGGCGGGCCGGCGCTCTCGCGTCGGCCCGCCGGTCGGGCTCAGCCCTTGCGCCACTTCTGGTTGGCGGTGCCGGCGCAGTCCCAGAGTTGGAGCCGGGCGCCGTCGGCGCTGTTCCAGTCCTTGATGTCGACGCACCGGTTGGCCCGCAGGTTGACCAGGTCGCCGGCGGCGGTGAGCGTGAACTGCTGGGCGCCGGTGCCGTTACAGGTGTAGAGCTGGATGACGGCGCCGTTGCCGGTCGCGCCGCCGTCGACGTCCATGCACTTGTTGTTCCGGCTCTGCACCGCGCTGCCGGTGAACGTCCACTTCTGCGCGTCGGTGCCGTTGCAGCCCCACATCTGCAGCGGCACCCGGTCGCTGAAGTTGGAGCTGGGCACGTCGATGCACTTGTTGTTCCAGTTGCTCACCAGCGACACCCCGCTGCCCGGGCCGCCCGGTCCGCCACCGGCGCCGAACGGGCTGAGGATCAGACCGGCCGAGCGGGGGTCGCCGTCGTGGACCAGCGACTCGAAGGCGCCGACGTCGTCGAAGGCGAAGGCGTACGCTTTGCCGTCGACCATGTTGGCGTGGATGACCCGCGCGTAGTGGTTGGTCGGGTTGTTGCGGTAGAACTCGGCCGGGTTGGTGCTGGGCTGGGTGTCGATGGTGCCGAGGGTGCCCCGGTTCAGCGCGGCGCAGAGCGTACGGGAGATCGGGCCGACCACCTGGTCGTTCGGCGCGGGCAGGTCGCCGTCGCAGCCCCACACGCTGGCCGACGAGGGCCGGTTGAAGGAGGCCACCACCTGGCCGGCGCCGTTGGTGAAGGACATGACGGAGCCGGAGGTCCGCCCGAAGTAGCGGATGTGCGGCTGGTTCGCGAACGGCACGACGGTCAGCGTCCTGGTGGTGTACGCGTTCCACGCCGTCGCGATGTACGAGTCCAGGTAGGTGGTGCTGAGCAGGCCCGCTCCGGCCGCCTTGCCGGGCGCCAGTACGCGCAGCACCGTTCCGTCGGAGCGGGTGTGGACGGTGTTCGCCCAGCCGGGCTGTGACCGGATGCCGTCGATGATGGCGGTACGGCCGTTGCTGACCACGTCGCCGGTGCGCTTGGTGACGCCGTCGGCGCCGGTGACGGTGACCGCGTGCGGCACCGCGAACATGTCCACCTGGGAGCTGTTGAGCCACAGGCCGGCGTCGTTGTAGGTGAACTCGCTCCAGTCGAAGAGGATGTCGCGGTTGGCGTCACCGGGTGCCCACGGCGCGGGCTGCACGAGACCGTCGGGGGTCAGGAAGAACTTGAGCTTCTCCCCGAAGGAGAAGTAGACGCGGCCGGAGAAGCCACGCGGGAAGCGGATGGTCGTGCTGCCGCCGGTGCCGGGGCCCGGGATCGACGCGTCCGGCGCGGGCACCGGCGGGATCTGTCCGCCGGACCAGGGGATGAACGTGCCGGCCTGGTTGACGTAGCCGAGGCGCCCGGTGGCGAGCTGGGTGCCGATCACGTAGAGGTGGACGGCCTCGCCGCGGCCGGTGCTGTTGGTGACGGTGACGGGCAGCAGCGCGGGGCCGACCGCTTGGGCGGGGGACGCGGTGACGGTCACCGGGACGGCGGCGACCAGGGCGGAGAGCGCGGCCAGGAGTCTTCTTCGGATACTCACGGCAACTCCTCGGGGTGGCGGGACGGGGTGAGAGAGCGCTCTCTCAGAGTCCAACCGTTAACAACTTGTGTCAATAGATGGACGATGATGTATCGCGCTCGAGCGCCCCGTCGGGGTTCAGCCCGTCCCGGCCGGCTCACCCCCGACCGCCTGTGCCGAGCGGCGCCCGGCGCTGCGCGGCCGGTGATCCGCTGCCGGTCACCCGGCGGGCGCCGCCGGCGGGGCGGGCCGGGCGCGGCTGGTGACGCCGTTGTCCGAGGTTGCCGGGGCGGCGGCGACGCCCAGGGCCTGCCCGATCGCGATGACGATCAGCAGCCACTCGTTGGCGTGCACGCCGCCGAGGATCACCGTGGCCAGGACCTGAAGGCCGGCGAGCAGCGAGGCGACGGCGGTCTTCGTCCACCGGTACCGCGGAGCCAGCGGTACGACGTAGACGCCGACCGCGCTGGCGGTGGCTATCGCGATCGCCACCCACTCGTCCGGGTCGACGACGCCGTCGCCGGAGGATTTCGCATAGAGGGCGGTGAGAGCCGCGAACGCGGTCGCGGCGAGTGCCTTGCCGTACTTGTCGAAGAACGCTTCCACGCCGCATTTCCGACTGGGCGTCGAACCTGTCCCGCCGACCGACGCTGGGCGACACCTCGACTATAGCCACGGAGGTACGGCAAAAGGCCAGCTCAGGATATGCATGATCTTGATTCAGGCCAGTGTGGACGCCGAACTGTCGGTGATCCGACCCGATGGCCGCTCCGGACCGGTCCCGACGGCTCCCGTCTCGCGGACGAGGGGCGGGAGTCGATTGTCGCCGGCCCGGTTCAGGGTCTCGCCGCCGGGCAGAGGAGTGGGTCCACCAGCGGAAGTGAGATCGGGTCCAGGCACACGGTGATCAGCTGGGGCCCGCTCGGCGGTGGTGCGCCGGTCGGCGGCGGTGCCGTGCTCGGCGGCGGTGCCGCGCTCGGTGCCGCCGTGGTGGGAGCCGGACCGGTGGTCGGCCGGACGGTGGGAGTCGGCCCCGGCCCGTGGGCCCCCGTCGCCGGTGCGTCGGTCCCGGGATCCCGCGGCGCGACCACCGGTCCGACATCTGTGGGTCGGCGCATCTTCTGGTCGTCCGGCGTCGCGCCGGGGCGGGTGCTCGGCGACGGGCCGGTCGTCGGCGTCAGCGGATCGGAGGCGCGGGACGGTTCGGCGGCGACGGGCGGCCGGGCGGCGCCGGGGCCCGAGGCGCCGGCCTCCGCCCGGTACGGCTCGCCGGTCGGCGCGGAGCCGAAGACACCGGTGCCCAACGCGACTGCGGTCACCGCCATGGCGACCGCCGTGCCCGCTCGGCGGTCCGGCCGCAGGGCGGTCAGCGGTGCGTCCGCCGGTCGGGCGGGCGGCGGTGGCGTCGGCCGGGCCGCCTCGTGGGCGGCGAGGAGGTCGTCGATCTCGGCGGCGACGGCGGCGCGCTGCCCGGTGGCGGCGGCGAACGCCAGGGTGAGATAGAAGCGGGCGTTCAGGACCGACATGGGCGGAGCCAGGAGCCCGGAGAGGCGACGACCGTCGACGGTGTGCAGTAGCGACAGCGGGGCGTCGGGATGGTGCGCGAGCCCGGAGACGTCCGCGTACCGCCACTCACGCTCGGCGTGCGACCCCGAGAACGTCACCCGCCGATCCGTCACCACAGCCGTGCCGGCATCGAGAACCCGCAGGCCCCGAAGTCTCCTCCGCTCAGGTACGTCGGGGCGTACGCCGGTCGTCACGCCGGGGACCGGGAGCCCGGGGGAGTGCCGGGCCGAGACCTCGACCAACTGCGCCGCCGGCACGACCCGGTAGATGACCTCGCCGTCCTCGAACTCCACCGGCAGGCCGGCGGCCGGGGGCGGGCAACCGCGGAAGCCGGCCGCCTCGATCCGCAGTCGCACCAGGTGATCATGATGTCGCTGCCAGGCCGAGGTCGCTTCGACGTACGCCTGCTGCCGCCGGCCGTCCTCGAGGCGCGCCCACGTGATCCGCCACCGGGCGGCATCCACCGTTACCGAGCCGTCGATGACCGCTGATGTCGCCGTCACACGTGGTACAACCCGTCACGCACCATGAAGGACACGTCACACGGCGTTAATTCCGATTAGTCCTGATGGTCGGGTCCGGTGTGGACCGGGCGGACCGGCGAGGTCCGCGTACCGCCCTCGGAGCCGTCGGCGGTCGACGGGGCGTACAGTCCGACGGTGATCGAGATCGAGGTCGACGGGGAGCTGTATCACCCGCCCACGCGGGTCTGGCAGGCACTGACGGACGGGGATGTGGTGGGCCGTTGGTTCGCCGATCTCCAGAATCCGTCCGGAGCGCTGGAGGGCCCACGCCTCAGGACCGGAGACCTGCCGGGCTTCGAGGCCGCTGTCGACGTGACCGTGCTGGACCGCGAGGCGCCCCTGCGGCTGGCGATGCGCTGGCACGAGGCCGGCCGGCGGAGCCAGGTCACCTGCACCGTCACCCCGACCGCTGCCGGCTGCCGGCTGACGGTGCGGGAGGTCCTCGAGTACGGCACCTGGTCGGCCGAGCTGCACGCCGACCGCGTGCGGTGCTACCGGCAGGCCGTGGGCGGCCGACTGCCCGCCATCCTGGACTGGCTGGCGTTCCAGGAGGTGAACCTCCGGTCGGGCGACGAGGTGGCGAGCAGCGAGGTGTCGGGGGCCGGTCCGGCCGTTCCGGTGGTGCCGGCCCGGTCACGCCGCCGATGGGCGACGATCGGGGTCGCGGCGGCCTGCGCGCTCGTCACCGGGGTGGCGCTGTGGGTGCTCGCACCGGCGGACCCGCGACCGGCGGACGCCGTGGCTGACCCGGCGCCCGCGCTGATCGCCGGGCCTTCGCAGGGAAGCCCCTCGGCGGCGTCCGCGCCGTCGCGCCCCACCACCGGCGCGACCAGCCGGGCCGTCCGGCCCCGCGGCACGCCCACGAAGGGAACCACCCCCAGCCCGTCGGTCAGCCCGTCCCCGGCGGTCCGCCTGACCGCCCGCTACGAAACCTCGTCCAAGCGGATCCTGGGGTGGACGGGCGAGGTGGAGGTCAGCAACCACGGCGCCGCTCCCGCTGCCTGGACCGTGGTGGTGACGCTGGCCCGTGACGGCACCGTCCTCGACGCCAGCGGCGCGACCTGGCGGCAGGACGGGGAGAAGGTCACCTTCTCGGGCGCTCCGGTACCGGCGGGAGGATCCCTGACCTTCAGCTTCGACGTCCGCGACACCCGGGCCGCCGGACCGGAGGCGTGCCGGGTGGGCGAGGCCGCCTGCGCGGGAGTGTGAGGTTCCGGCCGGGACGGCGGCCGGCGAGCCGTCACCGCCCCGACGGTCAGTCCCGGCGATCCTCGTCGGGCGTCGGGATCTCCTGGTTCTGTTCCTGGGCGTCCGCCGGGCTGACGTCGCCCCGTCCCGCGTCGGCGAGGCCGGCGCCGGCACTCGGTGGCGTCAGGACGCCCTGCTCGGCGAGGTCCGCCTCGGTGGCCTCCGGCACCGCGTCCGACACCGTGTCGGCGGGGCCCACCACCATCTCGTCCTGCCGTTGCTCCTGCGCGTCCGCCTCCGACGCCTCGGGCAGCGGGTCGATGTCCCCCCGGTCCGTCGTCATCACGACCCCTCCCGTCGTCAGGCCTGCCGCCGGGCGTACGGCGCGGTCTGGTCGGCGACGTCGCCGTACTCCGCGGGCAGTTGGGTGACCACCTGCTCGTAACCGGTGGGGCCGAGGGCGTCCCGGAGGACGTCGAAGACGGCCGTCACCCCGTCCCGGGCGCGGTCCACGTCGACGTCGGCGCGGCCGCTGACGCGTTGGACGAACACGTCGAGCCCGAACCGCTCGCCGGTCTCGCTGCCGCCGAAGGCGTACGGCCGCAGCCCGGCGGGGAGTTGGCCGGCCAGGTCGCGCGCCTCGCCGCCGTCGATCCGTTCGGCCAGCGTGGTCAGGGTGGCCTGTGTGACAGCGGTGGCCTGCTCCGACGACATTCCGGACCGGGTCGCCACCAGGGCGAGGAACTCGTTGTCGTTCACCGTACGGCCTTCCTCTCGGCGACGGGCCCGGTGAGTTCCCGGGGGCGACGTCCGCAAACGGGCCGCCCGGTTCCGCCTGCGCACGGGCACGTGGAACGGCGGGGCGCGGACCGGAGGGTCCACGCCCCGCCGTGATCGGCTCCGCCTCCGGACGGGTCCGGCGGCGGAGCACCGGTCAGGGGTTGGTGATGCCCAGCGTGTAGCTGCCGGAGCCGCTGTACGCGTGCACCTCGAAGCGGTAGTAGCCCGCGGTGCCGCTGTAGCTGATCGTCTCGTCCGGCCCCGGGGTGTACGAGCCGGCCACGTCGACCCAGGTGGAGCCGTTCCACTTCTGGAGGTAGAGGTCGAAGTCGACCCCGGTCGGCCCGTCGAGGCAGCCGCGGTGGGTACCGGAGACGGACGAGTAGTAGTAGCTGCCGTTCGGCTGGTAGTGGCTCTGGCCGGAGGAGATGCTGCCGGTGTAGGTGGCCTCGTAACCGGAGCAACCGGTCGGCGGCGGCTCCCCGCCACCACCGCTGGTGCGCAGCGTCAGGCCGTACGCCGAGAGGATCTCGTTGACCGGCTGGAAGTAGGTGGTCCCGCCGGAGGTGCAGTTGCCGGAGCCGCCAGAGGTCACGCCCTGCGCCTGCTGACCGGCCAGCCACGACCCGCCGGAGTCGCCCGGCTCGGCGCAGGCGTTGGTGCGGGTCAGGCCGGTGACCGTACCCTGCGGGTAGTTGACGGTCTGGTTCTTGGCCTGGATCGAGCCGCAGCGCCAGCCGGTGGTCGAGCCGGAGCGGCAGATCGCCGCGCCGACCGCGGCCTCCGTGGAGCCGGCGACCGTGACGTTGCCGCCGGAGTAGTTGTTCACCCAGGGCTGCGGGGTCCAGTTCGAGTTCGTCTGGACCCAGGCGTAGTCGTTGCCGGGGAACGACGACCCGCGGAAGGTGCCCTGGGACACCTGGTTGTAGCCCTGGGTGGCGGTGCCGGTGGTGCCGCAGTGGCCGGCGGTGACGAACCCGCCGGTCACCGAGAAGCCGACCGAGCAGCGTCCGCCGCCCATGTAGTACGCGTCGCCGCCGCGGACGTCGTAGAACGTGCGCGGGGCCTCGGCGGTGGTGACGACCCGGATCGCGGCCGCGTCGACGCGGCTCGTCCGCACGAACGCCGTGGCGGCCCGGGTGTCACCGCGAGCGAGCACCACGACGGTGTTGGTGGTGACGTCGACGTACCAACCGGGGACCGACCCGGCGGGCGCCTTGGCGGCGTGGCGGTCCAGCGTGGACTTGACGCGATCGAGTTCGGCGCCGCTGCGGCCGACGATCGTCGCCCGCGCCCCGGCGGCCTTGACCCGTTCGGCCGCCGCCGTGCCGGTGACGGCGACGACAAGGCCGTCGGCGGTGAGCCAGCCACCGGCGTACGCGGAACCCAGCGACCGGCGCAGACTCGCGTCCGTACGGCTGCCCTTCTCGTCGCGGGCGATGCGGGTGCGGGCCGCGTCGGCGGTCAGGCCGAGGTCGCGCTGCATCGCGGCGAGCATCTCCGACGACGCCGCCTCCGCCCGGCCGGCGGCGCTCGTGGTGGTGGGTGACGCCGCGGCGGCGGGTGGCACCGCGATGGTGAGGGCGCCGACGGGGAGCAGCAGGGCTGCTGCCACGGCGGCGAGGCTTCGTCTCATGTCTGGCCTCCTCGGAAGCGGCCGCGGCGTGGGGGTGACGCCGCGGGCGGGACGGTGCGGCCGTGCCCGGCCGCGCCGCGCCCCTCGGGGTCAGGGGGCGCTGCGGCGGGCCCCGGTCCCTGCCGGCCGGACCGGTGTCACGGGCCGCTGGTCTCCGCGACCCGGACGCCGGCCGGTGCGGCAGGTCAGCGTCAACGTAACGAAGTTCAATAGAAATTAATCTATATTAAATGGCTCATACCGCCGGATGGTAGAGCGCACGTCGGGAGATGCGGCCCGCCGCACGGAGCAACCAGGATCCTCAGTGTCCGGGCGGGACCACCGGACACCGGGCGAGACCACCGGGCACCCGCCGGATCCGAAAGGACGCGCGAATCACATCGGAGGGCAGACACGTGCGTGGTAGACCGCAATCGGCCCCGGTCCGGCGAACGGGAACCACGCTGGCGGGACGCCTCGTGGCCGTCGGGTTGACCGTCGTGCTGGTGCTCGGCGGGCAGCCGGCACACGTGGCGGCACGTCCCGACGCTCCGCCGCCCGCGCCGGCGGCGCCGACCACCGTCCGCGACCGGGCCGCCGAGCAGACGTACGAGATCACGCTGATCACGGGGGACCGGGTCACCACGTCGGCCGACGGAACCCGGGTCACCGTCACCCGGGCACCCGGGCGGGACGGCATCCGCTTCAGCAGCTACGGAACGGGCGAGCACCGGTACGTCGTACCGGAGGACGCCCGCCCGCTGGTGACCGACGGGTTGCTGGACCGCCGGCTGTTCGACGTGACGGGCCTGGTCCGGGCGGGCTACGACGACGCGCGCCGCGGCCACCTGCCGCTGATCGTCGCCGGCGGCGCCGACCCGGCGGCCGGCCCCGACCTCCCCGGCGTACGGACGGTCCGCCGCCTGGCCGCGGCCGGCACCAGCGCCGCGCTGCTGCCGAAGTCGGACACGGGACGGGCCTGGCGGGCGATCAGCTCCGGCGCCGCCGGGATCCGGCGCATCTCGCTGGACGCCCCGCAGTCCGATCCGGCCACGTCTCCCGCCGGCCGCACCGGCCGGGGTCACGCGTCCACGGCGCAGGAGACGGAGAGCCACCAGCTCACCGTCGCGCATCTCGACGCCGACGGACGGCCGACGACCCGGGCCGAGACGACCGTGTTCGACCGGGCCGGGGAGATCCGGGCCGTGTTGCACGGGACCGGCGACACCGCCACCGTACGGCTTCCGAAGGGCGACTACGTCCTCGTGGGCGACGTGGTCGACTTCGGACGGCCGGACGCCCCCTGGCACCGTCTGGTCCAGCCCCGGCTCACGCTGGACCGGGACACCAGCGTGACCGTGGACGCCCGCCGGGCAGCGCCGGTGACCACCACCGTGCCGCGCGCCGAGGCGCGTCCGGTCCTGGTCGAACTCGGATTCGACCGTCCGGCGGCCGACGGCGCCGGGTTCCGGCTCTCGCTGATCGCCGACGACTTCGCCGGGCTGTACGCCGGGCACCTCGGCCCCGAGGTCGCCGCCGAGGAGCTGACGTCCTACCTCTCCTCGACCTGGGCGGTGCCCGGCGCTCGCGGCGACTTCCGGAACACCCCGTTCACCTACGGCCTGTTGAACACCCGGCGGGGCAGCTTCTTCACCGGGTTCCGGCGCACGGTGTCCGACGCGGGCCTGGCAACCGTGAACTCCCGGCTCAACCAGCAGGTGCCCGGGCGGCAGGCGACCAAGTCGCTGTTCTCGATCGCACCCGGCGTCACCGGCACGATCGGCTCGCTGCTGCCGTACGACCTGCCGGCCCGGGTGACGCACCACCTCGACGCGAGCCCGGTGGAGTGGAGCGCCGCGTTCGGGGAGAACCGCCCCGACGGGAACGGCCTGCCGGCGGAGGTGACCGCGCTCGGCCAGGGCTACCAGACCTACCAGGCCGGCCGGGCGTACTCCGACCGGTGGAACGCGGCCGCCTTCGGCCCGCTGCTGGACTTCGCCGGTCACGCGGGCCGGCAGGGCGACCGCATGTGGTTCGGCGTCCCGATGTTCTCCGATCAGGACGGCCACCGTGGCGGTTCCCTCACCGACTCGGCGTCCACCCGCCTCTACCGTGGTGACCAGCTCGTCGGCGAGTCGGCCGCGGTCGACGTGACGGCGACCGTGGCGCCGGGGCCGGCGGACTTCCGGGTGGAGAAGCAGATCACCCGGCCGTCCATCTCCGGGCTGTCCGCCAGGATCGACGCGACCTGGACCTTCCGGTCGGAGGGCTCCGGCGCGGACACCGAGTGGCTGCCGATCTGGGTGGTCCGGTACGCCCCCACGGTCGACGACCGCAACCGGTCGCGGGCGACGCCGGTGACGGTCCTGCCGGTCACGCTGATCCCCCAGCCCGAGGCGCGGGTGGGGACCGTGCGGCGGTTGACCGTCCAGGTCTCCGGGGACCAGGGACGCACCTGGCGGTCGGCCCGGGTGGTGCCGGCGGGCGACCGCGCGTACCGGGCGGTCTTCCGTACTCCGCCGGGCGCCCGGACCGTGTCGCTGCGCGCGACGCTCGTCGACTCCCACGGCAACCGCCTGACGCAGACCATCATCAACGCCTATCCGTTGGTCCGGTGACGCCCCGCGGGCGGGCGCACCGACACCGCGCCCGCCCGCCCTGGACTGCACCGGCTGGACGAAGGAGCACGTCATGACGGACATCCGGAGACTGGTGACGGCGGCGTCGCTGACCGCCGCGCTCGCCCTCGGGGGCGCGCCCGCCGCGGCGTACGCCGGGCCGGCGGTGGCCCCGGCAACCACGGCGGCCACGGTGAGCGAGCCGGCGACCTGCGCGACCGCGCCGAGCACGCCGGAGAAGACCCCGCTCGGCGGGTTCGTACGCAGCATCGCCCACAACACCTGCAGCTCGTACGCGGTCTTCTGGCTGCTGCGCTACGAGCCCGGCGGCTCGGGGTGGCGGACGGTGCTGGAGCGGTGGATGGAGCCGCACACGACGGCGCGGCTCGACTTCGACTGCCGGGGAACCGGCCCGTACACCTACCGCTCCGTCATGTGGGACCCGAACATGATGGGTTACCTGACGTCCCCGGACGTGGTGATCGCCTGCTGACCTCCAGCCCCCCACCGACGCCCCGGCGTGCCCCGCGCGGTCCGCCGGGGCACGCCGGTGCCGGCGGCCCGCCGCCTCGCGGCAGCGGTCCGTCCGGGTTACTCTGCGTGCTGATTCCATCACCTGTCATCGTTCATTCGAAAGGGGAACCCATGGTCGACCGTGAGCCGGTCGCGGAACCGTCCTTCGCCAGCGAGGGCTCCACACCGACGCCCTGGTCCCGGGCGCACGAGCGGCTGGCGGAGGCGGGAGAGTTCTATCTGTCCACCGTCCGGCCGGACGGCCGGCCGCACGCCGTGCCGCTGCTCGGGATGTGGCTGGACGGTGCCATGTACTTCTGCTCCAGCCAGTCCGCCCAGAAGGTCCGGAACCTTGCCGCCAACCCGCAATGCGTCCTCACCGCCGCCGGGCCCGACCTCGACCTCTCGGTCGAGGGCACCGCGTCCCGGGTCACCGACAAGGAGACCCTGGAGCGGGTGGCCGAGGGCTACGGGAACAAACACGGCTGGCCGGTGACCGTCGTCGACGGTGGACTCGACGGCGACGGCATCGGCCCGGCACCGTACATCGTCTACGAGGTGAGTCCGGCGAAGGTGATCGGCATGGACAAGGAGTCCGGCTTCAGCGCGACCCGCTGGCGGTTCGGGTGAGGGTCAGCTGAACGCGGGGCGGGGCGGCCGGGCGGTGCGACGCAGCCACCAGTGTGCGATGGCGAGATTCATCAGCCAGCTCAGCCATCCGGCCGCCTCGCCCAGGACGACCGGGTTCACGGTGACCCCGGTCAGCACGGACGTCAGGACGAAGATCCGCCCCCACAGGGTCTGCAGGGCGAAGGCGATGCTGTACGCCATCCACCTGCGGTGCTCGGCGAAGCGCCGCCGGCGGGCCATGTGCAGGCCGACCAGGCTCGTGACGATCCACCCCACGGCCGCCAGCGCACTGCCGAGAAGCCCGACCGGCACCGCGGCGAACGGCATGAGGACGAGTCCGAGCAGCGCGGACGGGACCGCCCCGGCGAACACGTACAGCCGCCCGCTGATCCGGTGCAGAGCCGGGTGGCGCCGCCGCAGCCACGGCCAGACCTGAAGGCACACCGTCACCAGCGCGATCGTGCCGAAGAGGATGTGCGCCACCACGACCGCGTAGTGCGCCGGGAACCCCTCGTTCAGCACGACCCGTGACCGGCTTGGGTCGAGGCCCAGGTAGGGCGGAAGGACGAACAGGAGGAAGGCGGCGTTCAACACCACCAACGGCACCACCCACGGCCGTCGCCACCATCGGGTGGCGGGCCGCCCGGCACCGGTCCCTCCCGCCGTCCCCGGTGGCTGGTCCGCCTGCGTCGCCGGGCCACCGACCTCCTCGACATACCGGGTCACGGTGGGCTCCTCCCAGGTCCCGGACCGGCACCCGGTGCCGGTCATGCCTCGACCTCACCTGCCGTCCCCACCGTAGGTTTCCGGTAACCGGTCGTGCTTCTTCCACCGTGCTCGGCTCAGGGAGTGGTCTCGATGCCCGGCCGGTTGGCGGCATCGTGAAGGGCACCGCTGGAAGAGTGTCCGACCTGTCTGGCACCGACTCAGTCGGTCCCCGCCACGCGAGGAGCGGCAAGGGCCACCCGGGCCGACACCGCGGCGGCGGATCGCCGGTGGTCGGCGGCCTCGTCGGGGCGGCCCAGTGCGGTGGCCAGGGCCGCGAGGTGGTCGGCGACCGGGCCGAGGGTGACCAGGCCGCTGCCCGCCCCGGCCAGTTCGTCGGCGGCGGGGCACAGGTCGGCGTACGTCCGCCGCATGGCGGCACGGTCGCCGAGGATGAGCGCGGCGCGGACGGCGAGGCAGAGGCGCGCCTCGCGGAGCAGGTCGTGCGGCGATTCAGGGAGGGCGCACAGCGCGTCGGCGGCGTCGGCGGGACGCCCGGCGGCGAGCAGCGTCAGCGGGCGGACCCACGGCTCGTGCGGGCCCCACGCGTACCCCTGCCACTCGTCCGCGTAGTCCCGCAACCTGTCCACGTCGGCGGTGACCGGGCCGGCCAGACGTAGCGACAGCAGCGCCAGGGGCAGCAGGCCGTCCTCCATACCGGACATGCCGGCGGATCGCAGGGCCGGCTCCGCAGCCCGGTACGCGGTCTCCGCCGCCGCCACGTCCCCGGTGACGGCGAGCCGCAGCGCGGCGTACCAGCGGGTGAACACGCCGACCAGCGGCAGGTCGTAGCGGTCGGCGAGCCGGTCGGCGGCGGTCGCGTGGGCGTCGGCGGCGTCGAGGTCGGCCAGCGCGCACCGGGCCTGGAGCACGATGAGGTGGCCGAGGACCTCGAAGGTCACCAGCTCGTGCCGGCGGGACAGGTCGACCAGTCCCGCCCCGATGGCGGCCCGCCGCGGAGCCAGGCCGGTCCGGGTGAACGTGTGCATGAAGCGGGCGTTGAGGGCGTACGCCAGCAGTGACGGGTTCCCCAGGCGCCGGGCGATGGCCTCGGCTTCGTCGGCGGCGCGGCGTCCCCGGTCACCGGTGGTGCCCCGCACCTCCAGGGCGAGCGTGCTCAGCAGGCGGCTGCGCTGCTCGGCCCGGTCGGCGGGCAGGGCGGCCAGGGTGCGCCCGGCGGCCTCGACGATGCGCTGGGACAACTGCTCGTCGTCGTTGCGGGTCCAGATCGCCGGCACGTCGAAGGCGGTGAGCACCTGTGCGGTCAGTTCCGGGTCGTCCACCTGCATGGCGGCGGTGAGGGCGGCGGCGCGGTGCCGCCGTGCCTCGGCAAGATGTCCGGTGACGGCGAGCGCGCGGCCCAGTCCCATCAACGACGGCAGCCGCGCAGCCGGGTCGTCGCCGCCGGTCCGCTGCCGGGCGGTCAGCGCCTCCTGCCACCATCGGGCCGCCTGGTGCGGACGCGACAGTCGTTCGGCGCGTTCGGCGGCGGCGGAGGCGTACCGGGCGGCGCGTGCGGCGGTGGCGCGGGTGCCGGCTCGGGCGAAGTGGTGGGCGAGGGTGGTGACGTCGTCCGGGTGCAGGCGTTCGACGGCCTCGCCGGCGGCGGTGTGCCAGCGGGCGCGGCGCGGCGCGGACACGTCGCCGTACAGGGTGTCGCGCACCAGGACGTGCGTGAACCGCAACTGTCCCTCCGCGCCCCGCTCGGTCAGGAGGTCGGCGCGGACCGCGGCGTCGACGGCGTCCAGGACCACGGCTTCGTCCCCGGCCAGCGCCGTGAGGATCTCCGCATCCACGTCCCGACCGAGGACGGAGGCCTGCGTCAGCACCGTTCGCGCGGCGTCGGGCAGCTGGGCCAGCCGGTGCCGGACGACGTCGCGGACGCCGGCCGGGACGGTGTCCAGCGCCGCCGGTCCCTCGGCGGCGAGCAGCCGCGCCAGTTCCCGGACGTAGAAGGGGTTGCCGCCGGTGCGCAGGTGCAGCAGCCGCGTGGCCGACGGGTCGAGGTCCGCCCCGGTGACGGCGCGGGCGAGGTCGCCGGTGGCCGGCTCGTCGAGACCGTCGAGGTACACCCGGACGGGTTCGATCCGGGCGAGCCGGGCCAGCGCGGCGGTCAGCCCGGGCCCGATCCCGGTGGCGCGGAAGAGCCCGAGGACGAGGACGGGACCGGTGACCGGCTCCGGCTCGGTCAGCAGCGCGGTCAGCAGGTCGAGGGTGTCCTGATCGGCCCGGTGCAGGTCGTCGAGGACCAGCAGCACCGGTCTCCGCGCGGCCGCCGCCGTCACGAGCGCCACGGCGGCGCGATGTCGCCGGAACCGGGCCAGCGCCGGGTCGTCGGAGCGCGACGGGAGGGGCGTGACGTCGGTCACCTCGGTCGCCAGCGCCTCGGCGACCTGGGTCCACGGCCAGGCCGCCGGAGCGTCCTCGTACTCCGGGTTCCGGCCCCAGGCCGTGGCCCACCCGGCGTCGCCCAGCCGCCGGGTGAGTGCCTCGGCCAGTGCCGTCTTTCCTGCCCCGGCCCCGCCGGAGAGCAGGGCGATCGCCGGCCGGCGCCGGCGGACGACGTCGTCGGCGGCCTGCGCGAGCCGGGCCTGCTCCGCGTCCCGGCCCACGAACACGCCGGCCCGGCCGGCACCGGTCGGCGCGCCCGCCGGGGTGCCACCGGCGGGGACGGTCCTGGTGTCCCGGCCCGCCACGGTGCCGGCCGCCGGCGCGGGGAGGTCCAGACCGGGCGCCTGGGTCAGGATGTCGGTCTCCAACTGGCGCAACCGGGGGCTCGGATCCAGGCCCAGCTCCGCCGCCAGGGTCTCGCGGGCGCGGCGCAGCGCGGCCAGCGCGTCGGCCTGCCGGCCCGACCGGTACAGCGCGGTGGCCCACAACCGCCACGCGTCCTCACGAAACGAGTGGACGGTGACGTGCTGCTCCAGCTCCACGGCCGCCTCGGCGGCCCGACCCAGCGCCAACAGGGCCTCGCCCCGCCGTTCCGTCGCCAGCATCCGCAGCTCGTCCAGCCGGTTGATCTCGCCGCGCGCCCAGGGGGCGTCGGCGAACTCCGCGTACGCCGGCCCCCGCCACCAGGCGAGGGCCTCGGCCAGCTGGTCCGCCGCCGACGCCGCGTCTCCCTCGGCCAGCGAGCGGCCCGACCCGGTGACGGTCGCCTCGAACCGCCACGCGTCCACGGCGTCGGCCGGCACGCGGAGCAGGTACCCGGGCGGCGCGGTCACCAGCAGCCGCGCCGGCTGCCGGGACGGGCGCCCGGGCTCGAGCGCCCGGCGCAGGTCCGCGACGAAGGTGCGGATCGCGGCGACGGCGCCGTCCCCCGGCGTCTCCCACAGGTCGCCGACGAGCCGGTCGACGGGCACGACCCGGCCCCGGGCGACCAGCAGGCGGGCCAGCACCGCCCGCTGCCGTGGACCCTTGAGGGGTACGGTTCCCCGCCGGTCCACCACCTCCAGCGGCCCCAGCGCCCGGAACGTCACCGCCGGTGCCCCTGCCAGCCCGGTCATGCCACCCACCCTATGCGCCGCCGATCGGTGCGCCTCCGTTGGTCACGGCACTCATCCGGCACTCATCGGCTGCTCATCGCCCGCGGGCAGAGTCGATCCCGGCCGGCACCGCGCCGGCCCTTTGACACGATCCCGAGCAGAGAGGTGTCCCCGGTGAACCCGAGGATCGAAGGTTTCGACCACCAGCGCGTCCCGGTCGGCGACGGCGTGACGCTCCACGCGGCGGTCGGTGGGTCCGGCAGCCCCGTCGTACTGCTGCACGGCTTTCCCCAGACCCACCTCATGTGGCGGCACGTGGCCGCCGACCTCGCCGCCGACCACACCGTCATCTGCCCCGACCTGCGGGGGTACGGCGCCAGCGACAAGCCCGTGGCGACCGACCCGTCGGTCTACTCGAAGCGCACGATGGCGGCGGACATCGTCGCCCTCGCCCGCGCGCTGGGCCACGACCGGTTCGCCCTGGCCGGCCACGACCGAGGGGCCCTGGTCGCCGTCCGCGCCGGTCTGGACCATCCCGACGTGGTCACCCACCTCGCCGCGCTGGACGTCCTGCCGACGCTGGACATGTGGGACGTCATGCGCGGCACCTCCGCCGCCGTCGGGTTCCACCTCTACCTGATGGCGCAACCGCCCGGCCTGCCCGAGCAGCTGATCGGCGCCAGCCCGGACACCTTCTTCGGTCACTTCCTCGACATCTGGACGCGTGACCCGGACGCCATCCCCGCCGACGTGCGGGACGCGTACCTGACGGCCTCCCGGGAGGCGGTGCCGTCCATCGTCGCCGACTACCGGGCCTCCGCCGGCGTCGACGTCGAGCACGATGCCGCCGACCGTGTCGCCGGCACCCGCCTGCGGATGCCGGTGACCGTCCTCCAGCAGGACTGGGGGGCGGCCCTCGGCTTCGACGCCGCCGCCCTCTGGCGCGCGTGGGCGCCCGACCTGCGGCACACGACCGTCTCCTGCGGTCACTTCATGGCCGAGGAGGCGCCCGCCGAGGTCGTCAAGGCCCTCCGGGCGCTACTCGACCGGTAGCGGCCGGCCCCGGGCGGACACCGTCTCCGGGCGTGGTGGCCCGGTGACGGGCCGGTGACGGTCGGCGGCGGACGCTGGGCCGTGACCGCCACTGTCCCGGTCGGCGGCCGTGCCGGTCCCGGCCGGCGCGTTCCCAGCGGCTCAGGGTTGGTGCGGCATGAGAAGACGATCCATTGTCGCCGGTGTCCTCCTCACCGTCTGCGTCGGCGTGTCCGGCCCGCCCACCGTGGCGACCGCCGCCTCCACCCACGCGTCGGCGGCGACCGCCGCCGCCTCCACCCACCCGTCGGCGGCGACCGCCAGCGGGCCGACGGGTGCCGCCGGTTGGCGGGGCGTGGACCTCACCCGCCCGGAGGTGGTCGCGACCGGGCTCGTGGTGCCCTGGGGGCTGGCCTTCCTCCCCGACGGCAGCGCGTTGGTCGGCGAGCGGAACAGCGGGCGGGTGCTGCGCGTCCGCCGAGGGGCGGCGCCGCAGCAGGTCGCGCAGATCGCCGGCGTCTTCGCCGTCGGCGAGGGAGGCCTGCTCGGGCTGGCGGTCTCGCCGCGCTTCCGCCGGGACGGCTACGTGTACGCCTACTTCACCTCGGCCGTCGACAACCGGATCGTCCGTTTCCGGCTCACCGCCCCGCAGGTCCAGCAGCCGATCCTCACCGGCCTCGCGCGGGCAAGCGCCCACAACGGCGGGCGGATCGCCTTCGGTCCCGACGGGATGCTCTACGCGGGTGTCGGCGACGCCGGCGTTGCCGCCACCGCGCAGGACCCGCGCAGCCGCAACGGGAAGATCCTCCGGCTGCGTCCGGACGGCGGTGTGCCCCTCACCAACCCCACCGCGGGCTCCCTGGTCTACAGCCTCGGCCACCGCAACGTGCAGGGCCTGGCCTGGGACTGGCGGGGACGGCTCTACGCGACCGAGTTCGGGGCGAACACCTGGGACGAGGTCAACCGCATCGTGCCGGGTGGCAACTACGGCTGGCCGGTGGTCGAAGGGGTGGCCGGCGACCCGCGCTTCCGCGACCCGATCGTGACCTGGCGGCCCGCCGAGGCGTCGCCGAGCGGCGCGGCGATCGTGGGCGGAACCGTCCTCTACGTCGCGGCCCTGCGCGGCGCGCGGCTGTGGGTCGTACCCCTGAACTTCTGGACCGGCCGTCCCGGCACCCCCACCGCGCACCTCGTCGGCGTCTACGGCCGGCTGCGCACGGTCGAGGAGGCGCCGGACGGCTCGCTCTGGGTCACCACCAGCAACCGTGATGGCCGGGGCACACCGGCGGCGGACGACGACCGGATCGTGCGGTTCCCGCCGCGGGGCTGGTGGTTCCCGCCCGCCGCCTGACCGTTGCGACCGCTCTCCGGTGGTGCGGCGGATCGGGCCTTCCGCGCGGAAGGCCCGATCACGGTCCGGGTCAGACGCGGGACCACTTCTGGTTCGCGCCACCGGTGCAGTCCCACAACTGGAGCTTGCCGCCGTTGGCGCTCACCCAGTCGCGTACGTCCACGCACCGGTTGGCGTTGAGGTTGACGAGGTCGCCGGCGCCGTTGAGGGTGAACCGTTGCGCCGGGTTGCCGTTGCAGCTGACCAGGTTGACCTCGGTGCCGTTCGCCGTGCCGGCCCAGGCCGGGTCCATGCACTTGCCCATCGCCCGCACCGTGCCGTCGGAGGCGAACGTCCACGCCTGCGCGGCGGTGGTGTTGCAGTCCCAGATCTGGAGCTTGGCACCCTCGACGGGGTTGGCACCGGGGATGTCGATGCAGCGGCCGCTGTGCAGGCCGCGGATCCGGGTGGTGCCGCCGCCGTCGCCGGCGGTGTAGCCCGAGACCCGGACGTAGTCGACGAGCATCTGTTGCGGGAACTGCGTCGAGCCGTCCGGGTAGCCGGGCCAGTTCCCGCCGACCGCCACGTTCAGGATCATGAAGAACGGGTGGTCGAACACCCAGCGGTTCCCACCGAGCCGGCTCGGGTCGACGCGGTGGTACTCGACGCCGTCGAGGTACCAGATGATGGAGTTCGGCTCCCAGTCCACCCGGTAGGTGTGGAAGGCGTCGGCGAGCGGCTGGCCGATGGTGCGGCTGCCGGTGATGCCCCCTCCACCGGAGTATCCGGGGCCGTGGATGGTGCCGTAGACCGTGTTCGGCTCCCGGCCGATGTTCTCCATGATGTCGATCTCGCCGGCGTTCGGCCAGCCGACGCTGCCCATGTCGTTGCCGAGCATCCAGAACGCGGGCCAGATGCCCTGCCCGCGCGGGATCTTGATGCGGGCCTCGAAGCGGCCGTACGCCTGGGTGAACGTCGCGGCGGTGAGCAGGCGGGCCGAGGTGTACTCGCACCGGCCGTAGTGGCACTGGTAGTTGGCCGGGTTCTCCCGGCGTGCCGTGATGACGAGGTTGCCCTGGCCGTCGTGCACGGCGTTGCTGGTGCTGTTCGTGTAGTACTGCCGTTCGTTGTTGCCCCAGCCGTGGCCGCCGATGTCGAACCGCCACCGGCTCTGGTCGACGGGCGTGCCGGCGGGGGCGTTGAACTCGTCCTGCCAGGTGATCCCGCCGATGGCGGCTCTGGCCGGGTCGGCGGGAGCGGGCAGGACGAGGGACGCGGCGAGTGTGACGGCAGCGACGGCGGCGACGAGCAGTCGCCGCCCGAGGGGACGGGCTCTGCGCATGGGAATCTCCGTGATCGGTGGTGGACGTCGGTGTGTGCACGGGCCTCCGCCGCGGCGCGCCGTCACCGTGGAGAGGGGCCTTGAGAGCGCTCTCCCGAACGAAGTGTGTCGATGCCCGAAACATCTGTCAAGACTGTTACCAATGCGTCCCGGCTACTCCCGCCTACTCCGGGAGTTCTGGCAGCTCACCGGCCCGGCCGCGACCCCGGCTCGAAACCCGTCGCGTCGGGACGTGGACCCGCCGGTCGCAGCGGTCGGGCCTGGTTCTCCGTCGACATCCGCCGGCCGGCCGGTGGCTACGGCCGGTCGAGTTTGCGGCGGTCCTCGCGGAGCGCGTACCGGATGGACCGGAGGGTCGCGTCCGGCGCGAAGATCAACGCGTACCAGCGGTCCAGCGTCGCGCGGAGCTCGGCGACCGTGATCTGGAGCCGCCGGGCCCGTTCGTCGGACGCCCGCAGCTGCTCGCGGGTGGACTGTGCCTCCGCCTCCAGTTCGGACACCCGCGCGCGCATCGGCTGCACCAGGGTCAGAGCGGTGTCGGTGAGCAGATCCGCCGCCTCGGCACGGAACTTGCCCCGCTGCACCACCACGGCGGCGATGGCGGCCAGGCCGCCAGCGCCGCCGAGGACGCCGAGCACCGACAGCAGGATCTGCACCCAGTCGGGTGCGGCGGTGGTATTGGGCGCCGGTGTCACGGGAACCTGCCGAAGATGTCGCCGGGGTATGGCTGTCGTGGCCGGGCCAGCCCCCGGAGGTCACGGATGATCTCCGCCGACCGCCACCACGACCCGATCGCCACGGCGGTGATGAACGACGCGGCCGCGACTGCCATCCGGCCGGAGAACACCGCCAGCGCGACCGCGTACATGCCCGCGAGGGTGCCGAGCATCAGCATCGACGCCAGTTCGATGCCCAGAGCGGTGGCACACCGGCCCGGCCAGAACAGTCCGGTGAGACCGACCAGGCCGGCGACGATCAGCCCGAGCACCCAGCCGACACGGACCGGCCCCGGCATGGCAACCTCCACCGCGGGGGGACGGACCTGCAGGGTGACCATCAGGACGCCGCACACAGGAGCGGTGGCGACGACCGCGTTCTGGAACGGTTGTCGGTTACGCCAGATCCGCATCTTCGGCACCGCAGCTCCTCCCGCCGGAACCGCCGCCGCACGGCCTCCGCTCGACGGGCCGGCCCGTGCGGTAACGGGATGTGACGGCTCGCGTCATTGGTGGCCGGTACTCAAGTCATACCACCCGCACACGCGACCACCAAGTGTCAAGACCCAACAATGCGCAGGTCAAGAGCCTTCTGGCGGGCGGGTGGAGGGCGTCGCCAGCGCCGTCGACCCGGTCCGCGTCGAGCCTCCACCGCTACTGAGCGTCGATGGTGGACCGACTTGTTCGGGCCAAGCCGCGAGGTGTGGACACAGGCCCTAGTCCAGGATGTCCAGCGTCGGCAGCGGCAGCCCGGGCAGCGACGACGGATCCGGGAGCGGGCTCAGCCCGGGCGGCGAATTCGGTTTCGGGCTCACCCCGGGCAGCTGGGGTAGCGGCACGACGACCAGAGGCGACGACGACGGGCGTGGCGACGACGACGGCGCCGGGGCCTGCGGTCCGGCGCTGCCCGGGGGCGACGGCGGCGTCGTCGTGGGCGTGGTCGACGGGCCGGGGACCGGTGGCGCGGGCGTCGGCACCGTGGCGACCAGGTCGCGGTGCAGGGCGTCGATCTCCGCGGCGAGGCGGCGGGCGGTGGACGGGTCCTCGACCGACGTGAGCCGCCGCCGTGCCTCGTCGAGCAGGTCGCGCGCCTCGTCCGGGCGGCCGGCGGCGAGGGCGGACCGGGCCTGGCGGATCGTGTCCTCGATCATCCGTACCTCGGCCTGCTCCGGGTGCAGCATCTGCGTCAACGCCCACAGCGGGCTGCTCGGCCCCGCCTCGCGGCTCCCGATCCCGAGCCCGGTGGCGACGCCGGCGAGGACGACGACGGCTGCCGCGACACGGACGAGCGGCCGTCCGAGCCGTACCGTCCGGGGCAACGCCTGCGGGAGCGCGGGCGCCGCGGGGCGGACGGGTTCGTCGTCGACCGCCGCACCGAGGTCGTCACGCCAGGCGGCCAGCATCGCGGCGAGGTCGTCGCCCTCCGGCGCCGGCTCGCCGCAGCCGAGCGCGTCGAGCAGCTCGTCGTCCCGGGCGATCGTCGCCAGGTCCACCTCGCCGCCGCTCTCCGGCGTCCGCCCGTTCATGCCGCCACCTCGCCAAATGTGTCGCCCGCCAGGGTACGGAGGCGGGCCAGCGCCCGGGACTGGGCCATCCGGACGGCCGCCGCCGTCATCCCGACGATCGTGCCCACCTCGTCGGCGGAGAGCCCGACCGCGACCCTGAGGAGGACGATCTCGCGCTGCATCTCGGGCAGGCGGTCGAGCAGCACCGACAGCCGGCGGGCCAGGTCGGTGGCGACCGCCCGCTGCTCCGGGCCCGGATCCGCGTCCGGGTGCTCCGGCGGTGCGTCCTCAGCCGTGACGGTGGCGGCCCGCACCGCGGCGCGATGGGCGTCGGCGACCTTGTGCGCGGCGATGGCGTAGACGAACGCCGAGAACGGCCGCCCTTGATCCCGATAGCCGGGCAGGGCCCGCAGCACCGCGAGGCAGATCTCCTGGGCGACGTCGTCCGCGGTGGTGTACGCCCCGCCGATGCGGCCCAGCCGGGCCCGGCAGTAGCGCACCAGACCCGGGCGGAGGCCGGCGAGCAACGCCGCGACGGCGGCGCCGTCACGGCGGGCCGCCCGGCGGACGAGCTCGGCCTCGGGCTCGGTCGTCGTCATCATCGGATCTGAATACACCTCTGTTACCGGCGAGTTAACTGGCACGCTATCGAGCCCGGCGCGGTTTGCCTAGCCCGCTGACGGTGGCTGCGGGACTGCGCAAAGTAGTTGTTGCGCTCGGCTGGACGGTCGCGATGTCTCCAGTAGCGAGGTGGGGAGGCAACGTGGGCGTCGAAGTGGCCGTACGGGGACTGACGAAGTCCTTCGGTGGTCAGCCGGTCTGGTCGGACATCAGCCTGACCCTGCCGGCCGGCGAGATCTCCGTGCTGCTCGGTCCGTCCGGCACCGGGAAGTCCGTGTTCCTCAAGACCCTCGTCGGGCTGCTTCGGCCCGACCGGGGGGACATCGTGATCGAGGGCCGCAACCTGCCCCGGCTGCCGGAGCGGGAGCTGTACGAGGTCCGGAAGCTCTTCGGCGTCCTGTTCCAGGACGGCGCGCTGTTCGGCTCGATGAACATCTACGACAACGTGGCCTTTCCGCTGCGGGAGCACACCCGCCGGTCGGAGTCGGAGATCCGGGCCGTGGTCAACGAGAAACTCGACATGGTGGGCCTGGTCGGGGCCGAGAAGAAGCTGCCGGGGGAGATCTCCGGCGGGATGCGCAAGCGGGCCGGCCTGGCCCGGGCGCTCGTCCTCGATCCGCAGATCGTGCTCTTCGACGAGCCCGACTCCGGGCTCGACCCGGTCCGCACCGCCTACCTGAACCAGCTCATCATCGACCTCAACCAGCGGACCGAGGCGACGTTCCTGATCGTCACCCACGACATCAACACCGCCCGGACGGTCCCGGACAACATCGGCCTGATCTACCACGGGCACCTGGCCATGTTCGGGCCCCGGGAGATGCTGCTGTCCAGCACCGAGCCGGTGGTGCGGCAGTTCCTCAACGCCCAGCGGATCGGCCCCATCGGCATGGCCGAGGAGAAGGACGCCGAGGAGTTGCAGGCCGAGGCGCTGGCCGGCGTCGAGCTTCCGCCCCTGCCGCCCATCCCGGTGCAGCTCCAGCCCTCCGACGGGCGGCGCCGGCGGGCCGAACGGCCACCCGGTCAGTGGTGCCGCGACCACGGTGTCGAGCCGCCGCCCGGCTCGTTCGCCGGGCCGGACGGGCAGCCGACCCTCGAGCTGCCGAGGGTCGGTACGCGCGACGGGGTGCTCGGATGAGCGGCCCGGCGGTGCTTCGCGAGTCCGGCCACTTCTTCGCCTTCTGCCTGGACACCCTCCGGGGGCTGGGCCGCCGGCCCGTGCAGGTCCGCGAGTTCGTCCAGCAGGCGTGGTTCATCAGCTCGGTGTCGATCCTGCCGGCGGCGCTGGTGTCGATCCCGTTCGGCGCGGTGATCGCCCTCCAGCTCGGCTCCCTGGTCCGCCAGCTCGGCGCGCAGTCCTTCACCGGCGCCGCGTCGGTGCTCGCCGTCGTCCGCGAGGCCGGGCCGATCGTGACCGCCCTGGTGATCGCCGGGGCCGGTGGCTCGGCGATCTGCGCCGACCTCGGCTCCCGCCGCATCCGGGAGGAGCTCGACGCGATGGAGGTGCTCGGCATCAACCCGATCCACCGGCTGGTGGTGCCGCGGGTGCTCGCCTCGATGCTGGTGGCCGTGCTGCTCAACGGCCTGGTCAGCGTCGTCGGGGTGAGTGGCGGCTACCTGTTCAACGTCGTCATGCAGGGCGGCACACCGGGCGCGTACCTGGCCAGCTTCCAGGCCCTCGGGCAGCTGCCCGACCTGCTGGTGGGGGAGGTGAAGGCGCTGCTGTTCGGCGCCGCGGCCGGGTTGATCGCCTCGTACAAGGGATTGACCGCCAAGGGCGGCCCGAAGGGCGTCGGCGACGCGGTGAACCAGAGCGTCGTACTCACCTTCATGGCCCTGTTCGCGCTGAACTTCGTCGTCACCGCCGTGTACTTCCAGCTCGTACCGCAGAAGGGGAGCTGACGTGCCGGCCCTGCGATACCTCGACGACCTCGGCGGCCAGCTCGCCTTCTACGTGCGGGCCTTCGCCTGGACGCCGCGCACCGTACGCCGGTACAAGCGGGAGGTCGTCCGCCTTCTCGCCGAGGTCAGCTTCGGCACCGGGGCCCTGGCGGTGCTCGGCGGCACCGTGGGCGTCATCTGCTTCCTCACCTTCTTCACCGGCACCGAGGTCGGACTCCAGGGCTACCAGGCGCTCAACCAGATCGGCAGCAGCGCCTTCACCGGCTTCATCTCCGCGTACTTCAACACGCGGGAGATCTCCCCGCTGGTGGCGGCGCTGGCCCTGTCGGCGACGGTGGGCTGCGGATTCACCGCCCAGCTCGGCGCGATGCGCATCTCCGAGGAGGTCGACGCGCTGGAGGTGATGGCGGTGCCCTCGCTGCCGTTCCTGGTCACCACCCGCATGATCGCCGGGTTCATCGCGGTGATCCCGCTGTACGTGGTCGGGCTGCTCTCCAGCTACCTCGCCACCCGGACCATCGCGGTGTCCTACTTCGGGCAGTCGGCCGGCACGTACGACTACTACTTCCACCTGTTCCTGCCGCCCGGGGACGTCCTGTGGTCCTTCGGCAAGGTGCTCGTCTTCAGCGTGATCGTCGTCCTGGTCCACTGCTACTACGGCTACACCGCCAGCGGCGGGCCGGCCGGCGTCGGCGTCGCCGTCGGCCGCGCCGTCCGCCTGGCCATCGTGGCGGTCAACATCGTGGACTTCTTCCTGTCGCTGGCCATCTGGGGCGCGACCACCACCGTCCGGATCGCGGGGTGACCATGAAGAATCGGATCCTCGGCGTCGTCTTCATCGCCGTTCTGACCGCGGCGCTGACCGCCTCCGTCCTCCATTACCACCGGGCCTTCACGCCGGTCGCCTGGGTCACCCTGCACACCGACCGCGCCGGGCTGCAGCTCAGCGACGGCGCCGACGTCAAGGTACGCGGCGTCGTCGTCGGCGACGTGCGCTCCGTGCGCAGCGACGGCGGCGGAGCCACTCTGCGGCTGGCGCTCGACCCGGCCCTGACCCGGCGGATCCCCGCCGACGTGACCGCCCGCCTGCTGCCGAAGACGCTCTTCGGCGAGCGGTACGTCGAGCTGGTCCCGCCGACGGCCACCGGCGCCGGACCGATCCGCGACGGCGCGGTCATCACCCAGGACCGCAGCCGCACCGCCGTCGAGCTGGAACGGGTCCTCGACGAGGCGTTGCCCCTGCTCCAGGCGGTCCGCCCCGACCAGCTCGCCGTGACGCTCGGCGCGCTGGCCGCCGCCCTGGACGGCCGCGGCGAGCAGCTCGGTGCGAACCTGAGCCGGCTCGCCGCGTACCTGAGGCAGCTCAACCCCGCCCTGCCCACGATCGAGGAGGACATCCGGACGCTCGCCACCGTCCTGGACGGCTACGACGCGGCGCTGCCCGATCTGCTGGCGCTGCTGCGGGACGTCACCGTCACCGCCCGTACCGTCACCGACCAGCGCAGCCAGCTCGCGGCTTTCCTGGCCGAGACCACCGACACCGCCGACGTCACCCGAGGGTTCCTCGACCGGCACGGCGACCAGCTCATCCGGCTCGGTCAGGTCAGCCGGCCGGTCCTGGAACTGCTCGCCGCGTACGCCCCCGAGTACCCGTGCCTCATGCGGGGTCTGGTCGCCCTGCAACCGCGGGTGGAGGAGGTCTTCGCCGGCGGGCGGATGCACATCTCCCTGGAGGTCACCCGGGACGGCGGCAAGTACGAGCGCGGGCGCGACGAACCGGTCTACGGCGCGAGCGGCGGACCAAACTGCCGCGGGCTGCCGCGACCGGGGGCCCCCGCCCCCGAGGTACCGATCAACGACGGATACGACTACTCCGGCGACCGCCACCACCCGCTGCTGCCGGTCGGCGTACCGGCTTCCGGTGCCGCGGCCCCGGCCGCGCCGGTCGAGATGGGACGTGCCGGCACGGAGGAGGAACAGGCCCTCGTCGACCCCATCGTCGGCGCTGTCACCGGCACCCCGCCGGCGGAGGTGCCCGACATCGCGGTCCTGCTGTGGGGACCGCTGCTGCGCGGAGCGGTGGTGAACACGCGATGACCGGGAAGACCACCGCCTCGCTGCTCAAGCTGAGCCTCTTCGCCGCCGTGACGCTGCTGCTCACCGCCCTGCTCGCGCAGACCCTCGGCGCGTTCCCGGCCGGCGGCCCGACCTACCGCGCCCGGTTCACCGACGTCACCGGGCTGCTGCCCGGCGACGACGTGCGCATCGCCGGCGTCCGCGTCGGACAGGTCCGCGACATCCGGGTGGTCGACAACACCGTCGCCGAGGTGTCCTTCACCGTCCGCGACGACGTGCCGCTGGCCACCGGCGTCCACGCCAAGATCCGCTACCGCAACCTGGTCGGCCAGCGCTACCTGGCGCTGACCGAGGGCCCCGGCGAGCGCCGGCCGCTGCGACCCGGAGGGCTCATCCCGATCGGGCAGACCACCCCGGCGCTGGACCTGACGGTGCTGTTCAACGGGTTCCGTCCACTGTTCACCGCGCTCGACCCGCAGGACGTGAACAAGCTCGCCTACGAGATCATCCAGGTCCTCCAGGGTGAGGGCGGCACCGTCACGAGCCTGCTGCACCGCACCGCGTCGCTGACCAACACCCTCGCCGACCGGGACGCCGTCATCGGCCGGGTCGTCACCAACCTCAACACCGTCCTGGCCACCCTCGCCACCCGCGACCGCGAGCTCGACCAGACGATCCGGCAGCTGCAGCAGTTCGTCTCCGGGTTGGCCGGCGACCGGACCGCGATCGGCGAGGCGCTGGTCAGCATCGGCGACCTCACCAGCGCCACATCCGCGCTGCTGGGCGACGCGCGACCACCGCTCGCCGCCGACATCCGGGCCCTCGACACGCTCGCCGGCACCCTCAACCGCAACGCGGCCGTCATCGACGGCACGCTCGGCCGGCTCCCCGAACGGTACGAGTCGCTGACCCGGGTCGCCTCGTACGGGTCGTGGTTCAACTTCTACCTCTGCGACTTCGACGGCCGGGTCACGGCCGGCGGGCAGACCCTCAACCCCGTGACGTTCAGCGCGCCGGCCGCCCGGTGCGCGACCGGAGGTAGCCGATGAGACCGTTCCGGGAACGCAATCCCGTCGCCGTGGGCGCCGTCGGCCTCGCGTTGGTCGGCGCCACCCTGGTCGGCGCCTTCCAGCTCGACCGGCTCGCGGCGCTGACCGGGCGCGCCTACCAGGCGGCGTTCTCCGACGCCAGCGGGCTGGCGGTGGGCAACGAGGTGCGAGTCGCCGGTGTGCGCGTCGGCAAGGTCACCGCCGTGGAACTGGCCCGGGACACCGGCCCGTACGTGCGGGTCCGCTTCCGCGTCGACGACGACGGCGTACGCCTCGGCGACCGGACCGCGGCGACGATCCGGATCAAGACGGTGCTGGGTCAGAAGTACCTGGCGCTGGCGCCCGACGGCGGGGGACGGCTGCCCGAGGGTGCCCAGATCCCCCTCGAGCGCACCGCCGCGCCGTTCGACGTGGTGCAGGCCGTCACCGGCCTCGCCGACACCCTCGACACGATCGACACCGACCAGCTCGCCGCCGCCTTCGCCACCCTGTCGGAGACGTTCGCCGACACCCCCGACACGGTCAACGCCTCGCTGGTCGGGCTGTCGCGGCTCTCCCGTACGGTCGCCGACCGCGACGCCGAACTGCGCTCGCTGCTGGCCCGCGCCCGGACGGTCACCGACGTGCTTGCGACCCGCGACGAGGAGTTCCGCGCGCTGGTCACCGACGGCGAGGCCCTCCTGGCCGAGGTACGCCGCCGCCGGGACGCCATCCACGAGCTGCTCGTCGGCACCAACGACCTGGCCACCCAGCTCTCCGGTCTGGTCGCCGACAACCGCGCCCAGCTCACCCCGGCCCTGCGCCAACTGCGGGACGTGATCGCCATCCTGCAACGCAACCGTGACGACCTCGAACTCACCGTCCAGCGGATGGCGCCGTTCGTCAGCGCGTTCGCCAACGTGGTCGGCAACGGACGGTGGTTCGACTCGTACGTGCAGGGGCTCGTCCAGCCATTCCAGCCCACGACGGGAGGACGCTGATGCCCGGTCCCGTACGCCGGTGGCGCCGACCGGTCGCCGCCGCGACCGTCCTGGTCACCGTGGCCGCCGCTGTGGCGGTGCTGCGCCCCGGTCCGCCGCCCCGCCGGGTCGTCGCCCACTTCACCGGTGCGGTCGGCGTGCACCCGGGCTCCGACGTGCGGGTGCTCGGCGTCCGCATCGGCGAGGTGGTCTCGGTGCAACCGCAGGGCCGCACCGTGCGGGTGACCATGCGCTACGACCGGCAGGTGGAGGTGCCGGCCGGGGCGCAGGCCGTGATCGTCCCGCCCAGCGTGGTCAGCGACCGCTACGTGCAGCTCACCCCCGCGTACGGCGGCGGCGCGGTGCTCGCCGACGGCGCCGAGATTCCGGTCGATCGCACCGCCACCCCGATGGAGATCGACGACATCTACCGGGCGCTCGACGACTTCAACCGCGCGCTCGGGCCGGAGGGCGCCAACGCCGACGGCGCCCTGTCCGACCTCGTCGCCACCGGCCGCGCCAACCTGGAGGGCAACGGCGACGAGCTGCACGACACCCTCGACGGGCTCTCCCGGGCGTTGACCACGCTCGCCGACGGGCGGCAGGACCTCTTCGGTTCGGTGGCCAACCTGCAGCGCTTCACCACCGCCCTGGCCCGCAGCGACCAGCAGGTCCGCGCGTTCAACCGGCAACTGGCCGAGGTGGCCGGGCAACTGGCCGGCGAGCGGGACGAACTCGCCGCCGCGTTGCGCAACCTGGCCACCGCGCTGGCCGACGTCACCACCTTCGTCCGGCAGAACCGGGACGTGCTGACCGCCGACGTCGCCGCCCTGGCCGACATCACCGGCGTGCTGGTCCGCCAGCAGCGGGCGGTCATCGAGATCCTCGACGTCGCCCCGCTGGCGCTGAACAACCTCGCGCTGGCCTACAACCCCCGCTCCGGCACACTGGACACCCGCGACAACGCGACCGGCCCGTACGACCCGGCCAGCTTCGTCTGCTCCCTGCTGGTGGACCAGGCGCCCGCGAAGGTGCCCGCGACGTGCCACGCCCTCGCGCAGACCCTGCACGCCCGAAAGCTTCCGATGACCGACCAGCTCCGGAAGCTGCTCAAGCTGCCGCCCGGCGCGACCCGCCCGGCTCCACCGGCCACACCCTCACCGGTGGCGCCCGGCGCGGCGGTGCCGTCGCCGGCGCCGGGCGGCCCCGACCTCACCCTCGGCGGAATCCTGCGGGGGCCGGCATGACCCGCCGGATGCGTCGCACGATGACCGTCGCCCTGGCGGTGGCACTGCTGCCCGCCGGATGCGGGCTGCCCGAGGTGACCGAACTGCCGCTGCCCGGCGGCGCGCCGGACGGCCGCGGATACCGGGTCACCGCCGAGTTCCGCGACGTGCTGGACCTGGTCCCCCAGGCCGCCGTGAAGGTGGACGACGTGACGGTGGGCAGCGTCGAGAAGATCTCGCTGGCCGGCTGGACCGCGCAGGTCGTCCTCCACATCGACACCGACGTCCGGCTCCCGGCGAACGCCACCGCAGCCGTCCGGCAGAGCAGCCTGCTGGGGGAGAAGTACGTGACGGTGGCCGCGCCGTCCGGCCCGTCCGCCACCGGCACGCTCGCCGACGGCGACATCATCCCGCTGTCCCGCACCACCCGCGGCGTCGAGGTCGAGGAGGTGCTCGCCGCCCTCGGCCTGCTGCTCAACGGTGGCGGTCTGGCCCAGCTGCGCACCATCAACCAGGAACTCGCCACGGCCCTCGACGGACGGGAGCCGGCCGTCCGGGACGCCCTGCGGCAGCTCGACACCTTCATCGGCGGCCTCGAACGGCAGAAGACCGACATCGTCCGGGCCGTCGAGGCGCTCGACCGGCTGACCGACCGGCTGGCCCGGCAGCAGCAGGTGATCGGCGACGCGGTCGACTCCCTCGCCCCCGGCCTGACCGTGCTCGAAGAGCAGCGCGAGCAGCTCACCGGCGTGCTGACCGCGCTCGGCGACCTCGGCCGGGTCGGCACCCGGGTGGTCGAGAGCAGCCGCGCCGACACCGTGGCCAGCCTGAAGGCCCTGAAACCGATCCTGGAACAGCTCGTGCGGGCGGGCGACGACCTGCCGAAGTCTCTCGACTTCATGCTGTCGTACCCGTTCCCGCCGAACATCACCGGCGCGATCGTCGGCGACTTCGTCAACCTGGCCGTGACCGCCGACCTGGACGCGGCCGGCATCCTGGCGAACCTGGTGGCGGCGGCCCCGCCGCCCGCCCGTCCGGCCGCCCGGTCGGACACGCCGGCGGCACCGCGTCCCCCGGCCGGCTCCCTGGTCCCGCAGCCCGGCACCAACGGGAACCTCGGCCTGCCCCTGACCGAGTGCCTGCCCGACCCGGAGAACTTCCCGGCGACCTGGGTCCCACCGGCGAAGTGCCTGCTGCCCGAGGGCTGCACCCTGCTCAAACCGGGCTCACCAGTGCCCGTCGGCGGGCTGATCCTGCCCAAGGGACTGGTGCCGGCCGGAACGGCGTTCCCGGCCGGGACGGAACTGCCCGCCGGAACCGTCCTGACCGCCGATTGCCTGCTTCCGGTGACCGGCGAGAGCCTCGGCCAGGTCGGTGACCTGCCCGACGTCCTCGGAGGAGGGCTACTGCCATGATCGGACGCTCGACCCGGCTCAAGGTGCTCGCGTTCGTGGTGGTCAGCCTGCTCGGCGTCGCCTACGTGGGCCTGCGCTACGTCGGTCTCGGTGACACGCTGCTCGGTGGGGCATACCGCGTCCACCTCGACCTCGCCCGGGCCGGGGGAATCTTCCCCCATGCGCCGGTCACCTACCGCGGCGTTCCCGTCGGCCGGGTCACCGGCGTCGAGCTGCGCGACGGTGGCGTGCGTGCCGACCTGCGGATCGACCGCGGTGTACGGATCCCCGACGACCTCCGTGCGGTGGTCGCCCAGCGCTCCGCGGTCGGCGAGCAGTACGTCGACCTGCGCCCGGAACGCGACGGAGGGCCGTACCTGCGCGACGGGGCGGTGATCCCGGCCGACCGGAGCGGCGTGCCGTTGCCGCCCGAGGTGCTCCTGACGAACCTGGACGCGCTGGTCCGGTCGGTCGGCCCCGAGGACCTCGCCGTGGTGGTCAGGGAGCTCGGCACCGCGTTCGAGGGCAACGAGGCGGCGCTGGCCCGGCTCCTGGACGCCGGCGACGCGCTGCTCGCCGACGCCAACGCCGCCCTGCCGGAGACCCTCGCCCTGATCCGCGACGGCCGGACCGTCCTGCGCACCCAGGCCGAGTCGGCGGAGGCCCTGCGACGCTGGGCCGCCGACCTGGCGGCGCTCGCCGCCACCGTCCGGGCCGCCGACCCCGACCTGCGCCGGCTGCTCGCCGCCGGACCGCCCGCCGCCACCGAGGTCACCGCGCTGCTGCGGGGACTGGAACCGACGGTCGGCACGCTGCTCGGGAACCTCGTCACCGTCAACGGCATCGCCGCCCGGCGGCTGCCGGGCATCGAGCACGTGCTGGTGGTGTACCCGATAGCGGTCTCGGGCGGCTTCACGGTCACGCCGGGCGACGGCACCGCCCACCTCGGCATGGTGCTCAACCCCAACGACCCGCCGTCCTGTGTGTACGGCGGCGGCGGCCGGCAGTGCAGCGCCAAGGACCGGGCGGCGGGGGCGAGCGTACGCGGATCGGCCAACGCGCCACGGGCCGGCGGCCGGCCGGCCCCGGCGCCCGCCGCCCCGCCGCCCGCGTACGCTGCGGGATTCGACCCGGCGACCGGGCTGGTGCTCGGCAGCGACGGGCGGCCGTTGCAGTTCGGCGCGGCGGGCGGCCAGTACCGGATGGCGGGGGACCAGTCGTGGAAGCAGTTGCTGCTCGCCGGGCTGACCCCGTGACGGACCGATCGAAGGAGGTGGCCGTGCCGACCCGGAGGGACCGCACGTTGAAGGTGATCAAGGGAAGCAGGTCCGGTACGCCGGGGCGGTCCGCCCAACGCAGGGTGGTCCTCCGACCGGTGCGGACGCCGATTGAGGACGCGCTGGAGCGGATCGACGAGGAGCCGGTCGAGGACCTGGTGGACGGCGGCGTCCCGACCGCGACCGCCGATCCCGGCCAGGTCGAGGACCGGCCCGAGGCGGGCGACGCGCCCGACGACGACCCCACGGCGGCGGACGACGATCCGGCGGCGGCGGACGATCGCGCCGCGGCGACCGCCGGTTCCGGCCGCCGTCGCGTCCTGATCGGACTGCTCGTCGCCCTGCTCGCCGGGTCCCTCGCCCTCGCCGGCCTGTACGGCCACCGCTGGTACGGCCACCGCGCGCTGGAGGAGGCCCGCCAGGGCGCGCTCGCCGCGGCCAAGCAGACCAGCGTCAACTTCGTGTCGGTGAGCGCGGCCAGCGTGGACCGTGACCTCCAGCGGATCGCGGACGGGGCGACGGGCGAGTTCAAGGAGGAGTTCACCCGGGGCCAGGCCCAGGTCCGGACGGCGGTGGTGGAGAACAAGGTCGAGTCGCGGGGGTCCGTGCTGCGGGCCGGGCTGGTCTCCGGTGACCGCCGCCGGGCGGTCGTCCTGGTCGCCGTGGACGCCACCGTGAAGAACGCGAAGGCGCCCGCCGGCCGGGCGGCGCACTACCGGATCCAGCTGGACCTGGTCCACGACCGGGACTCGGGTCAGTGGCTGGTGTCCCGTCTGCAGTTCGTCGGGTGACACCGGCACCGACCGAAGGAGGACGTATGCGTATCCCGGATCTCCGGCCGTGGCGCCGCGGATGCCGATTCCCCCTCGTGCCGGCGCTGGCGGTGGCGATCGTGCTGGCCGCCGCTGTCGCCGCCGTGGGTTGGCAGCGGGACCGTGACGCCGCGCGCACCGACACCGCCGCGAAGCGGGCCCTTGCCGTCGCCCCGGCCGCGGCGAAGGCGATCTTCTCCTACGACCACCGCACCTTCGACGAGAGCGTGGCCAACGGCCGCAGCTTCGTCACCGGATCCTTCGCCGACGAGTACGCGCGGACCACCGCCGCGTTGAAGCAGACGGCGGTGAAGCAGCAGGCGGTGGTGCTGGCGGAGGTGTCCTCCACCGGTGTGGTCACCGCCGGCCCGGACCGGGTCGAGCTGCTGGTGTACCTGAACCAGTACCGGCGCAACGTCACCACCGCGGGAGAGAAGGTCGACCAGAACCGGGTGGTGCTCACCCTGGTCCCGGTCGACGGCGAGTGGAAGGTGACGGCGGCGATCGCGATCTGAGGCCCGGCGCGTCGACCTCCTACCACGCGGCCCCGGGACCGGGGGCGGGTTTCGCCGATAGCCGCCCCCCGGGCCGGAGGCGGCGGCAGCATGACCGTACGGCCGGCCGCCACGTCCGGTGTGCCGGGAGTACAGGTGGTGGGGGTGTCGAGGTGCAGGACGTCGCTGTCGCGCCGGTGGACGTCGGGGCGGTGGTGCCGGGCCTCGCGGAGCGCGTGTGGGTCAACGCCCGGGAGGCTCCGCAGGCGGTGCAGTTCGTGCGCCCGGCACCGGTGTCGCGGGCGTGGCCCGCGCCGCGGTCGGTGCAAGGCGGCGACCTGACGGTGACGTGCGAGCAGTTCCGGGACGACGTCCTCACCCTGGCCCGCGGGTTCGTCGCCGCCGGCGTGGGCCACGGTGACCGGATCGCGCTGATGAGCCGCACCCGGTACGAGTGGACCCTGGTCGACTACGCCCTCTGGGCGATCGGCGCGGTGCCGGTGCCGGTCTACGAGACGGCCAGCTCGGACCAGGTCGGGTGGATCCTGTCGGATTCGGGCGCGGTGGGGTGTGTGCTCGAGACGTCGGGCCACGCGGAGCTGGTCGCCAGCCTGCGGCCGGACCTCCCGGCGCTGCGCGACGTGTGGCAGATCGACGCCGGTGACCTGATCGCCCTCGCCGGCCAGGGCCGCACCGTCGACGACACGCGGATCGACGACCGCCGCAAACGGGTGACCGGCGGCGACGTGGCCACGATCGTCTACACCAGCGGCACGACCGGCCGCCCCAAGGGTTGCGTGCTGACCCACCGCAACATCCACTGCGACGTCACCGGCGCGGTCGCGGTGCTGTCGCAGCTGCTGAACCCCGGGGCGTCGACGCTCCTGTTCCTGCCGCTGGCGCACGTGTTCGCCCGGATGATCCAGGTGGGGGTGGTGCAGAGCCGGGCGACCATGATCCACAGCGCCGACGTCGCCGGGGTGCTGGACCAGCTTCGGCGGCACCGGCCCACGTTCATCCTGGCGGTGCCGCGGGTCTTCGAGAAGATGTACAACCGGGCCCGGCAGAAGGCCGACGACGCGCGGCGCGGCCGGCTGTTCGCCGCCGCCGCGGGGGTGGCGGTTCGCTACAGCCGCGCCCTCGACACCCCGCGCGGGCCGAACCCGCTGCTACGGCTGGCCCGGGGCGTGTTCAACCTGCTGGCGTACCGGAAGCTGCGGGCCGCGCTGGGCGGGCGGTGCCGGACGGCCATCGTCGGCGGCGCACCCCTCGGCGAGTGGGTGGGGCACTTCTTCCGGGGCGCGGGCATCGTGGTGCTGGAGGGGTACGGCCTCACCGAGACGTCACCGGCCCTGACGGCGAACCTGCCGTCGGCTCAACGGATCGGCACCGTCGGTCGACCCCTGCCCGGGGTGGAGATCCGCATCGCCGACGACGGCGAGGTGCTGGCCCACGGCGAGGCGGTGTTCCCGGGGTACTGGAACAACCCGGACGCCACCCGGGAGACCTTCACGCCGGACGGATGGCTGCGCACGGGCGATCTCGGCGCCCTCGACCCGGACGGGTTCCTCCGGATCACGGGCCGCAAGAAGGAGATCATCGTGACGGCGGCCGGCAAGAACCTGGCGCCCACGCCGATCGAGGAGGCCGTCCGCGCCCATCCGCTGGTCAGCCAGTGCATGCTCGTCGGCGACGACCGGCCGTACGTGGCCGGGCTGGTCACCATCGACCCGCAGGCCTGGCCGCGCTGGCGGTCCGCGCACGGCCTACCGGACGCCTCGGTCGCCGAACTGCGGGACGACCCCGCGCTGCGCGACGAGATCCGGACCGCGGTCGACGGGGCGAACCAGACCGTGTCGAGGGCGGAGCAGATCAAGACGTTCGCCATCCTGCCGCGGGACTTCACCGAGGCAGACGGCGAGCTGACCCCCACCCTGAAGGTCAAGCGCGACGTCGTCGAGGAGCACTTCCGGGCGGACATCGAGGGGCTCTACCGCGGCCACTGATCCGATTCGCGATGCCGTCTCGTTCCGGTTCGCGCCCGACCTGGTCCCCACCGATCGGTAGCGGCGGGTCGGGCGCCGTCGCAAACCGACTACTCTTCGTGAACACGCCAGGCACGCGCAGTCGTCGCGAGGTAGACGGGCGCGGTCGGCGGCCTGCCGTAGCATCCCCGGGAGCCGGCGACCGCCGGTGACCTGGCGGGAGGTGTCCGATGCGGATCACGCGGACCATCGTGGCGGTCGTGGTGGTGCTGTCGGCCGGCGCCCTCGCGGGCGTCGCCAACGCGGTCGGCTCGTCCCCGTTCACGGTGGTGAACGGCACCATCCGGCCCGCCACCGGCACGCCGGTGCCGCCGTCGGGCACGCACGCCACGCTCTGGCGCGACGGCAGCTCCGCCACGACCACCATCGAGGGCTCCGGGCGGGTCGTGGTCGGCGCGATCGGCGACCACTGCGACGGCTGGCCGGTGGTCCGGGTCCGGGTGGACGGCGCGGCCGCGGGCGAGGTCACCATCGGCAGCGCGACCGACTACGGCAGGCACCCGGTCGGCCCGGAACTGGGCGACGGTACGCGGAGCGTCACCGTCGAGCTGGTCAACGACCGCTTCACCGCCGAGTGCGACCGCAACGTCCACGTGGCGTACGCGCGGATGGAGACCGTGCCGGGGGGCACCGACACCCGGTTCGCCTTCGCGGTCGTGCCGGACACGCAGGAGGAGGTCCTGAGCGCGGGCGACCGCCGGTTCCGGCAGCGCTCCGACTGGTTGGTCGCCAACCGCTCGGCTCTGGACCTGCGTTTCGCCACCCACATCGGCGACGTGGTCAACTTCGACACTTCTGACCACGTGCAGTACGCCCGCGCCCGCGACGCGCTGCGGCCGCTGGAGACGGCCGGCGTGCCGTACTCCCTCGCCGTCGGCAACCACGACGGCCAGGTCTACGGCCCGGACGGCAAGCGGCGCCGCCCCGCCGGGCCGTTGCTGCGCGACACCACCGTGTTCAACCGGTACTTCACGGCGGACCGGTTCGGCGCCGTCCGGGGGCAGTTCGAGGCCGGCAAGGTCGACAACGCGTACGCCACCTACCCGGCCGGCGGCGTGCAGTGGCTGGTGCTGACCCTGGAGCCGTGGCCCCGACCGGAGGCGGTCGCCTGGGCCCGGGATGTCGTGGCCGCCCACCCCCGGCACAACGTCGTCGTCGTGACCCACCACTACCTCGAGGCCGACGGGACGATCGGGCGCAGCGCCGGCTACGGGTCCACCAGTCCGCGGCACCTGTTCGACAATCTGATCTCGCGCTACCCGAACATCCGCCTCGTCTTCTCCGGCCACACCGGCACCGCCGCCCACCGGGTCGACACCGGCGCGCACGGCAACCGGATCCACTCGTTCCTCCAGACGTTCCACTCCCGGCGCACCAATCCGGTCCGCCTGGTGGAGGTCGACACCGCCGGCGACTCGCTGCGCACCTGGATCTACGCCCCGCACACGGCGGAGGCCTTCCCGGTCCACGACCGGACGCTCACCAACCTCCGCCTGATCCGCTGAGGGGTCCCGCCTGGGCGTTCCCGGCGGTCCACCGGCGCCCCTAGTCGAACAGCACTACCGTGCGCGCACCTTCGCCGCGGGCCATCCGGTCGAAGGCTGCCGGCGCCCCGTCCAGCGTCGTCCGGTCGGAGATCAGGGGAGCGAGGTCCAGCGTGCCGTCGAGCACCGCCCGGGCCAGCTCGGGGACGTCCCGGTCGGGGTCGGAGGAGCCGTACACCGAGGAACGCAGCGTCCGCGCCGAGTGGAAGATGTCGAGGGCGCTGAGGCCGACGACGTCGTCCTTCGACCCCATTCCCACCACGATCACCTGGCCGCCCCGGCGTGCGGCCCGCCAGGCGGCGCGGATCGTCGCGCTGCGCCCGACGCACTCCAGCGCGTGGTCGACGCCGCGTCCGTCGGTCAGGCCGCGGATCGCCCGGCCGAGCGACTCGTCGCCGAGGAGGAAGTCGGTGGCGCCGGCCGCGCGCGCCAGCTCCGCCTTGGCCGGCGACACGTCCACCGCGATGACCGGGGCGGCGCCGGCCGCCCGGGCGGCGGAGACCGCCGACAGGCCCACCCCGCCGAGACCGATCACGGCCACCGAGTCGCCCGGGGCGACTCCCGTCGTGCGGCGTACCGCGCCGACGCCGGTGAGCACGGCGCAGCCCAGCAGCGCCGCCGCCGCGAAGGGCAGCTCGGCCGGCACCGGGATCACCGCCTGCTCCGGCACGACCACCTGCTCGGCGAGGGCCCCCAGGCCGAGGGTGACGTGCAGCGGCTCCCCGGACGACGTCCGGCCACCGGGCGCGGCCGGCATGTCGGTCCGGTCGCACAGCCACGGCTCGCCGTGCCCGCAGTGCCAGCACTCCCGGCAGGGCGGCGCCCAGTTCAGCACGACGTGGTCGCCGGGGACCACGCGGCGCACGCCGTCGCCGACCTCGGCCACCACCCCGGCCGCCTCGTGCCCGAGCACGAGCGGGTACGGAGGTCGCAGCGTGCCGTCCACCATGGACAGGTCGGAGTGGCAGACCCCGGCGGCGCGGACGTTGACGCGTACCCGCCCGGGACCCAGGGCCGGCGGCTCGACCTCCTCGACGCGCGGCGTGCCGCCGACCTCGCGGACGACCAGCGCCCTCATCGCTGGATCGCCTTGGTCTGCAGGAACTCCTCCAGCCCGTAGGTGCCCAGCTCCCGGCCGAGGCCGGACTGCTTGTAGCCGCCGAACGGGGCGAGGGGGTTGAACGGGGCGCCGTTGACGTCGACCGCGCCGGTGCGCATCCGCCGGGCCACCGCGAGGGCCCGCTCCTCGTCGCCGGACCAGACGGCGCCGGCCAGGCCGTACCGGGAGTTGTTGGCGACCGCGACGGCGTGCTCGTCGTCGTCGACCGGGATGACGGCCAGGACCGGCCCGAAGACCTCCTCCTGGGCCAGCGCGCTGTCCGGGTCGACGTCCGCGATCACCGTGGGGGCGACGAACCAGCCCCGCTCGGGCAGGGGCGCGTCCGGTCCGCCGGCGACGAGCCGGCCCCCGTCGGCCAGGCCACGTGCCACGTGGTCGCGTACCCGCTCCCGCTGCGCCGCCGAAACGAGCGGGCCGAGCCGGGTGGCCGGGTCGAAGGGGTCGCCGAGGCGGTAGCCGGCGGCGGCCTTCGCCGCCAGGGCGAGCGCCTCGTCGTACCGGTCGCGGTGCACCAGCATCCGGGTCCACGCGGTGCAGGTCTGACCGGAGTTGAGGAACGCGTTGCCGACCCCGACCTTCACCGCGGTGGCCAGATCGGCGTCGTCGAGGATCACGTTGGCCGACTTGCCGCCCAGTTCCAGGGCGACCCGGGCGATCCGGTCGGCGGCCAGGTGCGCGATGCGCCGGCCGGTGGCGGTGGAGCCGGTGAACGAGACCATGTCGACGTCGGGGTGGGCGGCGACGGCCTCACCGACCACCGGGCCGGTGCCGGGGACCAGGTTGACCACGCCGGGCGGGAAACCCGCCTCGTCGATCGCGTCGAAGAGCAGGTACGCCGTCAGCGGCGTCAGCTCGCTGGGCTTGAGCACGACCGTGCACCCGGCGGCGAGCGCGGGAGCGAGCTTGGCCACGACCTGGTGCAGCGGGTAGTTCCACGGGGTGATGGCGCCGACCACGCCGACCGGTTCCCGGACGACCAGGGAGTTGCCGACGGTCTCCGGCGCCGGTGGATGCCCGGCCAGGTCGACGTAGCCGCGTAGCACGGTCAGCGGCAGCCCCGCCTGCACCCGGGTGGCCACCTTGAGCGGGGTGCCCAGCTCCAGCGCGACGGTCCGGGCGATCTCGTCGGCGCGGGCGGTCAGCGCGGCGTGCAGCCGGTCGAGGCGGGCCGCTCGGTCGGCCGGCGCGGTGGCGGCCCAGCCGTCGAACGCGGCCCGCGCGGCGGCGACGGCCCGGTCCACATCGGCCGCCGAGCCGGCCGGCACGGTGGCGACGACCTCCTCGGTCGTCGGGTTGTGGACCTCCAGGGTCTTCCTGGACGACGCCGTGACCCAGTGGCCGTCGAGGTAGAGGTCGGTCCGTGCCAGATCCATCGCGCCCCTCACGTCGCCAAAACTAGCGGTGCAAGTTTCGACTCTAGTACGGCTCGGCGGACGGCGGGAGGGGCGGAAGCGGTCCCACGACCTGTTCGTACGTGCGGGACAACCCGTCGATCAGGGCGTCCAGGCCGAGTGCGAAAGCCCCCTCGTCGACCTGTTGCTGGTGCTCGGCGAGGCGGTGCGCCTGGGTGAGGTGCGGGTACTGGTCGGCGTAGAGCGACGGGTCCTCGACGAAGCCGCGGGCGAACGAGCCGAGCGCCGAGCCGGCCACGAAGTACCGCATGAGCGCCCCGATGTGGGTGGCCCGGGCCGGCGGCCAGCCCGCCTCGACCAGCCCTCCGTACACGGCGTCGGCCATGGTCAGGGCGGCGGGCCGCCGTCCCGGGCCCTGGGCGAGGTACGGCACGATGTGCGGGTGGGCCGCGAGCGCCGCCCGGTAGGAGTGCCCCCATCGGCGCAGCGCCTCCCGCCAGTCGACGCGGCCGAAGAACGACACGTCCACCTGGCGCGTGATGCTGTCGGCGACGGCGTCGAGGATCTCGTCCTTCGTGGCGAAGTGGTTGTACAGCGACGGCCCGCGTACCCCGAGTTCGGCGGCGAGACGGCGGGTGGAGAACCCCGCCAGCCCCTCGGCGTCGATCAGCGCGGCGGCGGTCTCGACGATCCGCTGCCGGCTGAGCAGCGCCTGTCGCGGCCGGGGCATGTCCGTCATCCTCCTCTGCTCGGTCGTCCGCCCGGAACTTTGCCACATCGAGGTCTGGACAGCCGAAAACTTGCACCGCTAGTTTACGGGCATGGACCTTCACCTCTCCGCCGAGCAGGCGGCGGTCCGCCGGCTCGCCGCCGACTTCGTCGACCGCGAGGTGGTGCCGCACGCCGCGGCGTGGGACCGGCGCGAGTCGGTCGACCCCGGCATCGTCGGCAAGCTCGGCGAGGTGGGCTTCCTGGGCCTGACCATCCCGGAGGAGCAGGGCGGGTCCGGCGGGGACCACCTGTCGTACTGCCTGGTCCTGGAGGAGCTCGGGCGCGGTGACTCGGCCGTACGCGGCATCGTGTCGGTCTCCCTCGGCCTGGTCGCCAAGGCGATCGCCGCGCACGGCAGCCCCGAGCAGCGGGAGCGGTGGCTGCCCGCACTCTGCTCCGGCACCGCGCTCGGCTGCTTCGCGTTGACCGAACCGGACAGCGGCTCGGACGCCGCCGCCCTGACCACCCGCGCGGTCCGCGACGGCGGCGACTGGGTGATCACCGGTCGGAAGACGTTCATCACCAACGGCACCACCGCCGACGTCGCGCTCCTGTTCGCCCGTACCGGCGGCTCCGGGCACCGCGGCATCACGGCGTTCCTGGTGCCGACCGGCAGCGCCGGCCTCACCCGCCGGGAGATCCACGGCAAGCTCGGCCTGCGCGGGCAGGCCACGGCGGAACTCGTCCTCGACGGGGTCCGCGTCCCCGACACCGCCCGCCTCGGGGCGGAGGGCGGCGGCTTCCGGCTGGCGCTCGCCACCCTCGCCAAGGGACGGATGTCCGTCGCCGCCGGCTGCGTCGGCGTCGCCCAGGGCTGCCTGGACGCCGCCGTCGAGTACGCGGGTCAGCGCACCCAGTTCGGCAAGCCCATCACCGGGCACCAGCTCGTGCAGCAACTGCTCGCCGGCATCGCGGTCGACACCGCCGCCGCGCGCCTGCTGGTGTGGCGGGTCGCCGACCTGATCGACCGGAGCGAGCCGTTCGCCACCGAGGCGTCGATGGCCAAGCTCTTCGCCAGCGAGGCCGCCGTCCGCGCGGCCAACGACGCGATCCAGGTGTTCGGCGGGTACGGCTACATCGACGAGTACCCGGTCGGCAAGTACCTGCGCGACGCCCGCGTCGCCACCCTCTACGAGGGCACCAGCCAGATCCAGCAATTGCTCATCGGACGAGCGCTCACCGGCGTCAACGCCTTCTAGACCCGGGGACGACCGGGCCGCACCACAGATGACCAGGAGGGGACATGGACTTCGCGCTGTCGGACGAGCAGCGGGCCATCCGGGACACCGCCGGCGACTTCATCCGCCGGGAGGTGATGCCGCTGGAGCAGGAGGTGCTGCGCCGCGAGCGGGCCCACGGGCCCGGCCTGGAGCGGAGCGAGCTGCGGGAACTCCAGCTCAAGGCCCGCCGGTTCGGCTTCTGGGGGCTGGCCACCCCCGAGGAGTACGGCGGGATGGACCTGCCGGCGGTCACCCAGTCGCTGATCTGGACCGAGCTGGGCCGGTCGTTCGTGCCGTTCCGCTTCGGCGGGGAGGCGGACAACATCCTCTTCCACGCCAGCGAGGAGCAGAAGAAGGAGTTCCTCGTCCCGACCATCGAGGGGGAACGGGTCTCCTGCTTCGCCATCACCGAGCCCGGCGCCGGGTCGGACGCGGCGAACATCAAGCTGCGCGCGCGGCGCGACGGTGACGACTGGATCCTGGACGGTGAGAAGACGTTCATCACCAACGGCAACGACGCCGACTTCGCCATCGTCGTCGCGGTGACCGACCCGGACCGGGGTGCCCGCAACGGCGGCGCCACCGCGTTCCTGGTGGACCGGGCGATGGGCTGGCGGTCGGAGTTCATCCAGACCATGGGCGAGGGTGGGCCCGCGTCGCTGATCTTCGACGGCGTGCGCGTGCCGCACCGGAACATCCTCGGCGAGGTCGGGCAGGGCTTCACGCTCGGCATGGAGTGGATCGGCAAGGGCCGCTACACCATCCCGTCGCACGCGCTCGGAATCGCCGAACGGGCCCTCCAGATGGCGATCGACCACGCCAACACCCGGGAGACGTTCGGCGCGAAGATCGGCACCAACCAGGCCATCCAGTGGATGATCGCCGACTCCGAGACCGAACTGGAGGCGGCCCGCTGGCTGGTGCTGCGCGCCGCCTGGACGGTCGACGCCGGTCTCGACCCCCGGCACGCCTCCTCGATGGCGAAGCTCTACGGCGCGGGGATGGTCAACCGGGTGGTGGACCGGGTGCTCCAGATCCACGGCGGCATGGGCTACACCCGGGAGCTGCCGATCGAACGCTGGTACCGGCAGGTACGCCTCTACCGCATCTTCGAGGGCACGGACGAGATGCAGCGGCTCATCATCGCCCGCGACCTGCTGCGCGGCTACACGAAGGTGGGGGCCAACCTGGCCTGAGGGACCGAAAGGAAGGGCCCCTTGTCAACGCCGGGCGTTGTACAAGGGACCCTTCCTAACCTGGCGGGTCAGCAGCGCGGCACGTTCGGGATGTACCCGTCGTGGCCGGTGTAGACGTACGCGTCGGCGATGTAACGGCCGGTGCCGATCCGGTCCCAGATCGAGCTGGTGCCGTACGTGCCGGTGACGGTGGTGCCGCTGGTCTGGCAGTAGATGGTGACGGTGGCGCCGTCGGCGACGGTGCCGACGGCGTCGTAGCCGGTGCCGGGGCCGGAGCGGACGGTGAGCGGGGTGCCGCTGGTGTTGACGGTGCCGGTCGCGGTGCTGCCACCGCAGCCGTTGTCGCTGGTGTACGTCTTGGTGCCCCAGTAGAGGGCCAGGGCGCCGTTGAAGCGGACCTGGATGTCGCTGCCGTTGAGGCGCTGCTCGTAGTGCAGGTGCGGGCCGGTGGAGCCGCCGGTGCTGCCGACCCAGCCGATCACCTTGCCGTAGCCGACGCTCTGCCCGACGGAGACGTTGAAGCCGTTGAGGTGCGCGTAGTAGGTGGTGTAGCCGTTGCCGTGGTTGATCCGGACGTACTTGCCGTAGCTGGTGCCGCCGAGGTCGGTCACCCGGTCGACCGTGCCCGACGCGCTGGCCACCACCGGGTCACCGAGGTCGTCGGTGCGGTTGAAGTCGATCGCGTACGCCGGGCTGTGGTCGGTGCGGGTCTGCCCGGACCAGGACTGGCCGCACGGGAAGGGCACCTTGAACGTCGGCGCGGCCGCCGCCGGCGCTGCCGGCAGCAGCACGCCGAGCGTCAGCAGAACTGCCGCGAGCAGGCCGGTCCATCGCTTACCCATCCAGCACCTCCAATGTCGAAAACCTTCGATGGCTTGGGTCAAGCCTGACGGATTTCGCCACTGAAGGGAAGGGGCCGGTAGGTGGGGGGATGCCGAGCTTCATGCCGGATCCCCCTCGATGTCACCTCCGCCGGTGGCGCGGGACACCCGCATCGGTCGGGCACCCGACAGCTCGCGGTATCCCGATCGGTCGCGTGATCGGTACGCTGGGTGCTCCACAGTGGTGACCGAGGGGTGCGCGAGTTGTCCGAGTCCACCGTGCCGGAAGACGTGTTCGTGCAGGTCGTCGAGACCGACGGTGGGCGGGAGATCGCCTGGGGCGCGAACGTCACGGAACGGCTCCGCGACCGGCTCGACGAGCTGCGGGCCGCGGTCGTGGCCGGCGCGCAGGTGGTGAACGCCGACCTGGACCAGCTTCCGGAACGGCCGCACTGGCGGGTGAGCGAGCTGTCCGCGACGTTCGGCGTCACGCTCACCGCCGACGCGGGAGTCCTGCTGTCGCGGGCCGGTGCCGAGGCGACCTTCGAGGTGACGGTCACGTTCAGCCGGACATGAGCGACGGGTGCGTCCTCGCCGGGGCGAAGGTCCGGGGCTGCGGCTTCCTGCTGACCGAGCGTACGGTCCTGACCGCGGCGCACGTGGTCCGGGACCGGCGGGTCGACGAGTTGGCGTTCGTCACGGAGACCGGCCGCCGCGTCGACGTGGCGGCCGTCCGGGCGGTCCCGGAGATCGACGCCGCCACGCTGACCCTCGCCGAGCCGGCGCCGGACCCGCCGATGCGGGTCGGCGGGCCCGCGGCACCCGGCGCTCCCTGGCGGGTGACCGCGCGTCCGGAACCCGCGTCCGTCCAGCTGACCGGCACGGTGTCCGCGGTGGACCACCGCGTGGTGAACGCTCAGCGGCACGAGATGGTGGTGCTGCAACTGGCGGTGGCGGAGGAGCTGGGGGAGTACCAGGGCTACTCGGGCGCCGCCGTGACGGTCGACGGCGCCGTGGTGGGTGTGCTTGTCGAGCAGGTCCGGGAGCGCATCACGGCCTCCGGTGCCCGGCGGGCGAGCAACGTGCTGTACGCGGTGCCGGTCGGGGACGTCCTCGACCACCTCGGGCTGCACCGGCCCGTCCAGGCGCCGGTCGGCTGGCGCGAGGACCTGCGGCGGCTGCTCGACGAGCTGGCCGAGGACCCCGACCTTCCGGACGAACTGTGCCGGCCGGAAACGGTTGCCGTGCAGGCGTACGCGGTGCTGGCCGCCGCCCTCAGCGGCGGAAGCGCGACCGATCCGGAACGGCTGGCCGACCGGATCCGCCGGCAGGCGCGCCGGTCGGCCGCTGAGGAACCGGTGTACCGGCTGGCCGCCGCCACGCCGCTCACCGCCGGCTCGCTCCGGTCGATGCTCGATCGGCTCGCCCGGGTGCACGCGACGGCGGCCGCGCTGCCGACGCACCTCCGGCGGCCCCGGTACCTGATCGAGGCGCCGGGCACCGTCCTCGCCGATCCGGTGGCGGAGATCGACCGGTGGCTCGCCGCGCGGCTGGCCGACGTCGGCGACGACGACCGGTACGACGTCGAGGAGACCCTGCGCGGGATGCGCGACCGCCTCGACCCGCCGATGTTCGACCGGGACCCGGCCGGCGAGGTGATCGCCCTGCTCAACAACGCCGGGTGGGACGCGCCGGCACGGACCGCGGAGCGGCTGGTGCGGGAGGTCTTCACCCGGGGCGCCGACGCCGCCGACCTGGAAGCCGGCCTGGAGCGGATCCTCACCCGCGGCGCACCGACCGAGGTGACCGCGCTGACGGCGGCCCACCGTCAGCCGGCCACGGTGACCCGGGACGACCACGGCTACCTGGTCAACCGGCAGCCGACCCTCTACCACCTCGAGCACGGGTACTTCGCCGCCACCGACGTCCTCGACGAGTTCGAACGCGCGTACTGGTCGTGGTACGAGCAGGCGGTCGTGGAGTCGGCGCGCACGGGCCGGTCCGTCGTGCCGATGTTCTGGATCACCGGGCCGTCCGGGGCGGGCAAGAGCGTGCTGCTGCTGCAACTCCTCGCGCGGCTCAACGCGCGGTCCGGCGTCTCGGTGCTGCTCCCACCCGCCGGCACGCGACTGAGCCGGGCCACCCGGTGGGCCGGCGAGCTGTCCCCCGCGCGGCACGTCGTCGTCGGCGTCGACGACCCGCTGTCCTGGACCGAGGACGACGGGCGGGCGGCGTGGCCGGAGGTGTTCCACGCCCTCGCCCACCGCCGGCAGACCGGGTCCACCCTGGACCTGCCGGTCTTCGTCTGCTGTGCCCCCACCGAGCACCGGGCCGAGTTCGTGGCCGAGTACCGCCGGCACGTGCTCGTCGGCGGCATGGCGCTGGATCCGTACCGGCCGGAGTTCACCGAGCAGCTGCGGACCTGGTACACCGCCCGCACCGGCGCGGCGCCACCTCCGGTGCCACGGCGAGGCGTTCCGCTGCCGGCCCAACTGTTCCTGGAGTGGCGCAGCGGGGAAGGCATCGAGGAGTACGCCGAGCGGTTCCAGCGGCGCATCACCAGCCAGGGGCTGCCCGAGCTCGCCGATTTCTTCGCCCACCTGCTCGCGGTCAACCGGCTGTACGTCGGCTACCCCCAGGAGGCCGTCGACGCGTTGTCGGAGGAGACCCGGCAGGCGTTCGCCGCCTACCGGGAGGACATGCACGTCCAGCTCTCCGGCGAGGGCGGCCGGCCCGGCTACTGGTTCGCCCACCCGCACGTCGCCGACCTGATGTACGAGGTGTGGTTCCCGCCCGGTACGCGCGAGCCGGAGCGGACCGCACACCTGCGGGACGCGCTGCTCGAAGCGCTCGCGGCCGTACCCCGTGGGTGGGCCGCCGTGCCCCTGCTGCGTCGGCTGCGCTCCGCGGCGGGCGGCGGGGCGGGGCCGGCGGCGGGGGAACGGGACGTGGCCGCCGCCCGTGCCCCGCAGGCGTCCGTGCGGTCGGCGCTGGCGGACGTGGCCGACCGGCTCGGTCCCGAGCTCGCCGACCTCGCCAGCCCGGTGCTCGCCGAGTGGATCCGCATCGAGCACCAGGTCTGGCCGTCCCGCTCCGACCGGCGGCCCCGGGAGTGCGCCATCGTCCGGCTCGACGGACCGCCGGACCAGGGCATGGACGAGCTGCTGCGGGCACTGGTCGAGCTGGACAACCCGGGCGTCGATGCCGAGGTGTGGGCGTACCTGCAACGGCACCTGGAGTGGGAGGGCTGGCTGACGGTCGCGGGCCCGCTCGTCCGGCGTAGGGCATTGTCCCGCGACGTCGATTTGCTCGCCCAGGTCATCGAGACCACCCTGGCGCGGCAACCCGCGGCGGCCATGCTGCTAGCCGACGTGCTGGAGACCGCCGCCGACAACGGTCCCCTCGTCCGGCTCGCCCACCGGCTGGTGACCGGTGAGCTCCCCGTCGACGCGCCGCTGGCCCCGGTGGTCGCGGCCCTGTACCGGCGGGACCGCAACCGGATGCGGGGCCGGAGCCCGCTCGCCGCGCCGATCCACCGGGGACTGGTCCGGGACTGGTTGGCGGCCGACCCCCGCCCCGAGCACCGGACGGTCTACGAGGAGGTCCTCACCGGGCCGGTGCCGCCGATGCTGCGGCCCGCCCTGGAGGCGTGGGTCCGGGCCTTCCCGGCGGAACGCCTCGCCGGAACCGCCCTCGCCCAGTGGGTGGACCGGCCGTGGCTGGACGGGGAGGAGCGGCGCGAACTGCTGCACACCCACCTCGAGCGGTGCGACGACGTGGACCCCCGCCTGGCCGGGAAGGTGCGCCACCTGCTGTCGCACGACGGTCGGGGCTGGGCGCGGCTGTTCACGCTGCTGCCGGAGACCTGGGTGCGGGACCCGCAGGTGCGGGTCGCGGCGCTGACCTGGCTGCGGGGGCAGCGAGCGCCTGCGGCCTGGCACTGGGTGTACACCCACCTGTGCCGCAGCACCGGCGAGCCGGACGACGAGCTGCGCCGGCTCGGCGCGGGCCACCTGACTGCGTGCGGGGAGGAGCACAGCTGCGTCTACACGCGCTACTGGCTGCTCCAGGTCACGGCGGCACCGGGGCGCCCGGGCGCGGCGCGCGACACGTTCCGGTGGCTGCGGGACCGGCCGGGCCTGACTGCGGCCTGGTGGCTGCTGGCGGGCCAGATCCTGCGGGCGGCGCCACCCGACGACGCCGACGAGGTCGTCGACGTCTTCGTGACCTGGGTTCGGGACCACCCCGACGACGGGGCGGCCGGGCACGTGCTCTCCGCCAGCCTGGCGGCGGAGACGTCCCCGGCCGTGCGGCGGCGACTGCTGGCCTGTGTCGAGGAGTGGCTGTCTGCACCGCGACCGGGCTGGGCCCGCACCTACGCGGCCGCCCGGCCGTTGCTCGACGTCGACCGGGGCGCCGCGCTCGCGCTGCCCTGGCTCCTGCGATCGGCCGACGACAAGGGCTGGCTCCGGGTGTTCTTCGCGACCGTCGACCAGCTCGACGCGGCGCAGCTGGCCACGGTTGTCCGCGCGTGGTTCGCCACGGCGGGGTCGACCGCGTTCGCGGCGCGTCCGTTGTGGCGGGTCGCGGTCGAGGAGGGGCCGTGCGCCGCGCTGGTTCGCGACCCGTCGTTCCGCGCGGTGGTGGTCGCCTGGCTGGCCCGCGGCGGCGGCACCGCCGCGTGGCGCCCGATCACGCTGAGCCTGGTGGCCGCCGACCCCGCCGACCCGGCACCGCTGCGCGTGGTCCTGACCGGCGGGATCCCGCTGCACAGCGTGTACGGGTTCGCCGACGACCTGGAGGAGCTGCTGCGGACCCGACCCGACGTGGCCGGGTCGATGCGCCGGCTGCTGGCCGCCGTCGATCGCACCCCGGCGTGGCGGATCGTGTGGCGCAGGCTGCTGTCGGTCGAGCCGGACGACCACGGCTGGCAGGTGTCCCTGGCGCTGCTGCCGGAGGAGCCGCCCGACGCGTTCGCACCGTTGTGGGTCCGGCTGTGGGACGCGTACCCGGACGACGACCGGCGGGACGCGCTGCGGGCCCTCGCCGAGCGGCGGCTCGCCGGCCAGCCGGTCGACGACCCGGTGTGGCGTCACGTCCGCCGCAAGCTGGCCTCCGGCCTCGCTGAGGGCGACCCCGCCCCGGACCCGGAACCGGTCGTCGGGGTGGGCGTTCCGCTGCCATCCCTTCCGGCCCCCCGCGCGGGGGACGGGACGTCCGCGCCGTGGCAGTGCCGGCTGGAGTGTCCGCACTGCGGTGTGCCGTTCGACGTCACCAGCGGCGACGGCACCCGGCAGGCCCGGTGGACCTGCCTGCGATGCGACCACGACCTGACCATCGACACGGAAACGCTGGCGATGACCGCGCGGCGGATGACGCGTACCGCCGGGCGGCTGGTGTCGGTCGCGGGCCGGGCACCGCGGTGGCGGCCGCGGGTCCACTGCGACCGGTGCGGGCGGGGGATCGTCGCGAACGTGCCCGCCCCGGAGGGGGGACACGTCGCGGTGGACCGTCAGTGCCGGCGGCTGTACGAGGTGACGGCCGCCGAGGTGACGGACTTCGTCGAGCACGCCCGGTACGTCGAGGCGGGCCGGACCGCCGAGGGGCGCGGCCCGGCAACCTAGGTCGGGGGCCGGTGGCGACCACCCGGCTCCGGCCGGACGGATCGTCGGCCATGTCGTCCTTCCCTTGGATGCGCAGGTCAGGGTCACGTCGCGGCGGTCACTCGCCGGTGTCGGCGAGCGGGTCGGCGCGGGGCCGCCGGGGGCGCAGGACCGGCCGGGTGACCGGCGGGTCGGCGGAGATGACCGGGGGCGTCTCCTCCGGTTCGGCGACCGACGGGTCCGGGGCGCGTCCGGCGACCCCGTCCGGTCCGGGATCGAGCCGGCGGATCGCCTCGGCCAGCGCGGTCAGCTGGGTGGACAGCTCGGCGACCCGCAGGATCACCTCCCGCCGTACCGCCGCCGGGTCGGGCAGGTCGACCGGCCGGTACGGCTCGAGCGGCGCCTCGCCGTACCCGGACGACGGCGCGGTGTGCGGGCCGAAGGCGAGGTCCAGGTCGGACAGATCGTCGGTGTCGCCGTGCAGGTCCGTCACCTCGCCGCCCAGGCGGGCCTCCACCGCGTCCGGCTCGTACATCTCCTCGACCAGGCGCAGATAGAGCTCGTTGGGGTTGGGCAGGTCGACCACCCGGCGCAGGGCGTTGCGCCGGCTCGCCGACTCCAGTTGGAACGAGCCGTAGTTGAGCAGGCGGCCGAGCGGCGACTGGACGTAGCGCATGTCGGTCACGCGCAGCAGCGGGATCATGCCCACCCGGCGGACGAACACGCCCTCGGTGGACATGAGTCGCTTGTTCGTGATCACGAACCGGCCGAGATACCACGCCAGGCCACGGTGCGCGACCAGCAGCACCGCGACCACCAGCACCACGGCGATCACCCAGCCGGTGTACCGGGGCTCGATGCGCCGCTCGGCGGCCAGCACGCCGAGCACGGCGTAGATCGTGACCACGCCGATGCTCTTGAGCGGGTGGATCCAGTGCCGGCGCCACTCGCCCCGGTACCGCTCGGTGGGGAACAGGTACCGGGCGACCCCGGGCGTGGGCTCGTCCTCCAGTGGCAGGACCGGTCGGGCGCCCAGCAGGTCGTCGCCGACCGCGTCCTCGGCGCCCGGTTCCCGGCCGACGAGCCGGCGCAGCCGGGCGAGCAGGGCGGAGGAGAGGAAGCCCAGCCCGGTGCCGAGCTTGAACAGCTTGCCGGGGCGGTCGTTGATGACCGCCGCGAGCTCCTCGGCGCGCACCTCCGCCCTCGGGTCGTCCCGGTAGCGCAGCCGGGCCGACCACGTGACCAGCTTCCGGCCGAGCCACGGCGACAGGTCGGTCATCTCGTTGACGACCAGCCCCAGCACCAGCGCCAGGACCACCTCCACCGTGCCCACCGGTCAGACCGCCGGCCTGGGGTGTCCGTGCCGGCCGAAGCCGGGAGCCGGGCGCGGGCGCGGCGGTGGCACCCGGGCCGGCGCGAGCACCTCGCGGCGGGCGGCCTCGGCGCCGCTGGCGGTGAGCCGGTAGTACCGCCGCCGGGGTCGGGCCGGAGCGCCGGCCGGCAGTGGCTGCCACGTCCCGGTGATCCAGCCGGCGTCCTCCAACTGGTCGAGCACCGCGTAGACCGTCGGGCCCGAGCGCCGCACCGACCGCATGATCTGCCAGCCGTGCACCTCGGTCTGCTGGTCCCACGCCTCGAGCAGGAGCCCGAGCACGTCGAGCAGGGCGCTGGTGATCCGGGGCCGGGCCATGGCCCATTCTAAGACCGACTCACCACAGTGGAAGGTGTCGGCAATCGGACGACGTCGGCGGGCCGGCGGGGGCGGTCAGCGGCGCCGGCGCCGCTCCACCACCCGGAGGGTGTTGCAGACGTCGGCGACTCCGGGGACGTCCCAGGCGAGCTCCCCGGCCGCCCGGCGGGCGTCCGCGTCGGCGACCGTGCCGGCGAGGATCACCACGCGGTTCTGCACCATCACCGTGATCTGCTGACGGCGGGTCGTCCAGTCGATGCTGAGCCGCTGCGCCGCCAGCGCCGCCAGCCGCGTGTCCTCGTCGTCCGGCTGCGGCGGGTCCCACGCGGGGTGGAACGGGTCGTTCTCGGGCAGGGGCCAGGGCATGACCATGTTGCTGTCCTCATCCTCGGGACGGGGTTGCGGGAGGAACGGCGTACCCGCTCAGACAAGCACCTCGGGCTCGGTGGCGCTGCCGGACCGGGCCGCGACCACCGGGAACGCGGCCTGCAGGCGCATCGTGTGCAGCACGGTCAGCACGAACCGGGAGGGGTCGCCCAGGCACAGCACCAGGCCCCGCTGGCGCGCCTCCTGCCGGGCGCGGACCAGCAGTCCGAGGCCGACGGAGTCGATGTGCGCGACGGCGGAGAGGTCGACCGTCACCCAGCCGTCGTGTTCCTCCGCCTCCGCGAGTGCCGCGCGCAGCGCGTCCGTCCCCGGCTCGGCGGTGACCGGCACCGGATCGTCGATCTCGTCGAGGTCGTCGATCCCGAGGTGGTGCAGGCCGGCCGCAGCCTTTCCGGCGGTGGGGAGCGGGGTGCACCGCGGGCACCGGTGCGGGCCGGTGGCGAACGGGGATCCGGTCCACCCGTGCTCGGACACCAGGGTCCAGACGACCTCGGCGTCGGGCAGGACGACGGCCGTGCTCGCGGCCGTGTCGCCGCAGCCGTCGCAGATCAGGGTCATCGTGTTCTCGTCCGGGACCACGGTCATCGGTGCTTCCCTTCCTGGTCCGCCGGCACGGTGGTCGGGTCGGTGGCGGGCCGCCACCGGTTCGTGGCGCGGTCCGCCGACCGCGGCGCCCGCCCCGCCGCGGCGACGGCGAGCACGACCGCGGTACCGGCGAAGCCCGCCTGGACGGCCAGCCGGAGCAGGCTGGGCGCGGCCACGTCGACCCCGGCGACCCGGGCGGTGATGGTGCCGAGCAGCGCGGCGCCGACGCCCACCGCCAGGGTCAGCCAGACCGGGGCGACCGGCCGTCCCGGGAGGACGAGCCGCCCCAGCGCACCGACGGCGAGCCCGACGACGAGGGCGTGGACGAGTGCGTTGCCGGTCATCGACGCTTCCCTTCGGGCATGCCTTACACCCTCCAAGTCGATCCTGTAGCGGCCCGCGCGGTTGTATGACAGTCACGTGACAAATCCGCCGGTGATGCACCGGAGGTGGGCGCCTGCCGTGCTGGCAGGGATGATTCCGGTATGACAGCCGTACTGGTGATCGAGGACGACGACCGTATCCGGCTGGCGCTTCTGCTCGCGCTCGAGGAGGAGGGGTACGCCGCGCGGGGCGCGGCGACCGCCGAGGAGGGGCTGCGCCTCCAGCGTTCGGAGCCGGCGGACTACGTCCTGGTCGACCTCATGCTGCCCGGTCTGGATGGGTTTGAGTGCATCCGGCAGCTGCGCCGGGACGACGACGTCCCGATCGTCGTGGTCAGCGCCCGCGACGACACCCACGACATCGTCGCGGCGCTGGAGGCCGGCGCCGACGACTACGTGGTCAAGCCGGTCGCCATCAAGGAGCTGTCGGCGCGGCTGCGGGCCCTGCGCCGCCGGGGGCGGGCCCTGACCGCGCCGGTGCCGGTGCAGGTGATCGGCGACCTGGAGATCAGCCCCGACGCGGGGGAGGTACGCCGGGCCGGGCAGCCGGTGCCGTTGACCCGGACCGAGTTCCGGCTGCTCTGCGAGCTGGCCGAGCACGCCGGCCGGGTGCTGTCCCGGCAGCAGCTGCTCCAGCGGGTCTGGGGGTACGACACCGGGGACGAGCGCCTCGTCGACGTCCACGTCGGGCGGCTGCGGCAGAAGATCGAGGCGGAACCGGCCAACCCGCGGCACCTGGTCACCCTGCGCGGGCTCGGCTACAAGCTCCAGCGATGAGACGGCTCGGGCTCCGCGCGCGGGTGACGGCCGGGTTCGCCGTCGGCGCCGCGCTGCTGGCCGCGTCGATGGCGTTGATCTCGTACGACCTGACCCGGCGGTCCCTGCTCGACGAGCGGGAACGCACCGCGGTGCGGGCGGCGTACTTCGACGCGGCGGTGGTGCGTACCGGGCTGGACACCGAGCGCCCCGACGTCGTCGAGGTGCTGCGGTCGCTGGACACCGGCAGCGCCCGGCGCCCGCTGCTGCACCTGGACGGCTCCTGGTACGCGCGTACCGCCGAGACCGCCGCGACCGGCGTACCCGAGGCGCTGCACCAGCGCGTGCGCACCGGCCAGCCCGCGGTGCAGCGGGTGCGGCTGGCCGGGCAGCCCACCCTGCTGGTCGGTGTGCCGCTGTCGGACCGGGCGACCTACTACGAGCTGACCTCGCTGCGCGAGCTGGAGGAGACCTTCCAGGTGCTCGCCCTGGCGCTGACCGCCGTGGCGATCATGGTGGCGGGTTCCGGCGCGGCCTTCGGCTGGTACGTGACGCGGCACAGCCTCCGCCCGCTGACGGCGGTCGCGGACGCCGCCGAGAAGATCGCCGCCGGCGACTTCGCCACCCGCCTGACCCCGACCACCGACCCCGACCTGACCCGCCTGTCGACCTCGTTCAACGACATGGTCGACCAACTGGCGGGGCGCATCGAGCGGGACCGCCGCTTCGCCGCCGACGTGAGCCATGAGCTGCGCTCGCCGCTGCAGACCCTCTCCGCTGCGGCGAGCGTCCTCACCCGCCGCCGCGACCACCACGACGAGCGGACGGCCACCGCGGCGGGACTGGTCGCCGACGAGATCGACCGCTTCCAGCAACTCGTCAACGACCTCATCGAACTCGCCCGCGCCGACCAGCCCGCCCACCGGGAGCACGTGGACGTGGCGGCGCTCGCCCGCGAGGTGTGCCGCGCCCGGGCGCTCCCCGAGGACCTGGTGCGCGTCGAGCCGGACACCCGGACCGGCTGGCGGGTCGACCGGCGGCGTACCGAGCAGCTGCTGGTGAACCTGCTCGACAACGCGGACCGGTACGGCGGCGGCCCGGTCGCGGTGCGCCTGTCCGTCGACGGCGGCACCGGCGTGGTCGAGGTGGACGACGCGGGCGCGGGCGTACCGGAGGAGGACCGCGACAGCATCTTCGACCGCTTCGTCCGCGGTCGCGCCGCCCACGCCCGCGCCGGGACCGACGGCACCGGCCTCGGGCTGGCCATCGTCGCGCAGCACGCCGCCGCGCACGGCGGGCGCGCGACGGTGGGGGACCGGCCCGGCGGCGGCGCCCGCTTCCGGGTGGAACTGCCGGGGAGTGTCGAGTGACCGCCCGGGCGGCGGCGGCCGTCCTGCTGGCCGTGCTCCTCGCCGGCTGCGGCGTCCCCACCGACGACCGGCCGCGCGCCGTGGAGGTGCCGCCCGGTCCGTTCCCCACCCCGGGTACGGCCACCTCCACCGCCCCGGCCGGCCAGGTGGACGAGGTGCTGTGCTTCGTCCGCGACGACCGCCTCGTGCCCGTCGTCCGGCGGATCGACACGCCGCCGACGCTCGACCGCCAGCTCCAGCATCTGCTCGCCGGCCCGAACCAGGCCGAGCGCGACACCGGCCTCACCACCGCGCTGCCCGGCGGGGTGACCGTCGTGGGGGCGCGGCTCGCCGGTACGCGGGCCGAGGTCGAGGTGCCCGAGGCGGGCGACGAGATCGGCCGCAGCGACGAGGTCCTCGCGTTCGGGCAGATCGTCTGCACCCTCACCGCGCGCGCGGAGGTCGACGCGGTGTCGTTCCTGCGCGACGGGCAGCCGCTCGGGGTGCCCCGCGCCGACGGGGCGCTGTCGCAGGCGCCCCTCACCGCCGCCGACTACGCCGAACTGACCCGTCCCGGCTGAGAGACCGTCGGGGACCTCGCGGCGGCCGCGCCACGGCGGGGCCGCACCCCACACCTGGTCCCGCACCCGCCCGGCGTTCCGGCGGGCCGGGACTCAGGTGCGGTCGTCGGCCGTCGGCCGGGCAGCGTCCGCCCGGACCGGCGCCGCCGGCCGGCCGCCCCGGCGCAGCACCCGCAGCATCACCGACGGCCGCATGATCGCCTGGGGCGGGTCGATGAGGCCGGCCACCCGCAGGAACGCGTCGGTGACCCGCGCGTCCCGCGTCGCCGCGGCCTGCACCCGCGCCAGGTACGCGTTGGCGATCCGCACCATGAGCCCGCGCCGGCCCTCCGCCCCGGGGTGGGCGAGGTCGCCGCCCGCCGCGACCTCCCACGGCGCGTCCAGGAGCCGGGCGACCTCGGCGAAGAACCTGCCCGGACGCGGCGCGGCCACGGCGGCCAGGTGCCGGCGCAGGAGCAACGCCTCCAGCGCGGCGACCGTCATGCCCTGCCCGTAGACGGGGTTGAACGTGCAGAGCGCGTCGCCGACCACGAGCAGCCCGTCCGGCACGCGGGGCAGCCGCTCGTACCGCCGTCGGACGCTCGCCGGGAAGCGGAACGAGACCGGCTCGTCGAGGAACTCCGCGTCCCGCACCGCGTCGATCACGTCGGGCACCGGCAGCGACGCCGCGTACGCGAGGAAGCCCTCCCGGTCGGTCGGCGGCTCGTCGCCGAGGACGCCGGTCAGCGAGAGCAGCCCCCGGTCCTCGCCGAGGGTGGCCAGGAACGCCCCGCGCGGGTGGGCCGGCGTGGCCACCGGGTTGATCGAGACGTCGCCGTGGAACGGGTCGTCGCGGAACCGGAACCGGGCGCTGGTGTACGTCAGTCCGATCTTGACGCGCTCCTCCGGGACCGCCGGGTACCCCAGCTCGGCGAGCCAGGTCGGGGTCCGCGAGCCGCGGCCCGTCGCGTCCACCACCAGGTCGGCGTCGAGCACCTCCGGGGCGTCCCCGTCCCGGCGGTGGATCCGGACGCCGGTGACCCGGGTGCCGTCCGCCGCGGTGACCGGCGCGACGACGTCGGTGCCGTCGACCAGCCGTACCCCCGGCAGGGCGAGGACCTTCCGTCGTACCAGGGCCTCGATTCCCGGCCGCCAGCCGCCGACCACCAGCAGGCCGGTCTCCGTCGGGGCCAGGCGCCGGCCGTCGAAGTACCAGCGGATCCGGGTGCCCAGGTCACCGGAGCGCATGCCCGAGGCGGTCAGTTCGGCGGTGAACCCCGGGAACAGCTCCTCGATGGCCCGCTGCCCCCGGGCGAGCAGCCCGTGCAGGTGCCGGCCCTGCGGAACCCCGCGGCGCGGCGCCGCCCCGTCGGTGAACCGGTCCCGGTCCACCAGGATCACCTCCCGGTACGCCTCCGCCAGCACCTTCGCGGCGAACAGCCCGGCCATGCTCGCGCCCAGGACGACGGCCCTGTCCCTCGGGGTCCCGCTCATCGCCTCTCCCTCCGTTCCCACCGGGCGGACCTCCCGCCCGCGTACCGCCGGTCCGGCCTGGTCAGTTCACCGGCGTGGCCGGCGCGGCCGTCTCGGCGGCCCACTGCGGCAGCGCAGCGGCGACGACCGGCTGCTCCGGCACCGTCCGGGGCGCCTCAGCGCCGGGATCGACCGGGGCGCGGCCCAGCCAGGGCCGCAGCCGCATGGCCGGCCGCTCGACGAGGTACCAGCTCGCGGTCGCCGTCACCACGCTGGCGCCGAGGACCGTCGCCGTCACCAGCCAGAAGTTGCCCGTGCCCAGCGGCGCGCCGGTGAGGCCGAACCAGAGCCACAGGTGGAACACGTGCCAGAGGAAGACCCCGTAGGAGATCCGGCCGAGGAAGGCCACCACCGGGTTCGCCAGCACGGCGCGCATGTACCGGGGACGTCCGGTCGGCAGGGCCAGCGGCGCCACCGCCAGCACGGCGATCACCAGGTAGAGGGTGTGGTCGACCATCGCCGCGCCGAGCGGCGGGTAGTTCATCTCGTTCGGGCCGCTGAGCGGTGAGCAGGCCAGCGCGTACGCCGCCAGCGCACCGAGCCACGCCAGGCCGGGGAACCGGCCGAGGAACCGGTACACCGCCGGCTGTCGCCCGGGTGCCACCTCGGCGGCCGCCGACAGGGTCGCCACGATCATGCCGGCGGCCAGGTAGCCCACGTACTCGGTGGGCCACAGGTGCTGGGTCGGGAAGGGACCCATGGACGGCAGGTGGTGGTACGCGGCGAACCCGGCGCCGACGAGCACGACGCCGCCCAGCGGCAGCACGATCCGCCGTACCCGCGCGGCCGGGTCGGCGACCCGGCGCGCCCACCGACGCAGCGCCCACGCCACCAGGGGGAGCGTGAGGTAGAACGCGACCTCGGTGGCGAGGCTCCACGTCTGTTCCATGCCGGTCGGCATCGTGGCCGGGTCGTAGACCTGCAGCAACAGCAGGGGGAACAGGACGTCCCGCGGCCCGTCCACGGCGTCGGCGTTCAGCACCACCAGCGCGACGACTGTCAGCAGCCAGTACGCCGGCAGGATCCGCAGCGCCCGCCGCCGGAAGTACGGCCGCAGCGGCATCGCCGGCCGGTCGGTGAGCGTGGCCAGGGCGAGCGGCCGGTAGAGCACCAGCCCGGAGAGGACGAAGAAGATCGGCACGCTGACGTCCATCGTGTTCAGCACCGGCCCGGCCACCGGATTGCCGGGCGCGCCGTACATGTCGGAGGCGATCACGCCGGTGGTGAGCGCCACGTGGGTCAGCATCACCATCACCGCGGCGACTCCGCGTAATCCCTCCAGCTCCGGAAAGAAGGTCCTCGCCCGTCTCCCTGTTCCGCCCTCGCGTACCGCCGTCATCACCGGCTCCTCACCGCGGCCGTGCCCACCGGGGTGGTCACGGCCGCCTGGTCGATGCGGAGGCTCCCTCGCGTCCGCCCTCCACACCGTCGGATCGTGCGGCCGCGACCGGGTACGGCGCATCTTCCACCGTGCGCAGCCGGCGGAGCGGACCCGGGAAAGCGCACGGTGGAAGATGCGCGCCGCAGGACGGCCGGAGAACGATGCGGACGAGGGACACCGGTCACCGCCCGGCGCGCGCCGGCCGGTGGCCGGTCGAGCGCGGAGGTGCGGGACGTGGGCGGGGAGCGGTCACCGGACGGCACAGGTCGACCAGGTCGCGGGACCGGGCGGGCGCTGGTTTCCGTGCTGCTGACCGCCGTCCTGACGCTGACCGCCCCGCCGGCTCTCGCCGCCCCGGCCGCCGGGACCCGGCCGGGGAATGCGACACCCGGTGTCCACTCGGGAGCGACGGCGGCGGGCGCGGTCGGGTCGAGCGTCCAGCGGTCCGCGTCGGCCGGCCCGCCGTCGGCGGCGCCGGCCCGGTACACGGTCACGCTGCTCACCGGCGACCGGGTCACCACCTCGGCCGACGGTGCGCAGCTGAGCGTCACGCCGGCCGCCGGCCGGGCCGGGATCCGGTTCACCAGCCTCCGCTCGGGCGACCGGCGTCTCGTGCTTCCGGAGGACGCGCGTCCGCTGGTCACCGCCGGCCTGCTGGACCGGCGGCTGTTCGACGTCACCGAACTGGTCCGCGCGGGGTACGACGACGCGCGGAGCCCCGCGCTGCGCCTGCTCGTCACCCGACGCGGCGCCGACCCGGCGGCCGGGCTCACCGGGCCGGGTCTGCGCACCACCGCCCGCGTACCGCACGCGGGTGCCGGCGCGGTGACCGTCACGAAGTCGGCGGCCCCGGCGGCGTGGGCGGCGATCCGGGCCCAGCGGTCGCAGCTCGCGCGGATCCGGCTCGACACCGCGACAGCCGTCGCGTCCGCGCCGGAGGGCACCGCCACGTCGGGCGGCGCGTCCGGGCCGGGGAGCACCGCCACGTCGGGCGGCGCGGCGACGCCGGCCGAGACCCACACGCTGACGGTGCGCCACGTCGGCCCGGACGGGCGGGCGAGCGGTGTCGCCGAGACGATGGTCCTCGACCTCACCGGCGAGGTGCGGGCGGTGCTGAGCAGCACGGGCGGGGCGTCCTCCGCCGAGCTGCCCCGGGGGACGTACGTCCTGGTCGCCGACGTGGTCGACTTCGGCGACACCGACTCCACGTGGCACCGGCTGGTCCAGCCCGAGCTGGTCCTCGACCGGGACGCCACGGTGACCGTGGACGCGCGGCGGTCCGCTCCGGTACGCACCTCCGTCCCCCGGCCCGACGCCCGTACCGCGCTGGTGGATCTCGGCTTCGAGCGGCGCGACGGCGAGCGCCCCGGGTTCGCCCTCTCGCTCGCGACGGACGGCTTCGACGGCCTGTACGCCGGGCAGATCGGCGGGGACGTCGATGCCACGCAGATGACCGGGTACCTCGCCTCCACCTGGGGGGTGCCCGGGCCACGCGGTGACTTCGCGGACACCCCGTACACGTACGGCCTGCTGGACACCCGCCCCGGCGGCTTCTTCACCGGCTTCGAGCGGACCGTCGACGAGAGGGACCTCGGCGCCGTCGACACCCGACTCGTCGCGCAGGTGCCCGGCCGGCCGGCGACCAAGGCCCACTTCGCGACGGCCCCCGGCGTGACCGGCACGCTGGCCGCCCTGCTGCCGTTCCGCCTGCCGGCCCGCACCACCCACCTGCTCGACGCGGGGGACACCCAGTGGAGCGGCGCCTTCGGGGAGAACGTCCCGGGGCCCGGCGGGCTGCCCACCGAGGTCACCGCCCTCGGCCAGGGCTACCGGAGCTACCGGGCCGGCCACAGGTACACCGACCGGTGGAACGCGGCGGTGTTCGGGCCGATGTTCGACTTCGCGGGCCACGCCGGCCGGCGGGGCGACACCGTCTGGTTCGGCGTCCCGATGTACTCCGACCAGGACTCGCACCGGGGCGGGTCGCTGACCGACACCGCGTCCACGCTGCTGTACCGCGACGGCGTGCTGCTCGCCCGCTCCGGCGCCGGGAACCTCGAGGCGGAGGTTCCGCCCGGGCCCGGGACGTTCCGGGTGGAGAAGCGCACGACCCGGCCGTCCTTCTCCGACCTGTCCACGCGGGTGGACTCGGTGTGGACCTTCCGCTCCGACACGACGGGGGAGGAGGGGGAGTCGTTCCCGCTCTGGGCGGTCCGGTACGCACCGCCGGTCGACGACCACAACCGGGTACGCCACGGACGGGTGACGGTGCTGCCGGTGACGGTGATGTCCCAGCCGGGCGCCCGGGTCGGCGCCGTACGGGAGCTCACGGTCGAGGTCTCCGGTGACGGAGGCCGCACGTGGCGTCGGGCGCACCTGGTGCCGTCGGGCGGCGCCGGCCACCGGGCGGTGGTGGCCACCCCGTCGGGCGCGGCGTCGCTGTCGCTGCGGGCCGTCCTGGTGGACACCGACGGCAACCGGCTGGAGCAGACCATCGTCGACGCCTACCGGTACGCGCCCGAGCGGCGCACCGGACAGGAGGAACCATGAGGCTGATCACCCGGATCGCGTGCGCGGCGCTCATCGCCGTCTGCGCGCTGGCGGCGGCCACCCTCGGCCCCGCCCCGGTGCGGGCGGACACCGCGCCGGCGACGTGCGTGACCGCACCGAGCACCCCGACGCTGAGCCCGACCGGCGTGTCCGTACGCAGCGTGGCGACCAACGGCTGCACGGTCTACGCCATCTTCTGGCTGATGCGCTGGCAGTCGACCGACACCGGCTGGCGGACCGTGCTGGAGCGCTGGATGGACCCGGGCACCGTCAACCGGCTCGACTTCGCCTGCCGGGGCAGCGGCACCTGGACGTACCGGGCCGTCGTCTGGGATCCCAACATGATGGGCTACCTGACCTCGCCGGACGCCCGGATCACCTGTTGAGACGCACCCACGCCGCTCGGCGTGCCGGTGGGACCACGAGGAGGTAGGACATGTCCGCAGGCGACACCGCCGTGCTGACCGACGACGAGACGGCGGTGCGGGACGTGGCGGCCCGCATCATGGCCGCCTGGGCGGCCAACGACGCCGACGGCTTCGCGGCGATCTTCACCGAGGACGGGACCCTCATCGGTGACTCCTACATGAAGGGTCGGGACGGGATCCGGGCGTTCATGGCCGCCGGGTTCGCCGGCCCGTACGCGGGGACGCGGGTGCACGTCGAGCCCCTCGACGTCCGCTTCCTCGCCGGCGACATCGCCCTGCTGGTGACGCGGGGCAGCGTGCTGCTGGAGGGCGAGAGCGGGATCGTCCCGGAGCGCGGCTTCCTCGCCACGTCCACGGTGGTGCGGCGCGACGGGCGGTGGCACATCGCCGCGTACCAGAACTCGAAGGGCACCACCGACGGCTGAGCGACTCCGGCCGGGTGGTGGCGTGGCCGCCCGGCCGGTCAGGCCGGCCGACCCACGGCCGCCACCGACCCGTACGCCTGCTCCGGCCGCAGCGCCGTGCCCCGGTCGAACTCCTCGGTGAACGCCGCAGCGCCCAGCGCCGCACGGGCGGCGGCGGTGATCCGGTCCACGTCCCCGCGTTCCCCGTCCGGCAGCGGCGCGCCCACCGAGGCCCGCGCCACCGCCGCCGCGCCGAGCAGCCGGGCCGCGTCCGCGGGGCGGCCGTCGATGGCCGCCGCACCCGCCAGCCCTTCCAGCGCCAGCGCCTGCGCGCGCGGGTCGCCGATGGCGGTCGCCACGGCGAACGACTCGGCGTGGAGGTCGCGCGCGGTTGACGCGGCGCCACGCAGCTCGGCGACGAACCCCAGCTCCGCCAGGAGCAGCGCCCGCACGACCTCGGCGTCCAGGCCCGGCTGCCGGGTCCACTCCAGAACGCCCCGCAGCAGCTCCTCCGCCTCGCTGAGGCGGCCCTCCCGGCGGGCCCCGAGCCCCAGCCCGATCTGCGCGTACAGCTCACCGGGCTTGCAGTTCTGCTCGGCGGCCAGCCGGAGCGCCCGCTCGTGGAACTCGCGCGCCCGGTCGTAGTCGCCGGCCAGCAGCGCGATGCGGCCCAGGCCGGAGAGCCGGTCCGCCGCCTCCAGCCACAGCCCCAGCTCCTCGGCCATCCGCAGGCTCTCCCGGTGCAGCCGGGCCGCCTCCGCGTAGTCCCCGGTCGCCTCCGCGCGGGAGCTGAGCGGGAAGGACGCCTGCAACTGGCCCCACCGGTCACCCAGCTCGCGGAAGAGGGCGACGCTGCGTTCGGCGTCCCGGCGGACCGCGGCCAACTCGCCCCGGGCCTGCGCCTGGTTGGCCCGCAGGCTCAGCGCGGTGGCCACGCCCCACCGGTCGCCGAGCCGCTCGAACTCCGGCAGCACCTCGTCGACGAGGGCCGCGCTGCTGGCCACGTCGCCGGTGTTGAGCAGGGCGAGCCCGAGGAAGCAGGTCGCCCGTGCCCGCCCCGCCGGGTCCGCCCCGGACGGCCAGCCGGCGAGCGCCGGGGCGACCAGCGGCGCGTGGTCACCGCCGCCCTCCAGCAGCGCCAGCCCGGCGCGCCAGCAGGCCGCCGCGGCCCGCAGCGTCTCCGGGGCGGGGCCGGGTACGGCGAGCGCGGCCTCGATCGACCGGCGTGCCTCCCGCAGCCGGCCGCGCAGGTAGCCGTACCAGGCCAGCGCGGTGGTCAGCTCCAGCGCCCCCACCGGGTCGCCGTCGGCCACCGCGCCGTCCAGCGCGTGGCGCAGGTTGGCGCTCTCCTGGTCGAGCCGGGCCAGCCACTGCCGCTGCTCGGGGCCGCGCAGCGCCTCGTCGGCCCGCCGCGCCAGCGCCGCGTAGTACCGCCGGTGGCGGCGGCGGACGGCGGCCACCTCGTCGGCCTCGCGCAGCCGCTCCACGCAGTACGCGGCCACTGACTCGAGCAGCCGGTACCGTGGCCCGGCCGGCGTCTCCGCCATCACCACCAGCGAACGGTCGACCAGTCGGGCCAGCAGCTCGAGCACCTGGTCGGCGGGGAGGCCGTCGTCGGCGCACACCGCCTCCGCGGCCTCCAGCGCGCACCCGTCCGCGTGCACCGCCAACCGCCGCAGCACCACCTGCTCGGGCTCGCCGAGCAGCTCCCAGCTCCAGTCGATCATCGCGCGGAGGGTCTGCTGGCGGGGCGGGGCGCCCCGGTGCCCGCTGGTCAGCACCCGGAACCGGTCGTCGAGCCGCGTCAGCAGGCCGCGGACACCCAGGGACCGGACCCGGGTGGCGGCCAGCTCCAGTGCGAGCGGGATGCCGTCGAGCCGGTGGCACAGCTCGGCGACGTCGCGGGCGTTCGTCTCGTCGAGCGCGAAGGCGGGAGCGGCGGCGGTCGCGCGGGTGACGAAGAGCCGGACCGCGCTGGCGCGGGCGAGCACCGCCGGGTCGCCGGCTGCCGGGTCCGGCAGGGCCAGCGGGGGTACGGCGCACACCTGCTCCCCGGCCACGCCCAGCGGCTCCTGGCTGGTGGCCAGCAGGCGGACGCCCGGCGCGTGCCGCAGCACCCGGTCGGCCAGCTCGGCGACGGGCTCGACGACGTGCTCGCAGTTGTCCAGCACCAGCAGGAGCGTGCGACCGCGAAGCGCCTCCACCAGGTGCTCGGCCGGCGTGGCGGGGGCGAGCTCCACGCTCTCGCGGACGCCGAGCACCGCGAGGACGGACGCGGCCAGCGCCGCCTCGTCGGCGCGGCGCAGGGCCGCCAGCTCGACCAGCCACACCCCGTCCGGGTAGTCCCCGGCGAGCTGGTGGGCCGCCGCGACCGCCAGGCGGGTCTTGCCCACCCCGCCGGAGCCGACCAGGGTCACCAGCCGGGCGGCGTCGAGCAGGTCGTGGATGTCCCGTACCGCCGCCTCCCGGCCCACCAGGTCGGTCAGCGGGACGGGCAGGTTTCCCCGTACCTCCGGCGCGGTCGCGGAGGCCGGCGGTGCCGGCGCGACCGTGACCGGACCGGTCGTCGCCGGCGGGGCGAGCAGCGCCGGGTCGTGCGACAGGATCGCCCGGTGCAGGGCGACCAGCTCCGGGCCCGGGTCCACGCCCAGCTCGTCGGCGAGCCGCCGGCGGAACCGGTCGTAGCAGTCCAGCGCCTCACCCTGCCGGCCCGCCCGGTACAGCGCCCGCAGGTGCAGGGCGCGCAGGCGCTCCCGGTACGGGTGGCGTGCCACCAGGTCGGCGAGTTCCCCGGTGAGCAGGTGGTGCTCGCCGAGCGCGAGCCGGGCCTCCGCCCGGTCCTCCGTGGCGGCCAACCGCTGCTCGTCCAGCCGGGCGGCGAGCGCCGTGGCGAACGGCGCCTCGGGGAAGTCGGCCAGCACCGGACCGCGCCACAGCCCGAGTGCCTCGTCGAGGAGCGCCGCCCGCGCACCCGGCCCGGTCGTGGCGGCGGCCCGCTCCACCAGCGCCGTGAACCGCTCGGCGTCGGTCGGGTCCGGGCCGGTGCGCAGCAGGTACCCCGGGGGGTGGGAGACCACCCGGTCCCGGGCACCGGGTTCGGCGGCGTTCAAGGCGCGGCGCAGCTGCCAGACCTTCGTCTGGAGCGCTCCGGTGGGGTTGGCCGGCGGGCGGTCCCCCCAGACGTCCTCGACGAGCCGGTCGATCGACGCAGGGTGCCCCTCGTGGACCAGCAGGGCGGCGAGCAGGACACGGACCTTCAAATCGGGCACGTTGACCGGCGCGCCGTCCGTCGTCCAGACGCCCAGCGGACCGAGGAGCCCGAAACGCATGGTGTCACCGTAACGCAGTGGTCCGGCGACGGGCCGTCACGTCACCGGGGGCGACCGCGAGTGGACCGGGAGTGGACCGAGAGCGGCGTCGGACAGGGTGGATCAGGGTGCCGGAGCACGGCCGGCCGTGGGTCCCCCGTACGGGCCACGTCCCCTCGCCGTGACCCGCGCGTGCGCGCGGTCCGGCCGCCGGCACCCCCCTCAGAAAGCGTCACCACCACGAACGGAGAGACATCATGAACCTGCCACCGGTCGTGTCCACGGAGGAGTGGCAGGCCGCGCGCGAGCGGCTGCTCGTCAAGGAGAAGGAGGCGACCCGGGCCCGGGACGCGCTCGCCGCCGAGCGCCGCCGGCTGCCGATGACCCGGATCGACAAGGAGTACGTCTTCGAGGGCCCGGCCGGCAAGGCCCGCCTGGCCGACGTGTTCGAGGGGCGGCGGCAGCTCGTCGTCTACCACTTCATGTTCACGCCGGGCTCGTCGCACCGCTGCGAGGGCTGCTCCATGTTCGTCGACAACCTCGGGCATCCGGCCCACCTCAACGCCCGGGACACCACGCTCGCCCTGATCTCGCGGGCCCCGCTGGCCGAGATCACGCCCTTCAAGGAGCGGATGGGCTGGACGCTGCCGTGGTACTCGTCGTACGGCACCGACTTCAACACCGACCTCGGGCTGACGTCGGAGGCGGGGGAGTCGTTCGGCCTCAGTGTCTTCCTGCGCGACGGCGACGACGTGTACCGCACGTACTTCACCACCGCCCGCGGCGTCGAGGCCCTCGGCAGCAACTGGACGTTCCTCGACCTCACCCCGCTGGGCCGCCAGGAGACCTGGGAGGACACCCCGGACGGGCGACCGCAGACCACGCCGTACAGCTGGTGGCGGCTGCACGACGACTACGACAAGTAGGCCTGGGCGCTTCCGCGTACCTCGGACGGAAAGGACCACCATGGACGTCAACGAGAGCGAGGCCGGACTCCGGGCCGGTCGGCGGGAGTGGATCGGGCTCGCGGTGCTCGCCCTGCCCACGCTGCTGCTGGCGCTCGACCTCAACGTGCTCTATCTGGCGCTGCCGCACCTGAGCGCCGACCTGGCGCCGGACGCCGCCCAGCTGCTGTGGATCATGGACATCTACGGGTTCATGATCGCCGGGTTCCTGGTCACGATGGGCACCCTCGGCGACCGGATCGGCCGGCGGCGGCTGCTGATGATCGGTGCGGCCGCCTTCGGCGCGGCCTCCGTCGTCGCCGCGTACTCCACCAGCGCCGAGATGCTGATCGCCACGCGGGCGCTTTTGGGCGTCGCCGGCGCGACGCTGATGCCGTCGACCCTGTCGCTGATCAGCAACATGTTCCGCAACGCGCAGCAGCGCACCATGGCCATCGGCATCTGGATGAGCTGCTTCATGATCGGCTCGATCGTCGGGCCGTTGATCGGCGGCGCCCTGCTCGAGTCCTTCTGGTGGGGCTCGGTGTTCCTGCTCGGCGTTCCGGTGATGATCGTGCTGCTGATCGCCGCGCCGGTGCTGCTGCCGGAGTACCGCAACCCCGACGCCGGCCGTCTGGACCTGGTTAGCGTCGCGCTCTCCCTGACCACCGTCCTGGCGGTCGTCTGGGGCCTCAAGGAGCTGGCCAAGGACGGCTTCGGCGCCCAGCCGCTGCTGGCCATGGTGGTCGGCCTCGTGATCGGTGTGGTCTTCGTCCACCGGCAGCGCCGGCTCGCCCATCCGCTGCTGGATGTGCGCCTGTTCGCCAACCGCACCTTCAGCGCCGCCCTGCTCATCATGCTGATCGGCGGGGCCACCATCGGCGGCATCGCGCTGCTCTTCGCGCAGTACGCCCAGCTCGTCGAGGGCCTCTCGCCGCTGCGGGCCGGTCTGTGGATGCTGCCGTACGCGGTGTCCATGCTGGTCGGGTCGATGCTGGCGCCGATGGTCGCGCAGCGCGTCGCGCCGGGCTACGTCGTGGCCGGCGGCATGGTGATCGCCGCGGTCGGCTACGCGCTGATCGGTCTGGTGGGCAGCGCCGGCGGGCTCGGCCTGGCGGTGACCGGTCTGGTGATCGTCTACCTCGGCTTCGGCCCGGGGGCGGTGCTGGGCACCGACCTGATCATCGGTGCGGCGCCGCCCGAGCGGGCCGGCTCCGCGTCGTCGATGTCCGAGACCAGCACCGAGCTCGGCGTCGCGCTCGGCGTCGCGCTGCTGGGCAGCGTCGGCACGGCGGTCTACCGCGGCGAGGTCGCCCCCGCCGTCCCGGCCGGCCTGCCGGGCGACGTCGGCGAGGCGGCCGAGGAGTCCCTCGCCGGTGCCACCGCAGTCGCCGGTCAGCTCCCCGACCAGGCCGGCGCGGCGCTGCTGGAGGCGGCACGGGACGCGTTCACCAGTGGCTTCAACATCGCGGGCGTGGTGAGCGCCGGGCTGGCCGTGCTCCTCGCCGTCCTCTCGGCACTGCTGCTGCGCCGGGTCCGCCCGACGGCGGAGGAGCCGGCGGCCGACGCGGAGCAGGGGAGCGGGGAGCCGGCGGCCGGCGCCGACGGCTCCCCGGAGCCCGCCCGGAAGTAGCCCCACCGACCGCGCACGGCGGCCGGGGCGTTCCCCCCCGCACCCCGGCCGCCGTGCGCACCTCCGTGCCCGCCTCCGCTCCTCCTGCCTCTGGTTGATCAAGAGGTTTTCGTCCTCCGGCAGCGCGATCCGGGACGAAAACCTCTTGATCAACGCTGGTGCCGGACGGGTACGCACGACGGCGCCGCCCGGTCCCCGGACGGGGGGCGGGCGGCGCCGGTTGGTTGGTGGGTCAGGAGGCTCCGGTGTCGGGTAGGGCGAGCCACCACGGGTTCTCCCGGGCCCACCGGACGGTGCGGGCCAGACCGTCGCGCAGCGGCACCTCGCACTTCCAGTCCAGCGTCGTGCGGGCCCTGGTGGTGTCCGGGATACGGCGGGCCAGGTCCTCGTAGGCGGTGCCGAGCGCCGTCCGGGTGTCCACCTCGGACCGCGCGTCGCTGCCGGTCAGGGCGCCGATCAGCTCCACCACCTCGGCGATGGTGTGCTCCACCGTGCTGCCGATGTTGAACGACTCGCCGACGGCCTCCGGGCGGTCCGCCGCGGCGAGCGTGCCGGCGACCGCGTCGTCGATGAACGTGAAGCAGCGCGTCTGCCGACCCCGGTCGTAGACGACCACCGGCCGCCCGTTCAGCGCCCGGTGCACCGACCGGCTGACCAGGTACGCCGGCCGCTGCCGGGGGCCGTAGACGTTGAAGTAGCGCACGATGGTCGCCGCCAGCCCGTGCTGCCGGCCGAACGCGTACGCCAGGTGCTCGGTGAGTGCCTTGCTCGTCGAGTACGTCCAGCGGTCCGCCGACGTCGCGCCGAGCACCCGGTCGTCGTCCTCCCGCCACGGCACCGCCGGGTTCTTGCCGAACACCTCGCTGGTGCTGGCGAGCACCACCCGGGCGTCCGCCCGGGAGGCCAGGTCCAGCACCGTGCGCGTACCGGTGACGTTGATGTCGATGACGTCCAGCGGGCGGGCGAGGTACTGGTCGACCCCGACCACGGCGGCCAGGTGGTAGACCACGTCGACGCCGGGGGCGATCGCCTCGGCGAGGCGCCGGGCGTCGCGGACGTCGCCCTCCACGAACCGGACGTGCCCGGCCCACGCCGGACGTCCCGTGGCCGGGCGGGCGCCGTCGACGACGGTGACCTCGTCGCCCCGCGCCACCAGCCGGTCCACCAGGTGGGCGCCGATGAAGCCGTACCCGCCGGTCACCACGACCCGCGCGCTCACCGGCCGATCCCCCGGTAGTGGAAGCCGGCCGTCCGCAGCTCGGCGATCCGCTCCCGGCTGTAGTACGCCCGCCCGTCGAGCACCAGGCAGGGCCGGGTGACCGGCAACGCGGTGAAGTCGATCCCGGCGAACGGGCGGTGGTGCGCCAGCACCGCGACGCAGTCCACCTCCCGTACGGCCGCGTCGAGGTCCGCCACCGGGCGCAGCCCGAACAGCTTCTCCGCCTCGTCCGGGTCCACCAGGGGGTCGTGCAGGCGCACGTCGCACCCGGCCTCACGCAGGGCCTCGACCGCCGGCAGCACGGGCGTGGCCCGCAGGTCCCCGGTGTCGTTCTTGAAGGCCAGGCCGAGCACCGCCACCCGCGCCCCGCGGGCCGGGCGGCCGAGCGCGGCCAGCTCGTCGAGGATCAACCGCGCGGTGTACGCGGGCATGCCGGCGTTCACCCGCCGGCCGGCCGGCGCGGTGAGGATCTCCAGGCCCCGCTGCTGCGCGGAGTGCCAGACCATCCACGGGTCCTTGGTCAGGCAGGAGCCGCCGACCCCGACGCTGGGCAGCAGGATGTTGATGGTGCCGGTGCCCTTCGGGATGCCGTTCGCGGCCTGGATGACCTCGAGGACGTCCACCTCGTACAGCGCGCTGAACTTGGCCAGCTCGTTGGCGAGCGCGATGTTGAGGTCGATCCACCAGTTGTCGGCGAGCTTGACGATCTCCGCGGCCTCCAGCGACTCCACCGGGACCACGTCGACACCCAGCGCGCGCCGCCAGAACGTCTCCGCGTCCCGCGTGCTGCCCGCGTCGAGGCCGCCCGCGACGATCGGGAAGGTCCGCAGCTCCCGCAGCGCCGTACCCTCGGCGAGCCGCTCCGGGGTGAACGCCAGCCCGAAGTCGGCGCCGCCGACCAGCCCACCGCCGGCCAGCAGCGGCAGCACGAAGTCCCGGGTCGTGCCCGGCGGGACGGTGCTCTTGACCACGACCAGCTGGCCCCGGCGCAGGTGGCGGCTCAGCTCCACGCAGGCGCCGCGCAACTGCTCGTCGGCGAGCGACCCGTCCAGCCGTACCGGGGTGCCGACGGTCACCAGGATGACGTCGGCCTCGGCGACCGCCGCGTAGTCGGTGCCGACCCGCAGCCGGCCCGTGTCGGCGCCCGCCCGGAGCAGCTCCGCGAGGCCGGGCTCCTCGAAGCGGCAGTGCCCGCGGCGCAGCTCGTCGACCAGGTGCGGGTCGACGTCCACGCCGGCCACGTCGAGGCCCCGCTCGGCCAGCACCGCCGCGATGCAGGCCCCGACGTAGCCGAGGCCGATGACCGCCACCCGGGGGTCTCGTCGGTCGGTCAGAACACCCATCTCAGGCTCCAATCAGGACGCCGGTCGGCCCCGCCGGGCCGGCCGGTCAGCCGTAGGTCTTGACGAACTCCCGGATCGACGAGACGACGTAGTCGATCATCTCGTCGGTGAGGCCGGGGTAGACGCCGACGTGGAAGGTCTGGCTGGTGACGATGTCGCTGTTGGTCAGGTCGCCCACCACCCGGTAGGGCTGGTCGGCGTACGCGGGGTGCCGGGTGAGGTTGCCGGCGAACAACCGCCGCGTGCCGATCCGCCGCTCCTCCAGGAAGTCCACCAGCTCCGGCACGGTGAAGGGCGCCCCCGGCACGACCGTGATGACGAAGCCGTACCAGCTCGGGTCGCTGCGTGGAGTGGCCTCCGGCAGCAGCAGGTGCGGCACCCCGTCCAGGCCGTCCCGCAGCCGGCGCCAGTTGTGCCGTCGGGTGGCGCAGAACTCGTCGACCCGGGCCAGTTGGGCGAGCCCGAGGGCGGCCTGGAGGTCGGTGGTCTTCAGGTTGTAGCCGACGTGCGAGTAGATGTACTTGTGGTCGTACCCGTCGGGCAGCGAGCCCATCCGGTGCTCGAAGCGCTTCATGCAGGTGTTGCTCTCGCCGGGCGCGCACCAGCAGTCGCGTCCCCAGTCCCGCAGCGACTCCACCACCCGCGCGAGCACCAGGTTGGACGTCACCACGCAGCCGCCCTCACCCATCGTCATGTGGTGGGCCGGGTAGAAGCTCGCCGTGGCCAGGTCGCCGAAGCTGCCGGTCGGCCGGCCGTCGTAGAACGACCCGACCGCGTCGCAGTTGTCCTCGATGAGGAACAGCCCGTGCTCCCTGGCCAGCTCGGCCATCTCCGCCACGGCGAACGGGTTGCCGACCGCGTGGGCGAGGATGATCGCCCGGGTCTTCGGGCCGATCGCCGCGGCGACCCGGTCCACGGTGGCGTTGTAGGTGCCCAGCTCGATGTCGACGAAGACCGGCACCAGCCCGTTCTGGAGGATCGGGTTGACCGTGGTGGGGAACCCGGCGGCGACGGTGATCACCTCGTCGCCGCGCCGCAGCCGCCGGTCGCCGAGCTGCGGCGACGTGAGCGCCGAGACCGCGAGCAGGTTCGCCGACGACCCCGAGTTGCACAGGTGCGCCTTGCGGACCCGCAGCTTGCGCGCGAACGCGGACTCGAACTTGCGGGCGTTCCGTCCCGCCGCGATACGCAGGTCCAGCGCGGCCTCGACCAGCGCCACCCGTTCCTCGACGCCCAGCACCGCACCGGACGGCCAGATCTCCGTCACGCCCGGGACGAAGGGCCGGTCCTCCTGGATCTCCTGGTGGTACTTGCGGACGCTGTCCAGCAGCAACGCCTTCTGTTCGTCGCTCATCGCATCTCCCTTGCGGATTCGGCCCGGCAGCGGCCGGCCGGGTGGCCGGGGCCGGTCATGCGGCGATCTCGACCCGGGTGTGGTCCCCGACGACCAACCGGCTCCCGGCCGCCGGGCCGGGACGGACCGTGGCGGACCGGCCGATCAGCGAGCCGTGCAGGCCGCGGACGGCGGTGATGGAGGCGCCCTCCAGGACGATCGAGTCCGCCACCTCGGCGTCGGTGAGCCGGCAGCCGCGACCGATCGCGGTGTGCGGCCCGATGCGGCAGCCCTCGACCACGGCGTCCGCGCCGATCACCACCGGCCCCTCGACGCGGGACGCGACCACCCGGGCCCCGGGTGCCACCACCACCGGCCCGGTCAGTTCGCTGGCGGCGTCCACCTGACCGGCCACGTCGCGGGCCAGGCCGTCGAGCAGGTGCCGGTTGCAGGCCAGCAGGTCCTCCACCCGGCCGGTGTCCCGCCAGTAGCCGTGGTACTCGCTGGCGCGGACGTCCGCGCCGGCGCTGACCAGCCACTGCACGGCGTCGGTGATCTCCAGCTCGCCCCGGCCGCTCGGGGTGATCGCGTCGACCGCGGCGTGGACGGCCGGGGTGAAGAAGTAGACCCCGACGAGGGCGAGGTCGCTGCGCGGGTGCCGGGGCTTCTCCACCAGCCGCCGCACGGCCCCGTCCGGGCCCAGCTCGACCACGCCGAAGGCGCGCGGGTCGGCGACCTTGTGCACGAGCACGTGCGCGGCCGGCCGGAGGGCGCGGAACTCGTCGGCGTACCGGGCCACGCCGTCGGGCAGCATGACGTCGCCGAGGTACATGAGGAAGTCGTCGTCGCCGAGGAACCCGCGCGCCACCCGGACGCAGTCGGCCAGGCCACGCGGCTGGTCCTGGCGCAGATACGTCAGCCGGACGCCCAGGCGGGAGCCGTCGCCGAGGGCGTCGGCGATCTGCTCGGCCCAGCCGCCCACCACGACCCCCACGTCGGTCACACCGGCGGCGCGCACGGCGTCCAGCACGTGCTCCAGCACCGGCCGGTTGCCCACCGGCACGAGCTGCTTGGGCATCGAGTAGGTCAGCGGGCGCAGCCGGGTACCGGAGCCGCCGGCGAGCACCAGGGCCTTCACCGGAGCCGCCCTCGGGACCGCCCGGCCGTCCGGTCAGCCACCGGCCCGGGCCTGTCGCTGGTCGACGGACTTGCGCAGGCTGTCGGCCACCGTTCGTACGTCTGCATCGGTCAACCCCTGGTGCATCGGTAGGAGGAGAGTGGTCCGCGCCGCCTCGTCGGCGCCGGGCAGGTGCCCGCCGCCGCCGTACGCGGGAACCCGGTGCAGCGGCGCGTACCGGAAGGTGGTGTAGATCCCGAGGTCCAGCAGGTCCGCCGCCACCTGGTCGCGGATCGCCGGGTCGAGCTGGACCCAGTGGAAGTAGTGGGAGTTGACCTGCCCGTCGGGCAACGGCGGCGGGAGCCGGACACCCTCGGCGTCGGCCAGCAGCCGGTCGTACGTCTCAGCGATCGCCCGCCGGCGGGCCACGAACTCCGGCAGCCGGCGGAGCTGTACCAGGCCGATCGCGGCGGTCAGGTCGTTGCCGACCACCCGGCGGCCGTACTCCCGGACCGTCAGCTCCCACCAGCGGTGCGGCACGCCCTTGCCGGCGGCGGAGAAGCCGCTGGCATGCTCGAGGCCGTGGTACGCCAGCCGGTGTGCCCGCCGGGCCAGCTCGTCGTCGCGCACGTGCAGCATGCCGCCGTCGCCGGTGACCAGGATCTTCATCGCGTCGAAGCTCCACATGGCGATGTCGCCGAAGCTGCCGCACGCACGGCCGTCGACGGTGGACGCCACGGCGCACGCCGCGTCCTCCACCAGTGCCAGCCGGCGGCGCCGGCACAGCTCCGCGATCGCGGCCACGTCGCCCGGCACGCCGCCGTAGTGCAGCACGATCACCGCCTTCGTGGCGGGGGTGAGCGCCCGCTCCACGTCGGCGACCGTCGGGTTGAGGGTGCGCGGGTCGACGTCGCAGAAGACCGGCCGGGCGCCGGCGGCCGCGATCGCGTTGGCCGCCCCGACGAAGCTGATCGACGGCAGGACCACCTCGTCGCCCGGCCCGAGGCCGAGCAGTTCCACGGCGAGGAAGAGGCCGGCGGTGGCCGAGGTGATGAAGATGGTCCGCTCCGGCGCCAGCCCGGCGTGCTCGGCGAACTCCCGCTCGAACTGCCGGGTGCGCGGCCCGTGCCCCAGCCAGTTGCTGTCGAACACGTCGCGGACGGCGTCGAGTTCGGCCGCGCCCAGCGTCGGCTGGAATACGTTGATCATCGGTTCTCCCGGTGGTCGGGCGGGCGGGTCCGCCGGGCGGCGGGACGGGCGCGGATCGGCTCAGGGGCGTGCGAGGGCGCGCGAGGGCAAGAGAGGACGTGAGAGGACGCCCCGGCGGCGCCGCACGTGCGGGCCGCCGCCGGGGGAGCGCCAGCGGGGTCAGGCCCGGTGCTGCCGGGTCAGCTTCTCCAGCACGGGCACGATCTCGGTCGGGCTCGGCGTGGCGAGCAGGTCCTCGTAGAGCGAGTCCGCGCCCTCCCGGAACGACGGCTCGTCCAGCACCCGGACCAGCTGCTTCTGCATCGCCTCCACGGACAGGTTCTTGATGTCCAGGACGAGCCCGGCACCCCGCCGTGCCACGCACCGCGCGGTCACCGACGACTCGATGTGCTTGGTCGCCATCGACCATTCCATGCCGTCGGCCTCGATGGTGATCATGCCGTTGTCGTCGTCGGAGTCGGTGATCAGCTGCGGCACCCGCAGCGCGGCCGCGCTGGCGAACGTGCCCATGCCGCCGTGGTGCACGAGCGCGGCGCAGGACGGCAGCAGCTGGGTGAGCGGCAGGTAGTCCAGGGCCCGGACGTTGTCCGGCAGCTCGGGGATCCCGGCCAGCTGGTCGGCGTTCAGCGTGGCGACCACCTCCACGTCGAGGTCGGCGACCATCTGGAGCAGCCCGGGCACGTGGTCCCAGCCGCCCTTGAAGTACATCCGCTGCGACAGGCCGAGCGACAGCGCGACCCGGGGCCGCTCGGGTCGCCGGTGCAGCCAGCGCGGCAGCACCTCCTGCGCCGCGAAGGGCACCCACCGCACCGGCACGGTCCGTACGCCGGTCGGCAGCCGTACGCCGGCCGGCGTGGGGTCTACCGTCCACTGGCCCAGCAGCAGCTCGTCGTCGACGTCCAGGCCGTGCCGCTCGGCGCCCGGGCGCATCGTCTCGGCCAGCGGGTTCGCCTCCGGGCCGGGGCCCGGCCGCGCGGCCCGCTCGGCGAACCGGTCCATCGTCCAGGCGAAGTAGTCCAGGCCCCACAGCAGCCGGGCGTGCGCCGCGCCGGCGGCCCGCGCCGCCACCGCCCCGGCCGGGAAGCACGGGTCCCACAGCACCAGGTCCGGCTGCCACGCCCGGGTGAACTCGACCAGGTCGTCGAGGACCGGGTGCGGGTCGGCGGCGGTCGAGCCGACCGGGTGGAAGTCCCACATGGACGGCAGCATGAACTGGTAGAAGACGTCCCAGACGTCCTTGTCGGCCGGCGACAGCTCCAGCGCGGCGGTGATCCGGTCGAGCCGCTCCCTGACGCTGCGCGGCTGCGGCCGGCCGGGGCCCATCGGCATGAGCTCCGGGTCACCGACCGCGACCGGGGTCAGCCCGACGGCCTTCGTGCTGTCGGCCAGGATCGGATGGGAGGCGACGCGGACCTCGTGCCCGGCGCTCTGCATCGCCCAGGCGAGCGGGACCAGCGGGTACAGGTGGGCCGGGTTCGGCCACAGGGCGAAGACGACGCGCATGTCTCTCCTCTGGTGTGCGCGGGGGCCGGGTGGTCTGCGGGTGGCGTCAGGGCTTGCGTCCCACGCCGGCGTACATCCGCTCGGTCGACGTGGCGTCCGTCCCGTCGGGCCGCCACCGGCCGGTCGGCACCAGGCCCGGCGGCACGAGGATGAAGCCGTCGAACAGCTGGCGGATCGCCGTGGTCGACCGGTAGACCATCGGCGCGGTGGCGTTGCGGTAGCTCTCCTCCATCAGCGCGCGCTCCTCGGCCGGCGAGCCCTCCACGGCGAGGTGGGACAGCGCCAGGTACGACCCGGGCGCCATCCGGTCCCGGAACGCCCGGATGATCGACGCCGGGTCCTCGCTGTCCCGGACGAAGTGGAAGACCGCGATGAACAGCACGGCGACCGGCTGGGAGAAGTCGATCAGCGCCTTCGTGTCCGGGTGGTCGAGGATGGCGGCGGGGTCGCGCAGGTCGGCGGTCAGGATGGCGGTGTTGGCCCGCTCCTGCGCGGTGAGCAGCCGCGTGCCGTGCTCGGCGACCGCCGGGTCGTTGTCCACGTAGATGACCCGCGGCGCGGTCACCGCCCGCTGCGCCACCTGGTGGGTGTTCTCCTGGCTCGGCAGCCCGGCTCCGATGTCGATGAACTGCCGGATCCCGCACTCGGCCGCCAGGTACCGCACGACGCGGCCCAGGAACCGGCGGTTCTCCCAGACCACGTCCCGGGTCAGCGTCTGACCGACCCGGCCGATCACCGCCTCCGCCGCCGCCCGGTCCACCGGGTAGTTGTTGGTGCCGTGCAGGAAGTAGTCGTACATCCGGGCCGGTGAGGGCCGCTCCACGGACTCTGTCGACATCGGAGACTCCTCGGTGGTCGGGTGGGGGGATGGATGGGGCGGGGCCGGCCCGTCCGGGCCGGCCCCGCCGGTCAGCCGCTGACGGGGCTGCTCTGGTGGGACATCAGCTGCGGGCGCTCGCCGTCGCGCCGCACGATGATCCAGGTCGCGCGAATGTGCCGGTCGGGCGCGATCCCGCTCTCGCCGGCGAGGATGATGCCGCCGCCGGTGACCACCATCGCCGCGTCCGGATTCAGCATCCGCAGGGCGACCGGGTAGCCCTTGACGTACGCGCCCCGGTAGGGCCCGCCGAACCCCTTGGCCATGTACGCGCGGATCTCCTCGCGGCTGGTCAGCTGCTCGTCGCCCATCAGCAGGCTGCCGTTCTCGGCGAAGATGTCGGCGAAGAAGTCGGCGTCGTTGGCCTTCCAGGCCGCCTGGATGAGCTGCGGGACGGCCAGGATCGCGCGCTCCTCGGGGCTGGGGAAGTCGCGGACGTAGGCGGGGTCCTCGGTGACGCCGGCGGCGCCGAGGATCTCCGTCGCGTCGCCCCACCGCGTCGTCGCTGTGGTGGTCATGGTGCGCTCCTCGCAGGGTGTTGTCGGGCCGGGGTCACCAGCGCAGGGTGGCGCCGGCGCCGCGGGGGCTGTTCTGGTAGCCGGCGAGCTTCCACTCGCCGTCGCGCTTGACGCAGACCCAGGTGGAGCGGACGGCCAGCTCGGGGGCGATCTCGGTCTCGCCCGGGGCGAGGATGCCGCCGTGGGTGCGCAGCAGGGCGACCTCGTCGTTGACGAAGCGCACGTCGACCGGGTTGCCGGTCACGCCGGTGCCCTTGAACGGGCCGGCGTAGGCGGCGGCCATGAAGGAGTAGATCTCGTCGCGACCCTTCTTGAACACGTCGCCGGGGAGGATGAGGATGCCGTCGTCGGTGAAGGTGTCGGCCACACCGGCGGCGTCGTTGCGGCTCCAGGCGGCGACCAGGCGCAGCGGAACGCCCAGGACCTCCTTCTCCTTCTCGCTGGTGAAGGGGCCGTAGTAGGCGTCGAGGTCGGGCCGGGTGGCCTGGGTGGTCGTGGACATGGGGTGTTCCCTTCCCTCGGGTGCGGCGGGGACCGGCCGGACGCCGGAACTCCTCGCCGGGTACCGGTGGTGATCGCTACCTGGAATCGTGGCCGGGGTTCGTCACTCAGCGCATCTTTGTGATTGCGCTACCCGGCCCCGGTCGACCCCCGCCGCTCTCCGGCGGCGGCCGGACGCACCGGCAACATCGCACTTCGAAAGATGCGGGGCTGCGCGTGCGCCGCCGACGATGCCAAGGGCACCCGGGGCATGCGGGGACCGGCCGGCCCGGTCCGTCCCGCCGCCCGTGCCGGGGCCGCCCCGTGCCGGGGTTGCCGACCCGTGGCACACCCCGCGACCCGGCACGCACCGTACGCCCGGGGCGGGTGGAACCGCCGAACCGACGACTTGCGAGGAGGTCAGGGTGGACGTCACCCAGACAGTGCCCGGCCCGGAGCTGGTGCGCCGCGCGGCCGAGCTGGTGCCGCTGTTGCAGAAGCACGCGAGCTGGTCCGAGGAGAACCGCCGCCTGCACGACGAGGTCGTCGAGGCGATGGCCGACGCCGGTCTGTTCCGCATGCGCGTCCCCCGCCGCTACGGGGGGTACGAGTCCGACACCCGTACCCTCTGCGAGGTGGCCGCCCACCTGGCCCGCGGTGACGGCTCCGCCGCCTGGACCGCCTCGGTGTGGTGGATCCCCGGCTGGATGGTGGGGATGTTCCCGGACGAGGTCCAGGACGAGGTCTTCGCCACGCCCGACGTCCGCGTCTGCGGCACGCTCAGCCCGACCGGCAGCGCCGAGCCCCGCCCGGGCGGGGTGCTGCTCAACGGCCAGTGGGGCTTCATCAGCGGCGCCCTGCACAGCCAGTGGCAGGAGATCATCGCGATGGGCGCGGCGCCGGACGGCACGCCGATGCCGGTGATGATGCTCGTGCCGATGACCGAGCTGGAGGTCGTCGACGACTGGTACACCGCCGGGATGCGCGGCTCGGGCAGCGTCACCACCGTCGCGCGGGACGTCTTCGTCCCCGCCGAGCGGGTGCTGCCGCTGCCGGCGATCCTCCAGGGCCAGTACGCCTCGGAGCGCAACGCCGACTCGCCGATGTACCGGGCGCCGCTGCTCGGCGTCGCCGCGGCCTCGTCGGTCGGCACGGTGCTCGGTCTGGCCCGGGCCGCCCGCGAGGCGTTCCTCGAGCGGCTGCCCGGCCGCAAGATCACGTACACCAGCTACGACAGCCAGGCCGAGGCGCCGGTGACCCACCTCCAGGTGGCCGAGGCGACGCTCAAGACCGACCAGGCCGAGTTCCACGCCCACCGGGTCACGACGCTGGTCGACGAGAAGGGCCGCTCCGGCGAGCCGTGGACGCTGGAGGAGCGGGTCCGCTCCCGGGCGGACGTCGGCGCGGTCTGCCAGCTCGGCCGGGCCGCGGTGGACGTGCTGGCCCTGGCCAGCGGCGGCTCCTCGATCTACAGCTCGGTGCCGATCCAGCGGATCGCCCGCGACGTGCAGACGGTCAACCTGCACGCGCTGATGACCCCGCAGACCAACTACGAGCTCTACGGCCGGGTGCTCTGCGGCCTGGAGCCGAACAGCTTCTACATCTGACGTCGGGCCGGCCGCCGGCGGCACCGGTGGCCGGCTCCCGCACCACGCTGCGCCGGCGGCACGCCTGGCGGCCCGGCGACGAGGAGGGGTGGATGTACGACTACGTGATCGTGGGCGCCGGTTCGGCGGGCTGCGTGCTGGCCGCGCGACTGAGCGAGGACCCCGACGTCCGGGTCTGCCTGATCGAGGCCGGCCCGGCGGACACGGCGCAGAACGTGCACGTCCCGGTGGCGTTCGGCCGGCTGTTCCGCACCCAGCTCGACTGGGACTACGACACGCACGACGAGCCGTACCTGAACCGCCGCCGGATCTACCTGCCCCGCGGCCGGGTGCTCGGCGGCACCAGCTCGATCAACACGATGATCTACATCCGCGGCCACCGCTCCGACTTCGACGGCTGGAACCAGCCCGGGTGGAGCTACGACGAGCTGCTGCCGTACTTCAAGCGCTCGGAGGACAACGAGCGGGGCGAGTCGGCGTACCACGGGGTCGGCGGGCCGCTCGCCGTCTCCGAGGGCCGGGCCCGCAACCCGATGTCCGCGGCCTTCGTGGCGGCGGCGCAGGAGGCCGGCTTCGGCGCCAACGACGACTTCAACGGCGCCGAGCAGGACGGCTTCGGCCTGTTCCAGCTGACCCAGCGGGACGGCCGGCGGGCCAGCACCGCGACCGCCTTCCTGCACCCGGCCGCCGGACGGCCCAACCTCACCGTCGAGACGAACCTCCAGGTGCACCGGGTGCTCATCGAGAACGGCCGCGCGGTCGGCGTGATCGGCCAGCGCCTCGGCGAGGACGTCGAGATCCGCGCCGAGCGCGAGGTGGTGCTCTCCGCCGGGGCGTACAACTCGCCGCAACTGCTGATGCTCTCCGGCATCGGGCCGGCGGCGCTGCTGACCGCGCTGGGCCTGCCGGTCGTGCTGGACCAGCCACAGGTCGGGCAGAACCTCCAGGACCACGTCCTGGTGCCGCTGATCTACGCCCACTCGCACCCGGTCAGCCTGCTCGCCGCCGGCACGCCGGAGCACCTGGAGCAGTTCATGACCGAGGGCCGGGGGCCGCTCACCTCGAACGGGCCGGAGGCCGGCGGGTTCGTGCGGACCAACGGCGGCCTGCCCGCGCCGGACGTGGAGTTCCTCGCCGCGCCGGTCATGTTCGCCGACAACGGGCTGGGCACGCCCACCGACCACGCCCTGTCGTACGGCCCGTCGATGCTCGCCCCGCGCAGCCGGGGCAGCGTCCTGCTGGCTCTGGACGACCCGACGGCCAAGCCGAAGATCGTCCACAACTACTTCGCCGAGGAGTCCGATCTGGACGACGCGGTGGCGGCGCTGCGGATCGGGCTGGACATCGCCCGGCAGCCGGCGCTCAAGCCGTACACCGAGCGGCCGTTCCGGCCGCCGGCCTCGGAGTCCGACGCCGACCTGCGCGACTACGTCCGCCAGTACGCGCACTCGATCTACCACCCGGCCGGCACCTGCGCGATGGGCGCGGTCGTCGACGCGGAGCTGCGCGTGCTCGGCGTCGACGGGCTCCGCGTCGCCGACGCGTCGGTGATGCCCCGCCTGGTCAGCGGCAACCCGAACGCCGCGACGATCGCCATCGGCGAGAAGGCCGCCGACCTGGTCCGGGGTGTGCCCGCCTCGGTCGAGGCGGCGCTGACGGCCGGCTGACCCGACCCCGTGTCCACCAGCCCGGCGCCCCGCGCCGGTGAACCCCGCGAGGAGCACACCATGAGCACCAAGGCAGCGTCGCTGGTCACCCAGGCCAAGCAGTGGGCCACCAACTACGGCGCCTACAGCAACGGCGAGGAGGGCCACTCCCTGACGGCCCCGCTGCGGGTCCGCGCCAACTGGGACGCGGGCGACGCCGACGCGATCGCCGCGATGTTCACCGACAACGGCAGCATGCTGATGGGTGACGAGCAGCTGAAGGGCCGGGAGGAGATCCGGTCCTGGCTCGCCGACGCCTTCGCCGGCCGGTACAAGGGCACCCGGATGCGCTTCGAACCGGTCGAGATCAAGATGCTGCACCGCGACTGCGCCTTCATGGTCGCCGAGGGCGGCCTCCTGCTGGCTGACGAGGACGAGGTCGCCCCGGAACGGTCCAGCCGGATCACCTTCGTCAGCGTCCGCGCCGACGACGACTGGCGGGTTCTGTCGTACCAGTCCAGCCCGGTCAAGGGCTGAGCCCACCCCTTCCCCTGACGGCGCGCGGGATGGACGCGGCCGGCTCCGGCCGGCCGCGTACCGCCGCCCCCCGACCGGCCACCGCCCGGTGGCCGCGACAGAAAGGTGTTCCCTTGTCCGTGGAGACGTTGCCGGAGCGGGATCTGGCGGAGCCGTGGCTGGTGCTGGGTGGCCGCGAACTGACCTCCCGGCTCCTCGTCGGTATCGAGCAGTACACCTCGCCCGCGGTGGTCCGGCAGGTGCTGGAGGTGACCGGGTCGCAGATCTTCATCACCACCGTCGACCCGGACAACCGACGGTCCAGCCTCCTGCTGTCCGATCTGGACGACGAACTGTCGTTGGACCGCTACCTCTGGGTCGGCACCACGTCGTTCGCCCGGTCCGCCGAGAGCGCCTGGAGGACGGTCGAGATCCTGCGCGACTCGTACGGCATCGAGGTGTTCAAGCTGGACGTGCGGGACGGCACCAACCTGCCGGACAACCGGGCGACCATCGAGACCACCGGCCGGCTGCGCGAGGCGGGCTACGAGGTCATGCCGTTCATCCTGCCCGACCTGGACACGGCCCGGGCACTGGAGTCGCTCGGCTGCTCGGCGCTGCGCGTGATGGCCGCGCCGGTCGCCTCCGGTCGGGGCGTGCCGGACCCGGCGCCGATCCGCCGGATCATCGACGAGGTCGGCATCCCGGTGGTGGTCGAGGGCGGCCTGGGCAGCGCCCGGCACGTCACCCTCGCGATGGAGTTGGGCGCGGCGGCGGTGCTGGTCAACACCGCGCTGGTCCAGGCGAAGGAGCCGCTGACCATGGCCGCCGCCATGCGGCACGCCGTGTCGGCCGGCCGGCTGTCGTACCTCGCCGGCGCGATGCCCGGCGACGAGATCCCCACCTGAAAGGAGCTTCCGTGGCCGTGCACGTGACCGTCCCGACGGTCTTCCGGCAGTACACCAGCGGCGACAAGCAGGTCACCGCGGACGGCGCGACCCTCGCCGACGTGCTGTCCGACCTGGCCGCCCGCCACCCGGGCCTGCACTCGCGGCTGGTCACCGACGACGGTAGCCTGCGCCGATTCGTCAACCTGTACGTCAACGACGTCGACGTCCGCGAGAGCGGGCTGCTCGACACCCGCACCAGCGACGGCGACGTGCTCGTCATCCTGCCCGCCGTCGCCGGCGGGGCCGGGTGAGCGTGCGGGAGTTCGCCGGCGTCCTGTGGGACCTGGACGGAGTCCTCATCGACTCGAGCCGGGCCATCGTGGCGCTGTGGCGCCGGATCGCCGCCGGGTACGGGCGCTGGCCCGACCCGGCGGCGATCCGGCGTGACGTGCTCGGGTGCGCGCCGGAGCACACCGTCGCGGCGCTCTTCGGCGACCTGCCGGAGGACGACCGGCAGGACGTGCTGCGCCAGGTGCGCGAGGCCGAGCCGGCGCTGGACTTCGTCGCTGTACCCGGCGCGGTGGCGCTGGTCGGCGCGCTGCGTGACGCGCGGGTGCCGATGGCGCTGGTGACCGGGGCGTCCGACCGGCGGGCCCGCCGGGTGGTCCGCGAGCTGGGCCTGGCCGGCGCGTTCACCGCGATGGTCACCTGGGGCGAGACGCCCCGGGGCAAGCCGGCCCCGGACTGCTACCGGCTCGGCGCCGAGCGGCTGGGCCTGGATCCGGCCCGCTGCCTCGTGGTCGAGGACTCCAGCGGGGGCGTCCGCGCCGCGACGGCCGCCGGAGCGGCGAGCGTCGGGGTCGGCGAGCAGGCGGGCCTGACCGCAGCCGGCGCCACGTGGACGGCGCCCGCCGTCGCCGCGCTGCGTGCCGCGCCGGGTCCCGAGGGGGTCCGCCTCGACATCGCCGGGGCGGCCGCCGTCCTGCTCCGTGCCGCGCCACCCGCCGCACCGGCCGCACCGGCGGCACCGTCCACCGCTGCGGGGGTGCGCCGGTGAGCGCGCCGCTGCGGATCCTCTTCGCCACGTCGGAGGTCGCCCCGCTGGTCAAGGTCGGCGGGCTCGGCGACGTCGCCCAGGCGCTGCCCAAGGCGCTCGTCGCGCGCGGGCACCGGGTCGAGCTGGTCCTCCCCGGGTACGCCGGCCTGCCCACCGGCCGTCCAGTCGGGACGGTGCCGGTGGCGGCCGGCCGCGTCCGGGCCCGCTTCCACGTCACCGACCTCGGCGACCACGACGGGGTCCGCTACTACACGTTGGCCTCGGACCGGCACCCGGACTGGGAACGGCCCGAGGGGTACGTGGAGCGCCACCTCGCCTCGTTCGTGCTCTTCTCCCGCGCGGTCGCGGAGCTGGCCGCCCACCCCCGTCACCGGCCGGACGCGGTGCACTGCAACGACTGGCACGTCGGCCACGTGCCCGCCGAGCTGCGCCGGCGGCCCACCGCACCCCGCTCGGTGCTGACCATCCACAACCTCGCCTACCAGGGGCTCTTCCCCTACGACAAGGCCACCGAGCTGGGCCTGACCGGTTACGGCAGCGGCAACCTGCTGGCCCAGGGCATCCGGTACGCCGACGCGGTCACCACCGTCAGCCCGCGCTACCGCGACGAGACGCTCACCCCGGCGCACGGCTCCGGGCTGCACCACCTGCTGCGCTCCCGGGGCGGCGACTACCACGGCATCCTCAACGGGGTCGACTACGACCACTTCGATCCGTCGACGGACCGCTTCCTCCCGGCCCGGTACGACGTCAACGACCTGTCCGGCAAGGCGGTGGACCGGGAGGCGTTGCAGCGGGCCAGCGGCCTGCCGGTCGACCCGGACGTGCCGCTGTTCGCCTTCGTCGGCCGGCTGGTACCGCAGAAGGGCGTCGAGGCGCTGCTGGAGGGCATCGACGAGATCGCCGCGCTCGGCATCCAGCTCGTCGTGGTCGGCACGGGCGCCGCGTACGAGCGGGCGTTCGTCCGGGCCGCCCGCTGGCACCCGGGTGTCGCCTTCCACCCGGACAGCGGCGAGGCGACCGCGCGCCTCGCGTACGCCGGCTCGGACGCCTTCCTCGCGCCGTCCCGCTACGAGCCGTGCGGCCTGGCGCCGCTGATCGCCCTGCGCTACGGCTCGGTCCCGGTGGTGAGCCGGGTCGGCGGCATGGCCGAGACGGTCGGCGAGTCCGGGCTCGGCGTCGCGTTCGACGGCGACCGCGCGGCCGACCTGGTCGCGGCCGTCCGTGCGGCGGTGGCCCGGCACGCCGACACCGCCGGCTGGGCGGCGCTGCGCGACCGGGGCATGCGGGCCCGGTTCACCTGGGACGACGCGGCGCGGCGGTACGAGGCCCTCTACCGCCCCGCCGACTGACCGCACCCGCCCCGACGACGGAGAGGACGACACGCGCGATGCTGACCCGACGCAGCGGCATCCTTCTGCACCCCAGCTCCCTGCCCGGGCGGTACGGCGTCGGCGAGCTGGGTCCGGCCGCCGAGGAGTGGCTGGAGTTCCTGGCCGCGGCCGAGCAGTCGGTCTGGCAGATGCTCCCGCTGAACCCGGTGGGCGCGGAGGGCTGCCCGTACCAGTCGCCGGCGACGCTGGCCGGCAGCCCGCTCTACATCAGCGTGGACCGGCTGCGCGACGACGGCCTGCTCGACGCCGCGGACCTGGCCGCCGAGCCGGAGCTGCCGGGGGAGCGGGTCGACTACCGGGCCGCTCTCGCCGTGAAGCGGCGGCTGCTGGCCCGGGCCCACGCGGCCTTCACCCCGGACGCCGACTACCGGGCGTTCTGCCGGCACCAGGCCGGCTGGCTCGACGACTACGCCCGGTTCATGGTGCTGCGGGACCGCCACGGCGGCCCGTGGACGGACTGGCCGGCGCCGTTGGCGCGCCGGGACCCGGCCGCCCTGGCCCGGCTCGACGAGAGCGCCGCCGACGAGCTCGACCGGTATCGGTTCGAGCAGTACCTGTTCGCCCGGCACTTCGGGGCCGTCCGTGCCCGGGCCGCCGCGCTGGGTGTCGAGCTGATCGGCGACATCGCGATGTTCCCGGGCGTCGACAGCGTCGAGACCTGGTCCCGTCCGGATCTGTTCGACCTCGACGCCGACGGCCGGCCCGCCGCCGTGGCCGGTTTCCCGCCGGACGAGTTCAGCCACGAGGGGCAGGTCTGGGGCAACGCGCTCTACCGATGGGACCGGATGGCCGCCGAGGACTTCGCCTGGTGGGTGGCGCGGGTCCGGCGGATGACCGAGTGGTACGACATGGTGCGGCTGGACCACTTCCGCGGCTTCCTGCGCTACTGGGCGGTCCCGGTGCCGGGCCGGGCCGGCGACGGGTCCTGGCGGGAGGGGCCCGGCCTCGCGCTGTTCCAGCGGCTCCGCAAGGATCTCGGCGACGTGACCCTGCTGGCCGAGGATCTCGGGCCCGCCTCCGCCGAGGTGCAGCAGCTGCGCGTCGACGCCGGCATCCCCGGCATGCGGCTGGTCCAGTTCGCGTTCGGCGGCGACGAGAACCAGCACCTGCCGCACCACCACCCGGTCGACTGCGTCGCCTACCCGGGCACCCACGACAACGACACGACCCTGGGCTGGTGGGCCGAGCGCAGCGCTGACGAACGGTCCCGTGTGGAGCGCTACCTCGGGGGCTTCCCCGACGGCATCTGCTGGTCGATGGCGCGGGCGGTGTTCGGGTCGGTGGCGTACCTCGCGGTGCTGCCGGTGCAGGACCTGCTGGAGCTCGGCTCGGAGGCCCGCCTCAACGTCCCCGGCCGCTCCGACGGCAACTGGGCGTGGCGGCTGCCGCCGCGGTCGCTCAGCCCGGGGCTGGAATTCCGGCTGCGCCGGCTCACCGAGACGTACGGGCGGGACCGGCGGGCGGCCAGCCGGCGGCCGAGCGGGTTCACCGGCTGATGGCCGCGCCGACCAGCACGTACCGCCTCCAGGTCACGCCCCGGTTCACCCTGACCGACGCCGCCGACCTGGTCGACTACCTGGACCGGCTCGGCGTCGGCGCCCTCTACACGTCGCCGCTGCTGGCCGCCACGCCCGGCTCCGACCACGGTTACGACCTCACCGACCCGTCGCGCGTGGACCCCGACCGGGGCGGCGAGGCCGGCCGGCGCGCACTCGTCGACCGGCTCCGCCGGGCCGGGCTCGGCCTGGTCGTGGACGTGGTGTGCAACCACATGGGCGTCGCCGACGCGTACGCGAACCCGTGGTGGTGGGACGTGCTGCGGCAGGGGCCCGGCTCGCCGTACGCCGGGTTCTTCGACGTCGACTGGTCCGCCGGGCCGCTGCTGCTGCCCGTCCTCGCCGACGACGGCGACGGCGGAGTGGCCGCCGAGCGGGACCTGAAGGTCGTCGACGACACCCTGACCTACCACGAGCACCGGTTCCCGCTCGCCCCCGGCACCGGGACCGGCCCGGTCGGCGAGGTGCACGCCCGGCAACACTACCGCCTCGTCGGCTGGCGTCGCGGGGTCGCCGAGCTGACCTACCGCCGGTTCTTCAACATCGACACGCTGGCCTGCCTGCGTACCGAGCGGGACGAGGTGTTCGACGCGGTGCACGCGCTGCCGCTGCGCTGGATCGCCGACGGCGAGGTCACCGGGCTACGGATCGACCACCCGGACGGGCTGGCCGATCCGACCGGGTACCTGCGCCGGCTGCGGTCGGCCGCCCCGCACGCCTGGCTGGTGGTGGAGAAGGTGGTCGCGGTCGGCGAGGACCTGCCGGCCAGCTGGCCCGTCGACGGCACGACGGGCTACGAGGCGCTGCGCGAGATCTGCGGGGTGTTCGTCGACCCGGCCGGGCGGGACGGCCTGGCCGCCGCCGCGGGACTCGCCGGCCGGACCCGGTTCGCGGCGGTCGCGCGGGCGGCCCGCCGGCACGTCGTCGACACCCTCCTCGTGGCGGAGGCCCGCCGGATCGCGGCGGCGGCCCGGCCGCTGCTGCCGGAGCGGCCCGCCGAGATGGTGACCGACACGGTCCGCGAGCTGCTGGTCGCGATGCCGGCCTACCGCGCCTACCTGCCCGCGCACCGCTGGGCGCTGGACGAGGCGGTCGCCACGGTCGCCCGCGACCATCCCCGGCTCGCTGGACCGGCCCGGCGACTCCGCGACGAGATGGTGGCCCGTCCGGCGGGCGCGCTGGCGGTCCGCTTCCAGCAGAGCACCGGCGCGGTGAGTGCCAAGGGCGTCGAGGACACGGCCTTCTACCGCCACCAGGTGCTCGTGGCGCTGGGCGAGGTCGGCGGCGACCCGGACCGGTTCGGCGTGCCGCCGGCGGAGTTCCACGCCGCCAACGCCCTCCGCGAGTCGGCCTGGCCCCGGACGATGACGACGCTGTCCACACACGACACCAAGCGCTCGGAGGACGTCCGGGCCCGGCTCGCCGTCCTCAGCGAGCTGCCCGGCGAATGGGCCGAACGGGTCCGGCGCTGGTCCGCCCGCTGCCCGGTCGGCGACCCGGCGGTCGAGCCGCTGACCTGGCAGACCCTGGTCGGGGCGTGGCCGATCGGCGTGGACCGGCTCACCGACCACCTGGTCAAGGTCGTCCGGGAGATGCGGACGCGCACCGACTGGCTGCGCCCGGACCCGGCGTACGAGGGGGTGGTCCGGGACTGGCCGCGGCGGGTGGCCGCAAACCGGGACCTGCTGGCCGAGGTGGCCGCCTTCGTGGGCCGGATCGCCCCGCCCGGCTGGTCCAACGCCCTGGGCCAGAAGCTGCTCCAGCTCGCCGGCCCCGGTGTGCCTGACGTCTACCAGGGCACCGAGCTGTGGGACCACTCCCTGGTCGACCCGGACAACCGCCGGCCGGTCGACTTCGCGCTGCGGCGGCGGCTGCTCGACCGGATCGACGCGGGCTGGTTGCCGCCGGTGGACGAGACGGGCGCGGCCAAGCTGCTGCTCACCGCCCGGACGCTGCGGCTGCGCCGCGCCCGGCCCGAGCTGTTCTGCGGCTACCGCCCGGTGAGCGCCGAGGGGCCGGCCCGGGCGCACGTGGTCGGCTTCCACCGCGGGCCCGGCCTGGTGGCGGTCGCCACCCGGCTCCCGGTGGGCCTCGCGGCGGCCGGTGGCTGGCGCGACACGGTGCTGACGCTGCCCGGCGCCGGGTGGATCGACGCCCTCACCGGGCAGCGCCACGACACGCCGCATCCGCGCGTGTCGGACGTCCTGGGGTGGCTGCCGGTCGCCCTCCTGATGCAGAGTACGGAGTCTTGACCTCCTCCACCGTCCTGAGGGGCGGGGATTCCCTCGGTCACCCGAGGGGGTTCCTGTTTCACCGGGTCGCGCCTTCACCGCGTGCGCGGGTCGGGTCTTACCGTCCCTCCACAGGCGTTTTACCTCTCCGCCAGCCCGGCGGCGAGGATGTTCCTAGCAGCGTTTACGTCCCGGTCGTGTTTCCGGCCGCAGCCGGGGCACGTCCAGCGGCGGACGCCGAGGTTCATGGTCGTGTTGATCCGCCCGCATCCCGAGCAGGTCTTGGTCGACGGATACCACCTGTCGACCGCGATCACCGTCCGGCCGTACCAGGCGGCCTTGTACTCCAACATGGCGCGCAGGTCGGACCACGCGGCGTCGGAGATGGCGCGGGCCAGCCGGTGGTTGCGGAGCATGTTGTGCACGGTGAGGTCCTCGATCACGACCGTTTGGTTCTCGCGGACGAGTCGAGTGCTCAGCTTGTGCAGCAGGTCCCGTCGCCGGTCGGTGATACGGGCATGGATCCGCGCCACCTTGATCCGGGCCTTGGCCCGGTTTGCGGAGCCCTTCTCCTTGCGGGACAGCGTCTTCTGCGCCTTGGCGAGCTTCCTCCGGTCAGTGCGCTCGTGATGGGGGTTCGTTACCTTCTCCCCGCTGGAGAGCGTGACCAGGCTCGTGATTCCGGCGTCCACCCCCACGACCTGATCAGTCGGCGGCAACACTGCGACGGCCGTGTCGACCAGGATCGAGACGAACCACCGGCCAGCCGGGTCGCGGGACACCGTGACTGTGGACGGCTCAGCGGCGGCTGGAAGCGGCCGAGACCACACGATGGCCAGCGGGGCGTCCATCTTGGCCAACGTGATCTGGCCGTCGCGCCAGCGGAACGCCGACCGGGTGTACTCGGCCGACGCCCGGGACTTGCGCTTCGACTTGAACCGCGGGTAGCGCGCCCGCTTCCCCCAGAATGCCGCAAACCCGGCCTGCAGGTGCCGCAGCGCCTGCTGCAACGGAACCGAGCTGACCTCGTTGAGGAACGCCAACTCCGCGATGCGTTTCCACTCGGTCAGCCACGCCGATGTCTGCACGTAGGTGGTGCGCTGACGGTCCACCGCCCATGCGCGGGTGCGCGTTTCCAATGCTCGGTTATAGACCAAGCGGACGCATCCGAACGTCCGGTTCAACTGGTCTGCCTGCTCGGGCGACGGATAGAAGCGGTACTTGTATGCCCGCCTAACCGACTCACCCACGCCTCACAATCTACCACTGGTTCATGTGAAACTATCAATGAAGGGAGGGAGCGGCGTTTCCTCCCCGCCTGAAGGCGGGGGTATCCACGCCGCAATGCTGATGAGTGGATCGACGGACATCACCGAACGCGGGCGGTCGACGGCGGCGTTGATCGGCGGGGTCGCCATCACCAACACCTCCATGGTCGGGGCGAGCACGGTCGCCACGCTGATCGGCGCGGACCGCCTCAGTGCCACCTGGAGCGGCGTACCCAACGCCGCCGGCGTGGTCGGCACCGCCGCCGGCACCCTGGGGCTGGCCGCGTTGATGAGCCGGCGCGGCACCCGCCTCGCCCTCACCGCGGGGTACGCGGTGGCGCTGCTCGGCGCCGCCGTCGCCGGGTACGCCGTCGTCGTCGGCGCGATGGTCCCCTTCCTCCTCGGCATGGTGCTGCTCGGCGTGGGCAACGGGGGCGCTCAGCTGTCGCGCTACTGCGCCGCGGAGCTGTACCCGCCGCACCGCCGCGGCTTCGTGGTCGGCCTGGTGGTCTGGATCGGCACGGTCGGCGCCATCGTCGGCCCGAACCTGATGCAGCCCAGCAGTGCGGGCGCGGCCGCCGCCGGTCTGCCCGCGCTGACGGGGCCGTTCCTGGTCGCCGTGGTGGCCGCGGCCGGCGCGCTGGCCGCCTCGGCGGCCCTTCCCCGGCTGCGGATCGCGGCCCGGAGCCGGCCCGCCGGCCGGGTTCCCGGCGCCGTGTGGCGGCAGCCCGCCGTGGTGACCGCGCTGAGCGCGATGGTGGCCGGCCAGGTCGCCATGGTGACGCTCATGACGATGACCCCGCTGTACATGCACGACCACCACCACGGTCTGGGCGCCGTCGGGCTCGTGCTCACCTTCCACCTGATCGGCATGTTCGGGCTCGCCCCGCTCAGCGGTCACCTGGCCGACCGGTTCGGCGGGCTGGTGGCCTCGCTGACCGGCGTCGGCGTGCTCGTCGTGTCGGTGCTGCTCGCGTCGCTCGGCCCGGCCCCCGGGCTGGCCCGGTTGACCGTCGCGCTCTTCCTGCTCGGGCTCGGCTGGAACTTCACGTTCGTCGGCGGGAGCAGTCAGCTCACCGGCGCTCTCGATCCGGCGTACCGCACCCGCGTGCAGGGTGGCGTCGACGCGGTGGTCTGGAGTGCCTCGGCGGTGGCCAGCGTGGCGGCGGGGGCGGTGCTGGCGGCCGGCGGTTTTACCGTGCTCGCGGTCGCCACCGGGGTGGTGGCGGTGCTGCCGGTGCCGCTGCTGCTGCGCGCGCTGCGCCGGTCGCCGGAGCCGTCGGCCGGACCGGTCCAGCGGCCGTCCGCCGTCCGCCGCTGATCGCGCGTCCTGCCGGCCGCGGCCCGGTCCGCGCAGTCGTCCCACCGCCGCCGGTCTCGGGGCGGCCCGCCCGTAACCGGGCCGCCCCACCGTCCGGCGCCGTCCGGCGCCGGTACGTCCGGTCAGCGCCGGTCCAGCTCGGCGAACTGGCCCGGCTGCCGGCCGGGGCCGGCCGGACCCCGGTAGGCCTGGGCGATGTCCAGCCAGTGGTCGGCGACGTCACCGGTCGCCCGCAGCGCCAGGTCGTCGCGGTGGCGCCGGCGGCAGACGAGCAGGCAGAAGTCCCACGCGGGGCCGGTCACCTTCTCCGTCGCGTCCTCCGGACCGAAGGTCCACACCCGACCGGACGGGGCGGTCAGTTCGAAGCGCAGCGTGGTCTCCGGCGGGGTGAGCCCCCGGGCCAGGTAGCCGAAGTCCCAGGTGCGGACGGCGAACCCGACCAGGTGACCGACCCGGTCGGTCGGCGTCCGGCGGACCCCGAGCGCGTCGGCGATGTCCTGCCCGTGCCCGAACAGCTCCATCATCCCGGCGGCGGCGAGGACGCCCGGCGGCAGCGGCCGGACCAGCCACGGCACCAGTTGGGTGGGCGGCACCGCGGCGAGGGCCTTCTCGGCGGTGGCCCGTTCGGCCCGCCACCGCTCCAGCAGCACCTCCGGCGGGTCGGCGAGGTACTCGGACAGGGCGGCCTCCACGTTGCCGTTGAAGTCGCCGCTGAGCCGGGACACCATCGCCGTGAAGGCGTCCGGCTGGGCCGCCGCCATCCCGGCGAGGCGGAACGTGGCCGCCAGGTGGGCGATCTGGTGGGCGACCGTCCACCCCGGAGCCGGGGTGGGCAGGGCCCACTGCTCCGGGGCCAGCCCGGCCACCAGCCCGTCGACCTCCTTGCCCTCGGCCACCAGTGCGGCCATCACGTCCTGCTGATCGGTCACGTCGTACCCCTTCCGGTTGTCCGGTCGTCGAAGTGGGCGGGGCCGGGGTCGCCCGGCTCCGCCCCTGGGCGGCGGGTCGGTGTCCCGCCGAACTCGGCGGGCAGGCGCCAGGCCCGCGGGCGGCGCGGATCGCGGACCGCGAGGAGGGTGACGGCGCCCAGCACCACCACCGCGTTGACCAGGAGCAGCACCGCGCTGAGCGGGTCGATGCGGTGCGCGTGGCTGTCCAGGAGCTCGGCCGTGGCCCGGTCGAGCGCCGGCCCGGCCGGCGCGGGCGGGCGACCGGTCCCGACGCTGAACCGCAGCGTCCCGCGGCTCTGGCCGCCGTCGCGGAAGCCGACGTGCCAGGCGACGGTCACGTCCCCGGTCAGCCCGGCGGCGACCGGCTGCCGCAACGTCCGCCCGTCCACCCGTCGCGGCTCGCCGGTGCTCACCACCGCCGCGCGGCCGTCGAGCACCGTGACGTGGGAGTCGGCGAGGTCCGGTTCGCCGGCGAAGGTCAGCTCGACCGCCGCCGGCGCCGTCGCGAGGGCCGCCCCGGCGGCCGGGTCGCTGCCGGCGAGGCCCCCGTCGGCGCGGGCCGTGCCCGGACCCGCCAGGACGGCGAGCGCGGCCACGGCCAGCACCGCCACGGTGTGCGCCGACCAGCCCATCTCAGGCCGGGGCCGGCGCCGCCGGCAGGCCGAGGTTGCGCTTCTGCGCCGCCAGGCAGCTGCACGACGCGGCGTGCAGCTCCGGGTCGGACGGGCGCAGGTGCCGGTACATCGCGATCACCATCGGGATGAAGACCACGCTGTTGTAGAACAGGTGCAGCTCGACCCGGCCGACGAGCAGTTGGATGACGCTGGTGGGCACCGCCTGGCCGAACAGGTACGTCCCGGTCTGCGCCTGCACGAACAGCAGCAGGTGCTCGAGGTGGTGCCAGAACTGGAGCGCCAGCGCCACCGTCCACCAGGTGCGTGAGCGACCGGTGAAACCGGGCTGCAGCAGGAACAGGCCGACCAGCATGACCAGCGCGTAGCCGTAGTGCAGCCACTCCGAGCTCACCAGCCACGGGAACCACTGCCCGAGGACGCCGCGGGACTGCGGCCGGGGCATGCCCAGCACCCAGATCTGGTACGCCTGCACCAGGTGCTCGGCCCAGTGTCCGATCACGACGACCAGGTACGCGGTGAGCGCCGCCCGGTGGTGGCGCCCGTTGAGCCGGCCGACGAGACCCTCCCGACGCGGTGTGCTGCTGACGGTTGCCATGCGGAATCCGTCCCTCCTGCCTAGTGCTTTCCCGGCCAGGCTAACGACGCTTCCGGTCCGGTTCTTCTTCGAATTTGCGCAGTTCTTCCGCAGCCATCGTCCGCGCAATTCCCATCGCAATTTCCGCCGCCCCGCCACCCGCGACGCGCGCCCTTTCCGTGCGCCCGGGCGTCCGCCGGCTGAGCACGTCCGAAGATGCGTCCCAGGGGTGGCGGGCGCAAGCTGTAACGGCGGAGAACGGCGCCGTGGGCGCGGAATCGGCCGTGCTGGTCCCGGCCGCAGTCACGTTCCGCCCCGACGCTGTCCGGCCAGTCGGCCCGGTTCTCCGTCGTCTGATCCCCGACGCATGTGAAAGGAGGGATGACCCGTGCACGACAGCGCCCAGGACGACGTGACGACAATGACGCTCGAAGCATTTGCCGACACCATTCTGCCCGGGGAGAAGCGGTTCCCCGGCGACGTCGCCGTGGCCGGCGCGGCCGTCGGTGGCGGCGCGGTCGCCTCCGGGGCCGTCGCCGTGCTCCGCACCGACGAGGGCGGCATGGCTCCCGCGCTGGACAACCTCGCCGAGGCGCTCAACGGGCACGCCGGCGGGTACGCGGCCGAGCGCGGTCTGAGCCTCGACCCCGCGGTGCCGCCGTTCGTCGCCCTCTCCTTCGCCGACCGCACCGAGCTGGTGGCGCGGTTGACCGCCCCCACCCATCCCGAGCGGGACATCTGGGTCAGCGTGGCGATGTTCAGCACGATCGCCTTCGACGCCGCCGCGCACCTGCACACCCTCGACGCGCTCGCCGCCGGGCATCCCGGGATGACCACGATGGGGTTCAAGCCGCCGGAGGCGGACGGCCTCTGGCGCTTCCCGGAGTTCTCCTACGGCCGGCAGCTCGCCCGCCCCCACCCCGACACGACACCCTCAGGGAGCCCGGCATGACGGCCATCGAGAGCACCGACGTCGTGGTGGTCGGCAGCGGGTTCGGCGGCGCGATCACCGCGTACCACCTGGCCGCCGGCGGCGCCCGGGTGGTGGTGCTGGAGCGCGGGCCGTGGCTGACCGGGCAGGACTTCGACCAGGACTTCAAGTTCGGCGCGTCGTCGACCCGGGCCTTCGACTTCACCATCGGCGACGGCATGAGCGTGCTGGCCGGCAACTGCGTCGGCGGCGGCAGCGTCGTCTACTTCGCCGCCTTGCCGCGCGCACCGCGCTTCGTCTTCGAGCGGCACGGCAGCATCGGCCGGCGGATGTGGCCCGCCGCCATCAACCGGGACACGCTCGAACCCTGGTACGACCGGGTCGCCGAGGCGCTGCCCGTCACCCGTCAGGACTGGTCCGACGTGCCGTACGCGGGCGGCCTGTGGGCGGCGGCCTGCCACCACGCCGGGCGTACCGCGAACCCGGTGCCGGTGGCGATCGACAACGAGCGGTGCGTCAACTGCAACTGGATGATGTCCGGCTGCCGCTTCGACGCGAAGCGGTCGCTGCTGCTCAACTACCTGCCGGCCGCGATCGCGCACGGCGCCCGGATCCGGCCCCTGCACGAGGTCCAGCGGCTGGAGCGGACCGACGGCGGCGGCTACCGCCTGCACTACACGGTGGTCGACGACGTGGATTACCGGGTCGAGGTGGGCGGCGGGGCGATCGACGCGAAGATCGTGGTGCTCGCGGCGGGCGCCGGGGCCACCCCGGTGATCCTGCAACGCTCCTCCGACACGCTCGGCCCGATGCCGGCCGCCGTCGGCCGCTACTTCTCCGGCAACGGCGAGCGGCTGAACACGGCGGTCGTCAACGAGGACCGGGTGCGCGACGTGCTGGGCCTCAGCCGCTCCGACGGGGTGCCGTACGAGGCGTACCAGATCGGCAAGGGGCCCTGCGTGGCGACCTGGGACCGGCTCGACGGGTCGCTGCCGGAGTACCTGCGCTTCTCGCTGGAGCAGCTCTACTTCCCGCCCGGCTTCGGCACCATCCTCGCCCAGGTGCCCGACGCGGCCGGACCCACCTGGTTCGGTGTGGAGAAGAAGGAACTGCTCCGCCACTGGAAGTCCTGGCTGACCATCTTCACGATGAGCGAGGACGACAACGAGGGTGTCTTCGGCCCGCCGCCGCCCACCGGCAACGCCGTCCGGGTCTCGCAGCAGATGCTGGGCCGGGGGGCGCTGCGCTACCGGCCCACCGCGAACACGCTGCGCGGCTGGGCCGCCTCCGACGCGGAGGTGCGGGACATCCTCGAACGCGACGGACTGGCCCGCGTCATGCCGTGGACCAACGACGTGGTCGGGGCGTACACCGTGCACCCGCTGGCCTCCTGCCGCATCGGCGACGACCCGGCCACCTCCGCGCTCGACGACCGCCATGAGCTGCGCGGCCACCCGGGCATCTTCGTCACCGACGGCTCGGCGGTGCCGGGCGCGCTGACGGTGAACCCGGCCATGACCATCGCGGCACTGGCCGAGCGGGCGGTCCCCGGCATCGTCGAGGCGGCCCGGCAGCGCGGTGTCGCGGTGCGGTACGGCGCGCCCGCTCCGGACGGCGCCACCGCCGGCCGGAACGCGGCGCTGCCCCTGGTCGGCGGCCGCGCCGGCCGGTAGCCGAGGAGTCTGCCCGGTCCGGCGGGGACGGTGCGCCGACCCCGCCGGGCCCGCCGGCCGCGCCGACGACCGGTCGAGCCGCGCGGAGACCCGCCCACGGCCGCGCGCCGGGCCGACCGGGGCCGCGCCGCCGGGTGGGCGACCACAACGAGGAGGGCACCGTGGTCAACAGGTTCGCCCGGGCCGCCGTCCGCCGCTCGCTGGGGCGCGTGCGGTACGTCCGCCCGGTCCCCCCGGCGTCGGCGCCGCCGGCCGTACGCCGGGTGTACGACCCGCTGGAGCGCGAGTTCGGCGTGCTGGCGCCGCCGGTGGCGCTGCACGCGCCGCAGCCGCGGGCGCTGGCCGCCGCCTGGGTGATCCTGCGGGAGACGCTGGTGGCCCGGGGCCGCTGCACCCGCGCCGCCCGGGAGGCGGTCGCCGCGGCGGTCTCCCTCGGCAACGCCTGCCCGTACTGCGTCGACGTGCACGCCTCCACACTGCACGGGCTGGTCCGCGGGCCGGACGCCGCCGCCGTCGCCGCCGATCGCGTCGACGCGGTCGCCGACCCCGCGGTTCGCGACCTGGTGCGCTGGGCCCGGGGACCGGCCCCCGGCGGCCCGCCGCCGTTCCCCGCCGAGCAGGCCCCCGAACTGGTCGGCGTGGCGGTGGCGTTCCACTACCTGAACCGGATGGTGAACGTCTTCCTGGACGGCTCGCCGTTGCCGCCGGCCGTGCCCGGCCGGCTGCGCGGCGGGGCCCGCCGCCTCCTCGGCGCGATGATGGGCCCGGCCGCCCGCCACGAGGCCCACCCCGGCGACGCCCTGGACCTGCTCCCACCCGCGCCGCTCCCGGCGGACCTCGACTGGGCCGCCGGCCGCCCCACCGTCGCCGCGGCGTTCGCGCGGGCGTCGGCGGCGGTGGACGAGCTGGCCGACGCCGCCGTCCCGGCCCTCGTGCGGGACCTGGTGGGGGCGCGGATCGCCGGCTGGGACGGAAGCCCTCCGGGCATCAGCCGGGCCTGGGCCGCCGACGCCGTGGTCGCGCTGCCGCCCGCGTACCGGCCCACGGCACGGCTGGCGCTGCTCACCGCGATGGCCTCCTACCAGGTCGACGGCGCCGTGGTCGACGACCACCGGCGCCGGATGCCGGGCGATGCGGACCTGGTCGCCGTGACGGCCTGGGCCAGCCTCACCGCGGCCCGGCGGCTGGGTGCCCGGATGGCGCGGCGGCCGGCCGACCGGCCTGGCGCGGGCTGATCCGGCCGGTCGCGACCAGCCAGGCCATCGTGTCGGCGAGGGTCCGCTCGAACGGCACGATCGCGTCGCCCAGCAGCCGGTCGGTGGCGGTGGTGTCCACCGGTCCGGCCACCGCGCACGTGTAGATCGCGCCGTACTCGGCGGGCAGGTGGACGGGCGTGACGCGCTGCACCAGCCCGGTCAGCGCGCCGACCGGCAGCATCGCGGCGGCCGGCAGGCGCACCGCCGGCAGCGCCCGCCCGGTCACCCGGCGGAGCACGTCCAGGTACTCCCGCGTGTCCACGTAGCGACCCGGGCCCAGGTACCGGCGCGGACCCCGGCCCGGCTCCAGTACCGCCGCGTGCAGGCGGGCCACGTCCCGCACGTCGCCGACCGGGAAGCCGCCCCGCGGCCACACCGGCATCAGCCCGCGCAGGGCGTTGCGCAGCCGGGCGGTCTGGTCGCCGAGGTGCGGGTCGTGCGGCCCGAGCGCCGCCAGCGGGTACGTCACGACGACCGGCGCACCCTCGGCCTGGTGCCGCCGGGCCACCCGGTCGGCGCGCGCCTTGCTGTCCAGGTACGTCTCCCGGGGTGCGCCCACCTCGGCGTCGGGGGTGATCGGCGTCCGGCGCGCCGGCAGCAGGGCGCCGAAGCTGGACACGTGCACCACCGGGTCCAGCCCGGCGGCGACGGCGGCCCCGAGCACCAGTTCGGTGCCGCGGACGTTGACCGCCCGCATCCGGGCGTGGTCGCGGGTGTCGAAGCTGTACACCGACGCGGCGTGCAGCACCGCGGTGCACCCGCCGACGGCGGCGGCCACCGCGTCGGGGTCGGTCACGTCGCCGGTGACCACCTCGACCGCGGACGGATCGACCCCCAGCGGCCGCAACGCCGCCGGGACCCGTGCCGGATCCCGGGCCAGGAGGCGTACCCGGTGCCCGGCGGCGCGCAGCGCCGCCACCGAGTGCGATCCGATGAAGCCCGTACCGCCGGTCACCAACACCGTCATCGGGACCTCCTCCTCCGGTGTGCGGCCCGTCCGGCGATTATCGGCGGCCGGACGGCGGTGGATCTTCTCGCAACGTGCGGCGTCCGCGACGGTCCGGAGTCGACGGTCCCGGACCGGGCGGCTGCGCAATCTGGAATATCCACACCGGCGGGCGACTGCCGCATGCTTGGGTGAGCGGATCGCTACACACCGTCGCCGCGGGGGCGTGCCACCATGCCGTGACCCCTCGGCGACACTCCACGGGGAGGCGGGCAATGGTTGCCGGACGGGTGGTCTCGTCGGTCGTCCAGCGCCAGGTCAGGTACGTCCGGCCGGTGCCGGCACCGGAGGCCGCGGGGGTGGTCGGCGCGGTCTACGCCCAGGCCGCCTCCGAGCAGCGCATCGTCAGTCCTCCGGTGCTGCTGCACTCGCCGGCGCCGCCGGTCCTGGCCGCGTACTGGATGCTCATGCGGGAACCCCTGCTGGCCACCGGCCGCGCCGGGCGGCTGGCGAAGGAGGCGGTGGCCGCCGCCGTCTCGGTGGCCAACATCTGCCCGTACTGCGCCGACATGCACAGCACCGGGATGTACGACCTGAGCGACGCGGGCGACGCGGAGGCGATCGTCGCGGACCGGGTCGAGCAGGTGCGCGACGACGCGGTCCGCCAGGTGGCGGGCTGGGCCCGGTCGGCGCACCTCGCCGACCTGCCGGGCGCCGCCGACGCCCCGTTCGAGGAGGCGGACCGCCCCGAGCTGGTCGGCGTGCTGGTCTCCTTCCATTACCTGACCCGCATGGTCAACGTCTTCCTCGCCAACTTCCTGCTGCCACCGGGCCTGGGGCCGGCCGCAAGGCGCCGGCTCAAGCAGGGCATCAGCCGGCTGCTGCGGCCGACGCTGCGCGAGCCGTACCCGCCGGGCCGCTCGCTGCCCCTGCTGCCGCCGGCGGACCTGCCCGCCGACGCCCGGTGGGCCGCCGGCAACCCGACCGTGGCCGCGGCCGTGGCCCGCTCCTACGCCGCCTTCGAGGCGGCCGGCCGGCGGACGCTCGGGCCGGCGGTCCGCGACCTGGTGCTCCGCCGGCTGGACGACTGGCGTGGCGAGGAGACCGGCCTCAGCCGGCAGTGGTGCGAGGACCTGATCGCCGACCTGCCGCCCGCCGACCGTGCCGCCGCCCGTCTCGCCCTGCTCACCGCGCTCGCCTCCTACCAGGTGGACGAGGAGGTGGTGGGAGAGTTCCGCGCCCACCACCCCGACGACCGCAGCCTGGTGGAGACCGCCGCCTGGGCGAGCTTCGTCGCGGCCCGCCGGGTGGGCAGCCACCACCTGCCGCGAGCGCGCCTCGCCGGCCGCTGACCGGCTCCGCAACCGGCGCGCGGCCCCGTGTGCCGTCCACCACCGATCCTGGGGAGGATCCATGGCAACCGCAGTGGGTTCGGTGCGCCGGATGCTGCTGGCGCCGGCCCTGGCCGACGTCTCGTTCCGCCGGCGGGGCTTCCCGGCGACGCCGTCGGCGACCACCGAGCGGCTGGAGGCGGTGCCGCGGGCGGTGATCTGCGGCTTCGAGTGGGGCGTCGACACCCGCGACCAGTGGGAGCTCGAGCGCCGCCTGGAGCTGGTGGACGAGGAACTGCGCGGCTTCGCGTACGAGGGCGCCACGATGGCCTGCACGGTGCTGGACGTCATGCCGGGCCGCTCGGACCGCACCCGGACGCTCCTGCTCGGGCCCGGGCGGCCGCACGTCTTCCTCGCGTACATCGGCATCGGCTTCGCCATGGCCCGGCTTCCGCGGCTGCTCTGGCGGAAGGTGCTGCCGGACCTGACCGGCATCCCGTACCACCCGACGATGAGCTGGCTGGCCGTCGACGGGTACGGCTTCGACCGGGCCTACTTCGACACCGCCCGGATCGTCGACCGGCAGGAGCGGCTCGCCCCGTACCCGTGGCAGGGTGCGGCGGAGTACTTCCCCCGGGCGGTGGACCAGGGGATCGGCCGCGCCCTCTGGTTCATCCACGGTGGACGCGTCCCCGACGTGGCGGCGGGGATCGGCCGGTTCGCCGCCGACCGGCACCCGGACCTGTGGAGCGGTGTCGGCCTCGCGGCCACCTTCGCCGGCGGCTGCGACGCCGGGCCGCTGCGCCGCGCCGCCGGCGAGCACGCGCCGGACCTCGCCCAGGGCGCCGTGTTCGCGGCGAAGGCCCGCTCCTGGTCCGGATGCGTCCCGGAGCACACCCGCGCGGCTCTGCTCGGGCTGACCGGGATGACGGTGGAGGCGGCCGCGGAGTTCGCCGACGAGGTCGCCGTCTCCGGCGCCGCCGGTGGGCGGGTGCCGCCGTACGAGATCTGGCGGAACCGGGTGCGCGCGCGATTCCACGCGGCGCCGGCGCGCGGTTGACCGCGCCGCGTCCACCGCCATTCGCGACGACGCCCACGCATTAGTGGGTACCGGCACTCTCCACTTTCGTCGCAATTGACAAGCGCCGTTCTTTCAATTCGCACAGTCGAAGAAGACATGACGTATCGACCACTGGCAGCATTTCATCCACAGTCGTCAGAGGACGAGCGCGTCCTCAGTTGGGGGAGACCGTGACCAGTGCCTGGCGTACGCTCAGACGTCGCATTCTCACGCCCGACGTGTCCGCCACGAACCTCGACGTGCGCGGATTCAAGGCCAAGGATCCGGCGGCGCGGGAATTGCTCGAGACGATCGGGCGCAGATTTCTCACCGGCTATTCCTACGCCGCCGAGACGCCCGCGCCCGGACCGTTGTCGCAGCGGCTCGACCAGATCCCGACGCGATTTCGCGGGTTCGCGTACGAAGGTGCGGCGATGGCCCTGGCGGTGCTCGACGCCTTACCCGGCCGGAGCCGCCACGTCGGGCGGTTCCTCGCCGGCCCCGGCGACCCCCACGTGTACATGGCGTACGTCGGGGTGGGCTGGGCGATGGCCCGGCTGCCGCGGTTCCGGTGGTCGACGCTGACCGCGCCCGACCCGCTGCTGCGCTGGCTGGTGCTGGACGGCTACGGCTTCCACCAGGCGTACTTCGCCACCGACCGGTACGTGTACGGCCAGTACCGCGAGGCCGCCTTCCCCTGGCCGCCGGGCGGCGCCCACCGCGGGTACGCCGACCGGGCCATCGACCAGGGCATCGGCCGGGCGCTGTGGTTCGTCTGCGGGACCGACGCCGAGCAGGTCGCCGAGACCATCGAGGGCTTCGCCCCGGACCGCCGGGCGGACCTGTACAGCGGCGCCGGCCTGGCGGCCACGTACGCCGGCGGGGCCGACGAGGAGGAGCTGCGGGCGTTCTGGCAGCGCGCCGGTGCGCACCGCCCGCAGGTCTCCCAGGGCAGCGTCTTCGCCGCGTCGGCCCGCGTCCGGGCGGGGCTCGTGGTCCCGCACAACGAGGTGGCCACGCGGGCGCTGTGCGGCATGACCGTGGCCGAGGCCGCCGACCTGGCCGACCGCCGCCGGCCGTCCGGGGAGATGCCGGGCGGGCCGCCCGCGTACGAGGTCTGGCGGCAGGGCGTGGCGGACGAGTTCGTCGTGATCGGAAGGAACTGACAGATGTCTATGACAGTGGGATGGCTGCGCCGCCAGCTGGCCGGGGTGCTGGCGCTCGTGCTGATGGTGGGCCTCTTCTTCGCCTCCCGGCTGCCGTCCGCCTCGGCCGACGAGCGGGAGGACCTGGCGGACCGCTACCGGTTCGCGCCGACGACGATCTCGCTGCCGGGCGGGTTCCCGCAGCAGACCATCCGTCGGGTCAACCAGGACTACAAGCACATCGACGCGTGGATCTCGTCGGTCGGCTCCGCCATCGCGATGAACGACCTCGACGGTGACGGCCTCGCCAACGACCTCTGCGTCACCGACCCCCGCACCGACCAGGTGAGCGTCACGCCCGTGCCCGGCCGGGGCGGTGACCGGTACGCGCCGTTCGCGCTGCGCCCGGACCCGCTGCCGATGACCACGCCGATGGCGCCGATGGGCTGCGTGCCCGGTGACTTCAACGAGGACGGCCGGATGGACCTGCTGGTCTACCTGTGGGGCCGGACGCCGATCATCTACCTGGCGAAGGCCGGCGTCACCGGGCTCTCCGCCGCCGCGTACCAGCCGACCGAGCTGGTCCCCGGCGCCGCCGACCGGTACACCGGGCCGCTGTGGAACACGAACACCGTCGCGGTCGACGACTTCGACGGCGACGGTCACGTGGACATCTTCGTCGGCAACTACTTCCCGCACGGGCCGGTGCTCGACGACACCCGCAGCGGCGGGGTCCAGATGAACGACTCGATGTCCAACGGCGTCAACGGCGGGGAGGACTACTTCTTCCGCTTCACCGGCGGCACCGCCGGCCCGGCCCCGACGGCGCGCTTCGCGCAGGTCGACGACGTCCTGCCCCGGAACGCGTCGAAGGGCTGGGCCCTCGCGGCCGGCGCGAACGACCTCGACGGGGACCAGCTGCCCGAGCTGTACGTCGCGCACGACTTCGGCCCCGACCGGCTGCTGCACAACCGCTCCACGCCCGGCCAGTTCAGGTTCGCGCTGGTGGAGAGCGCCGTCGGCCGGGCCGTCGTGCCCAAGTCCAAGCGGATCGGCCTGGACTCGTTCAAGGGCATGGGCGTCGACTTCGGTGACCTCGACGGTGACGGCCGGTACGACATGTTCGTCAGCAACATCACCACCTCCTTCGGCATCGAGGAGAGCCACTTCGCCTTCATCGACACCGCGAAGGACGACGCCGACCTGCGCCGGCAGTTCGCTCAGGGCCGCGCCCCGTACGCCGACCGCAGCGCGCCGCTCGGTCTCGCCTGGTCCGGCTGGGGCTGGGACGCCAAGCTGGCCGACTTCGACAACCGCGGCGAACTGGTCGTGGCCCAGACCACCGGCTTCGTCAAGGGCGAGGTGAACCGCTGGCCCCAGCTGCAGGAGCTGGCCACCGCCAACGACGAGCTACTGCGGCACCCGCTGTCGTGGCCGCACGTCACCGCCGGCGACGACATCGGCGGCAGTCAGCGACTGCACTTCTTCGCCAAGGGCCCCGACGGCCGCTACGTCGACCTGGCCGGTGAGCTCGGCCTCGCCGTCCCGGTGCCCACCCGGGGCATCGCCACCGGTGACGCCGACGGCGACGGCCGGCTGGACTTCGCGGTGGCCCGGCAGTGGGACGAGCCGGTCTTCTACCACAACCAGAGCCCGTCGCCCGGTGCGTACCTCGGGCTCCGGCTGATCCACGACGGTCCCGCCGCGCCGGCCGATGCCGGGCTGCCGGCACCGGGCTCACCGGTTGTGGGCGCCCAGGTACGGGTGACCACTGCCGACGGCCGGACCTTCGTCACCCGCGTCGACGGTGGCAGCGGCCACTCCGGCAAGCGCAGCCACGAGGCGCACGTCGGCCTGGGCCGGGACGTCACCGGTCCGGTCCGGGTGGACCTGCGGTGGCGCGACCGCACCGGGCAGGTCCGACAGCAGGAACTTCAGTTGACCCCGGGCTGGCACACGCTGCGGCTCGGCTCCCAGGCCCAGGAGAGGTGAGCGACATGACCGCGACCCCGACCGCCGCGCCCCGCCACGACCCCAAGGTGATCATGGCGCTGCGCAACTTCGCGATCTCGATCACGGTGTTCAACATCTTCGGCTACACCGTGCTGGGTTTCGAGCAGCCCTGGCTGTGGCCGTTCGTCGCCCTCGCCACCGGCTACGCGCTGGAGATCGTCCTCGAGACGGTGGGCGCCCGGGCGGAGGGCCGCGCCCCGCGCTACCTCGGCAACGGGCTGCGCGGATGGGTGGAGTTCCTCTACCCGGCCCACATCACCAGCCTCGCGATGAACATGCTGATCTACGTCAACGACCAGATCCTGGTGCTGATGTTCGGCGTGGCCGTCGCGATCGGCGCCAAGTGGGTCCTCCGGGCACCCCTCAAGGGCCGGATGCGGCACTACATGAACCCGTCGAACTTCGGCATCGCCGTGATCCTGCTGCTCTTCCCCTGGGCCAGCATCGCCCCGCCCTACCACTTCACCGAGCACATCACCGGCTTCTGGGACTGGTTCGTGCCGGCGATCATCATCGTCGGCGGCACCATGATCAACGGGAAGCTGACCGGCCGGATGTGGCTGATCCTGGGCTGGGCGTCCTTCTTCGTGGTCCAGGCCGTCGTCCGCGGCCTCATCCTGGACGTCTCGATCCCCGGCGCGCTGGCCATGATGACCGGCACCGCGTTCGTGCTGTTCACCAACTACATGGTCACCGACCCCGGGACCAGCCCGTCCCCGCCCGCCGCGCAGTTCGCCTTCGGTGCCGGCGTCGCCGTCGTCTACGGCTTCCTGACCGGCGCGGGCATCGCGTACGGGATCTTCTTCGCCACCGCCCTGGTCTGCCTCGCCCGCGGCGGCTTCCACTGGGCGCTGCACTTCGTCAACCAGGCCCGTGAGCGGCGCGAGGCCCAGGCGGGCCCGCCCGTCACCCGGGCGTCGACCGTCCCCGTGGTCGCCGCCCCCGATTCCGGCAAGGAGGTTGTGCCGGCATGAGCAGGATCGCCATCGTCGGGATGGCCAACCGCTACCCCGACGCCACCTCGCCCGGCGAGCTGTGGGAGAACGCGGTCGCCGGTCGTCGCGCCTTCCGCCGCCTCCCGGACGTGCGGATGCGGCTGGACGACTACTGGGACCCGGACCCGGCGACCCCGGACCGCTTCTACGCCCGTACCGCCGCCGTCATCGAGGGGTACGAGTTCGACCGGATCGCCTACAAGATCGCCGGCAGCACGTACCGGTCCACCGACCTCACCCACTGGCTGGCGCTGGACGTCGCCGCCATGGCCCTGGCCGACGCGGGTTTCCCGATGGCCGAGGGACTGCCCCGCGAACGCACCTGCGTCGTGATCGGCAACAGCCTCACCGGGGAGTTCTCCCGCGCCAACCAGCTGCGGCTGCGGTGGCCGTACGTGCAGCGGATGGTCGCCGCCGCGCTCAAGGAGCAGGACTGGGACGACGACCAACTCGCCGCGTTCCTCGCCGACTTCGAGGCCCGCTACAAGGCGCCGTTCCCCGGGATCGACGAGGACACCCTGGCCGGCGGCCTGTCCAACACCATCGCCGGCCGGATCTGCAACCACTTCGACCTCAAGGGCGGCGGGTACACCGTCGACGGCGCCTGCTCGTCCTCCCTGCTCTCCGTCGCCACCGCCTGCAAGACGCTGCTCGACGGCGAGGTCGACGTCGCGGTGGCCGGCGGGGTGGACATCTCGATCGACCCCTTCGAGATCATCGGCTTCGCCAAGACCGGCGCGCTGGCCCGCAGCGAGATGCGCGTCTACGACCGCCAGTCCAACGGCTTCTGGCCGGGCGAGGGCTGCGGGATGATCGTGCTGATGCGCGAGCGGGACGCCCTCGAGGCCGGCCACCGCGTCTACGCCACCATCGCCGGCTGGGGCATCTCCTCCGACGGCAAGGGCGGCATCACCCGGCCGGAGGTCAGCGGCTACCAGCTCGCGCTGCGCCGCGCGTACGAGCGGGCCGGGTTCGGGATCGACACCGTGGGCCTGTTCGAGGGGCACGGCACCGGCACCGCCGTCGGCGACGCCACCGAGCTCAAGGCCCTCTCGTTGGCCCGCCGGGCGGCCGACCCGCGCGTTCCGAAGGCCGCGATCAGCTCCGTGAAGGGCATGATCGGGCACACCAAGGCGGCGGCCGGTGTCGCCGGCCTCATCAAGGCCGCGATGGCGGTGCACCACGAGATGATCCCGCCGGCGATCGGCTGCGTCGACCCGCACGAGCTGCTCACCGCCGACGACGCGGCGCTGCGGGTGCTGCACCGGGCCGAGCCGTGGCCCGAGGACACCCCGGTACGCGCCGGCATCACCGCGATGGGCTTCGGCGGCATCAACACCCACGTGGTGCTGGACAAGCGGGAGCCGAAGCGGCGCACCAGGATGGACAGCCGCACCCGCAACCTGAGCCGCTCGGTGCAGGACGCGGAGCTGCTCGCCGTCGACGCGGACTCGGCCCGGCTGCTGCGCGACCGGGTGCAGCAACTGCTGGACTTCGTCCCCCAGGTCGCGTACGCCCAGCTCGGCGACCTGGCCGCCACCCTGCACCGAGAGCTGCAGGACCGGCCGTACCGGGCGGCGGTCGTGGTCTCCTCGCCGGAGGACGCGGAGCGCCAGCTGCTGCGCGTCCGGGACGCCTTGGACGCCGGCGAGACCCGCCTGCTCACCGCCGACGGGCGGGCCTTCTGCGGCCACGTGGTCGAGGAGGGCCGCATCGGCTTCCTCTTCCCCGGCCAGGGCTCCGGCCGCGGCACCAGCGGCGGCGCCCTGCGCCGCCGGTTCGGCCGGGCCGAGGACGTGTACGAGCGGGCCGCGCTGCCGACCAGCGGCGACATGGTGGCCACCGCGGTCGCCCAGCCCCGCATCGTCACCGGGTCCATGGCCGGCCTGCGGGTCCTCTCCGACCTCGGGATCGAGGCGCGCGTGGCCGTCGGGCACAGCCTCGGCGAGCTGTCCGCCCTGCACTGGGCGGGCGCGATGGACGGTGACACGCTGCTGCGGGTCGCCGGCGTACGCGGCCGCACCATGGCCGAGCACAGCGCCTCCGGCACCATGGCCAGCCTGGCCGCCGCGCCGGACGCGGTGGCGGGCCTGCTGGCTGGGCAGCCGGTGGTCGTCGCTGGCTACAACGGCCCGCAGCAGACGGTGGTCGCGGGGCCGGTCGACGCCATCGAGGCGGTGAGCCGGGCCGCGAAGGACGCCGGCATCAACGCCACCCGGCTGTCCGTGTCGCACGCGTTCCACTCACCGCTGGTGGCGCCCGCCGCCGCGGCCTTCGGCGAGCGGCTGGCCGAGGAGCACTTCGGACCGGTACGCGAGCCGGTGGTCTCCACCGTTACCGGCGAGGTGCTCGGCCCGGACACCGACATCCCGGCGCTGCTGCACCGGCAGATCACCGACCCGGTGCTCTTCGCCCAGGCCGTCGCCCTCGCCGCGAAGGACATCGACCTGTTCGTCGAGGTCGGCCCCGGCCGCGTGCTCAGCGGCCTGGCCGCCGGGGTGACCGACGTGCCGGCTGTGGCGCTGGACACCGACGACGAGTCCCTGACCGGCCTGCTGCGGGTGGTGGCGGCCGCGTACGTCACCGGCGCCGCCGACGTCCACCCGGGCCTGTTCCACGGCCGGCTCATCCGGCCGGTGCAGCTCGGGCAGCAGTTCAGCTTCTTCGCCAGCCCCTGCGAGGCGGCTCCCGCCGTCGACGTCCGCGTCGTCCCGGCCGCGGCGCCCGCCACGGCCGAGCCGGCCACCCCGACCGAGGGTGGTGGTGAGTCCGGCCTGGAGCTGCTGCGGCGGCTGGCCGCCGAGCGGGCGGAGCTGCCGTTGGAGATGGTGCGCGACGACAGCCGGCTCCTCGACGACCTGCACCTCAGCTCGATCACCGTCGGCCAGGTGGTCAACCAGGCCGCCCAGCAGCTCGGCATCGGCGCCGCCGAGACGCCGACCAACTTCGCCACCGCCACCCTGCGTGAGCTGGCGGAGGCGTTCGACGAGCTGCACCGGACGGCCCGCCCGGCCGACGCCGAGCGGGGACCGGCGGTGGCCGGCGCCGCGCCGTGGTCCCGGTCGTTCCGGCTGGACCTGGACCCGGTGCCGTTGCCGGCGCGCGGCCCGGCCGAGGAGAACGGCCACTGGCGGGTGTACGCGCCGGACGGCGACCCGTTGGCCGAGGAGCTGCGGCGCGGCCTCGAACGTGGCCAGCTCGGCTCCGGCGTGCTGGTCTGCCTGCCCGCCGACTGCCGGGAGGAGCACCTGGACCTGGCCCTCCAGGGCGCCCGGGCCGTCCTGAGCGGCCAGCTCGGCGACCGCTTCGTCGTCGTCCAGCGCGGGCGCGGCGCGGCCGGCCTGGCCAAGACGCTCCGGTTGGAGGCCCCGAACGTCCGGGTGACCGTCGTGCACACGCCACCGGCGGGAGCGGCGGCCGAGCGGGTGCTGGCCGAGGTCGCCGCCACCGAGGAGTTCGCCGAGGTCCACCACGACCAGCAGGGACGCCGGCTCGTGCCGAGCCTGCGGGCCATGCCGGTACGGGCGGCGCGGCCCGTACCGCCGCTGGGCGCCGACGACGTGCTGCTGGTCACCGGCGGCGGCAAGGGCATCACCGCGGAGTGCGCGATCGTCGTCGCCCGCGACACCGGGGCGCGGCTCGCCCTGCTGGGCCGCTCCGACCCGGCCGCCGACGAGGAGCTGGCCGCGAACCTGCGGCGGATGACCGAGCAGGGCCTCACTGTCCACTACGCCCGCGCCGACGTCACCGACGCCGGGCAGGTCCGGGCGGCGGTGGCCGAGGTGACCGCCGCGCTCGGCCCGGTCACCGGCGTGCTGCACGGTGCCGGCCGCAACGAACCGGCCGCGCTGACCAACCTCGACCGGGATGCCGTCCGGCGGACGTTCGCGCCGAAGATCGACGGCCTGCGCGCGGTGCTGGACGCGGTCGACGCGGACCGGCTGAGGGCGCTCATCACCTTCGGCAGCATCATCGGCCGCAGCGGCCTGCGCGGCGAGGCGCACTACGCGATGGCCAACGACTGGCTCGCGGACCTCACCACCGAGTTCGGCCGCCGCCACCCGGCGTGCCGCACCCTCTGTCTGGAGTGGTCGGTCTGGTCCGGGGCCGGCATGGGGGAGCGGCTGTCCGTGGTCGAGGCCCTCGAACGCGACGGCGTCACGCCGATCACGCTCGACCAGGGCGTGGAGATCATGCGCCGGCTGCTGGTCGACGCGGACGCCCCGCCGGTCGTGGTCGTCAGCGGCCGTACGCAGGGCATCGACACGGTCCGGCACCACGTGCCCGACCTGCCGCTGCTGCGCTTCGTCGACCGGCTGCTGGTCCACTACCCCGGCGTCGAGCTGGTCTCCGAGACCACGCTCAGCCCGGACACCGACCGTTACCTTCCCGACCACCTCCTCGACGGCAACCTGCTCTTCCCGGCGGTGTTCGGCATGGAGGCGATGGCCCAGGTCGCGACCGCGCTGACCGGCCGCCGGTCGGTCCCGGTGATCGAGGGGGCGGAGTTCGTCCGGCCGATCGTGGTGCCGCCCGACGGCAGCACCACCGTCCGGGTGGCCGCGGTCGTGACCGACGACGACACGGTGCAGGTGAGCATCCGCAGCGCGGAGACGGGCTTCGCCGCCGACCACTTCCGCGCCCGCCTGCGCTTCGCCGACGACCCGGCGCCGGCCGGCCCGCCCGAGCAGGTCGGGCCCGGGCTGCCGGACGTTCCGCTGGTGCCGGACCGTGACCTGTACGGCGACGTCCTGTTCCAGGGCGAACGGTTCCAGCGGCTGCGCCGCTACCACCGCGCCGCCGCCCGGGACGTCGACGCGGACCTCGCGGTGCGCCCCGACACGGACTGGTTCGCCGGCTTCCTGCCGGCGGAGCTGATCCTCGGTGACCCCGGCATGCGGGACGCGCTGATGCACGGCAACCAGGTGTGCGTCCCGCACGCCACACTGCTGCCCGCCGGCATCGAGCGGGTCCACCCCGGCGGGCCGGCCCTGGCGGCCGCGGGGGAGGTGCGTTACTGCGCCCGCGAACGCAGCCGCGACGGGGACACGTACGTCTACGACATCGCCGTCCGGGACGCCGACGGGCGGGTCCTGGAGCGCTGGGACGGGCTGCGGTTGCAGGCCGTCCGCAAGCGCAGCGACGTGCGCTGGGTGGCGCCGCTGCTCGGCCCGTACCTCGAACGGGAGTTCGGCGACCTGCTCGGCGCGCCGATCGCGGTCGCGGTGGAGCCCGACGCGCCCGGCGACGGCGGTGCCGGCGCCGCCGGCCGGGGCCGCACCGCCCGTGCCGCCGGCCGGGCCGTCGGCCGCGCGGTCGACCTGCGGTACCGGCCTGACGGGCGTCCGGAGTTCGACGGCGACCGGCAGCTGTCCGCCGCGCACGGCGCCGGCCTCACGTTCTGTGTGGTCGGTCCCGGTCCGCTGGGCTGCGACGTGGAGCCGGTGGCGGCCCGCCCGGTGCCCGAGTGGGACGGGCTGCTCGGCCTCAACCGCGGCCTGGCCGATCTGATCGCCGCCGAGACCGGCGAGGACCTCGCGGTCGCGGCGACCCGGGTCTGGACGGCGACCGAGTGCCTCCAGAAGGCCGGGCTGCCGCAGCGCTCGCCGCTGGCCCTGCTCTCCGCCGGGGACGGGCGGGTGCTGCTCGCCTCCGGGGACCTGCGGATCGCCACCGCGCCGGCCACCCTGCGCGACCAGGCCGCGGCGGTGGTCTTCGCCGTGCTGACCGGGAAGGACGGCTGACGCGATGGCGGACTACTACGAGTACCGGCACACCGTCGGGTTCGAGGAGACGAACCTGGTCGGCAACGTCTACTACGTCAACTACCTGCGCTGGCAGGGCCGTTGCCGGGAGATGTTCCTCTTCGAGCGCGCCCCGGAGGTGCTCGCCGAGGTCCGTGACGACCTGAAGCTGTTCACCCTGAAGGTCGACTGCGAGTTCTTCGCCGAGATCACCGCCTTCGACGAGCTGTCCATCCGGATGCGGCTGGTCGACCTCGCCCAGACGCAGCTCGAGTTCAGCTTCGACTACGTCCGACTCGACCCGGGCGGCGGCAGCACGCTCGTCGCCCGGGGCCGGCAGCGGGTGGCCTGCATGCGGGGACCGAACACCCGGACCCAGCCGGCCCGCGTGCCGGAGGCGCTGGTGCGGGCCCTGCGCCCGTACCGCGCCCCGACCGGGGGGCAACTGGCCGGAACCAGGAGGACCTGATGAGCATCGACCATCTGACGTCCGTCGCGGCCACCGACCCGGACGGTCTGCGGGGGGCGTTCGGGACCTTCGCGACCGGGGTGACGGTGGTGTCCGTCGGCGGCCCGCTGCCGCACGGCATGACGGCCAACTCGTTCACGTCGGTCTCCCTCGACCCACCGCTGGTGCTGGTCTGCGTGGACCGCCGCGCCGTCATGCACGACCGGCTCCTCGCCGCCGGGGTCTTCGGGGTCTCCGTGCTCGCCGACGACCAGGAGAAGGTGGCCCGGCACTTCGCCGACCGCCGGCGCCCGCTGGGCGCCGCCCAGTTTGAGGCGGTGGACTGGACGCCGGGCCGGGTGACCGGGGCACCGCTGATCGACGGTGCGCTGGCCCGGTTCGAGTGCGCCGTCTGGCAGGTGTACGACGGCGGCGACCACAGCATCTTCACCGGGCGGCTGCTGTCGGCCGAGCGGCGCGGTGACGAGGATCCCGTGCTGTTCCTCCGGGGCCGCTTCCGCCGCGTGGTGGCCGAAGCGAGCGGGGTGGCGACGTGACGCTGGTGGCGGCCGGCCGGCGCTATCCCGGACCGACCGGCCCCGCCCTGCTCCGGTCGCTGTGGCAGCTCGGCCGGGACCGGCTGGGCCTGATGAGCTCCGCCGCCCGTTACGGCGACGCCGTGCGGCTCGGGGCCGGACCCCGGTCGCTGTACTTCTTCAACCACCCCGACCACGCCAAGCACGTCCTGGCCGACAACAGCCAGAACTACACCAAGGGGATCGGGCTGGTGCACGCCCGGCGGGCGCTCGGCGACGGCCTGCTGACCAGCGAGGGCGAGCTGTGGCGCAAGCAGCGGCGGGTGATCCAGCCGGTGTTCCAGGCCAAGCGCATCGCCGGCCAGGCCCACGCGGTGGCGGAGGAGGCCGACCGCCTCCTCGCCCGGCTGCGGGCCCGCCGGGGCGCGGGCCCGGTGAACCTGACCGACGAGTTCACCGCGCTCACCCTCGGCGTCCTCGGCCGGACGCTGCTCGACGCCGACCTCGACGCGTTCACGTCCGTCGGGGCGGCGTTCGAGGAGATGCAGAACCAGGCCATGTTCGAGATGGCCTCGATGAGCGTGGTGCCGATGTGGGTGCCGCTGCCCCAGCAGCTGCGGTTCCGGCGGGCCCGCCGGGAACTCGAGCGGATCGTCGGCCGGCTGGTCGCCGACCGGACCGCCCGCGGCGACGTGGTGGGCGCCGACGATGCGTTGTCCCGGCTGATCGCCTCCACCCGCGACGAACCGGATCCCCGGGTCGCCCGCCAGCGGATGCGCGACGAGCTGGTGACGCTGCTGCTGGCCGGGCACGAGACCACCGCGAGCACGCTCGGGTGGACCTTCCACCTGGTCGACCGGCACCCGTGGGTACGGCGGCGGCTGCGCGAGGAGGCGGTCGAGGTCCTCGGCGACCGGCTGCCGGAGTACGCCGACCTGGCTCGGCTCACGTACACGAAGATGGTGGTCAGCGAAGCCATGCGGCTCTACCCGCCGGTGTGGATGCTGTCCCGCCGGGCGCGCGGCGCGGACGTCGTGGACGGGTATCGGGTTCCGGCCGGGGCGGACGTGCTGATCTGCCCGTACACGCTGCACCGGCACCCGGCGTTCTGGCCGGAGCCGGAGCGGTTCGACCCGACGCGGTTCGACCCCGAGGCGACGGCGGACCGGCCCCGGTACGCCTACGTGCCGTTCGGCGCCGGGCCGCGGTTCTGCGTCGGGAACCACCTGGGCCTGATGGAGGCGGTGTTCGTGGTGGCGATGGTGTCGCGGGAGTTCGACCTCGTGGCCCCTGCGGGGCAGCGGGTGGTCGCCGAGCCGATGCTGTCGCTGCGGGTGCGGGGCGGCCTGTCGATGACGGTCCAGCCCGCGGCCTGAGTCCGCGCGACCGGTGGGCGGGTGCGGAAGCACCCGCCCACCGTCGTGCGTGCCGCCCGCCCCGCCGGGCGACGTCGTCGTCGCCGCCGTGCGCCCCGGGACGCGGCGAGACGCCGACGGGATCCCCTGTGGACCCCGCCGGCGTCCCAATTGGGCAGGCGGGTCGCGCGGACGCTCAGGCGGCCGCTGCGGCCAGTTCCCGGCGGCTCTGTTCGTGCACCGCCGCGCGGCGGACGTCGAGCAGGGCCAGCAGCACCGGCGGGTCGACCGAGCGGGTCGGCGAGAGCTGGAGGTCGCGGGACCGCGTGACGGTGCCACGTCGCACCGTCAACGGCCCCACGCTGCCGACACAGGCCGGGTACGGCTCGGCCAGCGAGCCCTCCGGGTCGTTGCCGGCGACCGAGTGGGCGAGCAGGTACCACTCGCCCTCGGGCACCCGGTCGAGGTGCAGGTGGCCGGGCTCCCGCATGATCGCGCAGCGGACCGGACGCCCCTCGGGGATCCGGTCCGGGAACAGCCCCGCGAAGATGAGGGCGGGCTCGTGGGACGACGAGGCCCGGATGGCGCCGCTCACCGACCCGGTGGCCGACTCCGGCAGGGCGTGGTCCATGACGGGTACCTGTGGCGTGAAGCCTCCCAGCCGCCGGTAGGTGGTGGGGGAGAGGCCGACACTGCGGCTGAACCGTGAGCTGAAGGTCCCCACGCTGGTGTAGCCGACCTGGATGCTGATGTCCGCGACCGTCATGGACGTGGAGACCAGCAACTGCTTCGCGCGCTGCAGTCGCAGCGCCGACAGGAATCGCGCCGGGGTCACCCCGGTCGCCTTCTGGAAGATGCGGGAAAAGTGGAATTTGCTGAACATGGCGGTGCGTGCCATCTCATCAATGGTGAGTTGCCTGCTCAGATCATTGTGCATCAACTCGATGACACGCTCGGCAACTTTCTCGACAGTATGCGACAACTTCGTCTCCCCCAGGTTTTGTCGAAAATGGTTGCCCAGTACCGTCGAACGCGCGGTGCCGACATTTCCGGTCGCCGGTCGGGCGAATCGCTCTACGTCGGGGCGCGCTCCTTCTCCAGCGGTTTCTGGAGTGACCGGCCTGGTTGCGGATCAGGACGTTCAGTCAATCATTCAATGGCTGTCGGCGTCCGTTCAATAAACTCCCCAGGAACATGGACAGGCAGGTCAGAACGGAATGGATATTAGCCGACACGATTGTGTGCGGCAACGCCCTACCGTGTGTCGGCCGACCGTCGGTGACGCTTCGTAACCGGCAAGAATGAGAATCCCAGGGGTGCCCGGGCGGGGCGGTCGACAGTAGTAATCACTGGTGTCCATGATGTACCTCCGAGCCGACATGTGTGGATGTAGAGTTGCCCTCCGATCGGCGCTCCCGCTGCCGGTCGGCCGCTGTGGGACACTATGGCGTGCGAGGTCGGCGGCGAGTGTAATGGAATTTGATGCGCATTTCGGAGCTCAGCAAGCAGAGCGGTCTGTCCGTCCCGACAATCAAGTTCTACCTGCGTGAGGGGCTACTCCAGCCCGGCGTGCGCACCGGTCGCAACCAGGCGGAGTACGCCGAGGAGCACCTCGCCCGCCTGCGGTTCATCCAGGTCCTCACCGGCCCGGGGCGGCTCGGGATCTCGGACGTGCGCGAGGTGCTGGCGGCGATCGACTCGCGGGGCCGTCCACTACGTGGACTGTGTACGGTGATCAACGCCACGGTGGCGGCGATGCCGGCGGTGGACGGCGAGGACGACCTGTGCCGCGAGGTCGACGGGTACGTCGACCGGCTGGGCTGGCAGGTGGGCGACGACGCGGCGGAGCGGCGGACGCTCGCCCAGGTGCTGGCCATGCTGCGCCGGCTGGGCTGGTCGGACGGTGTCGAGGTGTTCGACGCGTACGCCGAGGCCGCGCGCGAGCTGGGCGCGTACGAGGCCGCGGACCTGCCGGCCGACCCACCGGACGCGGAGGCGTGCATGCGCCTGACCGCGCGGCTCGTGCTGCTGGACGTGGCGTTGACCGCGCTGCGGCGGATGGCACTGACCCACCACGCCGGCACGCGTCGTCACTCGGATGCGCAAGTTCCATAGCGGAGCGTGTTCGATCCTGCACCAGTGGCGCAATCTCAGAGAAGATCAACTCGGGGGACGCCGGGGGCGGGCGGGCGCGGCCGACGGCCGCCGAGTGTGAATGGCGGATCGCTTTTCGTGGCTGATCCGCGCCGGCGGGAAATGCCCGTGCCACCCGCTGCGGTCACCCCCGCTCGGGGCCGCCGGGAACGCTGGGGAATTCCCGGGCCGGTACCGGGGAAGGCGGAACTCCACGTCGGACGGTGGCGATTCTCGCCAGCCGACCGGCATCGGCGGAAAAGGACCGCCGCGTGACCGTTCGGCCGAAGCGACCGGCGCGACTCGACGTACCCCGCTCCGCCAATCGCCGTACCGGATGAGCCGAACGGCCGAGCCGGAAGCCGGCGCGGCCGTTCGGGGGCGTCAGGTTGTCGCGGCCCGGCTGTCTCAGCCGCCGGCCGCCACCGTCTCCTTCGCGCCGCCCGGATCCGCCGCCAACGCCTCCGGCTCCTCGTCGGACGGTCGCTCGTCGCCGGCCGGCTCGTCGCCGGGCTGCTCCGGCCGTTCGTTCGCCGCCGGGTGGACACCCGGATGGTGTGGTCCGGGGGCCTCCGGTCGCCCGCTGGCCTCGGCCGGCACGTCCGGCTCCGGTTCCCCGGCCGGCGCGGCGTCGGTACCGGTGCGAACGACCACCTGTGGATACTCGGCCGTCTCGCCGCCTCCGGCGGCGGCCGCCATCACCGCCGCGGCGGCCAGGTCGGCCACCCGCTTCGCCTCCCGCTTGACCCGCGCCCGCACCTCCTTGGCGTGCTTCTCGGCGGAGTCCGCGGCGCGTCGGGCCTCCTCCAGCCGGTGCAGCTGGTCGGCCAGCTCCCGCCGGGCCTCACCGAGGCGCTGCCGCACCGTGACCAGCTCCCGCTCGGTGGTGTCCCCCTCCTGGCGGACCTGCTCGAGCTGCTGCTGGGTGGTCTCCAAGTCGGACTGGAGCCGGGTGAGCGTCTCGCGGCGGTCCCGGATGCCCTGCTGCACCGTGGTGAGCTGCTGCTGGTGGGCGGCGGCCTGCTCGTCGGCGCGCTGGCGCACCTTGGCGGCGTACTGCTGCGCCTCGGCGATGAGTGTGGCGATCTCCTGCTCGGCGGCGCTGCGCTGGGCGGTCAGCTCCCGCTCGGCGGCGGCGTGCTGCTCGGTCAGCTCCTGCTCGGTGGCGGTGCGTCGGTCGTTCAGCTCCCGCTCCACGGTGGCCTGCCAGCGCGCCAGCTCCTCCTGCGTCCGGCTGCGCGCGGCCTGCACCTCCTGCTGGATCTGGGTCCGGGCGGAGGTCAGGAACGCCTCGGCCTCGGCCCGGGCCTGCTCGACCTTCTGGGCGCTCTGCTCCTCGATGCGGGCCGCCTCCTGCCGGGCCCGCTCGTGGGCGGCCTCGCCGGCCTCCCGCAGCTGCTCGGCCGCGGCCCGGATCTCCGCCAGCTCGGCCTGGGCGGCGGCGCGCCGCTCCTCGTCCACCTTCTCCTGCGTGGCGCGGCGGGTGGCCAGGTCCTCCTCGAACTCGCGCAGGGTCCGCGCCGCGTGCTCCCGCGCGTTGGTGAGCGCCTTCTCCGCCTCGGCCTCCATCTCGGCCGCCCGGGCTCCGGCGGCCTCACCGATCACCTCGGCCTGCCGCTCGGCCAACGCCAGGATCTGCTCGACCATCGGGCCCAGGTCGCGGAACGCGGCCCGGTCGACCCGTGCCGGCCGCTCGCGCAGGTCGGCGACCTCCGCCTCCAACTGCGTGAGGTGCGCGGACAGTGCGTCCAGCCGGGAGTGCGCCTCGTCGCGGTCGGCCACCGTCCGCGCCAGCTCACCGTCGAGCTGGTCGAGGTACCGGTCCACCTGCCGTTTGTCGTAACCCCGAAGGGCGAGGTCGAAGGTCGGCCGCGACGTGTTGTCGTCGCGGACCGCGAACGGCTCGTCGCCGTGGGACATGCTGCATCCTCCGTACGATCGCGAGCGCCACGCCGGGGAGGGACCGCCCCACGGGCAACGATGTGGCGACACGCTACCGCCGCCGGCGTACGGGTAGAACCCCTGCCCCGCTCCTCGGCGCGCAGAGGTGGCGGAGTGGTCGGCCGGACCGGGACGTTCGGACCCGAGGGGGCCCCGCGTCTTGACAGAAGATCAGGTAAGGCTAACCTAACCACATGTCGAGTGCAGTGCGGCCGAGCGTCGCCACCCCCGCGCGGTAGCGCCCGTCCCGGAGAGGCACCATGACCCAGACCCTGCCCGTCGCGCCGTGGCGGCTGTTCACCGTCGAGGTCCGCGCGGCACGCCGGCTCAGCCCGTCGTTCGTGCGGGTCACCTTTACCGGCCCGGACCTCGACCGGTTCGCCGACAACGGCTACGACCAGCGGATCAAGCTGGCGCTCCCGCTGCCCGGCGAGCGCGGCGCGCGGCTGCCGGAGGGCCCCGACTGGTACGCGCGGTGGCGGGCGCTGCCCGAGCACGAGCGCAACCCGATCCGCACCTACACCGTCCGCGCGGTCCGGCCGGAGCTGTCCGAGGTGGACGTCGACCTCGTCCTGCACGGCGACGGCGGCCCGGCGACCCGGTGGGCGCGCCGCGTACGACCCGGCGACGGGATCGCCATCCTCGGTCCCGACGCGGGCTTCGACGGCGACCACGGTGGCGTCGAGTTCCGGCCGCCCGCCGCCGGGCACCTGCTGCTGGCCGGCGACGAGACGGCGGTGCCGGCGATCAGCGCCATCCTGGAGCGGCTGCCGGCGACCGCCCGGGGCCGGGTGCTGCTGGAGGTGCCGGAGGCCGACGACGTGCTGCCGGTGAGCGCACCGCCGGGCGTCACGGTGAGCTGGCTCGCCCGCTGCGGCGACGCGCACGGGGCGCGGCTCGTGCCGGCGGTGTCGGCCGCCGCGGCCGACCTGCTCGCCGGTGCAGCGGGCGGGGAGTCGGTCGTCGACGTGGACGTCGACGCGGAGATCCTCTGGGAGGTCCCCGTGCCGGCCGCCCCCGTGCCCGTCTACGCGTGGCTGGCCGGTGAGGCCGGCGTCATCCGTACGCTGCGCCGCCACCTGGTGAGCGAGCGCGGGCTGGACCGGCGGGCCGTGGCCTTCATGGGCTACTGGCGCTTCGGCCGCGCCGACCCGGCCTGACCCCGACCCCAACCCGCCGATCTTGCACTTTCCGCCCCGGCGAAACGGGCACACCGGGACAGAACAAGGGCCGAAAGTGCAAGATCGCGGGGGTGTGGGGGAGTGGGGAGACCTCAGGCCAGGCGGACCGCGTCGCCCTCCACCGTCACCGCGGCGGGCGGCAGTGGCTGGCCGGCGGGGCCGCCCCGGACCGAACCGTCGGCGATGTCGAACCGGCTGTTGTGGCAGGCGCACACGATCGTGCCGTCGGCCACCGACGTGACCGTGCAGCCCGCGTGCGTGCACTTCGCGGAGAAGGCCTTGACGGTGCCGGCCGTGGGCTGGGTCAGCACCACCCCCTGCTCGGCGAAGATCCGTCCACCCCCGACCGGGATGTCGGCGAGGCGCGCCAACGCCGGAGCGGCGTCCGCCTCCGGTGCGGCACCGTCCCCGGCCGCCGCGGGCGGTCCGGCCGTCCCGGTCGCCGCCGACGGCACCGGAGCCGCCGGTGCCGGGGCGGAGGCCACGCCGTACGTCTGGCAGCCGGCCAGCACGGCGACGCCGGCCGTCCCGGTCCCCGCCAGCACCGCCCGGCGTGACGCCGTACCCGCGTCCTCGCTCATGGGCCTGTCCTCTCCGGGAGGGGTCCGCGTCACCGCTGGAACCCGAACGTCGTGAAGTACCAGACCGACGAGGTCAGCCAGACCAGCATCAGCACGGTGAAGACCGCACCACCGACGACCGGCAGGACCCAGCCGGCGAGCCCCCGGCGGGGCAGCGCGAGCATCTTGGTGGTGAACGCGCCGAAGAAGAAGCAACCGAACACCGAGTGGGCGAGCGTCCGCAGGTCGTGGTCGGCGAAGCCGAGCGCGTAGAGGCAGTGCACGGCGACCGGCACGGCCAGCAGGAAGGCGATGCGTCCGGACCAGCGGTGCGCGCCGCCGGCCCAGGACGCCGGTACGCGGCCGAGCCGGCCCCACATCGCCAGCGCCGACAGCAGCTGCACCACGGCGAAGAACGCCGCCCCGGTCCCGAGCCACACCTTCACCGTCTGCGGCCCGGAAAAGCCGGCCACGTTGACCGCGATCCCGGTCGGGGTGTGCGTACGGCCGTAGACGCCGAGCGCCACCGCGACCGCCGCGCCCACCAGCAGCGGCCCGACGACCGAGGCGCGCGGCGCGGGGGCGGGCGGGTCCGCGAACGGATCCGGCAGCACCTGGACGGTCGGCGCGTCGAGGTCGGGAAGGGCGTGCGTGCCGCCCCGGCGGTGGTCCGCCATCACCGACCCGTCCCGGCGTCGGGCAGGACCGGTACGGCGGTGATCGTGACGCCGTTGACGATCGTGGTGCCGAAGGCCGGGTCGAGCGGCGGCGCCGAGATCGGCTTCCCGTTCCACGTCACCACACCGACCTGGGTGCCGTCGGCGAGCAGGATCCAACCGCCGTCGACGCCGGCGTCGCGGACCTGCGCCGTGGCCCGGTACAGCGCCGGGGACGTGCCGCCGGTGGCGGTGGCGGTGAAATCCCACCGCTTGTCGCCGACGCGTACCTCACCGCTGACCCGGTCGCCCTCGACCGTGCCGGTCAGCCGCGCGCCGTCCTTGCCGCTCAGGTCCAGGTCGTTGCCGGTCACCGTGCCCCGCAGCCAGATCTCCAGGCTGCGGCCGTCGCAGACGTACGCGACCGCCCGGCCCTGCTTGACCGTCAGGGCGATCGTGGCGCCGCTGTCGAGGCGGCCGGTCCAGGTGCCGTCCACCGCAGCGGTCTCCGGCGCGGGCGACGCGGCGGGCGCGGACGGCGGCGGCGACATGGCAGCCGGTTGGGCGCCCGGAGTGGCGGGCTGGTCGGCGGGCGCCTCGGCCGCGCCGGAGGCGTCGGGGGCCGCCCCGGGACCGGCGCCCGGTGGCGCGGCCGCGTTCGCCTGCCCGGGGTCCGCCGCCGGGGCCGGTGGTGCCGCCTGGGCACTCATCGTGAACAGCACGGCCGCGAGCACGGTCCCGGTCGCCAAAGTGAGCATCGGGGTCATCCGCTTCATGGCATCTCCTCCACCCGGACGTACGGCTGCCGGGCCCGGGTCGTTCAATCCACTCCCGAGATGCTCCGGGTGTTCCGTCCGGACGCGCCCGGTATCCGCCGGCATGTCCGCAGCACCGGCCCCCGCCCGCTGACGTGAGCGTCCCGGCTGAGCCGCCTACCCTCGGCGGCGCCACCGCCGCACGGCGTACGCGACAGCGCTGGCCAGGAAGAACAGCGCACTGAGCGCCAGCCAGCGGCCCAGCAGCGGGGTCGGCTCCCGGCCGGTCGCCGACCGGTAGGTGGTGCCGCCGAGGCCGAGGATCCCGGGCAGGTACACCAGGAACAGCAGCGCGGAGGCGAGGGCCGGGACGCGGACGTGGTTGAGCGGCGCCGGCCGGTGGACGGCCCGCCGCAGCACCCGGTCCACCGTGGCGTAGACCGGGAAGAGGACCAGGTCGTGCACCACCACCGCGCCGAGGAACCAGAGCAGCATCCGGACGGCGTCCGCCTCGCCGGCCAGCCGCAGCGCCACCCAGCCGGTGAGCGCGAAGCAGGCCAGCAGCGCCAGCAGGTGCCGTGGCCCGACCCCGTACGCCGCCCGCAGCCGCGCGGCCCGCTCAGCCATCGGTCCAGAAGTCAATGGCGGCGACCCACTTCGTGCAGTGCACCCCGGGCAGGGCCGGCACGACGATCCGGGCCGGGTACCCGTGGTCGGCGGACAGGTCGGCGCCGTTGACCCGCAACGCCAGCAGCGAATCCCCGTCGAGGACCTGGTTGGCCTGGAGGGTGGCCTGGTTGAACAGGCCGGCCCGCTCCAGGGACCGCACGTGCGCCGAGGCCGGGTCGGCCACTCCGACCAGGGCGGCGAGGTCCCGCAGCCGGACGCCGGTCCAGGTCTGCCGCGTGGACCAGCCCTCCACGCAGGCGATCGGCAGCCGCGCGGTGTGCTGCGCCATGGCGAGCAGGGCCGTCCGGTCCAGGGCGACCTCCCGACCGCCACCCCGGAGGGTCAGCCGCCAACCGGCGCCGGTGTCCCCGGCGGAGATCCCGGCCGCCGCGGCGCTGCGGTTGACCGGGAAGCCGTTCGGGCCGCTCTCCGGGTCCTGCCCTCGGGGCAGCAGCAGCGCGGTACGCCGCAGCGGGCCGTCCAGACTCTGCCCGACGGTCAGCGCCCCGAGCAGGAGCGCACTCCCGCCGACCAGGGCCACCGCGCCTCGCCGGCTGACCGTCGCCGGCCCGGGCCGCGACGCCACCAGGCCGTCCGGGTCGGGCGGCTCCGGCCGGGTCGCCGTCGTGTCCGTCCGCGCCTCGGTGGCCGGCGGCCGGGACCGCAGCGCGGTGAGCATCCGGGGCAGCTTCAGCGACACGTGCGCCACCAGGGCGCCCGTGAAGACCCACGCCCCGAAGTAGTGCGCGGTGTAGAAGTCGAACCCGAACAGGTACGCGTACTGGATGTTGAGCAGGCCGGTGGCGATCTCGAAGAGGATGCCGCCGACCAGCAGGAGCAGCGCGAGCCGTTCGAGGACCTGCGCCACCGAGCGGGCCGGCGGCCAGTCGAACAGCTTCGGGATCACCGACCACAGCTTCGCCAGCACCACCGGCACCAGCATGATCCCCAGCGTCACGTGCAGCCCCTGGGTGACCCGGAACAGCCAGGACGGGCGGGTCGGCCAGTCGACCGGCGGCAGCCGCAGCCATCCCACGTCGCTCGGGAAGGCCTGGCCGAACTGCGGCCCGTAGGCCAGGTAGTCGAGGAGTCCGGTGAGGAAGACCAGGGGGAGCGTGGCGAGCAGCACCGCGCCGTACACGGAGGTCAGCCACGGCCCGCGCACCGGGCTGCGCCAGCCCCGCGCGGTGGCCCCGGCGCCCGGCGGGCGATGCCGGGCGAGCGCCCGCCACAGCGGCGCGGGAAAGCCGTCCGCCTCGGGCCTCGCGCTCCCGCCGGCCGGCCCGCCGTCGCCTCGCCCGGCCATGGTCGCTCCTCACTGTCGCCGGTCCCATCCGCGACGCTAGACCGGGCGCCGGCGACCACGTCCCGGTTACGGCATTACGAGCCGCTTACCGCCACGGCGCGGGTCCCACGTCCTCTTACGAACTCGTGACGGTCCGGCCGAACCGCCCGGACGCCCCGCCCGGCCGGCCTACCGTGACCGGAATGCGGATACTCGTCACCGGCTCGGCCGGCTTCGTCGGGTCCCACGTCGTCGACCTGGCGGTCGCCGAGGGGCACGAGGTGGTCGGCCTGGACGCGCTGCTCCCGCAGGCGCACGGCGGTGAGCTGCCCGACTGGTCACGGGAGCACCGGCCGGTCGTCGGCGACGTCCGGGACGCGGCGCTGCTGGACCGGCTGCTGCGTGGCGTGGACACGGTCTGCCACCAGGCCGCCATGGTCGGCCACGGCCTCGACCCGTCCGACGCCCCGGCGTACGCCAGCCACAACGACTACGGCACGGCGGTGCTGCTGGCCGCCATGCACCGGGCCGGGGTGACCCGACTCGTGCTGGCCAGCTCCATGGTCATCTACGGGGAGGGGGCGTACCGGTGCGCCGCCCACGGCGCCGTCCGCCCCGCCCCGCGCCGCCCCGCCGACCTGGCCGCCGGCCGGTACGACCCGAGCTGCCCCGCCTGCCACCGCCCGCTCACCCCGGCCCTCGTGCCGGAGGACGCGCCGCTGGAGCCCCGCAGCACGTACGCGGCCAGCAAGCTGGCGCAGGAGCACCTGGCCGCCGCCTGGGCCCGGCAGACCGGCGGTGGCGTGTGGGCCCTGCGGTACCACAACGTCTACGGGCCCCGGATGCCCCGCGACACCCCGTACGCGGGCGTGGCCTCGATCTTCCGCTCCGCCCTGGCCGCCGGACGGCCGCCCCGGGTGCTGGAGGACGGCCGCCAGCGCCGCGACTTCGTGCACGTCACCGACGTGGCCCGGGCCAACCTCCGGGCGCTGGCCGCCCCGGCGCCGGAGGGCCTCGTGCCGGTCAACGTCTGCTCCGGCGAGCCGCACACCGTCGGCGAACTCGCCACCACCCTCGCCGAGGCGATGGGCGGGCCCGCGCCCCTCGTCGTCGGCGGTGCCCGCGCCGCCGACGTACGCCACGTCGTCGCCGACCCCCGAAGGGCCGCCGACCTGCTCGGGTACACCGCGCGGGTCGGCTTCGCGGAGGGTGTGGCCGCGTTCGCCGGCGACCCGCTGCGGGAACCGGCGGCCCTGCCCGCCGGCGGCCCGTCCCCGGCGGCCCCGTCCGCGCCCGTCGTGTCGGCGGAGCCGTCCGCACTGCCGGCCTGACCGTCCGGGCGCCGCGCGGGTTGCCGCATCCTGCGGTTCGTCGGCCGACGGACACCGCCGGATGCCGCACCCGGCGATCGTCAGCTGACCGTCCACAGGAGGTGGTTGACCGCGAGGGCGATGCCGGCCTGCCCGGCGAGCCACCACCGGTGGGTGCGCGGCGGCAGGTGCGCGGCGGCGACCAGCAGCCACACCGCGAACGGCAGCCAGATCCGCTCCACCTCGGCCTTGCTCAGGCCGGACAGGTCCGCCGCCAGCACGGCCAGTGCCGCGGCCACCGGCAGCACGAGGGTCGGCCCCGCACCGCGCATGGCGCCCGCCGTCGCCGACCACCACCGCGCGGCGGACCCCGCGCGGGCCGGCCCAGCAGGTCCGGTGACCACGGTGCCGCTGGCGGGCGCGGCGGCGAGCGGCGCGAACGCGCCACGTACCGGCACGGCCGCGGCCAGCAGGGCCCGCCGCAGCGCCGGCCCGACCACCGGTCCGGCGGACAGCAGCAGCGCCGCCAGGTTCGCCCACACCCAGTAGGCGTACGGGCGCTCGGCCGCCCAACCCTGGTAGTAGCGCTCGACCACCAGGCGGTAGCCGTCCCACCACCAGAACCCGGCGACGCTGAACGCCGCCACGACGGCGGCGACCCCGGCGAGGGCGGCGCCCAGCGCCCCCCACCCGCCCCGGGGCCGCAGCGCCAGCACGGCCACCGCGAGCAGCCCGACCAGCACGAACCCGTACGACAGGTGCAGCGCGAAGCCCAGCACCAGCCCGCCGGCGGCGGCGACCCACCGGCCCCCGACCGCGAGCAGCGCCAGGCCGGCGGCGACCACGCCGGTGAACACGCCGTCCGCCGACGCCCCCACCCACACCGCACCCGGCAGCAGCACCAGGAACGGCACCACGGCCCGGGCGGCGTCGGCGGCCCCGAGCGCCCGCAACGTCACCGGCACCGACACCGCGACCGTGGCGCCGGCCAGGACGCAGGCCAGGCCGGCCGCCGTGCCGCCGCCGAGCCCGATCCGGTCCAGCCACACGAAGACCAGCAGCGCCCCGGGCGGGTGTCCGGCCGTGTGCGTCGACCAGGAATCCGGCTGGAAGTCGAGGATCCGCCCGCTGAAGCCGGCCAGCATGGCCGGCACGTCGGTGACCGCGGGGACCTCGTACAGGTACTCCGCCTGCGGGGTCAGCCGCTGGGCGAGCCCGGCCGACCAGCCGTCCACCAGGGCCAGTGACAGCGTCCACGTCACGGCCGCCAGGTAGGCGGCGGCGAGCAGCCGGGCCCAGGGGGCGGTCCGCGCCCACGCCACGCCCCAGCCGAGCACCACCACCGCGACCAGCACCGTCCCGGGCGTACCCCAGCCGACGTGGGGGCGCCAGGTGGCGTAGAGCGGGGCGGCGTCCGCGTACAGGCCGGAACCCCGGTCGTTGAGGACCGCGCCGACCACCACGGCGGCGGCCACCAACCCCACCTCGACGGCGAGCACCACCAGGTCGGCCCGGCCCCGGCGTGCGGGCGTCGCGGTGCGGGCGGCGGCCCGCGTCGGAGTGGACGTCATGACGACCGGACGGTACGGGCGTCGACGCCGGGGCGCAGGCGAAGCGCCGTCCCGTCACCGATCGGTAAGAATCTGTCCCCCGGTAAGCGATCCGTAAGCACGTTCCGGCCGCCGCGGACCGGGCCGCGCCCTAGCGTCGGAGGCATGCCCACACAGATCGACGTGGTCCTGCCGTGCCTCGACGAGGCGGCGGCGCTGCCCGGTGTCCTCACCGCGCTGCCACCCGGGTACCGGGCGCTCGTGGTGGACAACGGTTCGCGGGACGGGTCGCCGGAGGTGGCCGCCCGCCACGGCGCCCGGGTGGTGCACGAACCCCGCCGCGGCTACGGCGCCGCCGTCCACACCGGGCTCCTCGCCGCCGGGACCGAGCTGGTGTGCGTCCTGGACGCGGACGGCTCCTTCGACCCGGCCGAGCTGCCGGCCCTGGTCGCCCCCGTGGCGGACGGCTCGGCCGACCTCGCGGTCGGACGGCGGCGCCCGGTCTCGGCGTCCGCCTGGCCGTGGCACGCCCGGGCCGGCACCGCGCTGATCGCGGCGCTGCTGCGCCAGCGCGGCGTGCCGCTGCGCGACCTGAGCCCGATCCGGGTGGCCCGGCGCGAGGCGCTGCTCGGCCTCGGCGTCACCGACCGGGCCTTCGGCTACCCGCTCGAACTGCTGATCCGGGCGGCCGCCGCCGGCTGGCGCATCCGTGAGCTGGACGTCACCTACGCGCCCCGCGCCGCCGGCACCCGCTCCAAGGTCTCCGGCTCGGTCCGCGGCACCCTGCGGGCGACCCGGGACTTCGCCGGCGTGCTGCGCAGCATGGGCGGCACCCGGTGACCGTCCTGCTCGTGGTGGCCAAGGCCCCGGTCCCCGGTGCGGTGAAGACCCGCCTGTGCCCGCCCGCCACACCCGGGCAGGCGGCCCGGGTCGCCGCCGCCGCGCTGCGCGACACCCTCGACGCCGTCGCGGCGACCCACGGCGTGACCCCGGTGCTCGCCCTGCACGGGCGGTTCGCCGACGGCGAGGACGCCGCCGCGCTGCGCGCCGCCCTCGCCGGCTGGACCGTCCTGCCGCAGCGTGGCGCCGGCCTGGGCGACCGGCTCGCCGCCGCGTACGCGGACGTCGCGGCGGCGTACCCCGGGCGGCCCGTGCTCCAGATCGGCATGGACACCCCCCAGGTGTCCCCGGCCCTGCTGGGCGCGGCGGCGCGGCGGTTCCCCGGCGCGGAGGCGCTGCTCGGCCCCGCCGCCGACGGCGGCTGGTGGGCGCTGGGTCTGCGCGAGCCTCGGCACGCGGCCGTCCTGCGGGACGTGCCCATGTCCACGCCGGAGACCGGGCGCCGCACCGTCGCGGCGCTCGTCGGGCGTGGTCTGCGGGTGGAGCCGCTGCCGGTGGTCCGCGACGTCGACGAGTGGGCCGACGCGCTGGCCGTGGCGGCGGTGGTGCCGGACAGCCGGTTCGCGCGGCAGGTCGCGGCGGTCGGGCCGGTCTTGCTTCCCGGCGGCCGCCGGTGACCGTCCTCGCCGCCGGACCGGCCCCTGGTGGCTTCGCGGCGGCGCTCGCCACCGCGACCGGGACGCACTGGCTGGTGGACGCCGAGGGGCGGTGGACCCGCCTGCCGGTCGAGCGCTGGCACGCCGGGGCGGAGCCGGCCCTGCGCGCGGTCCTGCCCCGGTGCGCCGGCCCGACGCTGGACGTCGGGTGCGGGCCCGGCCGGGTCACCCGCGCGCTCGTGGAGGCCGGTGTCACCGCCGTCGGGATCGACGTGTGCGCCGAGGCGGTCCGCCGCACCCGGGCCCGGGGCGCGGTCGCCCTACGCCGGGACGTGTTCGAACCGCTGCCCGGCGAGGGGCGCTGGGCGCACGTGCTGCTCGTCGACGGCAACGTCGGCATCGGCGGCGACCCGGTCGCCCTGCTGCGCCGCTGCCGGGACCTCCTCCGTCCGCCGGGCACCGTCCTGGTCGAGGTGGAGCCGGCCGGGCCCGGCCTGTGGCGCGGCCACAGCCACCTCGCGTACCGGACGGCCGACGGCGTGCCGGGCCGGGGGCCGTGGTTCTCCTGGGCCCGGCTCGACGAGCGGGCGCTGCCGCGCGTCGCCGCCGCGGCCGGCCTCGCGGTGCGTGACCTGGTCGACGGTGACGGCCGCCGGTTCGCCGTCCTCGGGCGGCCCTGACCGGCGGCGGCGGATCAGCGGGGCGGGCCGGCCACCGCGGCGGGTGGGTCGAGCCCGGGGGAGAAGGTGGTGAGGAAGCGGTCCCGGAAGGCGTCCATCCGCCAGACCGGGGCGTCGGGTCCCGGCCGCAGGCCGTCCTGCCAGTTCCACCCGGCGATCCGGTCGAGCACCGCCCGGTCCCGGGTGATGAGGCTGATCGGCACGTCCCGGCTGGCGTCCGGGCCGGTGACCACCGGCGCGGGCTGATGGTCACCGACCACGATCAGCACCAGGTCGTCGTCGCCGTACCGCTGGACGTACGAGATGAGGGCGCCCAACGTGTACTCGATCGACCGGCGGTAACCGAGCCGGGGCTGCTTGGACGAGCTGCGCTCGGTGGCGTCGCGGAACACCCGGCCGTCGCCGAGGCCGTCCCAGTCGACCAGCCGGGGGATGTGCGTCCAGGGGGAGTGGCTGGAGACCAGGGCCAGCTCCGCCATCACCGGCCGGCGGTCGGCGGCGGCACGTTCCCGCTGCTGGAACACCGACAGGGTGTACTGGTCGGGCATCGGGGCGAAGCTGAACCGCGGGCCCCGGTAGCCGAGGCTGTGCTCGTCGTAGAACTGCTCGTAGCCGTAGAACGCCCCCTCCGGCCACGGCTGGTTGGCCGCCGGCATCACGCCCACGGTCCGCCAGCCGGCCCGCCGGAAGGCGGTGCCGAGCGTGCTGCGGTCGCTGGCCAGCAGCGTACGGTGGCGCTGGTCGTTGTCGATCCACAGGCCGGAGAGCAACGTGGCGTGCGCCAGCCAGCTGCCGCCACCGGTGGTGGGCGAGGTGAGGAACGCGCTGCGGGTGCCGTAGCCGGCGGCACCCAACCGCCGCTGTCCCTGGTCCAGCACCACGCCGATGTTGGCGAACTCCTCCTCCTGCACCGCGTCGCGCCCGTAGCTCTCGACGAAGGCGACCAGCACGTCCTTGCCGCGCAGCGCGCTGAGCAGTTGGTCGCCGGGGGCGTCCCCGTACGGGTCGGTGTCGACCTCGCCGGCGAACACCGCCCGGTCGCGCAGCCGCGCCTGCACCTGCGCGGCGTGGGCACCGACCAGCACGGTCGCGGAGGCGTCGGCCACCGGCCCGCCCGGCGCGATCTGCACGCCGGTGGCGGCGCCGACGAGCCAGAGCACCACCAGCGCCGCCAGCGCCCGGCGGGACCGGTCCGGGTGGCCGACCAGCAGGCGGGTCAGCCGCAGGACCGCCCAGGTGAGGGTCGCGAGCAGCCCGACGGCCAGGAGCGCCGCGGCGACGGCGGCGGCGACGGCGCCGGCCCGCCCGACCGAACCGCTCACGAAGTTGAACGTCTCGTCGAGCAGCGCCCAGTCGAGGACCAGGTCGAACGGCCGGCCGAGCGTCGAGCCGAAGCCGAGGTCGGCGGCCTTGAGGACCACCAGCAGCCCGAGCGTCACCCCGGCCAGCGTCGCCACCGGGCGGCGGGCCCGCGCGGGCAGCGCGAGCAGGACCGCCGCCAGCACCAGCCCCTCCAGGGGGATCCGGACCAGCGCGGCCGGCGTCAGGTGGCCGGGCCGGTGCGGCGCGCCGAGGGCGACCAGCACCAGCACCACGGCCGCCGCCGTGGCCAGCCACCCCGCGACCCGCCGCCACCGCGCCGCCGCCTTCGCGGTACGCCCCGAGTCCGGTTCCGTGCTCTCGTTCGGCTGCGCGGTGCTCTCGTTCGGCTGCGCGGTGCTCTCGTTCGGCTGCGCGCTGCTCTCGTGCTGCTGCACTGTGCTCCTCGGTCAGTCGTTGACGGCGACGAGTTCCCGACGGGCGGCCGGCCGCCCCGGGCGGGCCCCCGGCACCCCCGCCACGCCCGGCCGCGGCGCGCCGGCGACCGGTGCGGCGTGGTCCGCGACCGGTGCGGCGGCGACCGGAGTGCCCGCGTTCGGAGTGCCCGCGTCCGGCGCGGAGACCGGCGCGGAGCGGTGCCGCCAGAGCCAGAGCACGTCCCGACCGAACGACTCCACCTGCAGCGCCAGTGCCCCCAGGAGCAGCGCCACCGCGGCCACCGGCGGCAGCACCTGCGACGCGGCGACCAGCAGCAGCACGCCCAGCGCCGCGGCGGTGACCTTACGCCAGTACCGGTGCGGCAGCGGCCGGCACAGCCACGGCGCCGCCCAGCCGGCGGCGACGAACGCGTACCGCATCGCGCCGAGCGCGAGTACCCAGACCCCGGCCGCCGGCGCGACGTGCAGGCTGAGCACGGCGACGAGGACGCTGTCGATCTCCATGTCGAACCGGGCGCCGAGCGCGCTGGCGGTGCCGGTGCGGCGGGCCACGTACCCGTCCACGGCGTCCAGCGCGAGCGCCACCGCGGTGAGGACGGTGAGCAGCGCGACCGGCACCGGCCGCCCGGCGAACCCGTCGGCGACCAGCGCGGTGACCGCGCCGACGAGCACCGCCCGGCCGAGCGTCACCCAGTCGGCCGGCCCCAGCGAGGCGGCACCCGCCCGGTGCAGGCCCCGGCCCAGCGCCAGGCACACCACCAGCCCGTACGCGAGACCGGCGAGCCCGCCGGCGGGGCCGAGACCGACCGTCCCGGCGAGCCCGGCCAGCAGGACAATCTGGACGACCAGCCCGATCAGCGGACCGTTTCGAACCGTGGCCACCGTGCCTCCGTGTCTATGATCGACAGCTCCCTGACTGGGAACTACGAAAAAATCGGCGGTCCGGTTCGCCCCGGACGCGGAAAGGAGCAGCCGGTGACGCGGACGGCCCGGGCCTTCTGGCTGCGGACACCCGGCCAGGGCGAGATCCGGCCGGCGCCGCTGCCCGCCCCCGGCCCCGACGAGGTGCTCGTCCGGGCACTCCGCTCCGGCGTGAGCCGCGGCACCGAGACGCTGGTCTTCACCGGCGGCGTCCCCGCCGGCCAGTACGCGGCGATGCGTGCCCCCTTCCAGGAGGGCGACTTCCCGGCCCCGGTCAAGTACGGCTACCTCAGCGTGGGCGTGGTCGAGGAGGGCCCGGAGCAGCTGCGCGGCCGCACCGTGTTCTGCCTGCACCCCCACCAGACCGCGTACGTGGTCCCGGCCGACGCGGTGGTGGTCGTACCCGAGGAGGTGCCGGCGGCCCGCGCGGTGCTGGCCGGCACGGTGGAGACCGCGGTGAACGCGCTGTGGGACGCTCCGCCGCTGGTCGGCGACCGGATCACCGTGGTCGGCGCCGGCATGGTCGGTGCCACCGTCGCGGCCCTGGCGGCCCGGTTCCCCGGCGTGCGGGTGCAGCTCGTCGACGTCGACCCGGCGCGGGCGGCGCTGGCCGCGGCCCTCGGCGTCGAGTTCGCCCCGCCGGCCGACGCGGCCGGCGGGCGCGACCTGGTGGTGCACGCCAGCGCCACCTCCGCCGGCCTGCGGCGCTGCCTGGAGCTGGTGGCGCCGGAGGGCACGGTGCTTGAGCTCAGCTGGTACGGCGACCGCGAGGTGACGCTGCCGCTGGGCGGCGAGTTCCACTCCGGGCGGCTCACCCTGCGCAGCAGCCAGGTGGGCCGGATCGCGCCCGGCCGGCGGAACAGCCGCAGCTACGCCGACCGCCTCGCGCTGGCGCTGGACCTGCTCGCCGATCCGGTGTTCGACGTGCTGCTCACCGGGGAGTCCCGCTTCGCCGACCTGCCCGACGTGCTGCCCCGGCTCGCCGACGGGCGGCTGCCCGCCTTGTGCCACCTCATCACCTACGACGGAGAGTGAGAACCGTGTTCAGCGTGACCGTCCGTGACCACATGATGATCGCCCACAGCTTCCGGGGCGAGGTGTTCGGTCCGGCCCAGCGCCTGCACGGCGCCACCTTCGTCGTCGACGCCACCTTCCGGCGCGCCGACCTCGACGCCGACGGGATCGTGGTCGACATCGGCCTGGCCACCGAGCAGCTGCGGGCGGTGCTCGGCGAGCTGACCTACCGCAACCTCGACGACGAGCCGGCGTTCGCGGGCGTGAACACCACCACCGAGGTGCTCGCCCGCACCGTCGCCGACCGCCTCGCCGAGCGGGTGCACGCCGGTGACCTCGGCGAGGGCGCGCGCGGCCTGGCCGGCATCACCGTCACCCTGCACGAGTCGCACGTGGCGTGGGCCAGCTACGAACGGTCGCTGTGACGGGCACCGTCCACGCGGTGCTGCCGGGCGACATCGACGACCCGGCCACACCGAGCGGCGGTAACCGGTACGACCGGCGCGTCCTCGACGGCCTGACCGCCGCCGGCTGGACCGTCCACGAGCACCCGGTGCCCGGCGGCTGGCCGCACCCGGAGCCCGCCGACCGGGCCGCACTCGCCCGGGTGCTCGACGCGCTGCCCGACGGGGCGGTCGCCCTGCTCGACGGCCTCGTCGCCTCGGTCGTGCCGGAGGTCCTCGCGCCCCGCGCCGGGCGGCTGCGCCTGGTCGTGCTCGTGCACCTGCCGCTGGACCACGACGCCGAGCGCGCGGCGCTGGGGTGCGCGGCGGCGATCGTCACCACCAGCGGCTGGACCCGGCGGTGGCTCCTCGACCGGTACGCGCTGCCCGCCGCGAGAGTGCACGTCGCGGCGCCCGGCGTCGATCCGGCACCCCCGGCCGCCGGCTCGGCGACCGGCGGGGAGCTGCTGTGCGTCGCGGCGGTCACCCCGCTCAAGGGGCACGACACCCTGGTCGACGCACTCGCCCGGGTCGCCGACCTGCCCTGGCGCTGCGTCTGCGCCGGGTCGCTCACCCGGGACCCGGAGTTCGTCGACCGGCTGCGGCGGCGCGTCGCCGACCACGGGCTCGCCGGGCGGGTGCACCTGGCCGGGCCGTACGCCGGGCCCGCGCTGGACACCGCGTACGCCGCCGCCGACCTGCTGGTCCTGGCGTCGCGGATCGAGACGTACGGCATGGCGGTCACCGAGGCCCTCGCCCGGGGCGTACCAGTGCTCGCCACCGCGACCGGCGGGCTGCCCGACACCCTCGGTCGCGCCCCGGACGGCACCCCGCCGGGGCTGCTCGTACCCCCCGGTGACCCGGCCGCCCTGGCCGGCGCGCTGCGGCGCTGGCTCACCGACCCGGCGCTGCGCGGACGCCTGCGCCGGGCCGCCCACGAGCGGCGGGACGCCCTCGACGACTGGACGACCACCACCACCGCGCTGGCGACGGCGCTGGAAGGAGCGGCGTGACCGTGGACCTGGACCTGCCGGCGGACTTCGCGGACTGGCTCACCCTGCGCGAGCCCGCCGACGCCGCGGCCCGCGCGACGGACCTCGTCGACCGGGTCCGCGCCCGGCTCACCGGCACCCGACCGCTGGTCGTCCACGACCTCGGCAGCGGCACCGGTTCGATGGGCCGCTGGCTCGCCCCGCTCCTGCCCGGTCCGCAGCACTGGATCCTGCACGACGGGGACGCCGACCTGCTCGCCCGCGCCGCCGCCGACCTGCCCCCGGCCGCCGCTGACGGCACCCCGGTGACCGTCGAGACCCGCCGTGGTGACCTGACCCGGCTCACCGCCACCGACCTGGCCGGCGCCTCCGTGGTCACCGCCTCCGCGCTGCTGGACATGCTCACCGCCGAGGAGGTCGAGCGGGTCGCCGCCGCCTGCGCGGGCCGGCCCGCCCTGTTCGCCCTGTCCGTCGTCGGCCACGTCCGGTTCGACCCGGTCGACCCCCTCGACGCCGAGATCGCGGCGGCGTTCGACGACCACCAGCGCCGTACCGTCGGTGACCGTCAACTGCTCGGGCCGGACGCCGTCGACGTGGCGGCCGGCGCGTTCGCCCGGCACGGCGCCGACGTCGTGCGGCGGCCGAGCCCGTGGCGGCTCGGCCCGAAGGACGCGGACCTGTTCGAGGAGTGGTTCACCGGCTGGCTCGACGCGGCCTGCGAGCAGCGGCCGGCGCTGGTCGGCCCGGTCGGGGCGTACGCGCGACGCCGGTACGCCCACCTCGCGGCCGGCCGGCTCACTGTGCTGATCGACCACCGCGATCTGCTGGCCCTGCCTACGGTGAACCCGTGACCGCCGCCGTACGTGCCTACCCACGGGGAAAGATCGTGAGGGAGGTCCGGATGGACTCGGAGGCGACCACCGCACCGGCCGGCCGGAGGGCTTGGGCGTGGGCCCGGACACTGGCCGGTGTCGGCATGCTCGCGGGGCTCCTGTGCTGGGTCGGCGCCGGCCCGTTCCTCGACGGGCTGCGGCTGATCGACGCCCCGGCGCTGGCGGCGGCCCTGGCCATCGGCGTGCTCACCACGGTCTGCTGCGCGTGGCGGTGGAGCCTGGTCGCCGGTGGCCTCGGCGTCCGGCTGCCGCTGCGGACGGCCGTCGCGCACTGCTACCGGGCGGTGTTCCTCAACGCGACCCTCCCCGGCGGGATCCTCGGCGACGTGCACCGGGCGGTCCGCCACGGGCGGGATTCCGGCGACGTCGGGCGGGGTATCCGTGCCGTCGTGTGGGAGCGGAGCGCCGGCCAGGTCGTGCTCGCCGCGGTGGCGGTGGTGGTGCTCGCCGCGTTCCCGTCCCCGGTCCGGCCGTACCTGCCGGCGGTGGCGGGGGTCCTGGCCACGCTCGGTCTCGGCGTGTTCCTGCTGGCCCGGGCGCTGCCGGTGGCCGGCCCGTCCCGCTTCGCGCGGGCGGTCCGCGCCGCGGTCGCCGACGTCCGCGCCGGCCTGCTGGCCCGCCGCACCTGGTGCGGGGTGCTGCTCGCCTCCGCGCTGGCGGTCGCCGGGCACCTGGCGACGTTCGTGCTCGCCGCCCGCACCGCCGGCTCCACCGCGCCGCTGTCCCTGCTGGTGCCGCTGACCCTGCTGGCCCTGCTCGCCATGGGCGTGCCGGCGAACGTCGCCGGCTTCGGGCCCCGCGAGGGCGTGGCCGCGTGGGCGTTCGGCGCCGCCGGCCTCTCCGCCGCCGAGGGAGTCTCGACCGCGATGGTGTACGGAGCCCTGGTGCTCGTCGCGAGCCTTCCCGGTGCCGCCGTCCTGGTGGCCCGTCGTGTCCGCGTGCCGGCCGGCACCGTCTGACGAGGAGAACGATGCGTTCCGCACCCCCCGCCACCACGATCCGCACCGAGGTCACCGTCCCGCTCCGCTTCCCCGACGGGTACACCACCACCGCCCGGGTCTTCTCCTTCGAGGGCCTGGCCGACGGGCGGGAGCACCTGGCGTTCGGGCTCGGCGACCGGGCCCGTCCCCTCGACCCGGCGGGGACGCGTCGGCCCGTGCCGCTGGTCCGCCCGCACAGCGAGTGCCTCACCGGGGACGTGTTCGGCAGCCAGCGCTGCGACTGCGGCCCGCAGTTGCGGGAGGCCGTCGAGCGGATCGCCGACACCGGCGGGTACCTGCTCTACCTGCGGCAGGAGGGCCGCGGCATCGGCCTGTACGCGAAGCTGGAGGCGTACGCGCTCCAGGACGCCGGCCTCGACACGTACGAGGCGAACCTGGCGCTCGGCCACCGCGAGGACGAGCGGGACTACACGGTGGCGGCGCAGATGCTCGCCGCCCTCGGCGTGGACCAGGTCGCGCTGCTCAGCAACAACCCGGACAAGGCCAGCCAGTTGCGCGCGCTCGGCGTCACCGTCACCGAGCGGGTGCCCACCGGCGTGTTCGTGTCCCCGGCCAACGCCGGTTACCTGGCCGCGAAGGTGACGCGCGGCGACCACGCCCTCGACCTACCCTTCGTCCCATGACGGAGCGGCCGTACGTCGTGCTCAGCTGCGCGGCGTCGATCGACGGCTACATCGACGACGCCACCGGGCAGCGGTTGTTGCTGTCCAACGACGCCGACCTGGACCGGATCGACGAGGTACGGGCCGGATGCGACGCGATCCTGGTCGGCGCGGGCACGGTCCGCCGGGACGATCCGCGCCTGCTGGTGCGCTCGGACGCGCGCCGCGCCGACCGGGTCGCCCGGGGGCAGCCGGCCTCGCCGGCGCGGGTGACGCTCACCGGCTGCGGCGACCTCGACCCGGAGGCCCGGTTCTTCACCGTCGGTGACACCGACCGGTTCGTCTACTGCGCCACGTCGGCGGTCGAGAAGACCCGCGAACGCCTCGGCGACCGGGCCACGGTGGTCGACGCCGGGGAACCGGTCGTCCCGGCCCGGGCGCTGGCCGACCTGGCCGCCCGGGGCGTACGCCGGCTGATGGTGGAGGGCGGTGCCAGCGTGCACGCCCAGTTCCTCACCGCCGGGCTCGCCGACGAGCTGCACCTGGTGGTCGCACCGTTCTTCGTCGGCGACAGCCGCGCCCCGCGTTTCGTCGGCGACGGCTGCTTCCCCTGGCACTCCGGCCGCCGCGCCCGCCTCGCCGAGGTCCGCCAGATCGGCGACGTCGCGCTGGTCCGCTACGCGCTCTCCGACCGCTGCGCCGGCTGAGCGGCTGTCCTCCTCACCGGGCGGTCCAGGAACATCAGCCGGGCCCGCTTGTCCGGCAGGTCCACCAGCGGGCCGTCCACGAAGCCGGTGCGGCGCAGCCGCGCGAGCGCCCGGTCGTTGCGCGCGTCGGGCTCGGCGACGATCCGCCGGTGCGCCGGGTCGGCGAAGACGAACGCGACCAGCACCCGGAGCAGGTGGCCGGTGAAGCCGGGCTCAGGTCGGGACGGCGGGCCGATGAGCAGGTGTACGCCGTGGTCGCCGGGCTGGACGTCGTACACCTCGCCGACCGGGTCGGCGTCCGGTTCGTACGTCTGGAACAGCGCCGCCGGTTCCCCGTCCCGGTGCGCCAGCCAGGCGTGGTGGGTGGGGAGCGAGTCCACGTACCGGTAGATCTCCGCCACCCGGTCCCGGCCGGCGTCGCGCATCCCCCAGAAGCGGGCCCGCTCCTGGCTCACCCAGCCGTGGATGAGGTCCGCGTCGCGGTCCGGGTCCACCGGCCGCAGCTCGACCCGGCCGAACCCCGCGATGTCCCGCCCGAACACCACCCGGTCAGTCATCCCGCTCTCCGCCATGCTGCTCCTCACCGTCCCGTTCCTCGGTCAGCTCGTCCCAGTCGGTGACCACGGGGAGCAGGTCCCCGCGCCGCCACGACTCGAGCTGGTCGTCGTGGTGCGCCGTGCCGGGCACGCCGTCCGCGCCGAGCGGCACCACCCACCGGCTGTCCGCCCGCCGGGCCAGGTCCCACGCGTACCGGGCCGCCGGCCCGCGCAGGCACAGGTCGGTGACGCCCGGCACGCTGGACGTGGCCAGCACGCAGTCGTGGTCCCCGTCCAGCTCCGGCCCGGTCTCCACGCCTCCGCTCGCCGTGCCCGCCGGCGCATCGGGCAGGGCGCGCCACGGGGCGAGCCGGTGCCGCGCTCCCCAGCGGGCGCCCGCGCCGCCGACGGCCGGGTCCAGCGCACCGCCGGCGACCTCCACCAGCGCCGCGCGGGCCAGCGCCGCCGTGGCCAGACCGGGCAGCACACCCGGCGCGAGGAGCGTGCCGAGCGCCGTCCCCACCCGCGGCGTCAGCGCCAGCCAGGGCGCGAACAGCGCCGGGTACGCCGGCGGCTCGGCGAGCGCCGCGAGGGCCGGGTGGGCGGCGACCCGCCGCACCAGGGCGGCCCGGACGGCGGCGTACGCGCCCGCGTCACCGCTGTCGGCGGCCATCCGGCGGTCCCAGCGCAGCAGCCGGTCCCGCAGCGCGGCCGCCTCCGGCGGCAGATCGTCCAGGTCGGACAGGAGCGCGAGCAGCGGCTCGGCCGCGGCCGCGTACGTGTCGGTGTGCACCTCGCCCATCCGCCCGGCGGCCCACCCGGAGGACGCGTCGAGCAGTTCCCGGATGCGCCGCGCCCGGTGCGGGGGCGCGAACTCCACCCCGAGCGGCGCGGAGACGCCGCGTTCGTTGGCCATCACCGCGACGTCGGGCACCTCGGCGCGGGGCATCGCGTGCCAGCCCTGCCAGGCGTGCCCCGGCTCCCAGGCGGGCACGACGCGCAGGCGGTTGTCCGGGTGCCGGACCGGCACCGCCCCGGCGACGCGGTGCAGCAGACCGCCGGCGGTGTCCGCGGCGAGGACGACGTTGACCGGCTCGACCCAGCGGTCCACGGCGGCGTCCACGTCGGCGACGGTCCGGGACCGCAGCAGCGCCGGCAGCGCGGCGAAGCCCAGCTCGCCGGTGACGCGGGGCGGATAGCGGAGGCTGATCGCCTCCGGCGCGTCCGGCCCGCCGACCACCACCGGCCCCCGGTCGGTCTCGACGATCTCCACCTCGACCGGATCGCCGCCGGCCACCGCGATCGTCTCCGTGTGCGTCCGCGCGGGCCGCCACCCGTCCGGCCCGTACGCCTCGACGCCGCCGCCCTGGCGGCGCAGCCGCTCGGCGTACAGATCCTGGTAGTCGGCCATCGCGTTGGTGATCGCCCAGGCGACGTCACCGGCGTGTCCGAAGTGGGCGATGCCCGGCACCCCCGGCACCGCCAGGCCGACCACGTCGTACTCCCGGCAGGCCAGCCGGATCTGCTGGTAGATGCCGGGGTCCTCGATGTACCGGTGCGGGTCGCCGGCCAGCAGCGCGGCGCCGGTGGCGGTGCGGTCCCCGGCGAGCAGCCAGCCGTTGCTGCCGGAACTGGTCGGCCCGTCGGCGTGGAACAGCGTCACGGCGTCCGGGCCGAGTCGCCGGGCCACGTGCTCGCGCCAGAGCTTGGTGGGGAAGCCGGCGAAGAGCACGTGGTGGGTCAGCCAGATCGCCAGTGGAGTCCACGGCTCCCACCGGCCGGGAGCGAGGCCGACGGCGGCGAACCGGGGGTCGCGGGCCGCGCCGGCGGCCAGCCCGGCGTTGACCCCGTCGACGTACCGGGCCACCCACGTGACGGTGGCCTCGTCCAGCCGGGCGTGGCAGCGTCGGGCGGTGTCGTCCAGGCGGGCCTGCCGGGCGAACCGGTCCCACGGTACGGCGTCGGCGCCGAGGAAGGCGGCGCTGACGCCGAGCGACCGGTGCCGCTCGACCTCGATCTGCCAGGCCCGGTCGTACGCGGTCACCCGGCCCTGCGCGTGCGCCAGTTCGCCGGGTTCGTCGGCCCGCAGGTGCGGCACCCCCCAGCGGTCCCGGAACACGCGGGCGATGCTGTGTCGCCGGGTTCGCTCGGCGCGCTCGTTCACGCGGGCACCTCGCTCGGGGTGCGGCGGCGGGCCGCCGGCACGACCAGCGGGGTGCCGGTCTCCGGGTCGTCGATGACGCGGCAGGGCAGCCCGAACACCTCCTCGACGAGGGCGGCCGTCACCACCTCGCGGGGCGGGCCGGCGGCGACCATCCGCCCGTCGCGCATCGTGATCAGGTGGGTGGCGTACCGGGCGGCGTGGTTCAGGTCGTGGAGCACCGCGACCAGCGTACGGCCCTGCTCCTCGTGCAGCCGCGCGCAGAGGTCGAGGATCTCGATCTGGTGGGCGATGTCCAGATAGGTCGTCGGTTCGTCCAGCAGCAGCAGCGGAGTCTGCTGAGCGAGGGCCATCGCGAGCCACACCCGCTGCCGCTGCCCGCCGGAGAGTTCGTCGACCGGGCGGTCGGCGAGGTCCGCGACGCCGGTGGCGGCCATCGACTCGGAGACCACCCGCTCGTCCTCGCGGGACCACTGCCGCAGCAGCCCCTGGTGCGGGTAGCGGCCCCGGGCGACCAGTTCGGCGACGCCGATGCCGTCCGGCGCGACCGACGACTGCGGCAGCAGACCCAGCGTCCGCGCGACGGCCCGCGCGGGCCGCCGCTGGATGTCCTCGCCGTCCAGCAGCACCGCCCCGACGGCCGGCCTGAGCAGCCTCGACAGGGCGCGCAGCAGGGTTGACTTGCCGCACGCGTTCGGGCCGATGACCACCGTGAAGGAGTGGTCCGGGATGTCGACGGTCAGGTCGCGGGCGATGGTCCGCCGATCGTACGCGAGGGTCATCGCGGTGCCGCGCAACCGGGACTGCATGCTCGGTGCTCCGTTCTCGTTCGTGGCCGTCACCGCCGGCTCGTTGGTGGCCGTCACAGCCGGCCGGCCCGGCGCTCGCCGGCGAGGAGCCAGATCAGGTATCCGCCGCCGAGCACCCCGGTCACGACGCCCACCGGGAGTTGGTGGCCGGGGAAGGCGCGCTGCGCCACCTGGTCGGCGGCGACCAGCAGCAGCGCCCCGAGGGCGGCCGAGGGCAGCAGGTTCGGCCCGGGCGCGCGGGTGAGCCGCCGGGCCAGGTGTGGCGCGGTGAGCGCGACGAAGTTGACCGGCCCGGCGGCGGCCGCGGCGAGGGACACCAGCAGCACGGCCGTGGCGAGCAGGGCCAGCCGCAGCCGCCGCACCGGGACGCCGAGCGCGCTGGCGGCGTCGTCGCCCATCTCCACCAGCCGCAGCGCCGGCCCGGCACCGGCCAGCACCACCGTCCCCAGCACGGCGAGAGCGATCAGCAACGGTACGGCGTGCGCCCAGCCGCGCCCGTCCAGGCTGCCGGTGAGCCAGAGCACGGCCCGGGCGGCCTCCATCAGCGGGGCGCGGGTGAGCAGCCACCCGTTGACGCCGGTGAGGATCGCGGCGACGCCGATGCCGACGAGGACCAGCCGGTACCCGTGTACGCCGCGCCGCCACGCGAGCGCGTACACCAGTACGCCGGTGGCGAGCCCGCTGGCCACGGCGGCGCCGGACAGCAGCGCGCTGCTGCCGCCGACGACGACCACCACGAGTGCGCCGGTGGCCGCACCCTGGGTGAAGCCCAGAATGTCCGGGCTGCCGAGCGGGTTGCGGACGAGCGACTGGAAGACCGCACCGGCCAGCGCCAGCGCGGCGCCGACCGCGACGGCGGTGACCAGGCGGGGTAGCCGCAGCTCGTGGACGATGAAGTCCTCGGCCGGGGTGCCGTCGCCGGCCAGGGTGCGCAGCACGTCGGCGGCGCTCATCGGGTAGTCGCCGCTGCCGAGCGCGAGCACGCCCACCACGAGGGTGAGCAGCGCGGCGGCGGCGCCGACGGCGAGGGCGCGGGGGCGCAGGCGCAGCGACAGTCCGCCGGGGGTACGCAGGACGATCACAGGTGGGCCACCCGTCCGCGCAGCACGAGCCAGAGGAAGAGCGGTCCGCCGAGCACGGCGGTCACCATGCCGACCTGGAGCTCGCCCGGCCGGCTCAGCACCCGGCCGAGCACGTCGGCCCCGAGCAGGAGCACCGGCGCGAGCACCGCGCAGTACGGCAGCAGCCAGCGCAGGTCCGGCCCGGTGAGCGCGCGTACCAGGTGCGGCACGAGCAGCCCGACGAACACGATCGGCCCGCACGCGGCGGTCGCGGCGCCGCAGAGCAGGGTGACCGCCACGATGACCGCGCCGCGGATCAGGGCCGGCCGTGCGCCGAGCGCCCGGGCGGTGTCGTCGCCGAGCGCGAGCGCGTTGAGCGGCCGGCCGACGGCGAGGGCGACCAGCAGCCCGGCCGCGATGAACGGGGCGACCGTGCCGACGGTGGCGGCGTCGGCGCTGGCGAGGGACCCGACGGTCCAGAACCGCAGCCGTTCCAGCGAGGCGGTGTCGAGCAGCATGACCGCGCTCACGTACGAGTAGAGCGTCGCGTTGAGCGCCGCGCCGGCCAGGGCCAGCCGGGCGGGGGTGGCACCGCGCCCGCCACCGACCACGTAGACGGCGGCCGTGACGGCGGCGGCGCCGAGCAGCGCGAACCACACCTGCCCGCCAACGGTGGCGACGCCGACCAGGGCGCTGCCGGTGGCCACCGCCGCCGAGGCGCCGGCGTTGATGCCGAGCAGGCCGGGATCGGCGAGCGGGTTGCGGGTGAGCGCCTGCATGACCGCGCCGGCCACGCCGAGCGCGACGCCGGCGAGCAGGCCGAGCAGCGTACGCGGCAGCCGCATGCGGTGGACCACGGCGTACTCGGGGGCGCCCGGGTCGAGGAGGCCGCGCCACACCTCGGCGAGGGGGAGCGCCTTCGCGCCGACGGCGATGCTGAGCACGGCGACGGTGGCGAGCAGGAGCGTGGCGGCGACGAGCCCGCCGGCCCGTGCGGCGGCGCGACCGCGGCGTGACGGCGCGGCTGGGCCGCCCGCCACGAGATCGGACAGTGGTGGGTACGTGACGGACAGTGTGAACTCCGATGTGGTGCGAAACGCCGGGCCGGGCTTGACAGCTTCTTAGGTTAGGTTAACCTAACCCCGCTGTCCATGGTCACCGCGACCCCGACCGAAAGACCGTGCCATGTCGTATTCCGTGTCCGCCCGCCGACTGTCCCGTCGCGGCCTGCTCGCCGCCGCCGGCGGTGCCGGCCTGGCCGCCCTCCTCGCCGGCTGCGGCCGTGACGACACCGCCTCGCCCTCCGCCGGCGCCACCTCGGGCGGGCCGTGGTCGTTCACCGACGACCGCACCGAGAAGCTCTCCGCCGCCACCCGCCCGACCCGGGTGGTCGCCTTCACCGGCGTGGCCGCCGCCCTGGTCGACTTCGGCCTCGACAAGCAGATCGTCGGCGTCTTCGGGGAGACGAAGCGCGCCGACGGCAGCAAGGACCCGCAGGCCGGCGACCTGAACGTCGAGGGCGTCGAGATCCTGGGCAACGTGTGGGGCGAGTTCAACCTGGAGAAGTATGCGGGTCTGCGCCCCGAGCTGCTGGTCACCCACATGTACGACCCGGGCGCGCTCTGGTACGTCCCGGACGAGAGCAAGGACAAGATCGTCCCGCTCGCGCCGGTCGCCGCGATCACCACCGCGCGGGTGCCGATGACCAAGCCCATCGAGCGGTACGCGCAGCTCGCCGAGTCCCTCGGCGCCGACCTGTCGGCCCCGAAGGTCACCGACGCCAAGGCGCGCTTCGAGGCCGCCGCCGAGTCGGTCCGCCAGGCCGTGAAGGCCAACCCCGGCATCAAGGTCATGGCCTGCTCCGGCAGCCCCGACCTGTTCTACGTGTCCAACCCGAAGGTCAGCACCGACCTCATGTACTTCGCCGAGCTGGGCGTCGACATCGTGGTGCCCACCAAGCTCGAGGCCGGCGACTACTTCGAGGCGCTCAGCTGGGAGAACGCCGGCAAGTTCCCGGCCGACCTGATCCTGCTGGACAACCGCAGCACCGCACTGCAACCCAAGGACCTCACCGCCAAGCCCACCTGGACCCAGCTGCCCGCGGTCAAGGCCAACCAGGTCACCCCGTGGGACGCGGTGCCCCGCTTCTCGTACGCGGGCGCCGCGCCGCTGCTGGAGAACCTGGCCACCGCCATCAAGGGCGCGAAGAAGGTCACCAGCTGACGGGAGCGTCCCCGGCCGCCGGTGCCGCCGGCCGGGGACGCGCCCCCGGAACTCCACACCGCACCCGCCGCCGACGCACGGCATCGGCGGACGGTGGCGGCTGCCCGCAACCAGACGCCAGGAACGTGAGGATCGAGCATGACCCTCGTCGACGCCGACCCGACTTCCCCACCCGACCGCCGCACCGCCCCGCCCCACGCCCCGGCCGCCACGCCGGCGACGCGGGCCGCACCGACGGACCTGTCCGCGCACCTGTTCGCCGACGGTTCGGTGGACCGTTACCGGCGGGTGCTCGCCGACGGGGTCGACCGGGTGGCCCGCCGCGTCGCCGCCGTCGACCGTCCCTTCACCGGGGTCACACCGGACGAACTGGCCCCCCTCGTCGGCGGGATCGACCTCGACCGGCCGCTGGGCGACCACCACGCGGCGCTGGACGAGCTGGACGAGGTCTGGCTCCGCGACGCCGTCTGGTTCCACCACCCCCGCTACGTGGCCCACCTCAACTGCCCGGTGGTGATCCCCGCGCTGCTGGGCGAGGCGATGCTCACCGCGGTCAACCCGTCCCTGGACACCTGGGACCAGAGCGCCGGCGCCACCTTCATCGAGCGCCGCCTGATCGACTGGACGGCTACCCGGATCGGCCTCGGCCCGACCGCCGACGGCGTGTTCACCAGCGGCGGCACCCAGTCCAACCTGCACGCGCTCCTGCTGGCCCGGGAGGAGGCCTGCGCGGGTGCGGACGCCGCCGCCCGCGCCGAACTGCTGCCGCGACTGCGGATCCTCGCCTCGGCGGCCGGGCACTTCAGCGTCCAGAAGGCCGCCAAGCTGCTCGGGCTCGCCCCGGACGCGGTGGTCACCGTCGAGACCGACCCCACCCGACGGATGCGGCCGGAGGCGCTGGACCGGGAGCTGGACCGCTGCCGGCGCGCCGGCCTGCGGGTAATGGCCGTCGTCGCCACCGCCGGCACCACCGACTTCGGCACCATCGACCCGCTGCCCGACATCGCCCGGCGGTGCGCCGACGCCCGGGTCTGGCTGCACGTCGACGCCGCCTACGGCTGCGGCCTGCTGGTGTCGCCGACCCGCCGGCACCTCCTCGACGGCATCGAGCGGGCCGACTCGGTGACCGTCGACTACCACAAGTCGTTCTTCCAGCCGGTCAGCTCCAGCGCGCTGCTGGTCCGCGACCGGCGGATGCTGCGACACGCCACCTACCACGCGGACTACCTCAACCCGGCCCGCGCGGTCGCCGAGCGCATCCCCAACCAGGTCGACAAGAGCCTCCAGACCACCCGCCGGTTCGACGCCCTCAAGCTGTGGCTGACCCTGCGCGTCATGGGCCCGGACGCGGTCGGGGCGCTCTTCGACGAGGTCTGCGACCGCGCCGACGAGGCCTGGGCCCTCGCGGACGCCGACCCCCGCTTCGAGGTCGTCACCAGGTCGCCGCTCAGCACCCTCGTCTTCCGCTGGTGCCCCGCCGGCACGCCGGACGACCTGGCCGACGAGGCGAACCGGCACGCCCGGACGGCCCTGGCCGCCGCCGGTGCCGCCATGGTCGCCGGCACCACCGTCGACGGCCGCCAGCATCTGAAGTTCACCCTGCTCAACCCGGCGACCACGAACGCGGACATCGGCTGCGTCCTCGACCTGATCGCCGAGCACGCCGGCCGGTACGCGCACACCCGCACCGCCGCGGGAGGCGCCGCCCGCCCCGCCGACCTGTCCTGCCCGGTCGCCTGAGCGGCCGGTGAACCCGCGCCTGGAGGGCCGGATGACGACCCACGACTTCATCGCGATCGGGCTGGGCCCGTACAACCTGGGCCTGGCCTGCCTGACCGCCCCGATAGCCGAACTGGATGGCCTGTTCCTGGAGAGCCGCCCCGACGTCGCCTGGCACCCCGGCATGCTGCTGGAGTCCGCCCGGCTGCAGACGCCGTTCCTGGCCGACCTGGTCACCCTCGCCGACCCGACCTCGCCGTACTCCTTCCTCAGCTACCTCAAGGAGACCGGCCGCCTCTACCCCTTCTACATCCGGGAGAACTTCTTCCCACTGCGGGTGGAGTACGACGCGTACTGCCGGTGGGCGGCGGCGAAGCTGCCGAACCTCCGGTTCGGACACACCGTCACCACCGTCGCGTACGACGAGGCCGACGGCCGCTACGTGGTGCACGCCGACACCGCCGACGGACCGGTCGTGCACCGCGCCCGGCACCTGGTGCTCGGCACCGGCACCCCGCCGCACCTGCCCGACGCCTGCGCCGGCCTCGGCGGCGGCGCGATCCACAACTCCCGCTACCTGGAACACCGCGCCGCGCTGCGGGCCAAGCGGAGCATCACGATCGTCGGCAGCGGGCAGAGCGCCGCCGAGATCTACCACGACCTGCTCGGCGACATCGACACGTACGGCTACCAGCTCACCTGGGTGACCCGCTCGCCCCGGTTCTTCCCGCTCGAATACACCAAGCTGACGCTGGAGATGACGTCACCGGACTACGTGGACTACTTCCACGCGCTGCCCGAGGACACCCGCTACCGCCTGGAGGCCGAGCAGAAGGGCCTGTTCAAGGGCATCGACGCCGACCTCATCAACGGCATCTTCGACCTGCTGTACGAGCGCAGCGTCCACGGCCCGGTCCGCACCCGGCTGCTCACCAACACCGAACTGGTGAGCGCCGCCCACGACGCCGGCACCTACACGCTGGGCCTGCGCCACGTCGAGCAGGGCCGCGACTTCACCCTCAGCACCGAGGGTCTCGTCCTCGCCACCGGCTACCGCTACCGGGTCCCCGCGTTCCTCGACCCGATCCGCGACCGCCTCCGCTTCGACGCCCACGGTCGGCTCGACGTGGCCCGCAACTACAGCGTCGACCACACCGGCCGCGGGATCTTCCTCCAGAACGGCGGCACCCACACGCACAGCGTCACCTCACCCGACCTGGGCATGGGCCCGTACCGCAACTCGTACATCATCCGGGAACTGCTCGGCCGGGAGCACTACCCGGTCGAGAAGAGCATCACCTTCCAGGAGTTCGGTGCTCCGGCGGGGGTGGTGTCGTGACCGTCCACACCCGACAGGACCCGCGGCTGGGGGAGTTCGCCCTGCGTACCCTCGACCCGGACGCGGACGCCGCGCTGCTGCACCGCTGGGTGACGCATCCCAAGGCCGCGTTCTGGCTCATGCAGGACGCCGACGTCGCCGAGGTCGCCGCCGAGTACCGGCGCATCGCCGCCCACCCGCACCACGACGCGTACCTCGGCCTGCACGACGGCGCACCGGCGTTCCTCGCCGAGCGCTACGACCCGGCGCACGTCGAGCTGGTCGGCCTGTACGACGCCCGCCCGGGCGACGTCGGCATGCACTTCCTGTGCGCCCCCACCGACACGCCGGTGCGCGGGTTCACCCGGGCCGTCATCACCACCGTCATGGACTGGCTCTTCGCCGACCCCGCCACCGAGCGGGTCGTGGTCGAGCCGGACGTGCGCAACAGCGCCGTCCACGCCCTCAACGCCGCCGTCGGCTTCGAGGTGGTCGGGCCGGTCGACAAGCCCGAGAAGACCGCCCTGCTGAGCATCTGCACCCGCGCGGGATTCCGCGCCGCCACCGCACAGGGAGCACCGGCATGACGCCCCGCGACGCCGTCGCCCACCTCACCCCCGCGCACTGGGACCGGGCCAACCGGCTGCTGGTCCGCAAGGCCCTCGCCGAGTTCGCCCACGAGCGGCTGCTGACGCCGCGACCGCTGCCGAACGGCCGCTACGCGGTGGCGAGCGACGACGGCACCGTCGAATACCGCTTCGCCGCGCGGCGGTACGCCCTCGACCACTGGCAGATCGACGCGGACAGCATCACCCGGCACCACGGGTCGGCGGAGCTGCCGCTCGACGCCGTCGACCTCTGCCTGGAGCTGCGCGGCGCGCTCGGCCTCAGCGACCGCGTGCTGCCGCTCTACCTGGAGGAGATCACCTCCACCCTCGCGGGCACCGCGTACAAGCTCGCCCGGGGCGGCCCGTCCGCCGAGAAGCTCGTCGCCGCCGACTTCCAGGCCGTCGAGGCGGCGATGACCGAGGGCCACCCGTGCTTCGTGGCCAACAACGGCCGGCTCGGCTTCGGCATCGACGAGTACCACCGGTACGCCCCCGAGACCGCCGCCCCCGTACGCCTGATCTGGCTCGCCGCGCACCGCGACCACTCCACCTTCGCCTGCTCGGCGGACCTGGACTACGACACGCTGACCCGGGCGGAGTTGGGGGAGGAGACCCTGGCCCGGTTCGCCGCGACGCTGGCCGGGCTCGGTCTGGACCTCGCCGACCACCATCTCATCCCGGTGCACCCGTGGCAGTGGTGGCACAAGCTGTCGGTCACGTTCGCCGGGGAGGTGGCCCGCCGGCACCTGGTCTGTCTCGGCGAGGGGCCGGACGACTACCGCGCCCAGCAGTCCATCCGAACCTTCTTCAACCTCAGCGAACCCGGCCGGCACTACGTGAAGACCGCCCTGTCCGTCCTCAACATGGGGTTCATGCGGGGCCTGTCGGCGGCGTACATGGAGGCCACCCCGGCCATCAACGACTGGCTCGCCGACCTGATCGCCGGGGACGAGACGTTCCGGGCCACCGGCCTCACCATCCTTCGGGAGCGGGCCGCCGTCGGCTACCGGCACCGGCAGTACGAGGCGGCGACCGACCGGTACTCCCCGTACCGGAAGATGCTGGCGGCGCTGTGGCGGGAGAGCCCGGTCGGCGGGCTGGAACCCGGCCGCGGGCTGGCCACGATGGCCTCGCTGCTGCACCTCGACCCGGACGGCCGCTCGTACGCGGCCGCGCTGATCGCCGCGTCGGGGCTCACGCCGGCGGCGTGGCTGCGCCGGTACCTCGACGCCTACCTGGTGCCGCTGCTGCACGCCCTCTACGCCCACGACCTCGCGTTCATGCCGCACGGCGAGAACGTCATCCTCGTCCTGCACGAGGGCGTGGTCGAGCGGGTGATCTTCAAGGACATCGCCGAGGAGATCGTGGTGATGAACGCCGACGTCGACCTGCCGCCGGCGGTGGAACGGATCCGGGCGGACGTCCCGGAGGACATGAAGCTGCTGTCCATCCTCACCGACGTCGTGGACTGCTTCCTGCGCCACCTCAACGCGATCCTCGTCGACGGGGGCGTCTGCTCCGAGGAGACGTTCTGGCGGAGCGTCGCCGAGTCGGCCACCGGCTACCTCGCCCGCGTCCCGCACCTGGCGCACCGGTACGACCTGTTCGCCCCGGAGTTCGCGCTGTCCTGCCTCAACCGGCTCCAACTGCGCGACAACCAGCAGATGGTCGACCTCGCCGACCCGTCCGCGGCGCTGCAACTCGTCGGGACGCTGCGCAACCCGCTCGCTCCGTACCGGCCGGTCACAGCTCCTGGTACATGACGTGCAGGCCGACCCGGCCCAGCGTGGGATGCCGGAACCGTGCCCACCACCGCGAATCCCTCCCGCCGGTAGAGGTCGACCGCCCGGGTGTTGCTCTCGACCACCGCGTTGAACTGCATGCCCGCGTACCCCCGCTCGCGGGCCCTCGTCGGGGGAGAGCGCCCGCTGAGTGGGGCTCAGCCGGGGCGCCATCCGGCGCACACTACCCCCGGCCGGGCGCCCGGGGCTGTCCCCGCTGGCTCAGCTGGGGCGTACTCCCGTGGGGCGGGTGGCGCGGCGGTCGCCGTCGGCGTCGACCGCGACCGTCACGCTGGCCGAGGGGCGCAGCGGTGGGGCGGGCATGAGCGGCGCGTCCCGGCCGGTGCCGCCATGGCCGTCGCTCTTCGCCGTCTCCTCGTGGTAGTCCTGCTCGACGTTGACCGCCCAGACGTCGTGACGCGTGCCCCGCACGATGTTCTCGGCGGTCAGCATCGCCGTCAGCATGGAGTGGTCCTGGTTGTTGTAGCGGTGCATGCCGTTGCGTCCCACCGGGTGCACGTTGGGCACCTCGCGGGCCAGCCACTCCCGGATCACGTCGACGTTGCGCTGGTAGCGCTCGTCGTAGACCGGGTACGCCTTCGGCATCCGCACCACGTAGCCGGCCTCGACGACGCCGGGGCGCACCAGCCCCAGCCTCTCCAGCTCCGCCGTCGCCGAGGCGATCAGGTCGGCGTCGGGCGTCCGCCAGGTCTCGTCGTCCACCGAGACGAAGTACTCGAGGCCGAGGCAGGTGCGGCCGTCCTTCACCAGGTGGGGTGACCAGGAGCCGAAGTTCTGGATCCGGCCGACCTGGACACCCGGGTCGTGCACGTAGATCCAGTTGTCCGGGAACGAGAACTCGGCCGGGACCACCAGCGCCACGGTGAGGAAGTCCCGGTACCGCAGATCCTCCGCGGCGGCCCGGACCTCCGGCGGCGGCGCCGGCCGCAGCGCGGCCACCAACTCGGAGATGGGCATCGAGGAGACGACGTGGTCGGCCGGCTCGGTCCGCCGCCCGCCGGCGCCGTCGACGGTGACCGCGACCGCCCGGCGGTGCTGCGGATTCCGGTGCACGGCGGTGACCCAGGTGCCGGTGTCCACTCGGCCGCCGCGCCGCCGGACCTCCTCCGCGCAGCGCTCCCACATCATGCCGGGCCCCAGCTTCGGGTACTGGAACTCCTCGATCAGGCTGGTCACGTCCTTGCGGTTGCGCTTCGGCAGCACCGCGTTGCGGACGGCCTTCGCCAGCGAGAGGTTCTTGATCCGCTGCGCCGCCCAGTCGGCCTGCAACCGGTCGGCCGGCATCCCCCAGACCTTTTCCGTGTAGGTCTTGAAGAAGATCGAGTACAGCCGCCAGCCGAACCGGGCCGACACCCACCCCTCGAAGTGCGACTGGTCGCGCGGCGGCCGCAGTCGGGCCCGCGCGTACGAGCCCATGCACCGGGCGGCCTCCCACAGCCCCAGGTTCCGTAGGGCGTTGGTGGCGTTCAGGGGGTAGTCGTAGAGCGCTCCCCGGTAGTAGATCCGACTCATCCGGGGCCGGAGCAGGAAGTCCTCGTCGGGGAGGATCTCGTGCCAGAAGTCCTCGACCCGGGACACCTTCGTGAAGAAGCGGTGGCCGCCGATGTCGAAGCGCCACCCGTCCCGCTCCACGGTCCGGCTGATCCCGCCGACCACCTCGTCGGCCTCGAACACCCGCACCGGGGCGCCCCACCGGAGCAGTTCGTACGCGGCGGTCAACCCCGCCGGACCCGCACCGATCACCACGGTGCCGTGCTCGTCGCCCATACCCCGCCGCCTCCGTACCCCGTCGACACCCCGTCGACCGACGGCCGGCCGCTTACCCGGCCCGGCGGCGATGTCACCTGCGGACAGCAGGTGTGGACGGCGGCGGACCGGGTACGCGGGACCGTTCGTGGCGGGACGCTTTCGGGGGGCGGATGGTCGACGGGAGGCGGGTGCGGCGGCTGCTCGCGCGGGTGCCCGCCCCCTGGCCGTACGTGCTCGCGGTCTTCGTCGGCACGAAGGTCGTCCTCAGCCTGGTCGGCGTGCTCACCCTCGCCGCGTTCGACGACGTGCCCTGGGCTCCGCCACCGGACGAGACGCTGATGCGCCAGCAGCAGCGGGAGGTCTCACCGCACCGGTGGCTCTCGCTCTGGTTCGCCTGGGACTCGTTCCTCTACGACCACCTGGCCCGCCTGCCGCTCGACGAGCCGTGGCGGGACTTCGGCTTCCCACTGCTGTACCCGTTCCTCGCGCGGCCGCTCGCCCCGCTGCTCGGCGGCGACACCGCACTGGCGCTGCTGGTCGTCGCCAACGCGGCCCTCGTCGGGCTGCTGTACTACGGCCACCGCCTCGGCGAGCGGCTGCTCGGCGGCAACAGCGGCAACAGCCGCGACGGCGGCGGCAACGATGACGGCGGCGACAGCGGCGACGCGGCGGCCCGGCGGTTCGTCCGCTACCTGGTGCTGCTGCCGGCCGCCTTCCTGTTCCACGCGGCGCTGACCGAGTCGCTCTTCCTCTGCCTGGCGCTGGCCGTCTTCCACTACGCGGAGGACCGGCGCTGGCTACTGGTCGGGGTGATCGGCTTCTTCCTCGCGCTGAGCCGGTCGGTCGGGTTCTTCGTGGCCCTTCCGCTGGCCCTGGTGCTGCTGCGGCAGCACGGCTACCGGCTGGGCCCGCGCGCCCTGTGGACGTACGTGCGCACCGGCTGGCCGCTGCTGCTGGTGCCTGCCGGCTGGCTCACCTTCATGGCGTTCTGCCGGTGGCAGAGCGGGGACTGGTTCGCCTACAAGCACACCCAGGAGGAGGGCTGGGGCATCCGCGTGCAGAACCCGCTCGGCGTGCTCTGGCACGGCCTGACCGGGACGCCGCCGCGCGACGCCGTGCGGGTCTGGATCGCCGTCGTGGTCCTGGCCGTCCTGGTCGCGGGCGCCCGCCGGCTCGGACTGCCCTACCTGGTGTACGGCGTGATGATGGTGCTGGTGCCGCTGTCCATGGGGCCGCCGGTGTACAAGAGCCTGCTGCGCTACCTGATCGCGGCCTTCCCGGTGGCCCTGGTGCTCGCCCGCTGGGCCGGGCGGGTCACCGTCGACGTCTGGTTGACCGCCACCCTCGCCCTGCTCCAGGGCGCGTTGTTCGTGACCTGGCTCGCGTACTGGACACACTTCATCATCTGACCGGGCCGGCACTGTCGCGGCGGACCAGCTCGGCCGCGAGCACCTCGACCCGGGGCGCCGCGGCGCCCGGGTCCAGCGCCAGCGCCATCGCCCGCGCCCCCATCTCGACCAGCGGCAGCCGGACCGTCGTCAGGGCCGGGGTGACGTCCCGGGCGATCGGCATGTCGTCGAAGCCGGTCACCGTCACCTGCTCCGGCACCGCCACCGAGCGGGCGCGCAGGGCGGCGAGCGCCCCGATCGCCATCGTGTCGTTGAGCGCCACGATCGCGGTGATCGCCGGTTCCGCGTCGAGCAGCGCGCCGGTCGCGGCGAGGCCGCCGTCCCGGTCGAACTCCGCGTACCGGATGCGGTGCTCCGGCAGGTCGCGACCGTGCTCGGCGAGCGCGGCCCGCAGCCCCGCGAGCCGGTCGGTGGTGGTGGTGAGGACCTCCGGCCCGGCGACCACGCCGATCGCTCGGTGCCCGAGCCGGCACAGCTCGGTGCCGAGCAGCCAGCCGCCGGTGCGGTTGTCCGGCATCACCGCGTCACCGGAGTGCTCGTGCCGCCCGATGACCGCTACCCGGCCGCCGGTCGCCTCGTACGCGGCCAGCTTCTCGTTGAGTAGGCGGGTGAACGCCACGTCGTGGTACCCGGAGCCGGCCAGGATGATCGCCGCCACCTGCTGCCCGCGCAGCAGTTCCACGTACTCCAGCTCGCGGTCCGGGTCCCGGTAGCTGTTGCAGATCATCAGCAGCCGGCCCTGGTCGCCGGCGACCCGTTGCAGCCCTCGGGTGATCTCGGCGAAGTACGGGTCGGACACGTCGTGCACGATCACGCCGACGGCGCTGCGGTGCGCGCGGGCCAGGAACTGGGCGTGCGCGTTCGGGACGTACTGCAACTCGGCGACGGCGCGCAGCACCCGCTCGCGCAGCTCTTCCGTGACCGGCTTGCTGCTGCCGTTGATGACCCGCGACGCGGTGGCGGGGGAGACGCCGGCCCGCCGCGCCACGTCCGACAGGGTCGCCATTCCCGCCCCTCCCGCTCGCCATCGACGGTCAGCTCACCGTACCCGATCAAGAAAAGGCCTTGCCTGAACAGTTGCAGCGGCCTGCACCCACGACCTGCGGTGGTGATCCACGCCCGCCCACCGATCCGTCGGGCCGTCGGATGCGTACTCCAGGGCCCGGGCGCACGGGTCGGCGCGCCCGGCAGCGACGGAGCGGGCGAGGTGGCGGTGCGGATCGGGCGGAACGCGGTGTCGGTGCCGGTCGCGAGCCGGCCGGTCGACGGCCGCCGGCGGAGCGTGCTGGTGGTGGCGGGTGACGCGGCGGAGGCCGCGACGGTGCGGCGCGACCTGGAGCGGGTCGGGCTCGTGGTCGGGTTGGCGCCGGACGCCCGGCGCGGGCTGGACCGGTGGCGCTCGGAACGCCCCGACCTCGTCGTGGTCGCCCGGCGGCTGCCGGCGGTGGACGGGATCGACTTCTGCCGGGTCCTGCGGTCGCACTCGGACGTGCCGATCCTGGTCCTCGTCGACCGCCCGACCGGCGTGCCCGGGCCCGCCGGTGGCCCGCCGGTGCCGGGACCCGGCCCTGCGGTGCCGGACGCTGGGGTCGGCGAGTCGTCGGACGCCGGGGACACGACGCTGCGGGCCCTGGACGCCGGCGCGGACGACGTGCTCGCCGTCCCGTACGCCGTGCCGGAGTTCGCGGCCCGGATCCGGGCGCTGCTGCGGCGTGCGCCGGCACCGGGGGCGGACGCCGTCCTCCGGGTCGGCGCACTGGAGATCGACACCCGCGCCGTCGAGGTCCGCCTCGGCGGCGTCCGGGTCGAGTTGACCGCCCGCGAGTTCAACATCCTCGCCGTGCTGGCCCGCGCGGCCGGCCGGGTCCACTCCCGACGGCAGATCATCGACGTCGCGTACGCGGCCGACCGGTACGTCTCCGACCGCGCCGTCGACGCGCACATGGTCAACCTGCGGCGCAAACTGGACGCCGCCGCGCCGGGCACGCCGTACCTGCGGACCGTGCACGGAAGGGGCTACCTCCTGGCCGAACCCCCGTAGGAGGCGCGGATCTGTCGGTGGGCGTGCCTAGAGTCCCGGGCCGTGGTGATGGTGAGGTTCGTCGACGAGACGACGTCCGGCGCCCGGGACGAGGCGTGGCATCTGGAGATCTTCGAGGAGCGGCTGCCGTTGCGGGAGCTGATCCGCCGCCGGGTGTTCCAGGAGGTGGCCGAGCACACGCGCCAGCCGGAGGTGTTCCGAGGGCTGGTGCAGCCGGGCGGCACCGAGCGCACCCTGAACGGCTACCGGATGCGGGAGCGGCGCCGGGTCGACGCCGAGGAGCAGTTCGCCCGGGCGGTGGAGGCGTTCATCCGCAACGGGTTCGTGGTGCTCGTCGACGACCGGCAGGTGGAGGAGCTGGACGTCGAGGTCGACCTGCGGGCCGGCACCGAGGTGTGCTTCCTCAAGCTCGTCCCGCTGGTGGGTGGCTGATGGCCGTCCTGCCGTCCGTCCTGCGTCGACTCACCGGCACCGAGCAGGGCATGCGCGAGCAGCTCGACGCGGCCTCCCGGCGGTGGACGTACTGGCCGCTCGACCAGCTCGCGTGGCTGTGCCGGGAGGTGCGGCGGATCGACGGCGAGCTGCCCGGCCCCGCCGTGGCGGTGGTCCGCCGCACGGTGCTGGCGACCTACCACACCAGCGGTCCGCTGCACGACGTGCTGGCCACAGTGGACGCGCCGTTGCTCAGCCCCGGCGAGGCGTGGGCCGACCAGGTGCTCGCCGACCTGCCCGACCTCGGGGCGGGCTGGCCCGAGCTGGTGACCCACGCGCTGACCGCCACCTCGGCGCGCCCGTCGGCCCGTTGGGAGCGGCAGGCCCGGGCCCTGCTCGACGCGGTGGGTTGCGCCGCGTACCGCGACACGGTGACCGGGTGGCTGGCACTGGTCGGGCGGCCCCGCACCTTGCCGCTCGACCGGGGCGACTACGACCCCGACATCGCCCACGCGTACGACCCGTACAACGCGACCGCCCTGCGGGGTCTGGTGTGGCTGCTCGCCCTCGCCGTCGACGGCCCGGCCGACACCGCCACCGCCCGCACGCTCGGCGGCCTGGTCGAGACGTCGCTGCGCAAGGTCGCCGGCATCGGTCCGCGCAACCCCAAGGTCGCCAACGCCGCGGTGTGGGCGCTGGCCCGGCTGGACGGTGACCACGCCCTCGCCCAGCTCGCCCGGCTCGCCACCGGGGTCACCTACAAGGGCACGCTCAAGGAGCTGACGGCCGCGCTGGACCGACGCGCCGAGGCCCTCGGCCTGTCCCGGGCCGAGGTCGAGGAGCTGGCGGTGCCGACGTACGGGCTGACCGAGGTGGGCCGCCGGGTGGAAACGCTCGGTGGGGCGACCGCCGAGCTGACGGTGGAGGCCGGTGCGGTGTCGCTGACCTGGCGCACCGCGGCCGGCCGGGTGGTGAAGAGCCCACCGGCGGCGGTACGGCGGGACCATCCCGAGGAGCTGCGCGAGTTGAAGGCGGCGGTCAAGGACGTCGAGAAGATGCTGGCCGCCCAGGCCGAGCGCCTCGACCGGCAGGTCCTCGGCCGGCGCAGCTGGCCGTACGCGACATGGCGGGCCCGCTACCTCGACCATCCCCTGGTCGGCACCCTGGGCCGGCGGCTGATCTGGCTGGTCGACGACCAGCCGTGCGGGTTCGCCGACGGTGCGCTGCGGACCGTCGACGACGGGCCGGTCACGGCGGCCGACGACGCCACCGTGACGCTGTGGCACCCGATCGGGCGGGACGTGGCCGAGGTCCTGGCGTGGCGCGCGTGGCTGGAACGGCACGGCGTCGTGCAGCCGTTCAAGCAGGCGCACCGCGAGGTCTACCTGCTGACCGCCGCGGAGGAGCGCACCGGGGTCTACTCGAACCGCTTCGCCGCCCACGTCCTGCGCCAGCACCAGTTCCACGCGCTGGCCGCCGTGCGGGGCTGGCGCAACCGGCTGCGGCTGATGGTGGACGACGAATACCCACCGGCGACCCGGGAACTGCCCGAGTGGGGCCTGCGGGCCGAGTTCTGGGTCGAGGGCGCCGGTGACGAGTACGGCGTGGACACCAGCGACTCGGGGGCGTACCTGCGCGTGGTGACCGACCAGGTGCGCTTCTACCCGCTGCACGCCCCGGAGAACCTGGCCCACGCCGGCGGTGGCGGGTACGAGCAGTGGGTCCGGGGCGGCGACGGGCCGGTCGCGCCGCTACCGCTGGACCAGGTCCCGCCGCTGGTGCTCAGCGAGGTGATGCGCGACGTCGACCTGTTCGTCGGCGTGGCGAGCGTCGGCAACGACCCGACGTGGTCCGACGGCGGGCCCACCGGCCGGTACCGCGAGTACTGGCACTCGTACGGGTTCGGTGAGCTGTCCGCCACCGCGGAGACCCGCCGGGACCTGCTCGCCCGGCTCGTGCCGCGGCTGGCCGTCGCCGACCGCTGCCGGGTGGACGGCCGTTTCCTGCGGGTCCGGGGCGACCTGCGCGAATACAAGATCCACCTCGGGTCGGACAACATCCTGATGAGCCCCAACGACCAGTACCTGTGCATCGTCCCCAAGCAGACGGTGGAGGCCGGGCCGGCCGGCGTCTTCCTACCCTTCGAGGGCGACCGGACGCTGGGCGTCATCCTCAGCAAGGCGTTGCTGCTCGCCCGGGACACACAGATCACCGACCCGACCATCACCTCGCAGATCCGCCGCCGCTGACGGCGGACGGCCGGGGTGGTGCCAGCGCGCACCACCCCGGGTCGGGCTACTCGGTGCGGATGCCGTCCGGTCTGGTCAGCCGCCACAGAGCCGGCAGGCTCGACGCGGTGACCAGCAGGACCACCGCCGCCCCGAGCCCGGTGGAGACCCCCACCACCGGCCACGCCACCCGGACCGGCTCGTGCACCATCCGCAGCAGCACGACGCCGAGCGCGAGCCCGAACACCACGGCCAGCGCCAGGCCGATCACCACCGGCACCGCGGTCTGCCACAGAACCGACCAGCTCAGCGTGCCGCGCCGGGTGCCGACCGCGACCAGCATCGCCAGCAGCCGGCGGCGCTCGCGCAGCTGTTCGAGGATGCCGACGAGCATGCTGGCGGCGATCAGCAGCAGGGTCACGACCGCGCCGATGTAGAGGCCCCGCTGCACGTTGACGAACCGCCGCGCCTGCCGGGTCTCGCTCAGCGCGCTCACCGACGCGAACAGGTCCACCTCGGCCACGACGTTGCGGAGGTGCTCCTCGGCGTCGGGGTGGTCCCGGTCCACGCGCAGGTACGCGTCCACCATCGGCGCGTCGATCCCGACCCCGGCCAGGGCGGCCGGGGTGACGAGCAGCCCGCTGGTGGGCCAGCCGGCCGGGTCGAGCCGGCCCGGGACGGTCCGCGTGGTCGTTGGTACCCGCCACGGCACGGCGCGCTCGCCCAGCCGCACGTCGTCGCCCGGCCGCACGTCGGTGCCCTCGCCGGGTTCCGGCCGGACCAGGAAGGCGTCGCCGTCGGCGCAGCGGTCCAGCCGCGCGAACTCGGACAGCGCGGCGCAGTCGCCGATCTTCAGCATCGCGAACCCACCGTCGCCGCCGTCACCCCGGACTGCGGAGGTGCCGAGGGTGACGGTACCGCCGGTGACGCCCGGCGCGGCGGTCAGCCGGTCGACGACCGCCCGGGCCCGGTCCGCGTCCGGCGCGTTCAGGTGGACGACGGCCTGCGCCCGGGCGGTGTCGTGGCCGGTGTCCTCGGTGAACCGGTCGGCGACGCCGGTGAAGAGCATCTGGAGGCCGATGGTGCCGGCCACCGCGACGGCGACCCCGTTGACCAGCCGGGCGGAGGCGGCGCTGTCGACCTGGAGGCGGCGCACGGCGAGCTGCCACGGCACCGGGCCGCCCCGCAGCCGGCGTACCACCAGGTCGGTGACCCAGGGCAGCAGCGTGACCGTGCCGATCAGCAGCAGCACCGCGCCGGCCGCGGTCTGGTTCTCGGTGCCGGCGGGGGTGACGCCGGCGGCGGTCGCCGCGAGCAGGCCCAGCCCGGCCGCCGGCAGGAGCAGCCGCCAGGCGACGCGGCGGCGTACCGGCGTGGTGCGGCGGGTGACCCCGAGAGGCTCGACCACCACCGCCCGCAGCGCCACGACGGCGACCAGCATCGCGAGGGCCGGCACGGCGACGGCGACGGCCACCACCAGCGGCGCCGGCGGGCGCAGGTCGCTCGCGTACACGCTGAGGTCCATGACGGTGACCAGGGATGCCACCTGGCGGCCGAGCGCGAAGAGGGCCCCGCCGACGGCGACGCCGAGCACGGCGGCGGCGGCCGCCTCGCCGGCGGCGATCCACCGGATCATCGCCGCGTCCGCGCCGACCAGGCGCAGCGCCGCGAGCCGGCGGTCGCGGCGCTCGCCGCCGAACCGGACGGCGGCGCCGAGGAACACCGCGATCGGCAGCAGCAGGACGACGAAGATGACCACCACGAGCAGGATCAGCACCGGCCCGAAGCCCTCGCCGGGCAGGCCACCCCCGAACGCGTCGAGCCGCATCGCGCCGTCGTCGGCGCTGAGCCGGTCGCTGCCCAGGTAGAACGCCAGCTCCCGCGGCCCGGCCAGCCCGTCGTCGCCGATGGTGCCGACGACGCGGGCGCCAGCCAGCCGAGGTGCGAAGAGCGGGCCGTCGGCCGAGTCGAGCAGCTCGCGCAGGGCGGGGGAGACCACCACTTCGCCGGGCCGCGGCAGGGCCGCCACGCCGGGCGGCACCGGCGCGTCCGGCCCCTCCGCGCGCAGCACCCGCCCCCGCACCGGCTGGTCGCGGAACTCGGTGTCCAGATGGCGGACCAGCAGGGTGTTCGCGGCGGCCGGGATCTGCTCGCCGAGCCGCAGGTCGTCCCGGGCGTCACCGCGCGCCTGCCGGGCGTCGAGCGCGGCCGGCACCGAGGCGGCGAGCAGCAGCATCGCCACGCCGATCCCGACGCCGAGCGCGGTCAGCACGGTCCGCAGCCAGCCGTCCCGGCCGCCGGTGACCGCCATCCGCGCGCCCATCACGAGGTCGGCCGCCCGACCGGGCAGGCCGGTCACGCGGCCACGTGGAGGTCGCGGGTGCGGCCGTCGCGCACCACCACCTCCCGATCGGAGTACGCGGCCACCCGCGCCTCGTGCGTCACCAGCACCACGGCGGCGCCGGTCTCCCGGGCCGCGGCGGTCAGCAGCCGCATCACCCGCTCGCCGTTCAGCGAGTCCAGCGCGCCGGTGGGCTCGTCGGCGAACACCACGGACGGCCGGGTGACCAGCGCCCGCGCCACCGCGACGCGCTGGCCCTGACCGCCGGAGACCTCGCCGGGCCGCTTGCCGGCGACGTCGATGACCTCCAGCCGCTCCAGCCACTCGCCGGCCCGCCGCTCCGCCTCGCGGCGACCCACCCGGTCGAGCCGCAGCGGCAGGGCGACGTTCTCCAGGCAGGTCAGCTCGGGCACGAGCTGGCCGAACTGGAACACGAAGCCGAACGCGGCACGGCGCAGCGCGCTGCGCTCGGCGTCGGGGAGAGCGCCGAGATCGCGGCCGTCGAACAGCACCCGTCCCGAGTCCGGCCGGACGATTCCGGCCAGGCAGTGCAGGAGGGTGGACTTGCCGGAGCCGGACGATCCCATCACCGCGACCACCTCGCCCCGGTCCACCCGCAGGCTGGCCCCGGCCAGAGCCCGGGTCGAACCGAACGAGCGGTGCAGGTCCTCGGCGACGAGCAGCGGGGCGCTCATGACAGCACCTCCTTGGTGAGCTCGTCGAGGCGGGCGGCGGTCAGTTCCAGCCAGCGCAGATCGGCCTCCAGGTGGAACAGCGCGTGGTCGCAGATGAGCTGCTCGGCCAGGTCGCCGTCGCGCTTGCGGCGGGTCAGGTCGCGCATCATCCCCAGGTGCTCCGCGCGCTGCACGTCGAGCAGGTCGGCGGCGCTGCGGCCGGTGAGCAGGGCCAGCACGACCTTCGTGTAGAGGGTGCTCTGCAGGTACGGCTCCGGCCGCTCCGGCCGGGCCAGCCAGCCCTCGACGTCGGTGACGCCGGCGTCGGTGATCGCGTACCGCTTGCGCTCCGGGCCCTCGCCGGGTTCGACCGCCTCGACCTCGACCAGGCCGCTGCGCAGCAGCCGGGACAGGGTGGCGTAGACCTGCCCGTACGCGAGCGGCCGGGCGTGGCCGAACCGCTCGTCGTAGAGGCGCTTGATGTCGTACCCGTGCCGGGGTGCGGCCTCGAGGAGGCCGAGGAAGGTCTGTCCGATCGACATGCGGAGGACTATACACACCGTGTATACGCGGTGTGTATAGCAGTACCGGGCTGCGACGGCGGCCGATGATCGGCAAGGATGGAGCCCGCCACACGGGGAGGTAACGAAGTGTTCGCGCTGCCGTTGACCGAGGACGTCGTCCTGCGTCCGCTGGAGCCCTGGCGGGCCGAGGAGTTCCTCACCCACCTCGACCGGGCCCGCGAGCACATCCGGCCCTGGGTGGGTCCGTCGTTCGTGGCCACCGACCTCGACTCCGCCCGCGCGGTGCTTCAGCGGCACGCCGACCGCTGGGCCCACGACGGCGGCGGCATCTGGGGGCTGTGGGATCGCGGGACCCTCGTCGGCGGGGTGCTGTTCGTGTCGTTCGACGCCGCCCTCGGGCTCTGCGAGGTGGGGTGCTGGCTGGAGCCGGCGGCCGAGGGGCGGGGGCTGGTCAGCCGGGCCGTCACCCGGCTGGTCGACTGGGCCGTCCACGAGCGCGGAATCCAGCGGGTGGAGTGGCGCTGCAACGCCCGCAACGAGCGCAGCATCGCCGTCGCCCGCCGGCTGGGGTTCTCCCTCGACGGCACGCTGCGCTCGGTCTACCCGGCGACCGTGGGCGAGGGGCGGGTTGACATGGAGGTCTGGTCGGTGCTCGCCGACGAGTGGCGGGGATCAGACGTGGTCGAGCACCGCGTGCAGTGACCGGGGTGCCCGGTCCGGGTGCAGCGCGTCGACCAGCAGCCGGGCGTACGCGGCCTTGCGGCCCGACCGGGTGCCGATGAAGCGGCGCAGCTGCGCCTCGACCGGCCGCCCCCGCTGCGCCGGCTGCCGCTGGAACAGGTCCCACGAGTGCAGGTCACCGGCCGCCGTGAGGACTACCCGCACCCCGTCCACACCGGCGGCCCGGATGAGTTCGTCCTCCAGGTCGGCGACGCAGACGTGGAAGCCGTACGCCGCGAGGTCGGTGCGGGTGAGCGCGGCGCCGAGGCCGGCGCGGGCCAGGCCGCGACGGACGAACCCCTCCTCCGCCGCGTCGTAGAGGCCGGCCAGGCGCAGCCCGAGACCCTGCGGCCCGAGGGCGTCGAGGAAGTGGCCGACGTTCGTCACGCCGCCCATCGGCAGCACCCGGATCCCCTCGGCGGGCAGGTCCCGACCCAACTGGGCGGCGAGGGTCTCCAGGGCGACGCGGTCGCTGGCGCCCTCGACGAGCACGACCGCGCGGACGTCGTCGTCGAGGGACGGGACCAGGGCGTGTGTCGACGTCCCGGCGCGGCCGGGCGGTGACGTCGACACAGGCCCTTGCACGGGCGACCTCCTCATCGCCCGCCATCATCGTGCGCGGGACGCGGGTCCGCCCAGCGAATTCCGGGCGGACCCGCGTCCCGGTGCGTCAGGGCAGCGCCTTCAGGAACGGCCCGTGGCTCAGCCGGAACTCCCAGTTGTAGTACCGGTCCCAGTTGACCGACCAGGTCATCAGTCCCCGGAAGTTCGGGTTGGTACCGCTGCGCGGGGCGTACGAGCCGCAGCTCTGGCCCTTGACCAGGCAGTTGACGGCGGCCTGGATGCCGGCCGGTGCCACGTACCCGTTGCCGGCGCTGACCGACGACGGCGCGCCGAACGCGACCTGGTCCTCGCGCAGGGCGGGGAAGACGCGGTCCGGGTTCCCGGCCACCGGGAAACCGGCGAGCAGCATGTCGGTCATGGCGATGTGGAAGTCCGCGCCACCCATGGTGTGGTACTGGTTGTCGAGCCCGACGATCGGGCCGGAGTTGTAGTCCTGCACGTGCAGCACGGTGAGGTCGTTGCGCAGGGCGTGGATCACCGGCAGGTACGACCCGGCGCGCGGGTCCTGCCCGCCCCACGGCCCGGGCCCGTAGAACTGGTAGCCGAGCTGCACGAAGAACGTCTCCGGCGCCATGGTGAGTACGAAGTTGGCGCCGTACCGCTGCTTCAGCGTGCGGATCGCGGAGATCAGGTTGACGATCACCGGCGTGGTGGGGCTGCGGAAGTCGGTGTCGCCGGCGTTCAGGTAGAGCGAGTGTCCCTCGAAGTCGATGTCGAGGCCGTTCAGGCCGTACCGGTCGATGATGGCCGACACCGAGCGGACGAAGGTGTCCCGCGCGGCGGTCGTGATGAGCTGGACCTGGCCGTTCTGTCCGCCGATGGAGAGCAGCACCTTCTTGCCCTGCTGCTGCTTGGCGCGGATCGCCGCGACGAACTGGGCCTCCGTCTCGACGCCGGGGCACTCGGTGGGCGGGCAGAGCTGGAAGCGGATGTCGCCCGAGGTCACGCTGGTGGGTTCGCCGAAGGCGAGGTTGATGATGTCCCAGTCGGCCGGTACGTCGGCCATCCGCAGGTAGCCGGAGCCGTTGGCGAAGCTGGCGTGCAGGTAGCCGATCAGGGCGTGTTTCGGCAGCCCGCCCGGCGGCGGCGTGGTCGGGGGCGGGGTGGTCGGCGGGGGTGTGGTCGGCGGTGGCGTGGTGGGCGGCGCGGTGGTGGGCGGGGGAGTCGTGGTGGGCGGGGTGGTCGGGGTGCCGCCGCCGCAGGGCGCGCCGTTCAGGGTGCAGTCGGTGGGGGAGCCGGGGCCGGTGGCGAGGAAGCCGAAGGAGACCGAGGCGCCCGGCGCGACGGTGCCGTTCCAGGACCGGTTCGTGAAGGTGTGCCGCCCGCCGGAGCTGGTCACCGTGGCGTCCCAGTACGAGCCGAGGGTGGTGCCGGGCGGCAGGGTGAAGGCCACCTGCCATCCGGTCAGCGTGCTCGTTCCGCCGTTGGTGATCGTGTACTTCCCCTCCCATCCGGTGCCCCAGTCGGAGGTCTTGACGAACGTGGCGGTGGGACCGGCCGCCCGGGCGGGCGCGGCCAGGACCAGCGTGGTGCCGGCGACGGTGACGAGGGCCGCGACGGCGGCCAGCAACAGGTTTCGGGCAGGGCGACGCATCCGGACCTCCCGGTACGTGGAGCCGTCGGATCGACGGATGCACAATTATTAGGATTGTTAACTGTAGTTGTCCAGGCTTGGACATCGACGGTTCTGTCGTACCCCGGGCGCACCATGCATCCATGGCTGTCCCCGCCCTCACCCCTGACGCCGGCCGGCCGCGCTCAGTGCCGCTGCGCGAGGCGCGCACCCGGTTCACCCAGCTCGTCGCGCTGGCCGAGCTGACCGACACCGTCACCGTCCTCACCCGCGACGGCGATCCCCGGCCGGTCGCCGCGATCGTCCCGGCCGCCGCCGCCCGCACCGCCGCCCAGGCCCGCGCCGACGCCGACCGCCTCGCCACGGTCACCGCCGGCTGGGCCCGCCGCCTGGACGAGGCGCACCGCCGCAGTGCCCAGCGGCACGCCGCCGAGCTGCGCGCGGTCACCACGGCGCTCGCCGAAGCGTGGGCCGAGCTGGACCGGCGAATCCCGCCGGGAAGCGACCCGGCGCTGGCCCGGCTGCGGGCCGCCCACGCCGACCTGCTGGCCGACTGACGCGCCGCCGCGCGCCTGCCGCCGGCGCGATGTCGGCTCACACCGCCGGGTACGCGCGCGTCTCCGCCGCCTTCACCGCGGCCCAGACCGGCTGGCCGGGCACCAGGCGCAGGGCGGCCGCGGCGGCGGGCGTGACGTCGGCGGCGACCGCGATCGGTCCGTCGAGCTGGACGCGCAGGTTGTCGCCGTGCCGCTGCACGCCCGCCACCGTCGCCGGCCAGGTGTTGCGCGGGCTGCCATCGGGTCGGGCGGGGTGCAGGGCCACCGCCGACGGCCGGAACGCCACGAAGGCGTCCCCGTCGAGCCGGTCGGCGACGGTGAGGACGAGCCCGTCGGCGACCCGGACGCGCTGCCCCTCGGCCCGGCCCCGGTGCAGGTTCAGGCCGACCAGACGGGCCACGTAGTCGGTCCGGGGTCGCGCCGTCACGCTCGCCGCGTCGCCCTCCTGCACCACCCGGCCACCCTCCACGATGACCAGCCGGTCGGCGAGCACCAGCGCGTCCAGCGGGTCGTGCGTGACCAGCACGGTGGCACCCGGGTGGGCGGCGAGGTGCCGGTGCAGCTCGGCGCGGGTGTCCAGCCGGGTGCGCGCGTCGAGCGCGGCGAGCGGCTCGTCCAGCAGCAGCAGCGCCGGCGCGACCGCGAGGGCGCGGGCCAGCGCCACCCGCTGCGCCTGCCCGCCGGACAGCTGCCGGGGCCGCCGGTGGGCGTGCTCGGCCAGCCCCACCCGGCCCAGCCATTCGCGGGCCGTCTCCCGGGCGGCGCGCCGGTCGGCGCCGTGCCGGCGCGGCCCGAAGGCCACGTTGTCCAGCGCGCTCAGGTGCGGGAAGAGCAGGTAGTCCTGGAAGACCACGCCGACCGAGCGGCGCTCGGTGGGGGTGAACGCGCGCCGGTCCGGGCGGTCGAGATCGGTGCCGCCGACGGTGACGTGGCCGGCGGTCAACGGTTGGAGGCCGGCGAGGGCCCGCAGGGCCGTGGTCTTGCCGGCGCCGTTCGGGCCGAGCAGAGCCACGACCTCACCGGCCGCCACGCGCAGTGGCACGTCCAGGCGGAACCCGCCCCGGTCCACGACGACGTGCGCGTCGAGCAGATGGGCGGTCACGGCGTCGTGATCCAGCGGTCGCGCAGGCCGGCCAGGATCGCGACCGAGACGACGAGCAGGATCAGGCTGAGCACGACGGCGGACTGCACGTCAGTCTCCAGCGCCAGGTACACGGCGAGCGGCATGGTCTGCGTCCGGCCCGGATAGTTGCCGGCGAACGTGATCGTCGCGCCGAACTCGCCCAGCGCCCGCGCCCAGCACAGCACCGCCCCGGCGGCCAGCCCCGGGGCGACCAGGGGCACGGTGACGTGGGTGAACGTCGTCCAGCGGCTCGCGCCCAGGGTCGCCGCCGCCTCCTCGTACCGGCGGTCGGCCCCGCGTAGTGCCCCCTCCACCGCGATGACGAGGAAGGGCATCGCGACGAACGCCTCGGCGAGCACCACACCGGTGGTGGTGAACGGCAGCGTGATCCCGAACGTCGAGTCGAGCCAGCCGCCGAGCAGGCCGCGCCGCCCGAACACCAGCAGCAGCGCCACGCCGCCGACCACCGGCGGGAGCACGAGCGGCACGGTCACCAGGGCGCGGACCAGGCGCCGGCCGGGGAACTCGACCCGGGCGAGCAGCCACGCCAGCGGCACGCCGAGCACCAGGCAGAGCAGGGTGGCCAGGGTGGCGGTGAGCAGCGACAGCCGCAGCGCGGTGAGCACCCCCGGCTCGGCCAGCCGCTGCGGCAGGGTGATCCACGGGGTCCGGGCCAGCAGGCCGGCGAGCGGCAGGACGAGAAACACCAGGCCGAGCACCGCCGGCAGCAGCAGCGCCACGGGTACGCCGGCCGCCCGCCCCCGTACGCCGAGGGCGCGCCGCCGCTCCCGGTCGGTCGGCGTCCCGGCCCCCGGAACCGTCCCGGCGCCTGGAGCCGTCACGGCGCTTGGAACCCGGCCTCGGTGAGCACCGCCTGACCCGGCGCGGACCGCACGTACGCGACGAAGGCCCGCGCCCCGGCCGGGTTCGGGGCGTCGGTCAGGACGGCGATCGGGTAGTCGTTCACGGCCTGCGCGGACTCGGCGAACTCCACGGTCGTCACGTCTGCGCCGGCGGCCCGCGCGTCGGTGCGGTAGACGAGGGCGGCGTCCACCTCGCCCAGCCGTACCTTCGACAGTGCGCCCTTCACGTCCTGCTCGAGGGTGACCGGGGTCAGGGTGACCCGGGCCGCGTCGAGGGTGGTGCGGGCCGCCGCACCGCACGGCACCTGCTCGGCGCAGAGCGCCACCTTCAGCCCCGGCCGGGCCAGGTCGGCCAGGCCGCGGACGCCCTCGGGGTTGCCGGGCGCGACCGCGACGACGAGCTGGTTGCGGACGAAGACCGCGGGCTCGCCGTCGGCGCCGCCAGCCTCGGTGACGGTGGCCATGTTCCGCGGCGAGGCGGAGGCGAAGACGTCCGCGGGCGCGCCCTCGGCTATCTGTGTGGCGAGGGCGGAGCTGCCGGCGAAGTTGAACACCACGGTGGTGCCGGGGTTGGCCGTCTCGAAGTCCCGTCCGATCCGGGTGAACGACTCGGTCAGCGACGCGGCGGCGAACACGGTCACCGTCCCCGTCACGCCGCCGCCGGCCGACCCGCCGGCATCCCGGGACCCGCCGCAGGCGGCCAGGGCCAGCGTGGCGGCGACGGCCACGGCGACGGTACGGACGACGCCTGCTCTCATGACGCCTGCCGTCCCCGGGGACCGGCGGCCGGCGTGGCGCGCTCCACCACCACCGTCGTGGACTTGATCACCGCGACCGCGAGGGACCCGACCCGCAGGTCCAGCTCGTCGACCGCCTCCCGGCTCATCAGCGAGACGATCCGGAACGGGCCGGCCTGGATGTCGACCTGCGCCATCACGGTGTCCTTGACGACGTTCACGACGATGCCGCCCAGCCGGTTGCGGGCCGACGACGCGTCCGCCCGCTCGTCCGGGTGGGCCGCCTGGGCCCGGGCGAACGCGGCGAGGTCCACCCCGTCGACCGTGCGGTGCCCGTGCTCGTCGCGGACCGCGCGCAGGCGGCCGGCGTCCACCCAGCGGCGGACGGTGTCCGCGCTCACGCCGAGCAGCTCGGCCGCCTCGCCGATCCGGAACATCGCCACGCCGGCCACCCTAATCTCTCGCATCCGCAAGGACAATCGCCGATCCACCTGGCCTCTGCCAGCCACACCCCCGTGACTCCACCCGCATCCGCCGGCCAGACATCATCGGCGATCATGGAGTTGTGGTGCCCCGCAAGAGCCGCGAGACGGCACGAATCGGCCACCGCAAGTTCATGATCGACGAACGGCAGGTGGGCCGGGACGGGTCGGTGAGGCGGGCCACGGTCCGTGGTGGGGGTGGTGGCGGGACCGCTAGCCTCGGCGGGCGGTGTCGCAGTGCGGCGGCGCCGGTCCTGAGCAGCGGAGGAGAGCCCGTGCGTGCCACCGTGATCCACGCGCCGTTCGACATCCGGGTCGAGGAGGTGCCCGACGCCGCCGTCCGGAACCCGACCGACGCGGTCGTCCGGGTCGTGCAGGCGTGCGTCTGCGGCAGCGACCTGTGGGCGTACCGGGGGGTGGCCACGCGCCAGCCCGGGCAGCGGATCGGGCACGAGTTCCTCGGCGTGGTTGAGGAGACCGGTGCCGAGGTGAACTCGGTCCGCCGGGGTGACCTGGTGGTCGCGCCGTTCGTCTGGTCGGACGGAACCTGCGACTTCTGCGTCGAGGGCCTGCACACCTCCTGCCCGCACGGCGGCTTCTGGGGCCAGCCCGGCTCCGACGGCGGCCAGGGCGAGGCCGTGCGCGTCCCGTACGCCGACGGCACGCTGGTGCGGCTGCCCGCCGAGGCGGCCGGCGACGACCGACTGCTCACCGCGATCCTGGCGCTGTCCGACGTGATGTCCACCGGGCACCACGCCGCCCTCGCCGCCGGTGTGCGGCCGGGTGCGACGGTGGCCGTCGTCGGCGACGGCGCGGTCGGGCTGTGCGGGGTGCTCGCGGCCCGCCGGCTCGGCGCGGAACAGATCATCGCGCTCGGCCGGCACACCGCGCGGACCGACATCGCCCGCCGGTTCGGCGCCACCGACGTGGTCGCCGTGCGCGGCGACGCCGCCGTCGCGGCGGTCAAGGAACTGACAAAGGGGCAGGGCGCGCATGCGGTGCTGGAGGCCGTCGGCACCGAGGAGTCGATGCGGACCGCCATTTCGGTGGCGCGCGACGGTGGCGCGGTCGGCTACGTGGGCGTGCCGCACGGCGGCAGCGCCGGCGTGGACATCCGCCAGATGTTCGGCCGCAACGTGCGGCTCGGCGGCGGCGTCGCCCCGGCCCGCGCGTACATCCCGGAACTGCTCGCCGACGTGCTGGCCGGCCGGATCGACCCGTCGCCGGTCTTCGACCGCACGGTCACCCTCGACGGGGTGCCGGACGGCTACCGGGCGATGGACGAGCGCACGGCCCTGAAGGTGCGGATCACGCCGTAAGGCCGGTGCCGGCCGGACGCGCATAATGGTGGGCAGCCGGCGACGGTGTCGGCCCGGGACCGCTGGTCGCGGTCGGAGCAGGGGAGATGGCGGGAGTACGGTGACGCAGGCGATCCCGAACGTGACCCGGAACACCCGGCAGCGCGCCGAGGTGTTGGCGCTGCTGCGGGAGGTCGAGGGCTTCCACACGGCGCAGCAGCTGCACCGGATGCTCTGCGACCGCGACGCCCGGGTCGGCCTGACCACCGTCTACCGCACCCTTCAGCTGCTGGTCGACGCCGGCGAGATCGACTCCACCCGGCTGCCCGGCGGCGAGCAGCTGTTCCGCCGGTGCAGCCAGAGCCGCCACCACCATCACCTGGTCTGCCGCTCCTGCGGGCGGACGGTCGAGGTGGCCGGCCCGGCGGTCGAGCGCTGGGCCGACCAGGTGGCGGCCGAGCACGGCTTCACCGACGTCGACCATACGCTGGAGATCTTCGGCACCTGCGCGGACTGCGCCAAGGCCTGACCGGACGACTCCGCCGGCCCGGACGGGCTCCGCGTCACCCCGACCTGGCGCCGCTCTCACCCGGCCACGGGCGCGCTCAGCGCCGACGGGCCGAGGACGAAGTCCGGGTCGATCTGGCGCGTCAGGTCCGTCCCGGCCCGCTCGTTCGCCCAGGCGGCCGCGTTGCGGCGGTGGAACTCGTGGGCGTACCGGGTGAACCGGTCCCAGTCCTGTGCGGTGGTGTCGACCGCCTCCGCCAATCGCGCGAGCACGGCCCGGTTCGCCGGCTCCAGCTCGGCCAGCGGGCCGACGGTGCCGCGCTCGGCCCGCCGCACGTACGCCGACCGGCTGACCCAGGTGAGCAGGTCCGCGCCGACGTGCTCGCGGAGGAAGTCCACGTCCGCCGCGTCCTCGACCTTGTTGCCGACCACCGACAACGCCACGCCGTAGTCGCGGGCGTAGCTGGCGTACTGGCGGTAGACGCCGACGCTGCGCAGGGTCGGCTCGCATACCAGGACGGTGCGGTCGAAGCGGGTGAACAGGCCGGAGGCGAACGAGTCGGCACCGGCGGTCATGTCCACCACCACGTACTCACCGGGACCGTCGACCAGGTGGTTGAGCAGCAGCTCGACGGCGCCCACCTTCGAGTGGTAGCAGGCGACACCGAGGTCCGCCTCGGTGAACGCGCCGGTCGCCGCGAGCCGGACCCCACCGACGGGACGGACGCAGGCCGCGTACACCGGGTTCTCCTCGACCACGCGCAGCAGGCGGGACCCGCGTCCGGGCGGGGTCGTCTTCACCATCTCGGCCGCCGAGGCGATCCGGGGGTTGTCGCCGCGCAGGTACTCCTTGATGGCCGGCAGGTGCTCACCGAGCGGCGGAAGGGTGGCCTCCTCGGCCGGGGCGCCGAGCGCCGCCGCGAGGTGCTGGTTGATGTCGGCGTCGATCGCCAGCACCGGCCGGCCGGTCTCGACCATGTGGCGGGCGAACAGGGCCGCGAGGGTGGTCTTGCCGCTACCGCCCTTGCCGACGAACGCAATCTTCATCCGAGCTGCTCCACGCTTCATGAAAATGGAAACTGTTTCCACCAAGGACACTCTAGCGGACTCCGCCGCCGGAGACCCGCGACACCCGTGACGGCGCGCCGGCGCCCTCCACCAGCAGGAGCGGGTGACGGACGCCGGCCGGTGCCGAGCTCAGCAGTCACGCAGCTCGGGGGACTGGTTCAGCAGTTGGCCGCGGGGCGAGATGAACCGCCGGTACGCGTCGGAGTCGACCGCCGCCGGCCGGAACGCGGCGACCCGGTGGCAGTTCTGGAAGGCCAGCTTCACGCCGAAGTGCCGCTCCAGGCCGGCCCGGATCGCGTCGCTGGCCAGGGCACGCAGCAGCTGCCCGCGCTCGGCTTCGCTCGGCGGCGGAATCTCGTTGTCGGCGTGGTCGGCGCCGTCGGCCTCCAGTTCGGCGACGACCCGGCTCACGGTCTGCCAGGCGTACGGGAGCGACTCGCGGACGCAGGCGACGAAGTCGGCGTCGGAGACCGGGCCGCGCTCGGCGGCGTCGAGCAGGGCGGGCGGGACGGTGAGAGACATGCTCCTCCTCGGGTCGAACGGTAATGACTACGGTTGTCATTACGCGGACCCCCGCAGCACACCACGACCCGTCGACCCCGTCAACACACTCCGGGCACGCCACGCCGACACGCCGTGACCGTCGGCGCCCGGTCAGCCCCGACGCTGCGGGCGACCCTTGAGGCGGCGGCCCAGCTCCCGGGCGATCTCCCGCTGCGCGTCACGCTCGGCGAGCGCCTGCCGCTTGTCGTACGACTTCCTGCCCCGCGCCAGCGCCAGCTCCACCTTGGCCCAGCCGTTCGAGAAGTACATCGACAGCGGCACCAGGGTGAATCCGCCGTCGCGCAGCTTCTCCCGGATCCGGTCGATCTCCACCCGGTGCAGCAGCAGCTTGCGGGTGCGCCGGGGCGCGTGGTTGGTCCACGTGCCGTAGCCGTACTCAGCGATGTGCAGGCCGTACAGCATCAGCTCGCCGTCGCGTTCCTGCGCGAACGCGTCGACCAGAGACGCGCGCCCCTCGCGCAGCGACTTGACCTCCGTGCCGGCCAGCACGATCCCCGCCTCGTACGTCTTGAGGACGGTGTAGTCGTGCCGGGCCTTCTTGTTCGAGGCGATCAGCGTGCGCTCGGGCTTCTGGGCGGTGCTCACCCGGTGCAGGATATGCGGGCCCCGTCAGGGGGCCCGGCGCAGCCGGTCCGCCAGCTCCCGGACGGCGTCGGCGAAGCGCGGGTCGGACTCGGCCGGCCAGTGCCCGACGATCGGCGGCGGGACACTGTCGCCGGGCGGGATGACGACGGCCCACGGGTCGCGCAGCCGACGGTCGACCGAACCCGCCGGCCCGGTGACGGTGGGCGGCTCGCCGGGCCGGTGCGCAGAGAACATCCAGCCACCGATCGGGTCGGTGTCCCGCCACAGGTTGAGCCAGCGCCAACCGATCCGCTCGCCCACCTCGCGCAGGACGTCATCGCCGACGTACGCCGGGAACCACCGGGAGTAGAGCCGGCGCAGGGGCGACCCGTACGTCAGCAGCGCGACCCGGTCACCGGCGCCCGGCGGGAGCTGGAGCACGGTCGCCGCGAGCAGCACCGAGCCGTGACTGTGCCCGGTGAGCAGCACGGCGTGCCCCTGGCCCGTCAGCCAGGCGATCCGGCGGCTCAGCTCCGGCACCGCCCGTTCCGCGTAGCAGGGTGGGGCGAAGGGGTGCGCCGCCCGGGGCCAGAACGTGCCCAGGTCCCACAGCACGCCCACGTAGCGGCGGAACTCGGCCGTCCGGTACGCGAAGATGCCGCCGAGCACCAGGCCGAGGAGGAGCAGGGCGATCACCCAGCTGCCGACGCTGATACCGAAGTGCACCAAGCCGTCGGGGATCCCGAGCCACCGGTCGAGCGCCTCGCCGGGGTCCAGCCCGAACATGCCGACGGCGCTGGTCGCCATGCCGAAGCCGGCGAGCCAGGCGTACGTGAGGGTGAGCGGGGCGAGCCGTTCGGTGAACCGGGCCCGCGCGATGACCTTCTCGACCTGCCGCAACCGGGGTCCCGCCTCGGGCGGCGCGTCCGGGAAGTCCCGCCCCAGGGCCGCCGCCGCCGCCCGGTGCCGCGCCGGCCGGGACACGACCGCCACCACGGCGGCGACCGCCGCCGCAGTCACCACCGCCACGAAGAACCCGAAGATCGTCCACTTGTACGTCAAGGGCGGGCCGGTCGCCATCCGGTCAGCGGTCGGGGCGTCGCGCTGCAGGAGATCCGCCACCCGGTAGACCAGCTCGGCGGAGAAGGCCACCGCCAGACCGGTCGCGACCGCACCGAACACGAGCGGGCCGGATGCCCGCAGCGGCGGCCCGCCATCGCCCCGCGACCAATTCACCACCCCCCAGAGAACGGTCAGCAGGCAGGTCTGCGCGAGGAAGAGTCTGGCGACCGTCACGCCGTACCCGGGCAGCCCGCCGTCCGTCGACGGCGGCGCGGGATCGGCCGCGACCACGACGACGACCACGACGGTCAGCGCGCACGCGAGCGTCCGCAGGATCGAGGTCACCCGGTCGATCCGTCCCGCCTCGGGCCGATCGATCAGCGGATGCGCGCAGACCAGGACGACACAGGCGGCCAGGACCGCGCCGGTCAGGACGCTGAGCGTCACCGTGGCGGGCGACGCCCGGACGTGGGCGCGGACGGTGAGCAGGACGGCGTCCAGCGTGGCGAACGCGGCGGCGACGTGGATCGAGCGCAGCCGCCCGACCAGCGGCGCCTGGTCCCACTGCCCGACGGCGGTGAGCTGGTGCGCGCCGGTGACGGTCGGGGGTGTGCGGAACGACGCGAACATCCGCTCCGGACGGGCTCCGAGCCACCAGACCAGCCCGATGGCGGCGGCCGGGACGAGCGACAGCACCGCCAGCCGCAGCCCGACCGGCCGGCCGCCGAGCCAGGACAGCCAGCTCCGCCCGGCCAGGCACGGCGGCGACGCCATGCACTTCCAGGCCACCAGGTCGAGCGCCACCCCGGCCACGGCGAGCACGTACAGGGCGGTGAGCGTCAGCGCGAGCACCCGGCAGAGGCCCTTGACGGTGGCGGCCCGGCCTTCCGAGCTGGTCGGCCGCATCCACAGCGCCACGTTGCAGAGCATGAACGGCAGCAGGAACACCAGCGACAACGTGCGGACCGCGGTACCCGAGGGCAGGTCGCTCCAGCGGTACGCCTCCAGGACGACCCCGCCGGGGCCGGTGGTGTCCGGGTAGCCGGGGCGGGGCCGGTAGAAGCCGCCATTGTGGTCACCGCTGACCTGCCGGACGTTCGGGCGGTCCAGCACCTGTTCGGCGCTGGAGCCCGAGGCGCCGTGCACCCGCAGTTCCACGACGTCGTCCGGGCGTCCGCCCGACGGTGCTGGCGCGTCCGACATCGGCCCCCCGGAGGCGTCGTACGGCGGCACGGCCGCCCGGGCGGCGTGCGCGTGGGCGCGGTCTACCCGTTCGGCGCCCGGTCACGCCTGCCGCCCCGACGGTCGATCCGGTGGCGGCGGGCCGGGGCGGGCGGCCACAATCCGGGCGTGGATGACCCGCGGCTGGTCCGGCTGAGCAAGCGCTACCCGGCCGCCGGCTGAACCACCCGGCTCAGCCGGCGTGCCGGGCGAGGAAGTCGGCGAGCACGCGCGTGTGGGTGGAGAACGCCAGCTCGACCGGCTCGGTGAGCACCAGCCACTCGGTCGCCTCCTCGGTGGGCGCCGACGGCGGGAGCGACGCGGCCGGCCGGGCCGGCAACTCCCCGAAGACCATCATCGTGCCGCCGGCCGGGGCGCTGTGCACCGCGAACAGCGTCGCGTCGGCCGGCTCGGCGGGCAGGCCGGTCTCCTCGCGCAGTTCGCGTACCAGAGCGTCCTGCCACTCCTCGCCGTACTCGATGAAGCCGCCCGGCAACGCGAGCTGCCCGCGCGCCGGCTCGATGTCGCGGCGGACGACCACCACACCGAGGCCCGCGTCGGTGTGCACCGGCAGCACCGCCACCGCCACCGGCAGCGGGTTGCGCCAGACGGTCTCGCCGCAGGCCGCGCAGAGCCGGGGCCACACGGCCGCCGGCGGGTACGCCGTGCCGCAGTAGGAACAGTGCGAGTACGCCGTGCCGGTCATGCCGCCGCACGTTACCCGCCGCGAGGCCGGCCGTGCGATCGTCCCGAGGCCGCCGGCACGACGTTGTCCCGCATCCGGCGGCCTCGGGACGGATCAGGCCTCCGGGACTCCGGTGTAGAAGGCGGTCGTCCGGTCGGCGGCGGCCCGCGCCTCCGCCTCGTCGGTGCCGTCGGCGACACTCGCGTCGCGCCACCGCTCGCTGCTGAACGCGACGAACCGCCGGCCCTCGTCGGAGGCGATCCAGGCGGCGCTCTCCTCGGGGGTGACGCCCGCGCCCGCGCCGCCCAGGTGCGAGGCGAGGCCGAGCAGCGCCAGGTCCCAGCCGACGCCCACCGCTCCGGGGCCGTACTGGTCCCAGAACTCCTGGGCGACGTGGGCGACGTGCTCCAGCTCGAACCGCGTGCGCCCGTCCTCGACCGGGGTGAGCCGCACCTCGATCCAGCTCACGTCGCCGCCCATCTCCCAGGTGGCGGCGAAACTCTTCGGCGGGTCGCAGCGCTCGACGGTGCCGCCGGCGTTGCCCTCCAGCTGGTAGCGGCCGCCCAGCCGCAGGTCACCGGAGACCGGCAGGAACCAGCGGGGGATGCGTTCGGGGTTTGTGCAGGCGTCCCAGACGTCCTCCAGCGGCGCGTCGTACGTCTGGCTGATGGTCATCACCCGGGCCTCGCCGGCCTCCAGGACCCGCCGGCCGAGTTGCCGGCGGACGGTGCTGATCTGGCTGGTGGCGTCGGTCATCGTTCACTCCTGTCGTCAGCGGACGGCTCGCGTCGCCGCCGCTCGCGCTGGCCCCGGGCCAGCTCGGTGGCCAGTGCCTGGAGGGGATTGGTCCAGAACCGGCGGAAGTGGTCCAACCACTGGTCGACCTCCCGCAGCGGGCGGGTGTCGACGGCGTACAGCCGGCGGGTTCCCGCCGGCCGGACGGTGGCGAAGCCGTTGTCGCGCAACACCTTCAGATGCTGGGAGACGGCCGGCTGGGAGATCCCGAACTCCGCCCGGACCACCTCCACCAGCTCGCCGGCGGTCATCTCGCCCTCGGCCAGCAGCTCCAGGATCCGGCGTCGCACCGGATCACCGAGCACATCGAACGCGTGCACGGGCCCTTTATATCAGGCCACGCTTATTTAAGCTAGCTATGATGGCGGGCCGTGCCGATGGCGTCCTTCCGGCCCCACCGGCCCGGGATGTCCAGCAGCTCGACGCGCCCGAACCGCGCCGGCACCTCCGGCGCCACCACCAGGTGCTCACCGTAGGGCTCCAGCCCGAGCAGCGTGCGGACCAGCAGGAAGGGGGCGCTCGTCGCCAGCGCCTGGGGGCTGTTCGCGGCCGGGTACCGCACCGGGTAGCCGGTCCGCTGCCGGTCGAACCCGGCGAACGCCTCTGGCAGGCGGGCATCGAAGTAGGCCGACGCCGCGATGATCCCCTCCGCGATGATCCCGGCTTCGCGCCGGAAGCCGTACTGCCGCAGTCCGGCGGCGATCAGCGCGTTGTCGAAGGGCCAGACCGTGCCGACGTGGTAGCCGAGCGGGTTGTACCGGGTCTGGCCCGCCGCCAGGGTGCGCACCCCCCAGCCGGAGAACAGCCGAGGGCCGAGCAGGTGCTCGGCCACCGCCGCCGCCCGTGAGTCGTCGACGATGCCGCTCCACAGCAGGTGCCCGATGTTCGACGAGAGGGCGTCGACCGGGGTGCCGTCGCTGTCGAGGGCGAGCGCGTAGTAGCCGTCGTCGGCCAACCAGAAGTCCCGGTTGAAGCGCACCTTCAGCTCGCTGGCCTCCTGATCCAACCGGTCGGCGTACGCGGGGTCGCCCCAGATCTCGCGGGCCAGCCGGGCGCCCCGCCGCTTCGCGTCGTACGCGTACCCCTGAAGTTCGCAGGTCGCCCGGGGCAGGCCCGGCCGGCGGCCGTCGCGGTAGCAGATCGCGTCGGGGGAGTCCTTCCAGCACTGGTTGACCAGGCCGCTGCTCTCGTTGCGGCGCTGGTACCAGACGTACCCGTCACCGCGGATGTCGCCGTACTCGTCGATCCAGTGCAGCGCGGCCCGGGCCTCGTCCTCGTACTCGCGCACCAGCGCGGTGTCACCGGTCCAGCGCTCGTACTCGTCCAGCAGGACGACGTAGAGCGGCGTGGTGTCGGCGCTGCCGTAGTACGGCGCCTGCGGCTTCTCCTCGAACGCGGTGAGTTCCCCGTACCGGAACTCCTGCAGGATCTTGCCGGGCTCCTCGTCGCGGAAGTCGTCGAGCACCGTGCCCTGGTCGGTGCCGAGCAGCCGCAGGGTGGTGGCGGCGAGCTCGGGCGCGACGGGCAACGCCTGGAAACTGGTGAGGATGCTGTCCCGGCCGGTGGCGGTGGCCACCCAGGGCAGGCCGGCGGCGGGCATCGCCTCGTCGGGCAGGACCAGCGGCGAGTACCGCAGGCCGGCGAGGTCCACCAGGCTGCGCCGCCACGTGTCCGTCAGAACGTCCCAGTCGGAGCTGAGCTGGGGCGTCCTGGCCAACCAGCGGTCCAGGTCGAGGCGGAGCCGCGGCGTGCCGCCGCTGCGGCGGGGGGCAGCCCGTTGGCGGACGTCCTCGCCGTCGGGTTGCAGCACCAACCCCCGTACCCGCAGCGTCGTGGTCCACCGGGCGTTGCGTTCGATCCGTACGCGGTAGGTGAGCCCGCAATCGTCGACCTCGGCGGGTTCGGTGCTGGACACCACCGTCTCCCGCCGGTACCGCTCCCGCCGGTACCCCAGGCGTAGCGAGCCGTCCTCGATCCGCCGGTAGAGGCGCCCCGGGCGCTCCGCTGCCTGGTGTGGCATCTGCACCTCGTAGAGGGGCCGGAAGTCGCTGTCGACGTCGATCCGCACCGTGTACTCGACCGGCTCGGGACGGTGGTTGATGACCGTGAGCGTCTCGACGAAGTTGCCGTCGGCCACGACGCGGTCGCGGATCACCGACACCTTCGCGTCGACGTAGTGGGTCGGGATTCCGGGCACCAGGAAGAACCGGACCTCGAAGTAGTGCACCTCACGGATTGCGAGGGGGTGCAGCCGCTCGCCGTTGACGGTGAGCCGCCAACGGGACAGGAAGCGGGTGTCGAACCCGAAGTATCCGGACGGGTTCGGGCCCCCCTCGATGTCCCCGTTCTCCTCGCTGAGGACGAAGATGTTGCCGTCCAGGACGCGGACGAGGTCGCCGTTCACATCTCGTCCCGTGGCACCGGGGCGACGTCCCGAGGGTGGCGGCCGCCGGGCGGCGGGGCGAACAGGCGTTCCAGCAGGATGACGAACCGGAACTGGCCCTCGGTGGTGATGTCGTTGCGCAGCCAGGCGGGCAGGGGCTTGACCTCGCCGCGGGTCATCCGCTCGAACAGGGACTCCTCCGTCCGGATCACCGTGTCGGCGGTGCCGGCCTCGCGGGAGACCCGCACCACGCCCCGGTCGATGGCCACCAGCCAGTGGTCGGTCCCGCCCGGACGGGTGAGGTCGAAGCGGATCGAGCCGCTGGTCTTGCGGGACAGGCGGTCGTGCCCGTGCCGGACGAGCCCGGCGAAGAACTCCTCCGTCGCCTTCGACATGCCCCCGCACCCCCGGGGCCGACTCTACCGACCGGGTCCGAAATGCGAGGGTTCTTCCCCCAGGGTCGCCGGTGCGCCAGGCGTCGCCGCAGAAATCTCGGGGCGTGCTGTCGAAACCGGCGGTGCCCGTTCGTGTGGAGGATGAGAGGCCGGCGCGGGTGCCGGCCGCCCCGCGAGGAGGAGCCCATGAAGCAGTACCTGGTGAGCATCTACCAGCCCGCCGGCCCGGGGACCCCGGACCCCGAGTTCCTCGCCGGCGTCATGCGGGAACTCGGCGCGATCCGGCAGGAGCTGGAGGCCAGCGGGTGCTGGGTCTTCGGCCAGGGCCTGCACGATCCGTCCACGGCCACCGTGCTGCGCCCCAAGGAGGGCGAGGTGCTGGTCACCGACGGCCCGTTCGTCGAAGGCAAGGAGTACCTGGGCGGTTTCACCATCCTCAAGGCCCCCGACCTGGACGCCGCCCTGGAGTGGGGCCGCCGGTACGCCCTCGCCACCACCCTGCCGATCGAGGTGCGCCCGTTCCAGGGCGAGGCCGAGGACTGACCGTGCCCGACGTGGAAGCGGTGTTCCGCGCGGAGTACGGCCGCGCGGTCGCCGTCCTCGTCCGCCTCCTCGGCGACATCGACCTCGCCGAGGAGGCGGTGCAGGAGGCCTTCGCCGTCGCGGTCGCCCGCTGGCCGGAGACGGGGGCGCCGCCCAGCCCCGCCGGATGGATCATCACCACCGCCCGCAACCGGGCGATCGACCGGCTGCGGCGGGAGGCGTCCCGGGGCGAGCGGCACGCCGAGGCCGCGCGGCTGCACACCGCCGACGACCCGCCCGAGGAGGGGCCCGTGCGCGACGACCGGCTCCGCCTGATCTTCACCTGCTGCCACCCGGCGCTGGCGCCCGCCGCCCGGGTCGCCCTGACGCTGCGCCTGCTCGGCGGCCTGACGACCGCCGAGATCGCCCGCGCCTTCCTGGTGCCGGAGCCGACGATGGCCCAGCGGATCACGCGGGCCAAGGCCAAGATCCGCGACGCCCGGATCCCGTACCGGGTGCCGCGCGACGCCGACCTGCCGGACCGCCTGCACACCGTGCTCGCCGTCGTCTACCTGACCTACACCGAGGGGCACACCGCCAGCGCCGGCCCGCGGCTCGTCCGCGACGACCTCTGCGCCGAGGCGGTACGGCTCGCCCGACTGCTGGTCGAGCTGATGCCGGACGAGCCGGAGGCGCTGGGGCTGCTCGCCCTGCTGCTGCTCACCGAGGCGCGCCGGCCGTCCCGCACCACCGCCGAGGGCGCGCTGGTGCCGCTGGCCGAGCAGGACCGGTCCCGGTGGGACGCCGCGCCGACCGCCGAGGGGCAGGCGCTGGTCCGCCGCTGCCTGCGGCGAAACCGGCCCGGGCCGTACCAGATCCAGGCCGCGATCGCCGCCGTGCACAGCGTCGCACCCGACGCCGCCGGCACCGACTGGGCCCAGATCCTCGCCCTGTACGACCAGCTCGCCGCCGTCGCCCCCGGGCCGGTGGTGGCCCTGAACCGGGCGGTGACGCTGGCCGAGGTGGCGGGGCCGGCCGCCGCGCTGGCCGTGGTGGACGGCCTCGACCTCGCCGGCTACCACGTGTTCCACGCGGTCCGCGCCGACCTGCTGCGCCGGCTCGGCCGGACCGCGGAGGCGGTGGCGGCCTACCGGACGGCCGCGGCGCGGACGGACAACGCGGCCGAACGCGCCCACCTCGCCGCCCGCGCGGACGAGGTGCAAGGAAGGGCCCCCTGTTAACGCCTGCGGTAGAGAAGGGGACCCTTCTCAACGGCGGGCCCCGCCGGCCGGTCCCCGGCGTTTTCCGTTGCACCGGCCGGGAAGGCGGTGAGGGCACCCGGCAGCCCGACGAACGGACGCCCACCGCCCATGACGCACCGTCCGGCCACCGCCCTTCCCGACCTGACGACGCTCACCCTCGGCGTGGAGGAGGAGTACCTGCTGCTCGACCCCGGGACGGGCGAGAGCATGCCGGTCGCCGACCGGGTGCTCGACGGGCTGTCCGGCGCCGCCCGCGAACAGAGCCGGCAGGAGTTCCGGCACAGCATGGTGGAGATGGTCACGCCGGTCTCGGCCGACCTGACGGAGCTGCGGGAGCACCTGGTCGCGCTGCGTACGGCGGTCGCCGACGCGGCCGAGGCAGCCGGCGCGCGCCTCGTCGCGGTGGGCGCCACGCCGGTGCACGAGCCGCACCGGACCGTACCGGACAAACCGCGCTACCACGCCATGTCCCGGCGGTTCGGCCCGGTCGCGCACGACCCGGCGGTCTGCGGGTGCCACGTGCACGTCGGCGTCCCGGACCGGGAACTCGCCGTGCAGGTCTGCAACCACCTGCGCCCCTGGCTGCCGGTGGTGCAGGCGATCACCGCCAACTCGCCGCTGCACGACGGCCGGGACACCGGGCACGCGAGCTGGCGGTCGATGCAGCTGGAACGCTGGCCGAGCATCGGCCCCACCCCGCACTTCGAGTCGGCCGCCGACTACGACGCCACCGTCGAGGATCTGATCAGGGCGGGCATCATGCTGGACGCGGCGATGGTCTACTGGTACGCCCGCCCGTCCGTCGCGTACCCCACGGTGGAGGTCCGGGTGGGCGACGTCTGCCCGACCGTCGACGACACGGTGCTGGTCGCCGGGCTCGTCCGCGCCCTCGTCGCGACCGTGGCCGACGACGTCCGCGACGGCGTCCTCGCCCCGCGGATCCGGGACTGCCTGGTCTCGGCCGCGCACTGGCGGGCCGGCCACGACGGGCTCGACGGCGACCTCATCGACCTGCGCTCGGGCCGTGCCCGGCCGGCGTGGGACCTGGTCGACGACCTGTTCGCCGCCGTCGCGCCCGCGCTGGTGCGCCACGGCGACCTCCGGTACGTGCTCGACCAGCTGCACCGGGTCCGGCGCGAGGGCAACGGCGCGGCCCGCCAGCGCCGCGTCCTGGCCCGCACCGAGTGCGACGTCCGCGCCGTGCTGGACCACCTGGCCGCGCAGACCCGCCCAGGGGACGCGTGATTGCAGGGGTCCCTTGTACAACGCCAGGCGTTAACAAGGGGCCCTTCCTTTCACCTCAGCGGATGTCGTGCGTCTGGAGCCACAGCTCCAGCAGCCCGAGCTGCCACAGCTTGTTGCTGCCGGCCGCCGACTGCGCCGCCTCCGGGTCGGCGAGCAGCTCCTCGACGTACGCCGGCCGGAACAGGCCCCGCTCCCGCGCGGCCGGCGCCCGCAGCGCCTCGACGACCAGGTCCCGCACCGGGCCGTCCACGTTGCGCAGGACCGGCACCGGGAAGTAGCCCTTCGGCCGGTCGATCACGTCGGCGGGCAGCACCTCCCGGGCGACCTGCTTGAGCACCCCCTTGCCGCCCTGCGCCACCTTGTGCTCCGGCGGGCAGGCCGCCGCGAGGGCCACCAGGTCCTGGTCCAGGAACGGGGTCCGCACCTCCAGCCCCCAGGCCATGCTCATGCTGTCCACCCGCTTCACCGGGTCGTCGGGGAGCATCCGGTGGGTGTCCAGGCGCAGCACCGCGTCCAGCGCGGTCTCCGCGCCCGGCGCGGCCAGCTCGGCGGCGAGCAGCTCGCGGCTGGCGTCCCGGTCGCAGGCGTACGCCGGGTCGACCACCCGGGTCAGCTCGGCGTGGTCGCGGTCGAAGAAGGCCGCCGCGAACGCCTCTGCCGCGCCGTGGCGAGGCACCGCCACGAGGGGCTGGTGGTAGCCGTACCCGGCGAAGACCTCGTCGGCGCCCTGCCCGGACTGCGCCACCTTCACGTGCTTCGCCACCTGCTCGCTGAGCAGGTGGAAGGCCACCACGTCGTGGCTGCCCATCGGCTCGGTCATCGCGGCCACCGTCGACCGTACCGCCGGCACGAGGTCGTCGTCCGCGAGCCGGATGCGCTGGTGGTCGGTGCCGTACGCGCGGGCCACGAGGTCGGACCAGCGGAACTCGTCGCCGGCCTCGCCGCCGCGACTGTTGAACCCGATGCTGAACGTCCTGAGGTGCTGCTGCCCGGCCTCGGCGAGCAGCGCCACGATGAGGCTGGAGTCCAGACCGCCGGAGAGCAGCACCCCCACCGGCACGTCCGCGACCAGCCGCCGCCGCACGGCCGTACGCAGCGCGCCACCGACGGCGGCCTGCCAGTCCCGGGCGTCCATGCCGTCGTGGGCGGGCTCGCGGACGTACTCCGGCTGCCAGTACACCCGCTCCCGGCTGCGCCCGTCCGCCTCGACGACCCGCACCGTCGCCGGGGGCAGCTTGCGGACGCCGCGCAGGACGGTGCGGGGCGCCGGCACGATCGAGTGCCAGGACAGGTAGTGGTGCAGGGCCACCGGGTCGATGCCCGTGTCGACGTCGCCGCCGCGCAGCAGCGCCGGCAGCGTCGAGGCGAACCGCAGCCGCCCGGGGGACTCGGCGAGGTACAGCGGCTTGATGCCGAGCCGGTCGCGGGCGAGGACGAGGCGCCGTCGCGCCCGGTCCACCAGGCCGATCGCGAACATGCCGACCAGGTGGTCGACGAACGCCTCACCCCACTGCGCGTACGCCACCAGGATCACCTCGGTGTCGCTGGTGGAGCGGAAGCTGTGCCCGGCGGCCCGCAGCTCCTCGCGCAGCTCGGGATAGTTGTAGACGCAGCCGTTGAAGACCAGCGCCAGCCCCAGGTCCTCGCGGAGCATCGGCTGGGCCCCGGCGTCGGACAGGTCGATGATGGTGAGCCGGCGGTGCCCGAGGGTCACCCAGCCGTCGCTCCACAGGCCCTCGCCGTCCGGCCCCCGCAACCGCATCGCGTCGGCCATCCGGGCCACCGCGCCCGCGTCCGGTGTCGACCCGTCGAACCGCGCCTCCCCGCCGATGCCGCACATGGTCAGCACCCCCTCGACCGCTGCCGGGTGGCCGTGACGAGGCGACCGTCCAGCACCGGACCCATCCGCCACCATCCCGTCGCGCCGGCCGCGCCACCGTACGCGGCCCGGTCCCGTCCGCCGGACGGGCGCGTCGGCTACCCGCCGTCCGAGCGCTCAAACGGGTCTCAAAACCGTCGCGAAACCCGTCTCATTATTCCACCCCGGATCCGTCCAGGTGCCGGTAGACCGTCGCCCGGGACACCCCGAGCGCTGCGGCGATCTCGTCCACCGAGTGGGTGCCGGCGGCGTGCAGCCGCCGCGCGGTGCGGACCTGCTCCGGGCCCATCGACCGCGGCCGTCCCGGCCGGCGCCGCCCGGGGCGTCCGGCGTCCGCCGCCGGTCCCGCGCCGCCCTCCGCCTCCGCGCCGCCGGCGTCACCCAGGAGCCGGCGTACGCCGTCGAGCATGTCGGCCCGTAGGGTCTCCTCGGGTACGTCCGCGAAGAACAGGATCGGGTCGCTGCACGCGGCGATCGCCTGCACGGCGCGGACCCGCTCCCGGCGCCCCGCGTCCGGCCCGGCCACGATCTCGTTGGCACGCATGGCGATCCGCATCAGGCGGTGGTACGTCGCCCCCCGGGAGACCAGGGCGATGTCGTGGAACAGCATGCCCAGCGAGCGGCGGTGGGCGAGCATCGTGTCCACCCAGCCGGCGAGCAGCGCGTCCCGGGCCCGCGGGGGCGGCAGCGCGGCGGTGGCGTCCAGCATCGTCTCCAGGTCCCGCAGGAGCGGTTCGGACAACGCGGTGAGCAGGTCCTCCTTGGCGGGGAAGTGGTAGAGGATCGCCGCCTTGGTCAGCCGCAGCCGCTCGGCGATCTGGCGCAGGGACGTGCGCTGGTAGCCGTGCTGGGCGAACAGGTCGAGGGCGACCCGCAGGATGCGGGTACGGGTGTCGTCGGGCGCCTCGGCGGTCATGCGGCCCAGCGTAGCCGTGGTCCTGACCGGCGGGTTGAATCCACTGACCGTCGGTCAGTACGCTGAGGGTGGCGAACCGGATTCGACAGGAGGCGCCCATGCCCGTCATCGCGATCGACGGCCTGGTCAAGAGTTTCGGCGCGGTCCGCGCGCTCGACGGGCTCGACCTGCGGGTCGAGGCGGGGGAGGTGCACGGCTTCCTGGGTCCTAACGGCTCCGGCAAGTCCACCACCATCCGCGTCCTGCTCGGGCTGCTGCGGCGCGACGCCGGTGAGGTGAGGGTGCTCGACGCCGATCCCTGGCGTGACGCGGTGGCGCTGCACCGGCGGCTCGCGTACGTGCCCGGCGACGTGAACCTGTGGCCCAACCTGTCCGGCGGCGAGGCCATCGACCTGTTCGGTGCGCTGCGCGGCGGGCTGGACCGGCGCCGCCGCGACGAACTGCTGGAGCGCTTCGACCTCGACCCCACCAAGAAGTGCCGCGCGTACTCGAAGGGCAACCGGCAGAAGGTCGCCATCGTCGCCGCGTTCGCCTCCGACGTCGAGCTGTACGTGCTCGACGAGCCGACCTCCGGGCTCGACCCGCTCATGGAGGCCGTGTTCCAGGAGGAGGTCCGGCGGCTCACCGACGGCGGCGCCACCGTGCTGCTCTCCAGCCACGTCCTGGCCGAGGTCGAGGCCCTCTGCGACCGGGTGAGCATCATCCGCGCCGGCCGCACGGTCGAGTCCGGCACCCTCACCGAGCTGCGGCACCTGGCCCGGACGACGGTCACCGTCGAGACGGCACGTCCCCTGACCGGCCTCGACGGGCTGCCCGGCGTCCACGAGGTGCGCTCCGTCGACGGCCGTATTCGGCTGGAGGTGGAGCCGGAGCACCTCGACGAGCTGCTGGCGTACCTGGTCCGCTTCGGCGTCCGCGCGCTCACCAGCGCCCCGCCGACACTGGAGGAGCTGTTCCTGCGGCACTACGACGGCGCCTCCCCGAACGGGCGGGTCGCCGCGACCGAGGTGGAGCGGGCCCGATGAACGCGTACACCGGCACCGGCCGGCTGGCCCGGCTCGCCCTGCGCCGCGACCGGATCAAGCTGGGGATCTGGGTGGTCGGCGCGCCGCTGCTCGGCATCGGCCTTGCCGGCAGCGTCGCCGGCGTCTACCCGGACGAGCCGGCCCGCGTCCGGTACGCCGAGACCGCCGCCACCAGCGTCGTCGCGCGCGCGTTCAACGGGCCGATCGTCGGTCCCGACCTCGGTGCGGTGGTGGTCGCCGAGACGTACATCACCCTCGCCGTGCTCGCCGCGCTGGTCAGCACGTTCGCCGTCGTCCGGCATACCCGGCAGAACGAGGAGACCGGCCGGGCGGAGCTGCTCGGCGCCGCCGTCGTCGGCCGGTACGCGCTGCTCACCGCCGCCCTGATCGTCGTCGTCGGGGCGAACGTGGCATCCGGCGTACTCCTCGGGTTGGCCTTCGCCGCGACCGGCCTGCCGCTCGCCGGGTCGCTCGCCGCCGCCGGGGCCGTCGCCGGGGTCGGTGTCGCCTTCACCGCCGTCGCCGCCGTCACCGCCCAGCTGTCGGTCACCTCGCGCGGCGCGAACGCGCTCGCCGCCGCCAGCGTCGGCGTCGCGTTCCTGCTCCGCGCCGCCGGGGACGTCCTCGGCGAGCGGGACGGCCTGCGGGTGGAGAGCGCCTGGCCGTCGTGGCTGTCCCCGCTCGGCTGGGGCAACCAGGTACGCGCGTTCGGCGGGGAACGCTGGTGGGTGCTCGGGTTGCCGGTCGCGCTCCTGGTCGCCGGCACGGCGCTCGCCTTCGTGCTCGCCGGCCGCCGGGACCTCGGCGCCGGGCTGCTCGCCGCCCGCCGGGGGCCCGCCCACGCCGCCGCCGGGCTGCTCAGCCCCGCCGGGCTGCTCTGGCGGCTGCACCGCGGCGCCCTGCTCGGCTGGGCGGTCGCGGTGGTGATCCTCGGGCTGTCGATGGGCATCGCCGCCGACGAGGTCAACGACATGATCGCCGAGAACCCGGCGGCGGCCGAGGCCATCGGGGCGCTCGGCGGCGGGACGGACCTCATCGACGCGTTCCTCGCCGCCATGCTCGGGCTGTTCGCGCTGACCATCGGGGCGTACGTCGTGCAGGCGCTGCTGCGGACGCGGGCTGACGAGTCCGACGGGATCCTGGAGGCGGTGTTGGCCACGGCCGTCGGTCGGCATCGCTGGCTCGGGACCCAGGTCGTCGGTGCGGTGCTCGGCGCGGTGGTGCTCGTGCTGCTCGCGGGGCTCTCGACCGGTCTGGGCTACGGGATCGTGGCCGGAGATGTGGTGGGGCACGCCCTGGAGCTGAGCGGGGCGGCGCTGCTGCGGCTGCCGGCGCTGCTCGTCGTCGCCGGGGTGGTCACCGCGCTGTTCGGGCTCGCGCCCCGCTGGTCGGTGGTGCTGTCCTGGGCGGTGCTGATCGTGTTCCTGCTGCTCGGGCAGCTCGGCGCGGTGCTCGACCTGCCGCAGACGGTGCTCAACCTGTCCCCGTACACGCACGTGCCGTCGGTGCCGGCGGTCGACCCGGCCGTGCTGCCCCTCGCCGTGCTTACCGGGGTGGGCGCGCTGCTGCTCGCCGCCGGCCTGGCCGGCTTCCGCCGCCGCGACGTCCCGAGCTGAGCGGTAAGGAAGGGGCCCCTATTATCGCCTGGCGTAGAGAAGGGGCCCCTTCTCAACACTCGGAGTCGCGGTTCGGCGGCACGTGCCCCGGGTGGTCGGTGGCTAGGCCAGGGCGGGCGGGGGCTGCCCGGCGCGGGCCGTCGGATCGACCTCTTCCGTCGGGTCGCCGGTGCAGCTAGCGAGGGCGGCGGCCAGGTCGCGGCCGAGGCGGTCGTCGAGGCGGCGGGCGTCGCCCCGCATCGTGTACCAGGACTCGGCGGCGGCCAGCCAGAGCAGCTGCGGCACCAGGTCGGTGCAGCGGTCCCGTACCCACCGGGTGCCCTTCACGGCCATCCAGGTCAGCTGGGCCGCCCGGGTCGGCGGCGGGTTGCCCGGTCGCGGGTCCGGGCGGCGGTGCACCGGCAGGCCCCACTCCCGCAGCAGGTCCGCGTACGCGCCGGCGAGCAGCCGGTGCCCCCGCTCGCTCGGGTGCAGGCGGTCGACGCTCCACATGTCGCGGCGGTACGTGTCCGGGTGGTTCGCCGCGTCGAAGTGGACGGTGCCGTGCAGCGCCGCCGCGTGGTCGGCGACCGCGTTCACCGCGGCGATCCGCCGGGCCAGGGGCCGGGCCAGCCCCGGCGGCAGGCCGAACATCCGGCCCGGCTCCGGTAGCCGCGCGGTGAGCACCACCGCCCCGGCCCGGCGCAGCGCGCCGACCGTCCCCAGCAGCGCCGCGCTGATCGCCGGCACGTCGAAGCGGGCGCGCAGCGTGTCGTTCACCCCGACGACCACGGCGGCCATCGTCGGTCGCAGGTCGAGAGCGGCCGGGAGTTGGTCGCGGAGCACGTCACCCGTGAGCGCGCCGGGGCGGGCGAGATTGTGGAACTGGAGGTGGGGCCCGGGCGGGGCCAGGCTCTCGGCCAGCAGCGCGGCCCACCCGCGCCACGTCCCGTCGGGCATCGGGTCGCCGAGACCCACGGTGATCGAGTCACCGAGCGCCACGAAGCGCACGGCTGTCGGAGCGTCCGGAGTACGCACGCCGGTACGGTCCACCGCCCAGGTCACGAGCGCCCCACGAGCCGGCGAACAGCGGGCGAAGATCGACGTGCACCCCGTCGTCGATGCGTGCGCCAAGATCCAATACGTTCCACCGACTCGACACGCCGGGCCTCCTGCCGCTCACGCGTATCCGATCTTGCATATCACGGTTGGCTCGGTGCGTGGTTGTCGTCCACAGTGACGTTCTTGTCCACAGGAGCGAGTGTGTGGCGGTTGCTCGGTCGAGGTCGGGGCGGCAGGGTTCCGGCGCGTGGACGGGGTGCTGCGTGATCTGGTGGAGGCTCATGGCGGGGTGGTCGCCACTGCACTGGCTCGGCAGGTCGTGCCCGAGTGGACGCTGCGGCGGGCGTGCCGGTCGGGGTACCTCGTTCGGGCGCTGCCTGCGGTGTATGTGGCCGGGGACCTGGTCCTTGGGGAGCAAGACGCCTACCGTGCCATCGGTCGCGTCGCGCCGATCGTGGGCCGCCGCGTCGCGCTGGCCTGGGCCGGCGGCCGGTGACGCGGCTTGAGTCGGCGCTGGTCGACTCGTGGCCGCTGCTCCCGCTCGCCGAGCGGCACGGGCCGGTGATCAGGGCGGTCAACGACCGGCTCACCACTCCCGACCGGCTGCGGGCCGCGCTCACGCCCTTACCGCGGCTGCCCGGCCGCGCCGCGCTGCGTACCCTGCTCACCCGTCTCGCCGATGGCTGTCGTGACCGTCCGCTTCTCCCACCGTCGCCTGGTCCACGAGCCGGACGAGGTCCGCCGCGAAACCCTCGCCATCCTCTCCGGCCGTGGCTGAGCGGGTTTGGCTCAGCCTTTCTCCGAGTTCGGTGGCGAACCTGCCGCGTCGGGGCTGGTCGGGCGCCCTGGGCTGGTCGGGCTGTCCGGACTGACTCGGCGGTCCGGGCTGGTCGGGTGGTCCGGGCTGGGCGGGCGCCCCCTGCCGTCGGAGGCTCGGCCTGCCCGCGGCTGGGTCGGTGCGGGCTTCGGGGGCACGTTGAGTTCGGTGAATGGATCGAAGAAGAGGTGGCGGCGGCGCTGGCGGAGGAGGTCGCCGGTCCACTGTGCGGCGGCCCGCTGCTCGGCCATCGTGTGCTCCCAGGCGCGGGCCAGCCTCTCGCGCAGCTCCTCGGGCACGTCGGCGCCAGCCAGGTCGGCCAGGATCGCCGCCCACTGCCGGTTGATCCGCTCAGCGTACTGCGCGCGCCGCGTCTGCTCCTCGTACTCGCAGTCCAGCGTGATCAGGCGTTCCCAGTACGGCTGGAGGGCTCGCCGGACCCGCTCGTCGAGGCGTACCCACGCCTCCGGCCGGCAGGTGACGGTCCTTCCGCCGCGTTCGAACGACCACGGCTCCTGCCGACCGAGCACCCGCTGCAACCGTTCCTCCAGCTCGACCGCGCGCTGCGGCGGGACGGTACGGGCCAGGTCCGCCGCGATCCGGGTCAGGCGCTGGGTCGCCTGCGGCATGAAGTAGTGCGCGTACCAGGCCAGCTGGTCCGGCCGCAGACCCTGCGCGGACCAGGTGAACGCGGCGCGGACGGTGAAGGCGAACACGTACCCCCGCGCCGGCACGGTGATCGGGCCGGCCAGCTCGCGTCGCTCGACCGGATCCTCTGGCGGGGGAGGGGGCGGGCCCTCGCGGGCCGCGGCGTTCACCCTCCGCGCGATCCCGACCAGCCACGCCCACAGTCGCCGTGATCCCAGGACCAGCCACGGCCGGAGGCGCTGCGCCCCGGCGACCAGCCATGCCCACGTCCGCCGTGACCCGGAAGCCGTACGGGACCGTGCCCGACGGGCGACCTCACGGCTCCGGTCGACCCACGGCCGGCGGTCCGGCGAGGTCACCTCCGGCTGCGGGTCGTCAGCCATGTCCCCCTCCGTCGTCCGTGGACCGGTCCACGCGTCATCGAGCGGCCGGGCGGGACGCGTCCGGATGGACGCCCGGCCGAGGGGGATGCCCGACGGTATGCGGCGGCGCCGACGTCCTCGGTGCGAGGTCGCGCCGTGTTCCCTCACGTTAACAAGGACGGAGCCGCCCACTCGTCAGCCGCGCGGGGGCGCGCCCACCGACGTGGCGGGAGAACGGCCCCGGGTGACCCGGCGACAACGGGCAGGATGGATCCGATGGCCGGGTAATGGGATCGTCACGCTGTCCAGGCGGCTCCGGCAGGCCGCCGTCGCCGGTTTCCCGACAGCCTCCGGCGGTCCTGGCGGCGTACCGTCTGCGGTTGAGCGTACGGGGGAGTCGCATGAGTCTTCTGCAGCCGGCTGAGCAGTCGCCGGACACTGAGCGGATGTTCGACGCGGATACGAAGGCGATGGGCTACCTGTCCAACTACACCAGGTTGTTCGCCCACAGCCCCGCCGTCCTCAGCGCTGCCGGGGCTGAGCCCGATCCGCAGTACGAAGAATGCCTCGACGTGGATCTGCGGCAGGCGCTGAGCTTCGGCGGCTAGATCCACGCCCGACGGGGTGGTGGCGGCGCGGTGCGTCCTCGTTGTCGGCGTGTCGTGGGTTGCGGTCGGGCCGGGCGGGTGCGGCAGACTGTGCGGGTGAGCCCAGTAAGCCGTGGTCGACGCCGCAACGGGAAGAAGCGATCGGTGCGCGGCGGTGCGCCGCTCGTCGTGGTGGGTGCACCGGACGAGTGCGACTGCCCGTACTGCACCGGGGCGGAGGCGACGCCGGGGCAGGTTGGCGACCTGCTCCCGCAATCGGTCGACATCGACGCCATGCAGGATCCGATCGAGGTGGAGATCAGCGCCTCGATGTTGCTGGCGATCGGGGCGTCCATGAGCGACGACTTCGACCGGGCGGTGCTGGGTCTGTTCGTGCCGACATTCGAGGCGAAGGCCACCCCGGAGGCGCGGGCGATGCTGGCGGCAATCGCGTCGGTCACCGACGGTGAGGTCAGCCGGGCTGCGACGGCGGCGGCCCGCCGACTCACCGGTGCCGGAGTCACCGCGCCACCTTGGCTCGCCGAACTGGACGCGCCGGTCACGCTCGACGAGGGCATCCGGTTCGCCGAGCCGGCGGGGTCGACGATCATGCTGGCTGGCAGGTTCCAGCGGGCCGGTCGGTCACACGTTGCCGTCGTCAGCCTGGACGGCTGCGACTGCGGTGCCGCCGGTCAGATCCTGTTGATCGAGGCGGACCGGTGGGGCGAGGCGATCGAGGCGCTCCTGTCCGACCTGCGCGCCGGTGGCGTCGACGTTACGAAGAAGAGGCTGCGGCCGGTGGACTTCCGCCGCGCCGTGGAGGACGCACTGGACGCCCGCGTCGAGCACGACGAGGGCGACCCCGAGGTGCTGGACGACCTCCTCGACGAGGACGGTCCCGGCTACCCTGCTCTGGCCCTGCTGGTTCGCAGCTGGATACGGTCGCTCCCCGAGCCCCGACGTCGCAGACGGGGTCCCGGGCACGACGGCGAACTGGACGTCGCCTCGATCTCCGCGCTGCTCGATCTCCTGATCCCCGGGCAGCGGGGCGGTGCCGTACCGGCCCAGCGTCGACCCGTCAGCCTGCCGGCGAAGCGCAAGAAGTCCGACGGACCGGCGCCGATCTACCAGGTCAAGGTGAGTCTCCGGGGTGCCCGTCCGCCGATCTGGCGGCGTCTCGAGGTGCCCGCCGACGTCAGCCTCACCCGGCTGCACGAGCTGATCCAGATCGCCTTCGGCTGGAACGACAGCCACCTGCACGTCTTCGAGACCCCGTACGGCAGCTTCGGCCGCCTGGACGCGGAACTCGGCCACCGCGCCGCGTCGCGGGTCACCCTGGAGCAGGTCGCCCCCGCCGTCGGGGACAAGCTGCGGTACACGTACGACTTCGGCGACAACTGGGAACACGACATCCTCGTGGAGAAGGTCCTCGACCGGGACGCGTCCGTGGCGTACCCGCGCTGTGTCGGCGGGCGGCGTGCGGCGCCGCCGGATGACTGCGGCGGAGTGTGGGGGTACGCCGATCTGGTGGAGATCCTCGGCGACCCCACCCATCCCGAGCACCAGGACCGGCTGGACTGGCTGGACCTGGACGAGCCGACCGACTTCGACCCGGCCCGCTTCGACGCGAAGGCGGTGACCGCCGCCCTGCAGCAGCGGCGGTAGGACCAGTCTGCTAACTGACATGCAGGTGTGGCCGGACGGAGCCGCGACCGCGCCCAAGGTGCGGGAGCGCGGGACCGTGCGCCTCGATGAACGGTGACGAACGAGACGAAGATCCTTTCCGGTGCAGCCGGGAGCGAAGGCTCGGTCGGTAGGTGGAAGGGCGGGCCGTCCGCACGCCGGCCGCGGACGACCCGCCCGCTCCGCCGCCGCAGCTCAGTTCAGCGGTACGACAGCGGAGCAGTCCGGTGGGTCGGGACGGGCACGCGCACCCGCCCCGACCAGGGGGATGCCTCTGCTCCTTGTTGCCACGCAAGGGGAGAGGCGGTCTTCAACTTAGCTGTCCCAGTCACCTTAGTCAAACGATGAGTTGTTGCGGGGTGTCGTTGCGTGATCGAATTGGCATGCCACGCAGGGGGAGTCATGCCGATCACCGCCGACTACATCCGCATCGCCGACGAGATCGTCGCCGACATCAGAGCGAAGAAGCTCAAGCCGGGAGACAAGCTGCCTTCAATCACGCAGCTTGCTGCAATGCACAAGGTCAGTCCGTCGACCGTCAAGCAGGTCTACGTGCGGCTGGAAGCCTTGCGGGTGATCTGGCGCCATCAGGGCAAGGGTGTCTTCGTCAACGACCCGAAGCTCTGGATGCGCGAGCCCTGAACCCGAATCTCTCGAACGCATCGACCGATCAGCCGGTAGCGAAGAGATCAACGTAAGGGCATGGTCGTCTCGTGAGGGCCTACGTTGGTGTGACCGACGAGAGGTGGTACCGCTTTCTGGCGGCTCGGCCACATCTGAACGAGGTGAACTTCTGGCGACCGTCGGGAGGTAGCTTCCGTGCCTTGACGATCGGAGAGCCCTTCTTCTTCAAGGCACACCATCCGCTGAATCGCGTCATAGGGGGCGGCTTCTTCAGCGGCTTCGAGCGACTCCGCATCTCTGAGGCGTGGGAACTGTTCGGCGAGGCCAACGGTGCCGCGACCGTGGCGGACATGCGCAACAGCGTCGGGCGCTACCGCAAACAGGCGATCGGATCGGACGAGGATCCGTTCATCGGCTGCATCTTCATTCGCGACGTGAACTTCTTCGGTGACACGTCGACGGTCGGGCCGCCTCGGGACTTCGCGCCGAACGTGGTGCAGGGCAAGACGTACGACCTCGCTGACGTTCAGACGCGCGACTACTTCGAGCTGTTGATACATCGCCTCATCGGCACGACCGTGGACCTCGACCTCAGCCAGCCATGGCACCGGCCGGGCCCCGTGTACGGCGACCCGAGACTGGCGCCGCAGCGCCTCGGTCAGCAAGCGTTCAAGGCTGTCGTGCTCGGCGCTTACGGGCGCCGTTGCGCGATAACCGGCAACAAGGTTCAGCCCGTGCTTCAGGCGGCACACATCCGACCGCTACCGAAGGGCGGCGAGCACCGCCTGGACAACGGCCTGCTGCTCAAGTCAGACGTGCACATCCTCTTTGACCGTGGCTATCTGGGTGTGGATCCCAGGTACCGTCTGGTGGTGAGCCCGCGGCTTCGCAGCGAGTTCGGGAACGGCGATCAGTTCTACGCCAAGGCAGGGGAGCTGATCACTTTGCCGGAGCAGCGCAGGGATCGTCCGAACCCGGAGTTCCTTGAGTGGCACCTTGACACTGTGTTCAAGGCCGCCTGACAACGCTGGGATGCTGGCCTTCGTGGCCCTGCACAGCGGCTTCGGCCCGGACGCCGGGCAGTTGCTGCTCGCGACCGCCGGGGTGCTGCTCGGCCTGCCCACGGTGGCGATCGTGCGCATGTTCGCCCCGCCGCCCCTGCTCGCCGAGCCCCTGCACGCACCTCCGGTTGAACGGGCGGCGGTGACCCGAAGCCTTGGGGAACCTCGGAACGCGGTCAGGCCCGCACGCCGGTACGGCGCACGGGCCCGACTGGTGAACGTGACGGTCAGCTCTCCGTCACGGTCGGATCAGAGCTTGGTGAAGTCGATGACGTCGCTCGCGGCGGGCTTCTTGATCTCCGGGAAGGGCTCCCCGAACTCGCTGAAAGCCAACTGGCCCAGGTTGTCGGGGCCGATGGTGAGCAGCGGGTACGGCTCACCGGTCGTCGCCACGTACAGCGTGCTCTTGTCGGATTCGTCGACGAGGGTGATCACCGGGCTGGCGTCGATGGTCTTGGCCTCGCCTTTGGTGGCCTTTCCGTCCGGCTCGAGATTCCCGGCCGCCTCGGCGAGCTTGAAGAGGCTGCCGAAGTTCTTGTCGTCCCGGGCCACCTTGACCCACCGGTCGCCGATCAGCTGGGCCATGCCCTCTCCCCGCGGACCGCTCTCCTTCCAGAAGGTCTCGTCGGCCTTGAAGTACGGCTGGCCGCCCACCAGCAGCAGTTGAAGGCTCTGGCCGCTCAGACCGAGCGTGCCCGCCAGATCCTTCCCCTTGACCTTGAGGTCGACGGACAGCTTGCTGCCCTCGTCGTTCAGCTCGCCCTTGACGTGGAACGACCCCGCCTCCTTGAGGGCCGCGTTCGTCTTCTTCAGGATCTCCTCCGCCGTCAGGTCGGCGACGCCGTTGCCGGCCGGTGCCGACGGAGCCGACCAGGTGGCGCCGCCGGTCGTGCGGTCGCCGCAGCCGGCGAGCACCATGCCCGCGACGGCCAATGGCACGAGTACGCGTGCCACACGCATGATTGCGCCTCTCTCTCGTCCCCAGCCCCCATGATCAGGGGAAACCTCGCAGAGCATAGGCAGCTCCACCGGTCGCGTGGGGTCCGGAGCCGGCCGCGGGGGTGCCGGAGGCGATCCCGCCGGTCAGTTCGGGTGTGCCGGCGCGTCGAGGATCGCGCTGAAGCGCTCCTCGGCCAGGTCGAGCTGGTCGAGGATGTGCCGCTTCACCGGCGGCGCCAGCGGCGTGTCCGGGCGGGTGACGAGGTCGCGCAGCACCGGTACCAGGGGGCGGTACTTCGCGGCCCAGGTCGGCACCTTCGGCCCGACCGAGTGGATCACGCCCACGCCGTTGTCGGTGAAGTCGGAGACCTTGATGACCCGCGCCCACGGCTCCTGGTCGAGGCTGGCCGCCACGTGCTCCCGGTACTGGACGTGGCGGTCGCGGTCGGGGTCGTACACCGGGTTGGTGACGGCGGCGACGAGGCGCGCGACGCGCGGGCCGAACCGGTCGGCGAGCGTGGCCAGCGCGGCGGCGCGGACGTCCCCGGCCGCGCGGTCGCCGGCCAGTTCGGCCGGATGGTCCTCGACGGTGTCGTGCAGCAGGCCGGCGACGATGACGTCGACGTCGCGTACCCGGTAGTGGTGCAACATGCGGATCGCCACCCGCAGCAGGTGGTTGAGGTACGGCTCACGGACCCGCCGGTCGTCGCGGTGCAGGCGGGCCGCGAGGTCCAGGGCCTCGGTGAGGCGCTCCCGCTCGGCCTCGTCGAAGTCACGGATCTCGAGCCGGAACCGGGCGAGCAGGCCCGGCTCGCCGTGGATCTCGGTGATCGCGTGCATCGGCATCGTGGCGAGGTGCGCGGGGAACTCCATGACCCACTTCTACCCGACCCGCGCCACGGGGTTCAGCGGGGTGGCCGGCCCTGGACGCGGTACGCGTGCGCCTCGTGCCAGACGTGCGGGTAGACGCCCACCTCGAAGTACCGGCGAATCCGGTCGATCGGGGCACCCGCGTGGTCGTGCCAGAGCCACCAGATGGGCAGGACGGTGAACAGCACGTAGTTGGCGGCGACCAGTGGCAGGTATAGCGGGCCGAGCAGGCGCGCCTGGAGGATGTGCGTGTCCTCGTGCCGCTGGATGCGCGGGTTGCTGCCGGCGCAGACCGTGCCGAGGGTGGTCGCGTACCGGGGCCAGACGCCCTCGACGACGCTGACCCGGCAGGCGTGCCGGGAGCACGACGCGTCGAGGGTGTGCCCGGCCGCCAGGTGCAGGGCCAGGTAGATCGCGCCGAGCGCGGTGTTGGGCAGGCTCCAGGTGTGGTCGACCAGGAACAGGGCGACGCCGCGCCGTCCACCGGGGTAGGCCCCGGTGGCCGCGACCGCCCCGCCGAACACGGCACCCGGGATCAGCCCCGAGGCCGCTCCGGCGAGCAGCCCGACCGGGCCGGCGACCAGGGCGCCCAGCGTGGCGCCCGCGACGACGTGCAGGACCGCGCTGACGATTCCGGCGACCATGGCCCGCTCCCTCGCGTCGGGAACCTGAGTCCATGGTGGCACCGGAAGCGGGAGATGACGCCGTCGGGTTTTGGGCACCGGGGCCACGCAAGCCTCGCCGTCGGTGGCGCCCGCTACGCTGCCCGGCATGGTTCCGATCTCCTGCGTGCTGCTCGTCGATCCGCACGGCCGGCTGCTGATGCAGCTGCGCGACGGCAACGCGCCCTACTACCCGCACACCTGGGGCCTGCCAGGCGGGCACGGTGAGCCGGGGGAGAGCCCCGAGGAGACGGCTCTGCGGGAGCTGCACGAGGAGACCGGGCTGTCCCCGGCCGGGCCGCTCCGGCTCTTCGCCCGGCAGGACCTGCCGGAGCAGGGCCTGGCCAAGCACTACTTCTGCGGCGCGACGCGTGCGCGGCAGGAGGACGTGGTGCTCGGCGAGGGTGCGGCGATCGTGTTCCTCACCGTCGACGAGGTCCGCGACGGCCGCCCCTACACGCCGGGCACCGCCGAGATGCTGGCGCGTTTCCTCGACTCACCGGCGTACGCGGACCTGACCGCCAGCGCCGCGGAGCCGGCCGTCCGCTGACGGGCCAGCGCGACCGGAGCCGGCCGCGCGACCCGAGCCGCCGCCGCGACCCGGGCCGCCCGCCGGGCGGGCCGCGCACCGTCAGCGGGACGCGGCCGGCGGGTGCCAGTCGGCGTACCGGGCCATGTTCCGCAGCGCCAACCGGGTGGGGGTCAGGCGTATCAGCGTGTTCCGCACCGCGACGGCCGCGGGGTTGCGCAACTGCTGGCCGAGCCGTCCCATACCGAACGAGGCGCGGGCGATCGCCTGGCTGCGGGGGCGGCGCTGCTGGTCGTACCCGCGCAACGCCTCCGGGACCCCGGCGGCCGTCGTGCCGGCGCAGACCGCGCCGAGCACCACCGCGTCCTCCATGGCCTGTCCGGCGCCCTGCCCAAGGTTCGGCGTCATCGCGTGCGCGGCGTCGCCGAGCAGCGCCACCCGGCCGCGCACGTACGACGGCAGTGGCGTGGCGAGGTGGTACAGGTCGGTGCGGATCACCGACTCCGGCGGTGTCGCCGCGAGCAGGGCGGGGATCGGGTCGTGCCAGTCGCCGAACCGCTCCCGCACGGCGGCCGGCTCGTCCGGGACCGCCAGGCCCGGCGGGGCGGCGACCGCCGCGAACCAGTAGATCCGGTCGCCGCCGATCGGCACCATCCCGAACTCGGTGCCGCGGCCCCAGCTGATCGCGGTCGGCACCGGCCCGGCGACGGTGGTCACCGCGCGCCAGGCGGTGCTGCCCGCGTACACCGGGGACGGGATGTCGGGCCAGAGCCGGTTGCGGAGGACGCTGCGCAGCCCGTCGGCGCCGACCACCAGGTCGGCCCGGAGGCTGGTCGACCCGCGCAGGCGCACCTCGCCGGTGTCCGGGTCGACGTCGGTCACCTCGGACCCGGTGCGCAGGGCGCCGGACGGGAGCGCGTCGCGCAGGATCCGGTGCAGCTCGGCGCGGTGGATGCCGAGCGCGGTGGTGCCGAGGAGCCGGGTCACGTCGGCGGCGTCCACCCGGGACAGCCACCGGCCGGACGACGTGCGCAGCCCGCCCGGCGTGTCCGGCACGCCCCGGGACCGGATCGCGTCCCCGAGCCCGAGTGCGTCGAGCGCGCGCAGCGCGTTCGCCATCAGGGTCAGCCCGGCGCCCACCTCACCCAGCTCGGCGGCGCGTTCGAGGACGCTCACCCGCCAGCCGTGCCGGTGCAGCGCGACCGCCGCCGCGAGCCCGCCGATCCCGCCACCCACCACGATCGCGTGCCGATCCGCCATGCCGGTCAGCCTTCCACGGCGGCCAGGCGGTGGTCGCGGGGGCTCACGCCCCGGACCCGCCGGAACGCGGTGCTCAGCGCGAACGGGCTGCCGTAGCCGACCTGGCGGGCCACCGCGCCGAGGGTGGCGTCCGGCTCGCGGAGCAGGTCGGCGGCGAGCGCCAGCCGCCAGCCGGTCAGGTACGTCATCGGCGGCTCGCCCACGAGGTCGGTGAAGCGGCGGGCCAGGGCGGCCCGGGAGACCCCCACCTCGGCGGCGAGGGCGGCCACCGTCCAGGGGCGGGCCGGGTCGTTCTGGAGCAGCCGCAGGGCCGGGCCGACCACCGGGTCGGCGGCGGCCACGTACCAGGCGGGTGCCGCGCCGGGCCGCGCGAACCAGTGCCGCAGCGCGGCGATCAGGAGCAGGTCGAGCAGCCGGTCGAGGACGGCCGCCTGACCGGGGGCGTCGCGGATGACCTCCTCGGCGAGCAGCGGCACCAGCGGGCTGCGCCAGTCGTCGCCGTTCACCGTGACCAGCGGCGGCAGGGCGGTGAGCAGCCGCCGGCCCGGCTCGCCGGGGAGCTGGTAGGTGCCGGTCAGCAGCACCGTCGCGCCGGTCGGGCTGGTGCCCCACGTACGCACGCCGAGCGCCCTGCTCTCCGCGAGGGGCTCGCCGTAGATCGTGGTGCACCGCTGGCCGGGGTGGATGACCACCTGCGGCGGGGTGGCCGGGTCGTCGGCCACCAGGTAGCCGTCGGGCCCGCGCAGCACCGCCACGTCGCCGGGGTGCAGCCGGACCGCCGGCCCGTCGTCCGGCGCCACCCACGCGTCGCCCCGGACCAGCGCCACCACGGTCAGCGGGGCGCGGTCCTCGATGCGCAGCGAGAACGGCGGGTCGAGCATCGACCGCAGCAGGAAGGCGCCCCGGGCCCGCGGCCCGTCGAGCAGTCCGGTGAGCGGATCCACGCTCTTACTGTAGACGTACGCGTATGGCAGCACGACCCTCAGCCATTCACCGTCTCGCCGCCGACGGCTTGACTGTCCACATGACAGCGAACCTGACTCTCGTCCTCGGCGGCACCGGCAAGACCGGCCGCCGCGTCGCCCACCGCCTCGCCGACCTCGACGTTCCGGTCCGGCTCGGCTCCCGCGCCGGCACCCCGCCGTTCGACTGGACCGACCCGGCCGGCTGGGACCCGGTCCTCTCCGGTGTCGAGGCGGCCTACCTGACGTACCAGCCGGACCTGGCCGCGCCCGGCGGCGCGGAGGCCGTCGCGGCGTTCGCGCGGCGCGCCGCCGCGCACGACGTTCGCCGGATCGTGCTGCTCTCCGGCCGCGGCGAGCCGGAGGCCGAACACGCCGAGGCCGCCGTGCGGGACGCCGGGGTGCCGGGCACGGTGCTGCGGGCCAGCTGGTTCCAGCAGAACTTCAGCGAGAGCCACCTGGTCGACCCGGTGCGCGCCGGCGTCGTCGCCCTGCCCGTCGGGGACGTGCCCGAACCGTTCGTCGACGCCGACGACATCGCCGACGTCGCGGTCGCGGCGCTCACCGGGGACGGGCACGCCGGGCAGCTCTACGAGCTGACCGGACCCCGGGCGCTGACCTTCGCCGAGGCGGTCGCCGAGATCGCCGCCGCGACCGGCCGCGAGGTCCACTTCACGACGGTCACCACCGAGGCGTACGCGGCGCAGCTCGCCGCCGAGGGCGTCCCGGGCGAGGTGGTGGGCCTGCTCACGTACCTGTTCACGGAGGTCCTGGACGGCCGCAACGCGCACCTGGCCGACGGCGTCGACCGGGCCCTCGGCCGGCCCGCCCGCGACTTCGCCGGCTACGCGGCCGCGACCGCGGCGACCGGGGTGTGGGAGCCCGGACCGGCGTCCGACGTTACGCTCGCCGCCGGGCGGTGAGGAGGCGGCGATGATCCGGTGGGGGTGGGCTCGGACGGCCGCCGGGCGGCTGCGGCACGGATGGCGGCCGGTGGTCGAGGCGACCCTGGCCGCGACCGTCGCCTGGTTCCTCGCCGCCGACCTGGTCGGCGACCCGCAGCCGTTCTTCGCGCCCGCCGCCGCGCTGATCGTGCTCGGGCAGGCGCGCGGGCAGCGGATCCGCCGGGCAGTGGAGGTGGTGCTCGGGGTCACCGCCGGCGTCCTGGTCGCCGACCTCGTGGTGCAGGCGCTCGGCCCGCGCACCACCGGGACGGTCTTCACGGTCATCCTGCTCACCGTCGCCCTGGCGGTGACCGTCGGCGCCACCGGCGTGACCCTCGTGCAGGCGGCCGTCTCCGCCCTGTACCTGGTGGCGGTCCCGCCGCCCGGTGACTCGCTGGTGCCGTTCCGGTTCGTCGACGCCCTCATCGGCGGGGCGGTCGCGGTCGTCGTGAGCCAGCTCGTGGTCGCGCGCCGGCCGCTCGCCCCGCTGACCGGGGAGGTCCGGGACACCTTCGACGGGCTGGCCGGGCTGGTCACCGAGGTCGCGGACGCGCTCGACCGCCACGACTCCGAGGCCGCGCTCGCGATCCTCGAGCGGGCCCGGGGGATGGACGCCGCGGTGGACCGGCTCCGCGACGGCGTCCGCGCCGCCGGGGAGGCGCTGCGCCTGCACGTACGCCGTCGGCGGCACCTCGGGCGGCTGGAGTCGGTCGACGGCGCGCTGCACCAGATCGACTACGTGGTCCGCAACGTCCGGGTGCTGGCCCGGGCCGGGGTGACCCTGAGCCGGCTGCCCACCCCGCCGCCGCCAGCGCTGGGCGACGTCCTGCGTCGCCTCGCCGGGGCCGTCGAGGCGGCCGGCGCGGCGCTCGCCGCGGACCTCGACGGCGCCGGCGCCGAGGCCGACCGGCACGCCGAGCGGGCCGAGCGGGACGCCCTGGCGGCGGTCCGGGCCGCCGGCCGGCTGTACACGCCGGGCGGGACGCTGCCGCTCGCCATGATCGTCGGTCAGGTCCGGGCCACCGCCATCGACCTGCTGCGGGGCGTGGGCGCCGAAGACGACGCCGCCGTGCTGACCCGGGTCGACGAGGCGCTCGGGCTGCCCGGCCGCTGAGTGGGCACGCGGCCGGGCGGGCGCGGACCGGGGTTCGCGCGGCGGCGGCCGGTCAGGTGCCAGTGAGCCAGCTCGCGGCCTCGGCGCGGATCTCCGCGGGCACCTCGTGCCCGTCGGGGAACTCGTGGTAGGTCACGTCGTAGCCGAGCGAGCGCAGCCGGGGCACCAGCCGCCGGCTGCACGCGTCGACCGGCAGGACCGGGTCGGTGACGCCGTGCGAGACGTACACCCGCGGCTGGCCGTGGGTGACCAGGGGCGCGGCGAAGCCGGGGGAGAAGGCCACCACCGCGTCGACCAGGTCGCCGTTGGTCAGGCCCAGGGAGAGGGCGTACGAGGCGCCGTCGGAGAACCCGCCGAACGCCACCCGGTCGACGGGGTGGCCCGCGAACACGCTGGTGAGCAGCGTGTCGATGCGGCGGACGTCGACGCCGAAGCCCTCCACGATCAGGTCCCAGCTGCTGGCGGCGGCCTGCGGGGCGACCAGCAGCAGGCGGTGCGTGTCGGCGACCGGGAGCAGCAGGTCGAGGCCCTGCCGGGCCGAGCCGCCGGCACCGTGCAGCAGCAGGACCAGGCGGTACGGCCGGCCGTCCGCCGGCTCCGGGGCGTACACCATCGCGAGGGGATCGCCCGCGGCGTCGGTCAACGGCACCAGGCCGGTGGCGGCCCGGACCGACGGCGGCCCGGGACGCGCGGTGAGCCGACCGTGCCGGGGGTTCTCCTCCGGCGCCCGGTGCGGCGTCGCGGGTTCGGCCACGGGCTCCCGTCCCCTCGTCCTCGGTAGGTGTGCGCGGGTTACCCGGCTGGCCACCGGTAAACCCGGCGCGCCGCCGTCCCGCTGGTTGGTAAGGAGCGCCATGGTCGATGGTGGTGACGGTGCGGGCTGTGAGAGGGTTCCCGGGAGAACGCTCCCACCGGAGAGGATCATCGCTCGTGAGCAGCGTCATCGCCCCGGCCGGCCCGTCCGTCACGCCCCGGCAGGTGCTGGCCGCCCGTACCGGCGTCGCGGTGGTCTTCGCCCTCAACGGCCTCGCCGTCGCCTCCTGGTTCTCCCGGGTGCCGGCCGTCCGCGAGGCGCTCGACCTGAGCGCCGGCCGCCTCGGGCTGCTGCTGCTCGCCATGTCGGCGGGGGCGATCCTGGCGATGCCCACCTCCGGTCTGGTCGCCCAACGCCTCGGGACCGCGCGGACGGTCGTGCTGGCGACCCTGCTCGTCGCGCTCGGCCTGGCGGTCGCGGGTATCAGCGCCGGGACGGCCGGCTCGCTGGCCGGTGTGGCGATCGGTCTGTTCGCCCTCGGCTACGGTTCCGGCACCTGCGACGTCGCCATGAACATCGAGGGCGCGGCCGTCGAGCGGCGGCTCGGCCGCACGATCATGCCCCGGTTCCACGCCGCGTGGAGCCTCGGCTCGGTGGCCGGGGCGGGGCTCGGCGCCGGGGCCGCCCGGCTCGGCGTCCCCGTGTCCGTCCACCTCGCCCTGACGGCGGTGGTGGTGCTGGCCGGAACGGTGCTCGGCGCCCGGGCCTTCCTGCCGGCCGCCGAGACGACGCCGGCCGCCGACACCACCTCCCCGGCGACCCGCCGCCGCGCGCTGCTCGCCGCCTGGCGCGAGCCCCGGACCCTGCTCATCGGACTGTTCGTGCTGGTCATGGCGTTCGCCGAGGGCAGCGCCAACGACTGGGTCGCGGTCGCGTTCGTCGACGGGTACGACCTCAGCGAGGCGGCCGGAGCCGCCGTGTTCGGGGTGTTCGTCGTGGGCATGACGCTCGGCCGCACCCTCGGCACCCTCGCCCTGGACCGGTGGGGCCGGGTGCGGGTGCTGACCGCGACGATCCTGCTCGCCGTGTTCGGCGCGGGCGTGGCGGTGCTCGCCGGCTCCGGGCCGGTGGCCGTCGCGGGTGTGGCGCTCTGGGGGCTCGGCGCGTCCCTCGGCTTCCCCGTGGGGATGAGTGCGGCGGCCGACGAGGAGGACCGCGCCCCCGCCCGGGTAAGTGTGGTCGCCGTGATCGGCTACACCGCCTTCCTCGCCGGCCCGCCGCTGCTGGGCCTGCTCGGCGACCGGGTCGGTACGCTGCACGCCCTGCTCGTCGTGCCGATCCTGCTGCTGCCGACCCTCGCGCTGGTGCCGGTGACCCGCCCGCCGTCCCGCTGAGACCGAGCGGCCTACCGGCGGCCGGTCAGTCGTGGAGCCAGACCCGGAGGGGGCCGATCGGTCGGAAGCCGGCCGACCGCGCCACGGTGAGGTCGTCGCCGGACTCGTAGCCGACCAGCGCCGCCCCTGGGGCGGCCCCGACCAGCGCCGCCCAGATCTCCGCTGGCGGGACGGTGCGGGCGAAGACGTTGGAGACGCCGACCGCCGGCCCGGAGCGGTGCAGGATCGCCCCGCCGGCGACCGCGCCCGCGTCGAGGCGGGCCAGGACGGTGACCCGGGGGTCGGTGAGCAGGGCCGGCCGGAACAACGGGCCGCCGCCGTGCGCCTCGGCCCACGCGCCGAGCGCCTCGGCCGTGGTGACCGGGGTCAGCGGCGGGCCGTGCCGGCCGGCGGCGGAGTCGTGCGAGGCGAGGGCGGCGTCGGGCGGGCGGTGGATCCACTGTGCGTCGAAGAGGATCCGGAAGCCGTACGGGGACAGGTCGAGGTCGGCGAAGCTGTCCTTCACCGAGGCGCCCGGATCGGCGTCGATGCGGTCGAGCAGTCTGGTCGCGTCGACGCCGGGCCGCAGCGTCACCGCGTCCGGGTACCAGGTCGGCGAGCGGCGCGGCACCGACCAGGCATCGGCGTCGCTCACCCCGGTCAGGCCGTGCGTGCGGCACACCAGATCGCACCAGGCCGCGTTGTCCCGTACCGCGTCCTCGGTCGCCACACCCACGCGCGCAGCCTAGCCGCCCATGATCAGGTGATGGAGTGCCGGGCGAACCGTGGGGATTCGACCGGCACGTCATCATCCGATCACCAGGGGCCGTACAGGGAACTGCCAGGTGACGGTGGTGCACTGGAGGTCACGCCGAGGGGAAGGAGCTGCGATGGGCTGGTTCAGCCGGCGGTCGCGTACGCGGGGGGCCGACGGGCCGCCGACGAAGCTCGACCGCGAGGGCACCCGGGAGGACCTGGCGGCGCTGGAGGCGTTCGTGGCCAGCCGGGCCGGCGTGGAGTTCTACCTGGAACCGGAGACCACGGCGACGGACACGACGGTGGTGGCGATCGCCCACGACGGCGAGTGGATCCGCCGCCGGACCGGCTCGCCCCGGGTGGCGGCGGCCCTCGCGAACCGGCTCGCCCTGCCGCTGTACGAGGCCGCGAAGACGGGTTACCCGGAGCGGATGCGGGCCTGGAACCGGGCCCACCCGGAGCGCCGCGCCCGCTGAGCACGCCCGGCCGCCGACGCGGAGATCCACGCCATGACGCCGGCATAGCGCCATCCGGGATGGCCCGGACCGCCCGATGCCGGCGGCATCGAGTGGATCACTCCGCCACGGCCGCGCGCGCCTCGTCGAGGGTCATCGTCGGGCTGTGGCTGGAGACGTACCAGTCGATGTCGTCGGTGAGCAGTCGGCGGACCAGGGGCAGGTCGGGGCCGTCGTCGGGTGAACGCAGGTGCAGCGGCGGCGGGTACCAGCTGTCGCCGAGGATCATCACCCCCGAGCCCGGATCGGCGATCACGGTCGAGTCGGGGGCGTGGTGGCCGCCGACGTGCCGGACCAGGACCCCGGTGGGCAGCTTCAGCTCGTCGGTGAACGTCCGCGTCGGCGGCAGGATCGTGAAACCGTCCCAGGAGTCCATGGCGAGCGCCCGGGCCCGGAAGCTCGGCCCGAGTCGCGGGTTGGCGCGAACCTGCTCGCGCAGGTAGCGGGTGCTCCAAGGCCGGGCCGCGTCGGCGCGCAGCAGGTCCGCGCCGGTGACGTGACCGACGATCTCCACGCCCGGCCAGGCGCAGGCGCCCCAGACGTGGTCCCAGTGGTGGTGGGTGTAGACCAACCAGCGCGGCTCCGGCAGCCCGGCGGCCCGCAGCGCCGTCTGGATCTCGGCGGCGTGCGCCGGGCTCTGACCCGCGTCGACCAGCACGCTGCCGCGCTCGTCCGCGATCAGCGCGACGGACGGCTGGACCCAGTCCGGATCCGGGTCGAAGGGGGTCACCCACACCCGGCCGGCGACGTGATGGAACTCGATCCCGGTGGTGCCTTGCTCATCGGTGTCCGACACCCGTTCGATTCTAGATGGACCCGACCATGCCATGGAGGTAGTCAACTGTCGGCAGTCGAGCAGGGGTTGGTGCGCGTTGGCGCGTTGTGGCGGGGTGTTGATCGGGTGTCCGTCGGGCGCGGTGCAGCGGGGCGCGGCTGGTTGGGGTTGATGTCGTAGTCGGTGGTTAGTGTGCCCGATGTGGGGCACCGGAAGAGGCTGAGCGTCATCCAGGCGTACCGGTTCGCCCTCGACCTGTCTCCGACGCAGCAGCGGGCGTTGGCGGGCCATGCGGGCGCTGCCCGCACGGCGCACAACTGGGCGCTGGAGCGGGTGAAGGCGGTGCTGGATCAGCGGGCTGCCGTCCCACCGCAAGGCAGGACAACCGATCATGAGCTCACTCCCGCTCCATGAACGGAACGGCGCGTTGACCGGGCGCCGACGGTGTGGCAGCATTCGCGGCCGGACGGCAGTGAAGGAAGCCGGTGCGATTCCGGCGCGGTCCCGCCACTGTCACCGGGGAGCGATCCCCCCTCGCGAGTCACGACCGCGCGTGCGCGGTTGGAAGGCCGGGGGTGAGCGTCGATCCGGGAGCCAGGATACTTCGGCCGTCGGTACACCCCAGGGCGTGGACACCCGAGGAGGACCCGATGACGCACCGCGTCTCCGCCATTGACGACGATCGTCGTATCCGCTCCGTGCGTGCCAGCGCGCCCGCGACCGGCCACCGGGCCGGCAGCGTGCTCGACGCCCCGCCGGCAGGTCATCCCACCGCGCGCCGCTGACCGCTTGCGCCGCCACGCCGACGCGCCGGGTGACGTGACACCGGCGCCGTCGCGCTGATCCGCCCCTCCCGCCTCGTCCAGCCGAGTCCACCACCGGCGCGGGCGTCACTCTCCGGAGCCCCCTCGTGCGCATCCTGCTGCTGTCCACCGCCGACACCGACCTGCTCGCCGCCCGGGCCAGCGCCGCCGACTACCGCCTGGCCAACCCGGCCCGGGTCGCCGCCGACGCCGTACCCGGGCTGGTCGACGGCACTGACCTGGCCGTCGTACGCCTGCTCGGCGGCCGGCAGGCGTGGCCGGACGGGCTGGCCGCGGTGCTCGCCTCCGGTGTGCCGACGGTGGTGCTGGGCGGGGAGAGCGTGCCGGACGCGGAGCTGATGGCGGCCTCCACGGTGCCCTCCGGAGTGGCCACCCAGGCCCTGTCCTACCTGGTCGAGGGCGGTCCGGAGAACCTGGCGCAGCTGGCCCGGTTCCTGTCCGACACGGTGCTGCTCACCGGCGAGGGCTTCGCCCCGCCGGCCCCCACCCCGGCGTACGGGATCCACGGCGACCGGCCGGCCGAGCCGGACCGGCCGACCATCGGGATCGTCTTCTACCGGGCGCACGCCCTGGCCGGCAACACCGCGTTCGTCGACACCCTCGCCGATGCCGTCGAGGCAGCCGGCGCGAACGCGCTGCCGATCTTCTGCGGCTCGCTGCGCGGGCTGACCGCCGGCGCGGGCCCGCTGCGGCTGTTCGCCCGGTGCGACGCCCTGCTGGTCACCGTGCTCGCCGCCGGTGGCACGGTGGCCGCCGACGCCTCCGGCGGCGGTGACGAGGACGCCTGGGACGTCGGCGCGCTGGCCGCCCTCGACGTGCCGGTGATCCAGGCCCTCTGCCTCACCAGCACCCGTGAGCAGTGGGCCGGCAGCGACGCCGGGCTGTCCCCGCTGGACGCGGCCATGCAGGTGGCGATCCCCGAGTTCGACGGGCGGATCGTCACCGTGCCGTTCTCGTTCAAGCGGATCGACGCCGACGGGCTGTCGGTGTACGAGCCGGACCCGGAGCGGGCCGCCCGGGTGGCCGGCATCGCCGTGCGGCACGCCCGGCTGCGGCACGTGCCCAACGCCGGCAAGCGGCTCGCGGTGGTGCTCAGCTCGTACCCGACGAAACACTCCCGGGTCGGCAACGCCGTCGGCCTGGACACCCCGGCGAGCGCGGTGCGGCTGTTCACCGCGCTGGCCGACGCCGGGTACGACCTGGGTGACACACCCGTCCCCGACGACGGGGACGCGCTCATCCACGCGCTCATCGCCGCCGGTGGCCACGACGTGGAGTGGCTCACCCCGGAGCAGCTCGCCGCCGCGTCGGCGCGGGTGCCCGGGGAGACGTACCGGCGGTGGTTCCAGGAGGTGCCCGCGGAGCTGCGCGAGGCGATGCGGGAGCACTGGGGTGAGCCGCCCGGCGAGCTGTACACCGACGGCGGCGACATCGTCCTCGCCGGGCTGCGCTTCGGCAACGTGGTGCTGCTGATCCAACCGCCCCGCGGTTTCGGGGAGAACCCGATCGCCATCTACCACGACCCGGACCTGCCGCCGAGCCACCACTACCTGGCCGCGTACCGATGGCTCGCCGCACCCGTCGCGGACGGTGGCTTCGGCGCGGACGCCGTGGTGCACCTCGGCAAGCACGGCACCCTCGAGTGGTTGCCTGGCAAGGGCCTGGGGCTGGCCGCCGACTGCGCCCCGGACGCCGTGCTCGGCGACCTGCCGCTGGTCTACCCGTTCATCGTCAACGACCCCGGCGAGGGTACGCAGGCCAAGCGCCGCGCCCACGCCGTCGTCGTCGACCACCTGGTGCCGCCGATGGCCCGCGCCGAGACGTACGGGGACCTGGCGAAACTGGAGCAGCTCCTCGACGAGTACGCGACCGTGCAGGCCCTCGACCCGGCCAAGGTGCCGGTGGTCCAGGGGCAGATCTGGGACCTGGTGCGGGCCGCCGAGCTGCACCACGACCTGCACCAGGCCGAGATGCCAGGCGCCGACGACTTCGACGACTTCGTGCTGCACCTCGACGGCTACCTGTGCGAGGTCAAGGACGTGCAGATCCGCGACGGCCTGCACGTGCTGGCCGCCGCGCCCACCGGCGAGGCGCGGGTCAACCTGGTGCTCGCCGTGCTGCGCGCCCCGCAGGTGTGGGGCGGCGCCCGCGCCCTGCCCGGCCTGCGCCAGGCGCTCGCCGAGAGCTACGGCCTGGACGAGCAGGCGTTGCTCGCCGCGCCGGGGCAGCGGATGACCGTGCCCGAGGCGCTGACCGACACGGTCGACGGGCCGGCCGCCACCGCCGCCGACGCCGTCGACCTCGTCGAGGCCCTGGCCCGGCGGCTCGTGCTCGGGATGGAGACGCTCGGCTGGGACGCCGGCACGGCCGAGGCCGTCGTCGAGGAGGTCACCGGCCGGCCGGTCCCGGACGCCGCCGCCGTGCTGCGCTTCGCCGCCACCGAACTGGTGCCCCGGCTGGACCGGACCACCGACGAGATCGACCGGGTGCTGGGCGCGCTCGACGGGGGCTTCGTGCCGCCCGGCCCGTCCGGCTCGCCCACCCGCGGCCTGGTCAACGTGCTGCCCACCGGCCGCAACTTCTACTCCGTCGACCCGAAGGCCATCCCCAGCCGCAACGCCTGGGATGTGGGCGTTGCCCTGGCCGACTCGCTGCTCGCCCGGCACCTCGCCGACACCGGCGAGTATCCGCGCTCGGTCGGCCTCACCGTCTGGGGCACCAGCGCCATGCGCACCCAGGGCGACGACATCGCCGAGGTGCTCGCGCTGCTCGGCTGCCGGCCGGTCTGGGACGACCGGTCCCGGCGGGTCACCGGCGTCGAGGTGGTGCCCCTCGCCGAACTGGGCCGGCCCCGCGTGGACGTGACCGTGCGCATCTCCGGCTTCTTCCGGGACGCCTTCCCGCACGTGGTGGCGCTGATCGACGACGCGGTACGGCAGGTCGCCGGGCTGGACGAACCGCTCGAGCAGAACTTCGTCCGCGCCCACGTCACCGAGGACCTCGCCGGGCACGGCGACGAGCGCCGGGCCACCGCGCGCATCTTCGGGTCCAAGCCCGGGGCGTACGGGGCCGGGCTGCTGCCGCTCATCGACTCCCGGAACTGGCGCAGCGACGCCGACCTCGCCGAGGTGTACGCGGTGTGGGGCGGCTACGCGTACGGGCGCGGGCTCGACGGGCGGGAGGCGCGCGCCGACATGGAACGCTCCTTCGCGCGCATCGCCGTCGCCGTGAAGAACCAGGACACCCGCGAACACGACATCGTCGACTCCGACGACTACTTCCAGTACCACGGCGGGATGGTGGCGATGGTCCGCCACCTCACCGGCGCCGCGCCGGCCGCGTACGTCGGTGACTCGGCGATGCCACACGACGTCCGTACCCGCACGCTCGGCGAGGAGACCCGGCGGGTGTTCCGCGCCCGGGTCGTCAACCCGCGCTGGATCGCCGCGATGCGCCGCCACGGCTACAAGGGCGCGTTCGAGCTGGCGGCCACCGTGGACTACCTGTTCGGCTACGACGCCACCGCCGGCGTCGTCGACGACTGGATGTACGAGCGCCTCGCCGAGGCGTACCTGTTCGACGACGAGACCCGCGCGTTCCTGGAGCAGTCGAACCCGTGGGCGCTGCGCGGCATCACCGAGCGGCTCCTGGAGGCCGCCGACCGCGGCCTGTGGGCCGAGCCGGATCCGGACACCCTGGACCGGCTCCGCGAGACGTACCTGGCCAGCGAGGGCGACCTGGAGGACCGACGGTGAGCGCGAGGAGTGAGCCGGGTCTGCGAGCCCCGCAGTCGCGAACGGAGGTGGCGCGGTGAGCGCGAGGAGTGAGCCGGGTTTGCGAGCCCCGCAGTCGCGAACGGAGGGCGACGCCGTGACCGGGTACCCGTTCTCCGCCGTCCTCGGCATGGACGACATGCGCCTCGCGCTGCTGCTCAACGCGGTCAGCCCGGCCATCGGCGGGGTGCTCGTCCGGGGCGAGAAGGGCACCGCCAAGTCCACCGCCGTCCGGGCCCTCGCCGCGCTGCTGCCGCCGGTGGACCGGGTGGTCGGCTGCCGCTTCGCGTGCGACCCGGCCGCGCCCGACCCCCGCTGCCCGGACGGGCCGCACCCCACCGAGCCGGTCGTCGAGCGCCGCCCGGCCGCGCTGGTCGAGCTGCCCGTCGGCGCCGCCGAGGACCGGGTCGTCGGGTCGCTCGACCTGGAGAAGGCCCTCGCCGAGGGCGTACGCGCGTACGAGCCCGGCCTGCTCGCCGCCGCCCACCGGGGCGTGCTGTACGTCGATGAGGTCAACCTGCTCCACGACCACCTGGTCGACCTGCTGCTGGACGCCGCCGCGATGGGCCGCTGCCACGTCGAGCGGGAGGGCGTCTCGGTCAGCCACGCCGCCCGTTTCCTGCTCGTCGGCACCATGAACCCCGAGGAGGGGGAGCTGCGGCCCCAGCTGCTCGACCGGTTCGGGCTCACCGTGGAGGTGGCCGCCAGCCGCGACCCGGCCGTCCGGGTGGAGGTGGTCCGCCGCCGGCTCGCCGCCGACGCCGACCCCGCCGGCTTCGCCGCGCGCTGGGCCGACGCGGACGCCGCCGTCGCCCGCCGGGTGGCCGACGCCCGCGCGCGGCTCGACCGGGTGGTGCTGACCGACGCGGCGCTGCGCCAGATCGCCGAGGTGTGTGCCGCGTTCGACGTGGACGGTATGCGCGCCGACATCGTCACCGCCCGCACCGCCGTCGCCCACGCCGCCTGGCAGGGCCGGGAGCGGGTCGGCCCGGAGGACGTACGGATCGCCGCCCGGCTCGCCCTGCCGCACCGGCGGCGCCGCGACCCGTTCGACACCCCGGGGCTGGACGAGAAGCTCCTCGACGAGGCGCTGCAACGGGCCCAGGAGGAGCATCCCGACGACCCGGACGACAGTGCCGGCCCGGCTGGCCCGGACGGCGGGCCCGGTCCGGACGGCGGCCCGCGTGGCGGTGCCGGTCCGGACGGCGGGCCCGGTCCGGACGGCGGGCCCCGTCCGGACGGTGGCCCGCGTGACGGTGCCGGCCCGGACGGCTCGCCGGTGGACGGCTCCCGTCCGGACGGCGGTGTCGTTGACGGGCGGGCGGGAGACGACCCGTCGGGCGGTCGGGCGCCGACCGACTCCGGTGGCCTGGACGACGGCGGGCTCGCCGACGGCGACCCGGCCGGCACGGGTCGACGCCGGCCCGGTCCGGTCGGGGAGCGCCGATCCGGGCGGTCGAACGGCCAGCGTCCGGACCAGACGGCCGGTGCGGTGGCCGTACCGCAGGGCGGGTTGCGGGCCCGGTTGTTCACCGCACCAGGCATCGGGGAGGGCGTGCCGGGGCGGCGGTCGCGGGCGCGGACCGGACGGGGTCGCACGACGGGCGCGCGGGTGCCGACCGGTCGGCCCGGCGCCCTGCACCTACCGGCGACGGTCCGGGCCGCCGCCCCGCACCAGGCCACCCGTGGGCGGCACCACGGTCCGCTGCGGCTGCGCCCGGCCGACGTGCGGGAGGCGGTCCGTGAGGGGCGCGAGGGCAACCTCGTGCTGTTCGTCGTGGACGCCAGCGGGTCGATGGGTGCGCGGCAGCGGATGAGTGCCGTCAAGGGAGCGGTGCTCGCCCTGCTCACCGACGCGTACCAGCGCCGGGACAAGGTCGCCGTGATCGCCTTCCGGGGCACCGGCGCGCAGACGCTGCTGCCGGCCACCTCCTCGGTTCTCGCGGCCTCGGCCCGGCTGGCCGAGCTGCCCACGGGCGGGCGCACTCCCCTGGCCGAGGGCTTGCTCGCCGCCGCCGACCTGCTGCGCGTGGAACGCCTGCGGGACCCGAGGCGGCGGCCTCTGGTCCTCGTCGTCACCGACGGCCGCGCCACCGCCGGCCCCGACCCGCTACACCGGGCCGGGCAGGCGGCGACGGTCCTGCGTTCCACCGGCGCCCCCTGCGTCGTCGTCGACTGCGAGTCCGGCCCCGTCCGCCTGAACCTGGCCCGCCGCCTCGCCACCCACCTGGCCGCGACATACCACCCCCTCACCCACGTCACCACCGCCCAGCTCACCGCAGATCTTGGAAGGAAACGGCCCCTCCAGGCGCCGGAACCTTCCAAGTTCGCCGCCGTCACCGACAGGAGCGTCGTCTGATGCCGCAGGGAAAGCCGTCGCACGTTCCGGCTGACGGGTTGACGACCCGGCAGCGGAGGAACCGGCCACTGACGATCGTCCATACCGGGCAGATGAAGGGGAAGTCCACCGCCGCCTTCGGGTTGGCGCTGCGGGCGTGGACCGCCGGGCTGCCGATCGGGGTGTTCCAGTTCGTCAAGAGCGCCAAGTGGCGGGTGGGGGAGGAGAACGCCTTCCGCGCGCTCGGCGAGGTGCACGAGCGCACCGGCCAGGGCGCCCCGGTCACCTGGCACAAGATGGGCGAGGGCTGGTCGTGGATCCAGCGCGGCGGCGAGGCCGACCACGCCGCCGACGCCCGCGAGGGGTGGCGCCAGATCCAGCGCGACCTGGCCGCCCAGCGGTACGGCCTGTACGTGCTCGACGAGTTCACCTACCCCATCAAGTGGGGCTGGGTGGACGTGGACGAGGTGGTCGACACCCTCGCCAACCGGCCCGGCTTCCAGCACGTCGTCATCACCGGCCGCGACGCCGACCCGCGCCTCGTGGCCGCCGCCGATCTGGTGGCCGAGCTGACGAAGGTCAAGCACCCGATGGACGCCGGCCAGAAGGGCCAGAAGGGCATCGAGTGGTGAGCGGACCCTGGGCGCTGCCCCGGATCGTCGTCGCCGCGCCGGCCAGCGGGCACGGCAAGACCACGATCGCGACCGGGCTGCTCGCCGCGCTGCGCCGCCGGAGCCTGGTGGTCAGCCCGCACAAGGTCGGCCCCGACTACATCGACCCCGGCTACCACGCGCTCGCCGCCGGCCGACCCGGCCGCAACCTCGACCCGTGGCTGGTCGGCGAGGAGCGGATCGCCCCGCTGCTGCGGCACGGCGCGAGCGTTCCCACCCCGGCCGACGTCGCCGTGGTCGAGGGCGTGATGGGGCTGCACGACGGCGCGGTCGGCCACCGAGGGTACGCCTCCACCGCCCACGTCGCCCGGCTGGTCGACGCACCCGTGCTGCTGGTGCTCGACACCACCGCGCAGGGCCGGTCCGCGGCCGCGCTGGTGCTCGGCATGCGCGCGTTCGACCCGACCGTGCGCATCGGCGGGGTGATCCTCAACCGGGTCGGCTCGCCCCGCCACGAGACCCTGCTGCGCGACGCCCTGGCCGAGATCGGCGTACCGGTGCTGGGCGCGGTGACCCGCGCCGCCGAGGTCACCGCCCCGTCCCGACACCTGGGGCTGGTCCCGGTCGCCGAGCGGGCCCCCGAGTCGCTCGCCGTGGTCGACGCGCTGGCCGCGCTGGTCGAGTCCACCGTGGACCTCGATGCCGTGCTCGACCTGGCCCGCAGCGCCCCGCCGCTGACCGTACCGGCGTGGGACCCGGCCACCGCCGTCGGCGGCCCTGCCCGGTCCGACCGTCCGGTGGTCGCGGTCGCCGGTGGTCCGGCCTTCACCTTCGCGTACGCGGAGACGACCGAACTGCTCGCCGCCGCCGGCGCGGCCGTCGTCCTGTTCGACCCGCTGCGCGACCCGGCGCTGCCGGCCGGCACCCGCGCGGTGGTGATCGGCGGCGGCTTCCCTGAGGTGCACGTCGACGCGCTCGCCGCCAACATCGGGCTGCGCGCCGACCTCGCGGCGTTCGACGGGCCCGTGGTGGCCGAGTGCGCCGGGCTGCTCTACCTCGGGCGCGAGCTGGACGGCGTGCCCATGTGCGGCCGGCTCGACCTCACCGCCCGGATGACCGGGCGGCTCACCCTCGGCTACCGGGACGCCGTCGCCGCCACCGACTCGCCCCTGCACACGGCCGGCGACGCGGTACGCGGCCACGAGTTCCACCGCACCGCCACCGATCCCGGCCACGGCGACCGGCCGGCGTGGCGCTGGACCGGCACCGCCCACGGTTTCGTCGCCGGCCGGGTGCACGCCTCCTACCTGCACACCCACTGGGCGGGCCACCCCGGCACCGCCCGGCGGCTGGTCGAGGCGGCCCGGTGACCGCCACGCTGACCGGGATCGGGGTGGGCCCCGGCGACCCGGACCTGCTCACCCTGCGTGCCGTACGCGTCCTGCGCGAGGCCGAGCTGGTGTTCGTACCCGTGCTGGACCGGCTCGACGGCGACGGCGCCGCCGCCCCCGGACGGGCCGAGACCACCGTCGCCCCGCACGTCCCGCCGGACCGGCTCCGCCGGCTGCCGTTCGCCCTCGACGACCGGGGCGGCGTGACCGCCCGCCGGGAGCGGGCCTGGGACGGCGCCGCCCGGGCCGTGGCGGCCGCCGTCGACGGCGGCGCCCGGACCCTCGCCTTCGCCACCATCGGCGACCCCAACGTGTACTCCACCTTCGGCTACCTGGCGCAGACCGTCCGGGAGCTGCGGCCGGAGGTCACGGTGGAGACCGTCCCGGGCATCACCGCGATGCAGGAGCTCTCGGCGCGCAGCGGTGTCCCGCTGTGCGAGGGGCGGGAGCCCCTCACGCTGCTGCCCGCCACCGCCGGCCTGGCGCTCTTCGCCGACGCCGTCGCCGGCCCGGGCACGGTCGTCGCCTACAAGGGCTGGCGCCGCCACCCCGAGCTGCTCGCCGAGCTGCGCCGGCAGGGCCGGCTCGCCGACGCCGTGCTGGGCCGCGGGCTCGGCCTGCCCGGCGAACACGTCGGGCCGGCGGCCGAGGCCGACGGCGACCTGCCGTACCTGTCGACGCTGCTGGTCCCGGCCCGCCGGGACCGACGGGGAGGAAAACTGTGACCACCACCGGCACCGTGTGGTTCGTCGGCGCCGGGCCCGGCGCGGCGGACCTGCTGACCCTGCGCGCGGCCCGGGTGATCGCCACCGCCGACGTGGTGGTGTGGGCTGCCAGCCTGGTGCACGCCGACGTGCTCGCCCACGCCCGGCCGGACGCCGAGATCGTCGACTCCTCGCAGCTGCCCATCGAGGGGGTGCTGCCGCTCTACGAGCGGGCCGCGGCCGAGGGGCTCACCGTGGCCCGGATCCACTCCGGTGACCCGGCCCTGTGGGGCGCGATGCAGGAACAGCTCGACCTGTGCCGGGCGCTCGGCCTCGCGGTGGAGGTCGTCCCCGGTGTCTCCTCGTTCACCGCCGTCGCCGCGCTCGTCGGCCGGGAGCTGACCATCCCCGAGGTGGCCCAGTCGGTGATCCTCACCCGCCTGGAGGGCGGCAAGACGCCGATGCCGCCGGGCGAGCGGGTCCGCGATTTCGCCCGGCACGGCACCACGATGGCGCTGTTCCTCTCCGCCGCCCGCTCCGGGCAGGTGCAGGCCGAGCTGCTCGCCGGCGGCTACCCGGCCGACACCCCGGCGGTCGTCGCGTACCAGGCCACCTGGCCCGACGAGTTGGTGGTGCGGTGCACCGTCGGCACCCTGGAGGCCACGGTCAAGGAGCACCGGCTCTGGAAGCACACCCTCTTCCTGGTCGGGCCGGCGCTGGACGCGGCCGGCACCCGCTCGCACCTGTACCACCCCGGGCACTTCCACACCTACCGCCGGGCCGAGCCGGCGGCCCGCGCCGCGCTGCGCCGAGCCCGCACCGACCGCGCCGCGCCGCCGGCCGCCGACGAGCCGGCCTGATGGCGTACGACCTGCCGCCGCTGCGCGAGCCGGACCTGCCGCGTACCGCGAAGGTCCGGCCCACCGCCCTGCGCACCGGCTGGACCACCGGCGCCTGCGCGACGGCCGCGGCGAAGGCGGCGCTGACCGCGCTGGTCACCGGCGTGCCGCAGCGGGACGTGGAGATCGGCCTGCCCGCCGGCCGGCGGGTGTGCTTCCCGGTGGCCCGCTGCGACGTCGACCCGGCGCGCGCCGAGGCGGTCGTGGTCAAGGACGCCGGCGACGATCCGGACGTCACCCACGGCGCGGAGCTGACCGCCACGGTCGCCTGGCGGGAGGTCCCCGGGCTGGCCCTGGAGGGCGGGCCGGGCGTGGGCACGGTGACGAAACCCGGGCTCGGACTGCCGGTCGGGGGGCCGGCGATCAACGACACCCCCCGCCGGATGATCGGCGCGGCCGTCGGCGAGGTGGTCGACCTGGCGACGGTCGGCGTCCGCGTGGTGATCAGCGTGCCGCGCGGCGAGATCATGGCGCGCAAGACCACCAACCGCCGGCTGGGGATCCTCGGCGGCATCTCCATCCTGGGTACGACCGGGATCGTCCGGCCCTTCTCCACCGCCTCCTGGCGGGCGAGCGTCGTGCAGGCGGTGCACGTGATGGCCGCCCAGGGCGAGCGGACCGTCGTGCTCTGCACGGGCGGGCGGACCGAGCGGGCCGCCCGCGCGCTCCTGCCCGACCTGCCGGAGGTGTGCTTCGTCGAGGTCGGCGACTTCACCGGCGCGGCGGTCACCGCGGCGGTCGCCGACGGCCTGACCGGGGTGGTCTTCGTCGGGATGGCCGGGAAGCTGGCCAAGCTCGCCGCCGGCGTGCTGATGACCCACTACACGCGCTCCAAGGTGGACCTGTCGCTGCTCGGCGCGGTCACCGCCGAGGCCGGTGGGGACGCCGACCTGGTCGCCGCGGTCACCGCCGCCAACACCGGGCGGCACGCGTACGAGCTGTGGGAGGCCGCCGGTCTGCTCGGCGCCGCCGGTGACCTGCTCTGCCGCCGCGTCCGGGCGGTGCTGCGGCGCTTCGCGGAGGACGCGCTCGACGTCGACGTGGCCCTGGTGGACTTCACCGGCTCCCGGGTCGTCGCCTCCTCCGGGCGGTGGCCCGCGTGACCGCGCCCGTGACCGTGGTCGGCGTCGACGCCGCCGGTCACCCGGCGCATCCCGCGCTGGCCGGGGTGCTGGCGGAGGCGGGACTCGTGGTCGGGGCGGCCCGGCACCTCGCCGCCGCGCCGGTGAACGCGGAGACCGTGGCTCTCGGGCCGCTGGCGCCGGCCCTGGACCGGCTGGCCGCCGCCGTCGCCGCGGGCACGCCGGCCGTGGTGCTGGCCAGTGGGGATCCCGGGTTCTTCGGGATCGTCCGGCGGCTGCGGTCGGCCGGCCTGCCGGTGCGGGTGCTGCCCGCGGTGTCCAGTGTGGCCGCCGCGTTCGCGCGGCTCGGCCTGCCGTGGGACGGCGCGGCCGTGGTCACCGCCCACGGGCGGGACGTGCGCCCGGCGCTCAACGCCGCCCGGGCGCTGCCCCTGGTCGCGGTGCTGACCGCACCCGGTGCGGGTGCCGCCGAACTCGGCGCCGGCCTGATCGGCTGGTCCCGCCGGCTGGCGGTCGCCGAGCACCTGGGCACCGACGCCGAGCGGGTCACCTGGACCACTCCGGCGGAGGCCGCCGCGCGCTCCTGGTCCGACCCGCACATCGTGCTGAGCCTCGGCACACCACCGGACGGGATGCGCGTCGACAACCAGCCGGCCGCCGCGCCCGGCGGGGGATGGGCGCTGCCCGAGAGCGCGTACGCCCACCGCGACTCCATGATCACCAAAGCGGAGGTACGCGCCCTCGTGGTGGCCCGGTTGCGGCCCCGGCTCGGCCGGCTGGTCTGGGACGTCGGCGCCGGCAGCGGCTCGGTGGGCATCGAGTGCGCGCTGCTCGGTGCGGCCGTCGTCGCCGTCGAGCGGGACCCGGCGGCGGTGGACCTGGTCCGTGCCAACGCGACCCGGCACGGCGTCGACGTGCGGGTGGTGCGCGGTTCCGCGCCGGACGCCCTGACCGGGCTGCCCGAGCCGGACGCGGTCTTCGTCGGCGGAGGCGGCACCGACGTGCTCGCCGCCGTCGCGGCCCGCCGGCCGGCGCGGGTGGTCGTCGCGCTCGCCGCCGTGGACCGGGTCGCCCCGGCCCGCGACCTGCTGCGCGACGCCGGCTACGCCGTCGAGGGCGTCCAACTGTCCGCCGCCCGCCTCGCCGACCTGCCCGGCGGGTCGGTCCGCCTCGCGGCCACCAATCCGGTGGTCGTCCTCACCGGGGAGCGTCCGTGACCCACCCTGACCTCGCCGCGGTCCCTCGCCGGATCGGACTCGTCGCCGTCACCGCGGCCGGGCGGCGGCACGCCCGGATCCTCGCCGACGCGTGGCCGCACGCCCGACCGGTCGAGGCGGACAGCGTGGCCGACGCGCTGCGGGAGGCGTGGGCCCGGTGCGACGGGATCGTGGCGTTCCTGGCCACCGGCGCGGTGGTGCGGATCCTCGCCCCGCTGCTCGGCGACAAGCGCACCGACCCGGCGGTCGTCGTCGTCGACGAGGCGGCCCGGCACGCGGTCGCCCTGCTCGGCGGGCACGCCGGCGGCGCCAACGCGCTCGCCGCCGAGGTCGGCGCCCTGCTCGACGCCGCGCCGGTGGTCACCACCGCCACCGACGCGGTCGGCCTGCCCGGATTGGACACCCTCGGCTGGCCGGTCGAGGGGGCGGTCGCGGCGGTGAGCCGGGCCGTCCTGGACGGCGAGCCGGTCGCGTTGATCGCCGACGCCACCTGGCCGCTGCCCGCCCTGCCGGAGAACGTCCACGTCGTCACCCCGGCCCGTCGGCCCGCCGAGCACTCCGCGACGGACGCGACGGACGCGACCGGGACGCCGTCGCCTGACGGGGCGGGGTACCGGTTGCTGGTCACCGACCGGCTCGTGCCGCTGGACGGGCGGACCGCCGTGCTCCGGCCGCCGTCGCTGGTGGCGGGCGTCGGGGCGAGCCGGGGCGTACCGGCCGGGGAGGTGCGGGCCCTGCTCGACCGGGTGCTGGCCGAGGCGGGCCTCAGCCCGGCGAGCCTGCGCTGCCTGGCCAGCGCCGACGTCAAGGCCGACGAGGCGGGCATCCGCGCGACCGCGGACGCGTTGCGCGTACCCCTGGTGACCTGGCCGGCGGCGGAGCTGGCGGCGGTCGACGTGCCGAACCCCAGCGAGGTGGTCCGGGCCGCCGTCGGCACCCCGAGCGTCGCGGAGGCCGCGGCGCTGCTCGGCGGTGACGCGGAGCTGCTGGTGCCGAAGACCGCGACCGCGATGGCGACCGTCGCGGTCGCCCGGCACGCGCCGCGCGGCCGGCTCGCGGTCGTCGGTCTCGGCCCCGGCGCGCCCGACCTGCGCACGCCCCGTGCCGTGAGCGAGCTGCGGCGGGCCGCCGTGGTGGTGGGCCTGGACCAGTACGTCGACCAGGTCGGCGACCTGTTGCGCCCCGGCACCCGGGTGCTCGCCAGCGGGCTCGGCGCGGAGGAGGAACGGGCCCGCGCCGCCGTCGCCGAGGCCGCCGCCGGCCACGCCGTCGCCCTGATCGGGTCCGGCGACGCCGGGGTGTACGCGATGGCGAGTCCCGCCCTGGAGTACGCCGACGAGCGGATCGACGTGGTCGGGGTGCCCGGGGTGACCGCCGCCCTGGCCGCCGGGGCCCTGCTCGGGGCGCCGCTCGGCCACGACCACGCCTACCTGAGCCTGTCCGACCTGCACACCCCGTGGGAGGTCATCGCCCGCCGGGTGACCGCCGCCGCCGAGGGGGACTTCGTGGCGCTGCTCTACAACCCGCGCAGCCGCGCCCGGGACTGGCAGCTGCCGGAGGCGCTGCGGATCCTCGCCGCCCACCGGCCGCCGGACACGCCCGTCGGCGTGGTGCGCAACGCCAGCCGCGACGGCGAGCGGGTGCACCTGGCCACCCTCGCCACCCTCGACCCGGCGGTGGTCGACATGTACAGCGTCGTCGTCGTGGGCAGCAGCCGGACCCGCGTGGTCGCCGGCCGGATGGTCACCCCGCGCGGCTACCGGTGGCGCGGATGAGCCGCCCCGCGCCGGTCACGGTCGACGCCTGCCAGGGCTGCGGCGCCTGCCTGCTGACCTGCCCCACCCACGCCATCTGGCCAGTGGCCGGCGGTCTCGTCGTCCGCGCCGACCGCTGCACCGGCTGCCTGGAATGCCTGGAGATCTGCCCGGTCGACGCCATCCGCGTCACCGACCCCGACCACAGTGGAGGAACCCGATGAGTACGACCACGGCCAGCGTCGCGACGGCCCCCGCGGCCGGCGCCGGGGAGGACAGGTGAGCCGGGCCGTGCACCCGATCGAGGTGGAGTCGTACCGGATCCTGCGGGAGCGGGTCGACCTCGGCCACCTGCCGCCGCTGAGCCGGGCCGTCACCGAGCGGGTCGTGCACGCCAGCGCCGACCTGGACTACGTCACCGGCCTGGTGTGCGACGAGGCGGCCCTGGCCGGCGGGCTGGCCGCGCTGCGCGCCGGCGCCCCGGTCGTGGCGGACGTGGCCATGGTCGCCGCCGGCATCACCGGCCGGGAGACCGTCTGCCCGGTCGCCGAGGCAGCCACGGCCGAGCTGGCCCGCCGGGCCGGGATCACCCGCTCGGCCGCGGCGATGCGGGTCGCCCTGGACCGGGTCGGTGCCGGCGCGGTGTGGGTGGTCGGCTGCGCACCGACGGCACTGGTGGAGCTGCTCACCCTCGACGCGCGGCCGGCGCTGGTGGTCGGCCTGCCGGTCGGCTTCGTCGGCGCCGCCGAGTCCAAGGCCGCGCTGCGGGCCAGCGGCCTGCCCGGGGTCTCCAACCGGGGCGAGAAGGGCGGGTCGGCGGTCGCCGCCGCCGCCCTCAACGCCCTGCTCTACGCGGAGGAGAGGGCATGAACGAGCGGAACGACGCACACCGTGCGCTGGTCATCGTCGGGCACGGCACCCGCAGCGCGGCCGGTGTCGCGCAGTTCGCGGCGCTGGTGGAGCGGGTCCGCCGCCGTACGGAGGTCGGCGACGTCGAGGGCGGCTTCATCGAGCTGTCCCGCCCGCCGCTCACCGACGCGGTCGGCGCGCTGGTCGACCGGGGCCACCGGTCGCTGGTCGCGCTGCCGCTGGTGCTGACCGCGGCCGGGCACGGCAAGGGCGACATCCCCGCCGCGCTGGCCCGCGAGCAGCAGCGCCACCCCGGTCTCCGGTACGCGTACGGGCGGCCGCTCGGCCCGCACCCCCTGCTGCACACCGCACTGGAGGAGCGCATCGACGCCGCCCTGGCCGGCGACGACCGGGACGGCACCTGGGTGGCGCTGATCGGACGCGGCTCCACCGACCCGGACGCCAACGCCGAGGTCGCCAAGGTGGCGCGCCTGCTGTGGGAGGGACGCGGCTACGCCGGCGTCGAACCGGGCTTCATCTCCCTCGCCGAGCCGTCCGTGCCGGAGGTGCTGGACCGGCTGCGCCGGCTCGGCGCCCGGCGGATCGTCGTCGCCCCGTACTTCCTCTTCGCCGGCGTGCTGCCCGACCGGATCGTCGCCCAGTCCCGGGAGTACGCCGCCGCCCACCCGGACCTGGACGTACGGGTGGCCGGCCTGATCGGTGACTGTGACGCCCTCGCCGACCTGGTCCTCGAACGCCACGCCGAGGCGGTGCGCGGTGACATCCGGATGAACTGCGACACCTGCGCGTACCGGGTGCTGATGCCCGGCTTCGCCGACAAGGTGGGCCGGCCGCAGACCCCGCACGACCACCCCGACGACCCGGTGGGCGGGCATCATCACCACGGTCACCACCACCACAACGAACCGGCGCTACCTGCCGGTCACGTCGCCATCGTCGGCGGCGGGCCGGGGCCCGACGACCTGATCACCGTACGCGGCAGGGCGCTGCTCGACTCCGCCGATGTGGTGGTGGTCGACCGGCTCGCCCCGCAGGGGCTGATCGCCGGGCTGCGCCCCGGCGTGACCGTGGTCGACGCGGCGAAGGTGCCCCGGGGACCGTCGGTCGGGCAGGACGCCATCAACACCGCGCTCGTCACGCACGCCCGCGCCGGGCGGCGGGTGGTCCGGCTCAAGGGCGGCGACCCGTACGTCTTCGGGCGCGGCCACGAGGAGGTCCAGGCCTGCACGGCCGCCGGGGTGCCGGTGACCGTCGTCCCCGGCGTGAGCAGCGCGGTCGCCGCGGCGGCCCTGGCCGGCGTGCCGGTCACCCACCGGGGCGTGGCGCACGAGTTCACCGTCGTCTCCGGACACCTGCCGCCCGGACATCCGGAGTCGCTGGTCGACTGGGCGGCCCTCGGCCGGGCCCGCGGCACCCTGGTGCTGCTCATGGCCGTCGACACCGTCGCGGCGATCGCCGCGGTGCTGCTGGCGCACGGCCGTGCCCCGGACACGCCGGTCCTCGCCGTGCAGGATGCCGGCCATCCGACGCAACGGTTGGTGCCGGCACGCCTGGACGAGATCGCGGTGGTCGCCGCCCGGGAGGGCGTCCGCCCGCCAGCGGTCTTCGTGATCGGCCCGGTCGCCGCCCTGACCCAGGCGCCCGGAGCCCCGGCTGGCGGCCGCCCTGGTGTCGCGGCAGGAGGTGCCGGAGGGAGTGCGGGTCAGGCGAAGGCCCCGGCCAGCGCGTAGCCGAGGGTGGCGGCCGTGAGGGTGGCTGTCACGCTGAGCAGGGCGTTGCCCAGCGCGTGCCCCGGTCGGCCCGACCGGGCGAGGCGGAGGGTCTCGTAGCTGAACGTCGAGTAGGTGGTCAGCGCGCCGCACAGGCCCGTGCCGAGCGGCGCGCCGATCGTCGGGGAGACCGGCAGGCCCACCAGGATCCCGAGCAGCAGCGATCCGGCGACGTTCACCGTCAGCGTGCCCCAGGGGAACGCCGTTCCGAAGCGGGCCTGCACCGCGCGGTCGGTGAGGTAGCGCAGCGGCGCTCCGACCGCCGCGCCCAGCGCGATCAGCAGCACGGTCATCCGCCGGCCCCCGGCGCGATCGGCAGCGCGGTCACCGGGCGGCCTCCGGCGGGCCGGCGTCGCGGTGCTCCAGCGCGGCCGACCGGCGTGCGATCAGGCGGTCGGCGACGGTGTGACCGGCCCAGACGGCGAGCAGCGCACCGACCAGGGTGGTAGCCAGGTACGCCAGGGCGGTCGCCGGGGCGCCGGCGACCGCGAGCTGGTGTGCCTCGACCGCGTAGGTGGAGAACGTGGTGTAGCCACCGAGCACCCCGACGCCGAGGAACGGCCGGGCCAGGGCCGGCCCGCCACGTCGGGCGAGCACCGCCATCAGGACCCCGATCAGCAGGCATCCGCTGACGTTGACCGCGAACGTCCCCCACGGGAAGCCGGTCGGACCGTGCGGCAGCGCGGCCGACAGGCCGGCCCGGGCGAGCGCACCGAGCGCACCGCCCGTGGCGGCCGCCCCGAGCACCGCCGCCGGGTGGGCGGCCAGCTCGGCCCGGTCGGCGGGTACGCGCAGGTCGACGTCGGGGTCGACGCGCCGCTGCTCCGGACCGGACACCCGCCCTCCCACCTGCTCCGGCGTCGAACCGGGCCACCCTATCTCGTGATCGACTCCATGCCGGAGGCATCGTGGCATCCGGACGTGCCCGATACCGCCGTGCCGCCCGCACGGAGTGGATCATGCCGGCCTGACCGGGCGCCCGAGGCGGGCCGCGCCGGGCCGGGTGGACGGGCGGGACCGGGACGGCCGGGTCAGCGGACGCCGGCGACGGCCGCGTCGGCGCCGCCCCGCCACACCGTGCCGACCTCGGTGAACCCGGCCTCGGTGAGCGCGGCGAGGTGCCAGGAGACCGGGGGGTTCCACTCCGGACTGTGCCCCGTCGGGTAGATCCGGTGCCGCTCGGCCACCAGCGGTGCCAGCGCCCGGTCCGCCGCCGCCAACTCCCACCACTGCGACCAGGACGGGACGGCGCCGGCGGCGTACCGGGCCTCCCGCCAGGTCCGGGCCCGGTCGAGCAGGCGCTTGGTCAGGTCGGGCAGCGTGTCGTCCGGCATGTGGTCGGCGTTGACCAGGAGGCCGCCGGGCCGGAGCAGGTCCCGAAGCTCGGCGTAGAGGGCGGCGAGGCGCTCCGCGGGCAGCCAGTGCAGCGCGGTGGCGGTGAGGACCGCGTCGTACTCGCGGTGGGGGAGCGGGTCCCGCCATCCCGGCGTGCTGTCCAGACCTTCCTGCCAAGGATTTGCAACTACGTAAGAACGGCGTTGCGGTGATCGGCGTGGGGCCGGGGAGGTGTCCTCCCCGGCCCCGACGCGTCCTCGCGCGACGTCGGCCGTCCGGAGCCCCTGAGGGGCGGCGCCGGGAGCCAGGCGGGCTGTGCGAGCCACCTGCCGCACTTCGGACGGCCCCGATCGACGCGACTCTCTGTTTTGGTCCGGTCACGATGGGGCACCGTTTCGACGCAGACGCTGCGGGGCATATGCCCGACCAGCGAATAGGGAGAGAGGGGATCGTCATGGCCGGCAGCACCACGGCAGCCGATGGGCGTCGGTCCGCGCCGGAGTCGAGCGGCCGAGGGACCAGCGGCCGCGGCAGGCGAGCGTCCGGCCCACCCTTCCGCAAACCGAGATGGCCCAAGGCGTACGCGTTCGCGCTGGTCACCGGTGCGCTGTTCCTGTTGTCCTGGCTCGGGCAGTTCGTCTTCCAGGCGGTCGTGGAGAGCAACGAGGCGAGCCAGCACGGCCAGTCGTTCGCCTGGGTCGACTTCCTGCCGCAGTTCCTCGCCAGCACGTTCGAGAACTGGCAGTCCGAGTTCCTCCAGCTCATCTGGCAGGCCGCCGGGCTCGCCCTCTTCTACTACTGGGGCTCGTCCCAGAGCCGGGAGTCCGACGAGCGGATCGAGGCCAAGCTGGACGCCCTGCTGCGCGAACGGAACCTGGACCCGGAGAAGCCGTGACCCGTGGCGCGGCTCACCGCGCGTCCGGTTGACCTCAACCCGACTTGAGCTCCGACGCTCGACGTGTCGAGCAGGCGAGGAGCGATGGGAGGGCGACATGCGGGTGATCGAGGTGGCGCGGTTCGGCGGTCCGGAGGTGCTCACCCTGACCGAGGCGCCGGAGCCGGCGCCGGGCCCGGGTGAGGTCGTCGTCGACGTGGCGGTGGCCGACGTGCTGTGGGTGGAGACGATGATCCGCCGCGGCCGGGGTGGCCCGTACTTCCCCGTCCGGCCGCCGTACCGCCCGGGAGTCGGAGTCGCCGGGACCGTGTCGGCGGTCGGCGTGGACGTCGACCCGTCCTGGCTCGGCCGGCGGGTGGTCACCCGTACCGACGAGCGGGGCGGCTACCTGGAGCGTGCGGTCGTCCGGGCCGAGTCCACGGTGCCGGTGCCCGACGGCGTCCCGCTGGCGGACGCGGCGGCGCTGCTGCACGACGGGACGACCGCGTACGGGCTGCTCGACATGGTGCCCGTGCGGGCGGGGGACCGGGTGCTGGTCACCGCCGCCGCCGGCGGGCTCGGAGCCCTGCTCGTGCAGGCGGTACGCGCCACCGGCGCCATGGTCGTCGCGGCGGCCCGGGGGCCCGTGAAGCTGCGCGCCCTCGGCCGGTTCGCTCCGGACGCCCTGGTCGACTACTCCGAGCCGGGCTGGATCGAGCGGGTCCGTGCGGTGACCGGCGGCGTGCACGTGGTCTTCGACGGTGCCGGCGGGGCGTACGGCCGCGCCGCGTTCGACCTCCTCCGCGACGGCGGGCGGTTCTCCGCCCACGGCACGCCGGCGGGGGAGTTCGCGGTGCCCGACCCGGACGCGGCCCGAGCCCGGGGGATCACCGTCACCGGCATCGCGGATCTCCAGTTCGACCCCGAGCAGGCACGCCACCACCTGCGGGCGGCGCTCGACGCCGCGGCGGCGGGGCGGATCACGCCCCTGGTCGGTCAGACGTATCCCCTGGACCGGGCGGCGGACGCCCACCGCGCGCTCGAGGAGCGGGCGGCGGTGGGCAAGGTGCTGCTCACGGTGTGACCGGGGCGGCGGGCCGCCGGTGGTGGCCGGCACGGAGCGGGCGTACGGTACCAAGATCGGCGGTGTGCTCCCTCCGCCGGCAGCGGCAGGAGTGAGGAGGGCCGCGATGGAGGACCGTACGCCCCGCCCCGAGGAGCTGGAGCCGATCGAGCGGGCGGGCGTCGACGAGCTGCGCGCGGTGCAACTGGATCGGCTGCGCCGGTCGCTGCGGCACGCGTACGACAACGTCCCGCACTACCGCCGGGCCTTCGCGGCGGCCGGCGTGCACCCGGACGACTGCCGGGACCTCGCCGACCTGGCCCGGTTCCCGTTCACCACCAAGGCCGAGCTGCGCGACAACTACCCGTACGGGATGTTCGCCGTGCCGCGCGAACGGGTCGCCCGGCTGCACGCCTCGTCCGGCACCACCGGCCGGCCCACCGTCGTCGGCTACACGGCGGAGGACGTGCGCACGTGGGCGCGGCTGATGGCCCGCTCGATCCGGGCCGCCGGGGGCCGCCCCGGGGACCGGGTGCACGTCGCGTACGGGTACGGGCTCTTCACCGGCGGCCTCGGCGCGCACTACGGCGCCGAGGAACTGGGCTGCACGGTCATCCCGGTCTCCGGCGGGATGACCGAGCGCCAGGTGCTGCTGATCCGCGACCTCGAACCCGAGGTCATCATGGTCACCCCCAGCTACATGCTCGCCATCGTCGACGAGATGGAACGCCAGGGCGTCGACCCGCGGGCCACGTCACTGCGGGTCGGCATCTTCGGCGCCGAGCCGTGGACCGAGGACATGCGCCGCGAGATGGAGCAGCGCCTGGACATGCACGCCGTCGACATCTACGGCCTGTCCGAGGTGATGGGTCCCGGCGTGGCCGTCGAGTGCGTGGACACCAAGGACGGCCTGCACCTGTGGGAGGATCACTTCTACCCGGAGATCATCGACCCGGTCAGCGGGGCGGTGCTGCCCGACGGGGAGCGCGGCGAGCTGGTCCTCACGTCGCTCACTCGGGAGGCGATGCCCGTCGTCCGCTACCGCACCCGGGACCTCACCCGGCTGCTGCCGGGCACCGCCCGGCCGATGCGCCGGATCGAGAAGATCACCGGCCGGACCGACGACATGATGATCGTGCGGGGCGTGAACGTCTTCCCGACCCAGATCGAGGAGTTGATCCTGCGTACGCCCCAACTGTCCCCGCACTTCCAGTGCGTCCTGGACCGGCAGGGGCGGATGGACACGCTGACCGTCCGGGTCGAGCGGCGGGCGGGCGCGGACCGGGAGGCCGCCGAGCGGGCCGGCGCGGCGCTGGTCGGCCTGGTCAAGAACACGATCGGGGTGAGCGTGGCGGTCGAGGTGCTCGACCCGGACGGCGTGGAGCGGTCCATGGGCAAGATGCGCCGGATCGTCGACCAGCGGCGGGGCGGGTGACGTGGGGGAGCGCAACGCCGCGTACGACATGTTCGACGCCGACCTCGCCTCACGCGCGCTCGGCATCGAGCTGGTCGAGGCCGCCGACGGGGCGGCCGTGGCCCGGATGCGGGTCACCGCCGCGATGGTCAACGGGCACGCCATCGCCCACGGCGGCTACGTCTTCCTGCTCGCCGACACCGCGTTCGCGCTGGCCTGCAACAGCCATGGGCCGGTGACCGTGGCCGCCGGGGGTGACATCACGTTCGTCCGGCCGGCCCGCGAGGGGGACCTGCTCCTCGCCCGGGCCACCGAACGCACCCGGTACGGCCGCAGCGGCATCTACGACGTCACCGTCACCCGCGACGACGGTGAGGTGGTCGCGGAGTTCCGCGGTCGCAGCCGCACGCTGAACGGGGCCTGAGCCGGACGCGGTGCGTCGCGGCGTCCGGCAGGATGTGCACATGGGACACGTCGCGCTCTTCCACTCCGTGTACGGGTTGCGGCCCGCCGTGCTCGCCGCCGCCGACCGGCTGCGCGCCGCCGGGCACCAGGTGGTCGCCCCCGACCTGTACGGCGTCCCGGCGGCGGAGACCGTCGAGGAGGGGATCGGCCTGCTGGACAGGATCGGCTGGGAGACCGTCGTGGAGCGGGCCCGTGCGGCGGTCCGCGACCTGCCGGCCGACGTGGTGTTCCTCGGGTTCTCGATGGGCGCCGGGGTGGCCGGCGCCATGCTGCGCGACCGTCCCGCGACCGCGGGGCTCGTGCTGCTGCACGCCGCCAGCGGCAAGCCGGACAGGGTGCGGTCCGGCCTGCCGGTGCACGTGCACCTCGCCGACCCCGACCCGTGGGAGCCGCCGGACGAGTTCGACGCCTGGCAGCGGGAGATGATCGCGGCCGGCGCCGACCTCACCGTGCACCGGTATCCGGGCGTCGGCCACCTGTACACCGACCCGGACGTACCCGACTACGACGAGGCCGCCGCCGAGCGCACCTGGGAGCGGGTCCTCACCTTCCTCGACCGCGGCTGACCGCCGATGCCGTCGCGGCCGGACCCACGTGGGTCGATCCCCGTCAGGCCGCCCGGACCGCCGGTGTCGCGGAGGCCCAGCCGCGCCGGTACGGGACACCGCCCACCGCCTCATGACGCTCTCGTCGCACCCGCCATCGGGCCGGCCGTGACGTCACGACCCCGGACGGCGCGGTGGCCGGATGCGGTCGCGGCTGTGCGAGCGCGCCGATCGTCTCGGTCGTGCCGGTTCGTGGCTGCGCCAGCGTTCCGGTCGTGCCGGCGCGGGGGGAGCCGTCGCGGGCGGCCGGGGCGAGCAGCTCGGTCCGGGCGAGCAGCTCGGTCCGGGCCGCCCGGGTCAGCCGGGCGGCGGCGACTGCGGCGACCACCGGGTCGCCCACGGCGTACCCGGCGGGCCGCAGGGTCAGCAGGTCCCGGTCGACCAGTTCGCGCAACGCCGCGACCGCCCGGCCCGGGGCCCAGCCGAGCACGTGGTCCACGGTTGCGGCGTTGACGGGCGTGCCGGCGGCCGCGGCCGCCATGAGCACTGCCCGCTGCGGGCCGTCGAGCCGGTCCAGCCGGGTGTCGACGGTCCGGCGTACCGGGTCGGGCACCGGCAGCCGCGCCGGGTCGGCCCCACCGGGCGGCAGCGCCGCCACGTAGGCCGCGGCCCGCCCGGGGATCCCGTCCACCAACGGCAGCAGGGCCGCCACCAGCGGCGCCGGCTGGCCGGCCCGGCGCAGCAGGTGGCGCAGCAGCCGGCCGGACTCCACGGTGGACAGCCGGGGCAGCGGGATTCGGCACCCCCGGTCGCCGGGCCGGGCGTTGGCCCGGTCCGGGCCGTGCAGCGCCACCACGGCGAGCGGCAGGGCTCGGGTACGGGCGGCCGCGAGGAGCCGGTGCAGGAAGTGACCCAGCTCCGGGGCGCCCCGGTCGAGGTCGTCGACCGCCACCACCACCGGCTGCCGCTCGGCGAGCGTGAGCAGGCACTCCTGCCAGACCGCGGCGCCCCGCAGGGCGTCGGTGCCGGCGTCCGGCCCGGCCAGCAGCCCCTCGAGCGCGTACACCGCCTCGGTCCGGCGGGGCGCCGGGACCAGGTCGGCCACGGCGGTGGTGAGCTGTCGGCGTACCACCGGGGGTGGGTCCTGCGCGCGGACGCCGGCGAACGCGCGGACCTGGTCCGCGACGGGCGCCAGGGCCTCGTCCGGGTACGGCGGGCAGTGCGCCACGCACCAGCGGACCGGGGTCCCGTCGACCGCCGCGACGGCGCGGACCAGTTCGTGCAGCAGCCGGCTGCGTCCGCTGCCCGCCGGCCCGACCAGCGACACCCACCGGGGCCGGCGCTCCCGGACCGTCCGGACGAGCTGGTCCCGGACGGTGGCCAGCTCCCGCCGCCGCCCGATCAGCGGCCCGGCGTGCCGGGCGGGCGTCGGCTGGGCAACGTCGGTGGCGTGCCACACGTCCAGCGGCAGCGCCTTGCCCGCGACGGCCACCGGCGGCACCGGACGCTGGTCGATGAGCCCGTCGGTCGCCCGGTGGGTCGCGGCGCAGAGCGCCACCCCGCCCGGCGGGGCGTACTCCTGGAGGCGTGCGGCCAGCGTGATGACCGCGCCGCTCGCCGTGCCGTGCCCCCCGTTCCGGGTCGCGGCCAGGTCCACCACCGCCTCGCCGGTGGCCACCCCGACCCGGACCCGCAGCGCCGGCCCCCCGACCAGCGGCCGCCGGTCCAGCGACCGCTGGATCTCCAGCCCCGCCCGCACCGCCCGGTACGCCTCGAACCCGTCGGACTCGCGCGCGCCGAAGAGCGCCATCACCGCGTCGCCGATGTACTTCTCCACCACGCCGTGCCAGCGGCCCAGCACCCCCGCCACGGTGTCGAAGTAGGCGCGCTGCAACGCCCGGACGTCCTCCGGGTCCAACCGGTCGACCAGCGCGGTGGACCCGACGATGTCGGCGAAGAGGACGGTCACGGTGCGTCTCTCCTCCGGCACCGGCCAGCGCTCCGGCGGATCGGCGGTGTGCCGCGTGTGACGCGTCGGGACCGTGCTGAGGGTCCGATCGACGCGCCCCGGACCAGCGGCGATGGTGAACATGGGCATCGCACCTGCCCTTCCCCCCGGGGTTGTGCCTGATGACGATCGGAGACTGTCACCCCTGGGCCGACCGGGGATCGGCAGAACGACGTATGTCCGCCGGCCGCAACCTTTGGTCGCAATGTCGACGCGATGAGTACGAGAGGGCCGAAAGGCCTGTAGAACGGGCCGGGGACCTGTGACTAGGCTGCGTTCCATGGCCAGCGATGTGGACGGTGCACCGCTCGTCGGCCGGGCCGACCTGGTCCAGGCGGTACGGTCCGCGCTGCTCGGGACCGTCGCCCAGGGGCACACCGCGGCGGTCTTCCTCTCCGGTGAGAGCGGAGTGGGCAAGAGCCGGCTGCTGCGCGAGGTGGGCGCCGGGCTGCGGGACGCGGGCGCCCTCGTGCTCACCGGCGCCTGCCTGGACATCGGCGACGCCTCACCGCTGCATCCGCTGCTGCAGGCGCTGCGCCGGTTCGACGCCGAGCTGACCGCCTCGCACGCCCGGACGGCGTCCTCCGTCCGGGGGCTGCTCGGGATGTTCGCCGAGGAGACCGCCGGCCCGGACGGCGCCGGGGCGCTGCTGGAGCGGGTCTCGCGGGGCCTGCACCTGATCGCCGAGGGGCGGCCGCTCGTGCTCGTCCTCGACGACCTGCAATGGGTCGACCGCAGCACCCGGCAGCTTCTGCTCTATCTGCTGGCCGGCCTGGGCGACCTGCAACTGTCGGTGCTGGCCGCCGTCCGGGCCGAGTCGTTGCAGGGCGCGCACCCGCTGCGCCGGGTGCTCACCGAGCTGCGCCGCCTGCGCACGGTGCAGGTGATCGACCTGGCCCCGCTCGAGCGCGCCGCCACCGAGCAGCTCGCCGCGGCGGTCGTCGGCCGGCCACTGACGCCAGAGGCCGCCGACATGGTGTGGCAGCGCAGCGGCGGCAACCCGTTCGTCGTGGAGGAGCTGGCCCGCGACCTGCGCGACGGCCGGGACGGCCTCTCCGACACCCTGCGCGAGATCTTCCTGTCCCGCGTGGACGCGCTGCCGCAGCACGCGCACACGGTGGTGCACGCGGTGGCGGCCGGCGTGGAGCCGGTGGAGCACTGGCTGCTCGCCAAGGTGGTACGCCTGCCGGAGGACGAGCTGATCGAGGCGGTCCGGGCGGCGGTCGCGCACCGGCTGCTGGTCGGCGCCGACGACGGCTACCGGTTGCGGCACCGGCTGGTCGCCGAGGTGCTGGAGCACGAGCTGCTGCCCGCGGAGCGGGCCGCCCTGCACCGGCGGTACGCCGAGGCGCTGACCGCCGCGCCGGCCGAGCTGCATCAGGCCCGGCTGGCGCACCACTGGCGGCTGGCCGGCGAGCCCGCCCGCGCCCTCCCGGCCGCGGTGGCGGCCGCCGAGGAGGCGGAGCGCCTGCACGGCTACGCCGAGGCGCACCGGCACTGGTCCGCCGCCCTGCACCTGGCCGACGCGCCCGCCGCCGGGCCGGACGTCGACCGGGTCACCCTGCTGGAGCGGGCCGCCGAGGCGGCGCACCACTGCGGCGAGCACGCCCGGGCCCTGGCCCTGCTGGAGGAGCTGGCCGCCTCCGACGCCGACCGGCCGGCCTGCGCGCTGCACATCCGCCGGGCGCGCTACCTGGCGGCCGCCGGCCGGTCGACGCTGGCCGAGGCGGAGTACCAGCGCGCCCTCGACGACCCCGACTGCACGCCCCGCGAGCGGGCCACCGCCGCGGCCCACCTCGCCGAGCTGCTGCTGCACCTCGGCCGGTACGCCGACGCCGGCCGGCGCGCCCGGGAGGCGCTCGAGCTGTCCGCGGCGGTGGAGGGCTCCACCTCGGAGGTTGTCCTCGCCAGCGCGGCGCTGGGCTTCTCCGAGGCGTACCTGGAGGACCCGGACTCGGGCCTGGCCGCCGTCCGCCGGGCGCTGGACACCGCCGAGCGGGCCGGCCGCCCGGAGGACGTGGCGTGCGCGTACCTGCACCTCGCCGAGCTGCTCACCGGCCCGCTGAACATCCTCGAGGAGGGCGTCGTGGTGGCCCGGCGGGGCGCCGAGCGGGTCGCCGAGCTGGGGCTGGGCCGCACGTACGAGACGCGGCTGCTCGCTATCGCCACCAACGGGCTGTTCCGGGTCGGCCAGTGGGCCGAGGCGGAGAAGGTGGTGGCGGCGGCGCTGCGTCACCGGCCGTCCGGCGCGGACGCCGTCGAGCTGCTGCTGGCCCGCTGCCGGCTCTCCGTCGGGTACGGCGACATCGAGGCCGCCGACCGGGACCTGGACTCGGTGGCCACGGTGCTCGCCGGCGGCGGCGCCCGCCACGTGATCCCGCTGCTCACCCTGCGCGCCGGGCTCGCGATGTGGCAGGGCCGGCACGACCTGGCCCGGCAGGCCGTGCAGCGCGGTCTCACCGAGAGCCGCTCCGACGACGTGACCATCCTCGCCGCGCTGGTCTGGCACGGCCTGCGGGCCGAGGCGGAGGCACACGCCAGCCGCACCGTCGACGTCGACGAGACGGCGGTACGGCGGCTGCGCGAGGCCGCCGACCGGGTGGCCCGCAAGAGCGCCTCGGCGCCGCCGGCGGTCCGCAGCGTCGTGGACGCCTTCCTGGCCCTGTGCGCCGCCGAGGTGAGTCGGCTCGACGCCAGCGACCCGGAGCTGTGGGCGCGCTCGGTCGCCGAGTGGGACCGGCGCAACCACCCGTACCCGGCGGCGTACTCGCGGCTGCGCCAGGCCGAGGCGCTGCTCGCCCGGCGCGGCCGCAGCGCGACCGCGGGGAAGCTGCTGCGGGCGGCGTACCAGGTGGCGCAGGGGTTGGGTGCGGTGCCGCTGACCTCGGAGATCCGGACCCTGGCCGGGCGGGCGCGGGTGTCGCTGGAGGAACGGGACACCGCGTCCGGCGCGTCGGCGACCGGCACCGCGTGCGACGGGGACGAGCTCGCGGTGCTCACGGCCCGGGAGCGGGAGGTGCTCGCGGCCGTGGCCGAGGGACTGACCAACAAGGAGATCGGCCAGCGGCTGTTCATCAGCGAGCGGACCATCGGAGTGCACGTGTCGCACATCTTCGACAAGCTGCACGTCCGCACCCGGGTCCAGGCGAGCGCGATCTTCCTACGCAACCGCCCCGCCTGACGACTGTTCCGGGTCGCGGCGCGGCGTCAGACGCGCCGAGCCGGAATGGTCGTCGCGTACGTATACGTCGTTCTACTGATTCGGCCGGCCGCCGCCGGCTGGAAGGCTGTGCACCGTCGCCGGCACCGGTGACGTGGGGGGAGCAGGTGGAGGAGAGATGACCGAACCGGTTTGGGGGCCCGTGCACCGGGACATCGTCGACCTGCTCGCCGATCGTCCCGCGGACGTGCCGGCCGTCGTGGACCACCTCACGAAGTTGCAGGACCTGCTGGTCCGGCTCCCTCCGCTGGAGGAGAGCTGCCCTCTCGCCGACTTCAACAAGCTCTACCTGACCATCACGGAGAGCGTGCTGAACGGCCTCTACGACGACTTCTTCGCCGACCCGGTCTTCCTGTCCCGGCTGGACGTCGAGTTCGCCGCGCGCTACTTCGACGCGATGCGGTTCTGGACCGACTCCAGCCCGAACTGCCCGAAGGCGTGGTCGTGCCTGTTCGAGCGGATGCGCGGCCCGGACGCCCGGCCGCTGCCGTCGGCGGCCGCCGGGGTCAACGCGCACATCAACTACGACCTGCCGTTCGCGTTGGTGACGACGTTCGACAGCCTCGAGTCGGAGCCGGTGGACGGCACCGACCAGCACCGCGACTACCTCAAGATCAACGACATCTTCGCCGACAAGATCCCCGGCCTGCGGCGTGGCTACCTGGACCAGTGGCAGTTGATGATCGACATGCTCAACGGCGACATCGACGACTGGTACCAGGGGGAGCTGGTCGAGTACACGCGCGACGTCGCCTGGCGTAACGCGCAGAAGATCTGGCGGTGCCGGCACGATCCGACCGCCCACGAGTGCGAGCGGGCGCGGCTGGACGACAACGCCGCCCTGCTCGGCCGGTTGCTGCTGTCGCCCCTCGGGGCGTTCCTGCAGTAGCCGGGACGGGGGGTCCCCGCGCTCCGCCGCGGCGCGGAGCGCGGGGACGCGTCCCGCCCGCCTGCGCGGCGGGTGGGCGCGATCCGGCCGCGCGAGGGGGAGCGGCCGAGCGGGCCGGCCGGCCCGGGGGGTGTCGGCCGGCCCGCACCGGGTACGCGCGCGCCATGACCTGCCCGGCTCGGCGGCCCGCCGCCCGACCCCGACCCCGACCCGCCGTCCGACCGCGGCCCGCCCGGCCCGGGGACACCCGCCGCATCCGCCGGGACGGCCGCACGTGACCGGCCCGGTCCACCGCTTCCCGTTCCGCTTCGACCGGCGGTTCCGCCCGGCGCTGGCGGTGCTCGGCGTCCGGCCGGAGACCGCCTCGGTACGGGTCGACGACGACGAACTGGCCGTGCGGTTCGGCCCGTGGCGGCTGCGGACCGCACGGGGGAACGTGACCGGCGTCGAGCGGGGCGGGCCGTACCGCTGGTGGCGGGCGATCGGGCCGCACCTGTCGCTCGCCGACGCCGGTGTCACCTTCGGCAGCAGCACGGTCGCCGGTGTCTGCGTGCGCTTCGCCGAGCCGGTGCCCGCTCTGCTGCCGGGCGGCTGGCTGCGGCACCCGGGGCTGACCGTGACGGTGACCGATCCCGACGCGCTGGTCCGGCTGCTCGCCGGAACCTGATCGCGGCCCCGTCGCGCTGGCGCACCCCACCTCGCCCGGGCATCGGCGACGATGGCCGATCGCCCGGTATCGTGCCCGAACCCAGCAATATGAAGGCGAGTGGGTGATTCATTCACTTACTCGACCTACTGCCCGTTTCCTGCCCGTACCGTGACGTTTGGTGACGACCGCGTGGTCGCTGCCCCGCCGCCCGGATCGGAGCGGCCGTGTCAAGGCACGAGGGAGAGGCAGGAAAGCTGGATGTCCACGTATCACGACAGCCGCCGACCATCACGGGCCCGGCGGCGGTCCCGCAGGCTCCTCGCCGGTGGGCTGGTGGCGGGCAGCCTCGTCGCCGGCGCGGCGGGCCTCGTCGGCATGGCGGGTACGGCCGCGGCCCGCGACCTGCCGCACGTCGGCGAGAACGCGTCGACCGTCCGGGACGCCCGGGCCCACGAGGAGGAGGGTCGTCACCGAGCCGGCCGCGAACCGGTTGGCGGGGACGCCACGGGCCGGGACCGGGCCGGTAGCGACGGGGCCGGCCGGGACGAGCAGGGCGCGGAGGACGGGAGCGGCCGCGGCCGGGAACGGGAGGCCGTCTCCGTCCCGTGCGACGCCACCAAGCTGATCCTCGCGCTGGTCCGGGTCAACGCCGAGGGCGGGGGTGCGCTGCGGCTCGCTCCGAAGTGCACGTACACGCTCACGGGGGCGTTCCAGCAGCCCGACGACTACGACGGCGGCATCCGCGACGCGCGGGAGGCGGCGGACACGGCGGAGAACCCCGGTGACGCCGAGGCGCCGCCGCGCAACCCGGCCGACGACAAGGCCGGGCTACCGGTGATCTACCACACGGTCACCATCGAGGGCGCGGGCGCGACGATCGAGCGCGCCACGCACGCCGAGGTGTTCCGGTTCTTCACCGTCCGCGACGGCGGGGAGCTGACGCTCCGCGACGTCGCGCTGGTCAACGGGCGCTCCGCCGCCGAGGGCGGCGCCGTCCACGTGGTGCACGGCGCGTCGGCGATCATCGAGCGGGTGACGGTGCTGCGAAGCAGGTCCCTCTCGAAGGAGGGGGGCGGTGGCGCCCTGTTCAACGACGGCAACATGGTCGTGCGGGACAGCACGTTCATCGACAACCACGCGACCGGCACCGCGGGCAAGGGCGGGGGCCTGCTCAACGGTGGCGTGCTGACCCTGTACTCGTCGACCTTCAAGGACAACAGCGCGGTGGCGTACGGCGGCGGACTGGGCAACTACCGCGGGGCGGCGGAGGTGCACAAGAGCGTGTTCGCGCACAACACGGCGGCGCAGGGCGGCGGCCTGGCGAGCTTCGCGGCCCGGACCCGGGTCGCCGACACCGAGGTCGTCCGCAACAGCGCGCACACCGGCGGTGGGATCGCGAACTCCGACGCGTTGATCTTCCTGCGTGGCCTGGAGATCCGGGACAACACCGCCACCGGCAACGGCGGCGGACTCTCCACCTTCCAGGGGCTGGTGCCGCTCGACGACAGCGTGGTGGCGGGCAACACCGCCCACGGCCACGGCGGCGGCATCCACGCCGCGAAGTCGAACCTGCTGGTGCGGGACAGCGCCGTGAAGCAGAACCACGCCGTCGAGGCGGGGTCGAAGGGCGGCGGCATCTCGGCGAGCATGGGCCGGATCGCCCTCTACCGCAGCGCGGTCGTCGACAACCGGTCCCGCGGGCCGGCGGGCGGCATCCACGCCGACAAGCTCCAGGCCAAGGTCGACGAGGAGAGCGTGATCTCGGGCAACAACCCCACCAACTGCGCGGGGAGCACCGTCCCGGTCTCCCACTGCTTCCGATAGGCACGATCAGGGTTCGCGCCGGGGACGGTCCGCCGTTCCCCGGCGCGAACCCGTGTTCGGCGCGCGCCCGAAGGCTCGGTGTCCTACTCGGACGGCTGGGGCAGCTCGCAGTCGACCTTCGGGTTGGCGCCGACGTAGTTCAGCGGCCCCGCAACGATGGTCACCAGGATGGTGCCGGCCTCGGCGCAGTTGGTGTCGTCACCCGAGAAGTAGCCCCGCTGACCGGCGGCGATCGCGCCGATGAGCAGCCAGATGACGACCAGGACTCCGAATATCGACGTACCACGCATCGCGGGCCTCCGAGGGATGTGGTGGATTTCGAGGTGGAGCCCATGTACCCAATCCGGTTACGCCGCTAACGGTGCCGCCGAACGGCCGACGCGGGTCAGCTGCCGGTGCCGTCGGCTCAGCCGGAGGTAGGGCGGCGGGTCACCCGGGGGTGCCGCCTGGGCGCCGATCGCTATCGGATCGACGACCGAGAGGTTCGTCCGGCACACCGATCGGCGTAGAACGTGCTTGGCGGTGTCTCGACGCCCCGGGCCGGCCGCGCCTCGCCGCAGCTCGCGCCCCGGCGTCGAGACTCCGCCGAAGGGCACGGCGCTGGAGGACTGATGGACGTCTGGACACCCCACCTGCACCTGGACCGCCCGGGGGACGTGGCCGCCGCGGCCCGGGCGGTGGCCGGTGGTGCGGTCGTCGCGGCCGCCTTCGGGAACTTCTACGCCCTGGTCACGCGCCCCGACGCGGTCACGGTCCGCCGGGCCAACCTCGTCAAGGGACGCCCGGCGGAGCAGGTCGGCAGCATCACCGCCCCCGCCGACGGCATCCCGGCCCTGTTCGACTGGTCGCGGTTGCCGTACCGCCTGCCGGTGGGCCGCGTCCGGCAGCTGATGGGCGCGCTGTGGGACGCGGGGCCGTTCGGCTTCCGGGGCCCGGCCGCCGACTGCCTGCCCGCGCACCTGACGCGTCACGACCGGGGAGTACGCACGGTGCAGGTGATCGCGCCGGGCGCCCGTTGCCCGTCGAACGCGTTCCTGCGACGGGCGGTCGCCGAGGCCGGTACCGATCACCTGCACATCACCTCGGCGAACCGCTCCCGGCACCGGGCGGGCGCGGGCGACGAGCCGGCGCACTGGAAGGCGACGGGCATCGCCGCCGACTTCGCGCACGCGGCCGACCTGGTGGTGCTCGCCCACCCGGACGAGGCGGCCGCGCGGGCCGCGTACCCCCGGCACCTGCCGACCTCGGTGACCGTGCTGTCGTTCCACGCACCCGAGGGCGACCCGGAGGAGCCGCCGGTGCTCATCGTCGACCGGCACGGCTCGCTGCACGTCGACGACGTGCGGCGGGCCGCCGCGCCGCTCGGGCTCCAGGTCCGGCTCGGCGCCACGGCGGGCCGCCGGCTGGGGGTACGGGGGTATGCCGCGGCGCTGGTGTGACGCGGGGGTCAGTGCGGCGGCGCGGGAGCCTCGGGCGGGCGCCCGTGACTGCGCCGGGCGTCGGCGATCGCCACTCCGGCGAGGACCAGCATGGCCGCCGTCGCGGCGAACAGCGCCGGCAGGAACAGCACCGCCGGCGCGACGGTGAGCAGGGCCAGCAGTCCGCCCGGGCGGGACAACGACACCCGGCTGAACACCTCGTACTCGAAGATCGAGCGGCCGAGCAGGAACAACGCCGGCCCGCCGAGGATGACGGCCGCCCAGGCCGGCGGCGTGCGGCCCTCGGGCGCGTGCAGGACGAGGTCGAAGCCGGCGGCGGTGGTCACCACCCCCGCGACCATGAGCAGGTGCGTGTACGGAGCGGTGAAGAGGAACTTGCTCGGCTCCCGCGCTGTGGCGATCGCCAGCGGGAGCAGTTCGCCGGACTTGTGCACGTAGATCCGCCAGAGCAGCAGCGTGGTGGCGAAGGCCACCGAGAAGGCGCCGATGTTCTCGGCCTCGTGCCGCTCCAGGCTGAACATGGTGCCGATGGTCAGGATCGCGTCGCCGAGCGCGATGATGAAGAACAGTTGGTAGCGCTCGGCGAGGTGCTCTGCGGTCACGTTGCGCTGGGCCTCGGGCACCACGCCGAGCCCGGGCACCGGATAGGCGAGCCGGAAGCCGAGGTAGTCGATGGCGAGCGCGAGGGTCCAGAGGGTCAGGCGCCCGTTACCGGAGACGAAGGCGCCCGCGATCCACGGCACCGCCGAGACGACGAACCAGATGAAGATGCGGGCGGCCCGCCTCTGGGTCTGCGGGTCGCGGCGGACGGCCGGCATGAGGAACAGGCCACGGCCGAGGTGGATGGCGACGTACGTGCCGGCGAAGACGAGACCGCGGGCGCCGAACGCCTCCGGGATGGCGGTGGTCATCAACAGCGTGCCGAACATCACCGCCGAGATCAGCAGTTTGATCTCGGAGCGTTCGGGGTCGTACATGTCGGTGACCAGGGTGGTGATGGCCCAGGTCCACCAGATGGCGGCCAGGATGACCAGCGCCTGGCCGGCCCCGTGCCAGTCGAGCTGCTCGACGAGGCCGCGCGAGATGAGGGCGAGCGCGACCACGTAGACGAGGTCGAAGAACAGTTCCAGCAGCGTCACCCGGCGGGGTGACTCGTTGTGCCGTGTCGGCGGGCCGCCCCGGCGCGGGGCCGGCTCCGACGAGGCGGACTGCACGGGCGGCTCCTGCGGTACCGGGATCGGCGCGGCCGGTGGGCCGCCCTCGTCCGACGGTAGCGAGAGCTGTGTCGGTTCATGCGGGGGATAGGCAGAATGCCCGGCGGTCCCGCTGGGCGGGACCGCCGGGCACCGGCGTCGGTCAGGCGTCCTCGCCGTCGCCGGTGGGGAGCACCTTCGCCGCCTCGGGCGCCCCCGCCAGGACCCGGGCCTGCTGCGGCCAGGTCGCGAGGCTCGGCGCGGCCCGCAGGCCGGCGGCGCGGATGGTCTCCCGCAGCGCCGCCTCGTCCAGCTCAGCGAGCTGCTGGTACGTCCGGATGCCGGCCGCGTTCAGGGCGGCGGCCATCTTCGGCCCGATGCCCTGGATACGCCGGAAGTCGTCGGCGGCCTCCGCGGCCGCCTTCGGCCGTACCGGCGGGGTGGCCACCGGACCGCGCGCCGCCGGCACGGCCGCCAGCTCGGGCGCGACCTCGGCCGGCTCGGGCGCGGCCTCGGGTTCGGCACCGGCCTCCACCGCGACCGCCGCGGGCTCGCCCGCCTCCGGGCGGGCCGGTTCGGCGTCGACCTCGGCCGCCGGGGCCGGGCGCGGGGCGACCACCGCGACGTCCGCCTCGTCGGCGGCGACCGGCAGGATCGGCGGGGTGTCGTCGGTGGCCGGTGCGGCGTGGTCGGGTGCCGGCACCGGGTCACCGGTCAGCGCCATGTCGGCGTGGTCGACCGGGTCGGCGGCAGCGGTGGCCACCGGAGCCGGCGCGGGCTCGTCGTCGGCGCGTCCGTCGGTCGCCACGTCCCGGGTGGAATCGGCGACCGCCGTGGTAGCGGCGTCGACGGTCGCGTCCGGACCTGCGGTGTCGGTGGTGGCGGCGGGGGCGGGCTCGTGCACGACGGCGGTCGTGGCGGTGGCCGGCTCACCGTCCACTGTGGGTGTGGCCGGCGCGCTGCCCCGCCGCCGGAGGATCGCCCACCCGGCGGCGACGCCCACCGCCAGAGCCACGACAACTATCAGCCAGTCCGACCACGCCACGGCAGACCTCCCTATCGGTTCGCGAGTTAGTCGAAGAAAACTCGCCGCAGCTTGCCACATGCCCTGGTCGGTACGACAGCACGGCTCGACGGCTGGCCCCGTAGGTGGGACGGGTTGCACTCGGGGTGCCCGTGACGCGACGGACCGTCGCCGGACGGGGGCTCCGGTACGCCGCCGGGCGCACGCGTGCGGACCCCGGTACAGGGACCGGGGTCCGCACGACGCCAGGGGCGCTAGTCCTCCTCCCCGCGGTAGGTGTAGAAGTCGTCGACGAACCGGCGGGCAAGCCGGGGTACGCGGCTGGTGACGCCGAAGTAGCCCCGGGCCCCGAGCAGCGCCAGCCGGCCGACGACCGGCTTGTACATGCGGTCGTCGCCGCTGGTGCCGCTGCGGTTCAGGGAGTCGGCCACCCGCGCGAACCCGTACGGCACCATGACCGCCTCGTAGTCGGCGACCGCCTGCACCAGCGTCTTCTCACCCGCCGCGGCGAGCCGCAGCTGCCGGCACAGCAGCGCGGCGTCCCGCAGGGCGGTGTTCGCGCCGACCCCACGACCGGGTGTCATGGTGTGGATGGCGTCGCCGAGCAGGGTGACGGTGCTGCTCTTCCACGGTGGCACCGGCTCGCTGGTGGCCACCTTGATCGGCAGGGCGCTGTCCGGGTCGGCGTGGGCCAGCAGTTGCCGCAGGTGCGGGTGCCAGTTCCTGGTGAGCTCCAGGGCGAGCCCGATCAGTTCCTCGCCGCGGCGGTGCATGACGTCGGGCGGGAACCGGCGGGCGGTGCTCCAGATCACGAGGTTGACGTTGTCCCGGGTGCTGTCGTGGGCCCGCCCGGGCCATCGTTCGAGCAGCGCCGCGTCGGCCGGGTCGAGGCCGGGCTTGAGCGCGCCGTCGCGGTCCCACGGGAATTCCATGACGTGCAGGACGCCCATCATGCCGCCGGTGCCGAAGATGAGGGTGATGCCCTTCTCGATGCGCTCGGGCAGCAGCGCCCGCACCTCGGCGGTCAGCGGGATCCGGGTGGCGATGTTGATGGTGCCCGCGTCCCGGGTGACGGCGTGCGGGAGGTACTGGCGGCGCACCGCCGAGTGGGTGCCGTCCGCCGCCACCAGCAGGTCGCCGTCGGCGCTGCTGCCGTCGGCGAAGTACGCGGTGACGCTGCCGTCGTCGCGTTGCTCGTACCGGGTGAGGGTCTTGTCGAAGTGCACCACGTCCTCCAGGCCGGTGAGCAGGACCTGGCGCAGTGTCATCCGGGCGACCGACCGTTCGGTGTTCACCGGGTCGGTGTCCGGCCGCAGCGGGAACGACGCGGTCTGCCGCATCCGTTGCGTGATGACGGTGAAGTAGCGGGGGGAGCGGGCGCAGGTCGCGAGGTAGGTGCGGAACAGCTCCGGCGGGAGGCACTCCCGAAGTGCCCGGCTGCCGGTGGGCCCGATGCCCACCCGGTAGCCGAGCAGGCCCTCGTCGCGGGTGCGGTACCGCTCGTGGACGGACACGCTGATCCCCGCGCGGCGCAACCCCTGCGCCAGGCACAGCCCGCCGGTGCCGGCCCCGACGACCAGGACGTGTGGTCCGCTGGCGGACACGACGCGAGTCCCGGTTCAGCCGGCCGCGTGGGGCGCGGCGGCCTCCGCGGCGTCCCAGCGGTAGAAGCAGCCGGCGATCGCGTCGCGGGGCGAGCGCCAGGTCGGCAGGTACGGGGTGGTGTGCGCGGAGAGCCGCTCGTTGACCTGCCGGTAGAGCGGGTGGTTGCGGGCGCCGGCGAGGGCGTCCGGGTCGACGTCCGCGGTCTCCATCAGGTGGATGCACAGGTCGTGCAGGCAGTACAGGGACCGGTGCGTCACCCCGGTGAGGCTCGGCAGCTCGGTGGCGTCGGATTCGGCGAAGATCTGCGCCACCCGGCCCTCTGCGCCCGGGATGATCCTGCTGACGATGAGTAGACGGCTCATGGGACTCCTTCCGCCGGTGGCGCCCGGGCCGGTGGGCCGGGGCCGTGTGGTGCGGTCCACGCTGCCTGCGCGGCTGTCACCTGCCCGTCACGTCGGCCGCCGGCCCGGTGACGCGGGTCAGCGGGCGCGGGGGGTCGCCCGCGCGGCCGCCGGCCGGCGTACCGGGGTGTCGCGGCTGGCCTGCCGGATGGGTCCGAGCGTCTCGTCGAGCAGGGCGGTCATCGCGGCGGACGGTTCCAGCCGCAGTTCCCGCCGCAGCAGGTCGCGGTAGACGTAGAAGGCGTGCACGGCTTCGAACGCATTGCCCTCGGCGAGGTGGATGCGGACCACCAGGCGGTGCGGTGTCTCCCGCAGCGGCTCGGCGGCCATCGCCTCCAGGGCCGCCTCCAGGGCCTCGCCGTGCCGGCCCGCGGCGAGGTAGTGGTCGGCCAGGCCCTCCAGCATGTGCAGGCGCAGCTGCCGCAGCCGTTCGCGTTCGGCCAGCACCCAGTCGTCGTACCAGCCGGGGAGCAGGTCGTGTCGGCCGGCGGCGAGCGCGGCGGCGGTGCACGGGTCGTCGCCGTCGCGGACCCGGGCGGCGGTGCCGACGAGCGCGTCGACGTCGACCCGGACCTCCGGGCCGAGCCGTACGGTGTCGCCGCTGGTGGCGAGCGGGCAGCAGGGGTCCTGCCGCAGCCGCCACAGGGCGGTGCGCAGCGAGGACAGGGCGCGCTCCTCGGGGGCGTCCGGCCACAGCAACCCGGCCAGGTGGCTGCGGGTCGCACCGGGGCGCAGGCCGACCAGCGCGAGGACGCGTTGCAGGCCGCGCGGCACCACCACCGGGGTGTCGCCGTGCAGGAGCCGGAACCCGCCCAGCAGGTAGAGGCGGATGGGGGCGTCCGCGCGATCGCCGGTGGTCGGCATGGACGGATCAGCGGCCACGGCGTACCCCCTGCGCAACGCTCGTCGGAGAGTCCTCGACTGGTGTCCCCGGCGCGGCTGCCCATACCCCGGTGTCGGGTCCCCTGTGCCGCGGCACGGCGTCGCGCGTCACGGCCGCCGGGCTGACCGTGACGAAGATTATCAATCCGATCACTCTGAGTCAATGTATCGACGGGGATGTCGACAGCCGCGAAACCCGCTCTGAACTGCTCATTTTCGCTTCCGTCCGGTGTGGCTCCACAGCGGATGCACAGCCAGCGTCAACGCACCGTCACCAAACTGCTGGGTTCGGCGTCGGACCGTGACGCGGTGGTGACGCCCGCGGGGCCAAGGTGTCGCCAGTCGTCCGGCTCGGTCGGCGTCCGGCGCCACCGGCGTCCGGCGCCGTGGGGGGAGGCCCAATCCATGGACCGTTCGTTGATCGTCGCGAAGGTCGACCCGACCGCCGAGGCGCGCGTCGCGGAGATCTTCGCCGATTCCGACGCGACCGAGCTGCCCCGCCTGGCGGGGGTCCGGCACCGGTCGCTGTACCGGCTGCACGACCTGTACGTGCACCTGCTGGAGACGGCGCTGCCGGGGGAGGGCGCGGTGGCGACGGTCCGGGGCCACCCGGAGTTCGCCCGGGTGAGCGACCGGCTGCGCCCGTACGTCTCGCCGTACCTGCCGACGTGGCGGGAACCGCGCGACGCGATGGCCCGCTGCTTCTACCGCTTCGACGCCCCCGGGGCGGGGTCGTGACCGCCACCGCGCCCCGCGACGAGCAGCTCTGGTCGCGCTGCGCCGGCTGCGCCAGCCTGCTCTACCGCAAGCGGCTGCGGCGCAACCTGGACGTCTGCCCCGACTGCGGCACGCACGCCCGGCTCGACGCGCCCGCACGGCTGGCGCAGCTGGTCGATCCCGCCTCGTTCACCGCCCTGCCGGACCACGCCGCCCAGGTGGACCCGATCGGGTTCGTCGACGTGCTGCCGTACCCCCGCCGCCTCACGGCCGCGCGGGCCGGTACCGGGCTGGCCGAGGCCGTCGTCTGCGGCACCGCCGCCATCGGCGGGCACCGCTGCGCCCTCGCGGTGATGGACTTCCGGTTCCTCGGCGGCAGCCTGGGCTGCGCGGTCGGGGAACTGATCACCCGGACCGCCGAACGGGCCCTCGCCGAGCGGGTCCCCCTGGTCCTGGTCACCGCCTCCGGCGGGGCGCGCATGCAGGAGGGCGTCCTGTCGCTGATGCAGATGGCCACCGTCAGCCAGGCCATCGCCGCGCTGCGGGAGGCCGGCGTGCCGAGCGTCAGCGTCGTCACCGACCCGACGTACGGCGGGGTGGCCGCCTCCTTCGCCACCAACACCGACATCGTCATCGCGGAGAGCGGCGCCCGGATGGGTTTCGCCGGCCCCCGGGTGATCCGCCAGGTCACCGGTCGGGACCTGCCCGACGGCTTCCAGACCGCCGAGTTCCTGCTGCGGCACGGCCAGGTGGACATGGTGATGCCCCGGCACGCCCTGCGCGGCCGGCTGGCGGCGCTGCTCGCCGCCGTCGGCGGCGGGCTGCGGGGGCCGCGTCGCGGCGTACCCCGGCAGGAGCGCCCGCCGGTCGAGGCGGGACCGGCCGGCGGGGCGGGCGTGGCCCGCGGCGGCGAGCGGGACGCCTGGGAGACGGTACGGCTGGCACGGCATCCGGACCGGCCGACCACGCTGGACTACCTGGAGTCGGCGTTCGACGGCTTCGTCGAGCTGCACGGCGACCGGCTGGGCGCGGACTGCCCGGCGATCGTCGGCGGGCTCGCCGAGCTCGGCGGCCGGCCGGTCATGGTGATCGGGCACCAGAAGGGCCACACGACCGCCGAGTTGATGGCCCGCAACTTCGGGATGGCCAGCCCGGCCGGGCACCGCAAGGCGCTGCGGCTGATGCGGCTCGCCGCCCGGTGGGGCCTGCCCGTGGTCACCCTCGTCGACACCCCGGGCGCCGACCCGGGGGTGGGCGCCGAGGAGCAGGGCCAGGCGGCGGCGATCGCGGAGAACATCCTCACCCTCACCACCCTCCCCACGCCCGTCGTCGCCGTCATCACCGGTGAGGGCGGCAGCGGCGGCGCCCTGGCCCTGGCGGTCGCCGACCGGGTGCTGATGCTGCAACACGCCGTCTATTCGGTGATCAGCCCCGAGGGATGTGCGGCGATCCTCTGGCCGGACCGGTCCGCCGCCCCCCAGGCGGCCCGGGCGTTGCGGCTGACCAGTGGGGACCTGCGCCGCCTCGGCGTGGTCGACGCCCTGGTGCCCGAGCCGGCCCCGGCCGCGCACGACGATCCGGCGGCGGCCGTGCGGGCGGTGCGGGAGGCGGTGCTGGCGCACCTGCTGCCGCTGCTCGACGTGCCCACCGCGACCCTGGTCCGCCGGCGCCGGCAGCGGTTCCGTCGCTTCGGCGCCGCCCGCCTCGGCGCCCGGGTGGGTGCCCGGTGACCGCCGGGACGGCGCCGGTCGGCGTACCGGCGGTGAACGGCGGCCCGGGCGACGGACCCGCCGGTGCCGGCCGACCCTCTGGCACCGGGGTCACGGCCGGCACCGGCGTCCCCTCCGGCGCCGTGGCTCCGGCCGGCACCGGCGTCGTGGCTCCGGCCCGCGTTCCAGGGGAGCTCGGCGCGGCGGGTGCGTCCTCGGCCGGCCCGGCGTCGGACGTCGCGCTGGCCGCGCTGCGCCGGCACGTGCGGGACCTCGTCGGGGACCTCGACGGGCCGGTACGGCGGATCCTGCTGCGCAGCGGCGACACGGTGCTGGAGGTGGAGTGGCAACACCCGGCGGAGAGCGCCCGGCCGCCGGCGCCGCCGGCCGTGCCGCCCGCACCGCTCCCGGCGTCGGCCGACGCGCCGCCGCCCGTCCCGGCCCCGGCCGTCGCGCCGGCCCGGCACGCGGTGCGCTCGCCCATCGTCGGCACCTTCTACCGGGCGGCGGAGCCCGGCGCGGCGCCGTTCGTCGCGGTCGGCGACCGGGTCCACCCGGGCCAGGTCGTCGGGATCGTCGAGGCGATGAAGCTCATGAACGAGGTGACCGCGGACCGGGCCGGGCGGGTGGCCGAGATCCTCGCCGACGACGGCCAGCCGGTCGAGTACGACCAGCCGCTGCTCGCGCTGGACCCGGCCTGAGGTGATGGGGGCCATGTTCGAGAAGGTGCTCATCGCCAACCGGGGCGAGATCGCCCTGCGGGTTCTGCGCGCGTGCCGCGAGCTGGGGATCCGGACCGCCGTCGTCTACTCCACGGCGGACGCCGACTCGGTCGCGGTGCGCCTCGCCGACGACGCCGTCCTCATCGGACCGGCGGCGAGCCGGCGCAGCTACCTCAACGCCGCCGCGATCGTCGAGGCCGCCCGCCTGGTCGGGGCGCAGGCCGTGCATCCCGGGTACGGGTTCCTCTCCGAGGACGCCGACTTCGCCGAGATCTGCGTCGACAACGGGCTGACGTTCATCGGCCCGCCCCCGCACGTGATGTCCGCGCTGGCCGACAAGTCGTCGGCGCGGGCGCTGATGCGCCGGGCCGGGCTGCCCCTGCCGCCGGGCAGCGTCGCGCCGGTGCCGACCGCTGCCGACGCCGCCCGGGTGGCCGCCGAGGTCGGCTACCCGGTGATCGTCAAGGCGGCCGCCGGCGGGGGCGGGCGCGGGATGACGGTCGTGCACACCCCGGCCGAGCTGCCCCGGGCGTACGCGCGGACCCGGGCCGCCGCGCAGGTCGCGTTCGGCGACGACCGGGTGTACGTCGAGCGCTACCTCACCGGCGCCCGCCACGTGGAGGTGCAGGTGCTGTGTGACGCCCACGGCAACGGGGTGCACCTGGGCACCCGGGACTGCTCGGTGCAGCGCCGCCACCAGAAGCTCGTCGAGGAGGCCCCGGCGCCGGCGTTGTCGGCCGGCACCCTGGACGCCATCGCCGACTGCGCCCTGCGCGGCGCGCTGGACGTCGGCTTCACCGGCGCCGGCACCCTGGAGTTCCTCGTCGACGCGGAGGAACACTTCCACTTCCTGGAGGTCAACTGCCGGATCCAGGTCGAGCACCCGGTCACCGAGATGATCACCGGCATCGACCTGGTGCACGAGCAGCTGCACGTCGCCGCCGGCGTCCCGCTGCGCTGGCGGCAGGAGGACATCCGCCCGCACGGCGTGGCGATCGAGTGCCGGGTCAACGTCGAGGACCCGGACCGCGACTTCGCGCCGACCCCCGGCCGGCTGGAGCGCTTCGTACCGCCAGGCGGGCCGTTCACCCGGGTCGACACCCACGGGCACCCCGGTTACCTGGTCGGGCCCCACTACGACTCGCTGCTGGCCAAGGTGGCCGTCTGGGCGCCCGACCGGGAACTCGCCCTGAACCGGCTGGAACGCGCGCTCGACGAGTTCGACATCGCCGGCCCCGGAATCCGCACCACCATCCCGTTCGTCCGCCGCGTGCTCGACGACGCCGGCTTCCGCAAGGGGCGCTACTGCACCGGCCTGGTCGACCAGCTGCTCGCCGTCCCGCCCGACGCACCGAGGAGGAACACATGACCGTCACCCACGGCCGCCCGCTGACCGCCGACATCACCGACATCCTGGTGACCCACTGCGGGCTCGACGCCGACGCCGCCGCACGCGCCCCGGCCGCCTCCCTCGAGGAGCTGGGCATGGACTCGCTCGCCCTGCTCGAACTGTCCGCCGTCGTGGCGGACCGCTGGCAGGTGCGGATCCCGGAACAGACCGGCCAGCTCAGCATCGCCGCCGTGGCCGAGCTGGTCGCACGGCGCGCCGAGCCGCCCGGGCACACCGAGAACAGCGTCCACATCGCCGCGCCGCTCCCGCTGGTCTGGGACGTCACCAACGACGTGGCCGGCTGGCCGCGGCTGTTCACCGAGTACGCGCTGGCCGAGATCCTGCACCGCGACGGGGACACCGTGCGCTTCCGCCTCACCATGCACCCCGACGAGAACGGCATCGCGTGGAGCTGGGTCAGCGAACGCACCGCCGACCCGGCCACCCGGGAGGTGTGGGCGCACCGGGTGGAGCCCGGCCCGTTCGAGTACATGCGGATCCACTGGCGCTACGCCGAGGAGGCCGGCGGCACCCGGATGACCTGGGTGCAGGACTTCGCGATGAAGGCCACCGCGCCGGTCGGCAACGCCGAGATGACCGACCGGATCAACGCCAACAGCGCCGTGCAGCTCGCGGTGATCAAGGAGAAGATCGAGCGGCTGGCCGCGGGGACGGGGGCCGGCGATGAGTGAGCAGACGAGGCGGCCGGTCGCCGCCGCCGACGTCGCCGCCGACACCCGTCGCGGTGGCGAACTGCGCGTGCTGCTCGGCCCCCGCACCGTCGGCAGCACCTCCGGGTTCATGGGCGTCGCCACGCTGCGGCCCGGCGAGCGCATCGCCGAGCACTACCACCCCTACAGCGAGGAGTTCCTGTACGTGGCGCGCGGCGCCATCACCGTCGACCTCGACGACGAACCGGTGGCGCTGGCCGCCGGCGAGGCGCTGTTCGTGCCGGTCGACGTCCGGCACCGGCTGCGCAACACCGGCACCGAGGACGCCGAGGTGGTCTTCCACCTGGGCCCCCTCGCGCCCCGCCCCGAACTCGGTCACGTCGACACCGAACTGGTCGCGCAACGGGGCGGGTCGTGACCGGGCGCCGCTCGGTGGTGACCGGTGTCGGGGTGGTCGCCCCCGGCGGCGCCAGCCGGGACCGGTTCTGGAAGGCGATCACCGAGGGGCGCACCGCGACCCGGCGAATCACGTTCTTCGACCCGTCGCCGTTCCGGTCCCAGATGGCCGCCGAGTGCGACTTCGACCCGGTGGCCGCCGGGCTCACCGAGACCGAGCGCCGCCGCGCCGACCGGTACGTGCAGTTCGCCCTCGCCTGCGCCGCCGAGGCCGTCGCCGACGCGGGACTCGACCTGACCGACGCGCAGCGCGACCGCGCCGGCGTCGTGCTCGGCACCGCTGTCGGCGGGACGATGGCGCTGGAACAGGAGTACGTCACGGTCAGCGACGGCGGGCGGCGCTGGCTGGTCGACGCGACGCGCGGCGGCCCGTACCTCTACCAGGCGCTGGTGCCGAGCAGCCTCGCCGCCGACGTGGCCTGCCGGTACGGCCTGCACGGCCCGGCCCAGGTGGTCTCCACCGGCTGCACGTCCGGCATCGATGCCATCGGGTACGCCCACCAGCTCATCGCTGACGGCGAGGCCGACCTGGTGCTCGCGGGAGCCGCCGACTCGCCCATCTCCCCGGTCACCGTCGCCTCCTTCGACGCGATCAAGGCGACCAGCCCGGACAACGATGACCCGGCCCACGCCTCCCGCCCGTTCGACGCCGACCGGCACGGCTTCGTGCTCGCCGAGGGGGCCGCGGTGCTGGTGCTGGAGGAGGCGGAACACGCCCGGCGGCGCGGCGCGCACGTCTACTGCGAGGTGGCCGGGTACGCCAGCCGCAGCAACGGCTACCACATGACCGGTCTGCGCCCGGACGGGCTGGAGATGGGGCTCGCCATCACCGCCGCCCTCAAGCAGGGCCGGATCCGCCCCGACGAGGTGTCGTACATCAGCGCGCACGGCTCCGGCACCCGGCAGAACGATCGGCACGAGACCGCCGCGTTCAAGCGGGCACTCGGCGAGGCCGCGTACCGGGTGCCGGTCAGTTCGATCAAGTCGATGGTCGGGCACTCGCTCGGCGCGATCGGCTCGATCGAGATGGCCGCCTGTGCCCTCGCGATCGAGTTCGGCGTGGTGCCGCCGACCGCGAACTGGACCACCCGCGATCCCGAGTGCGACCTGGACTACGTGCCCAACGAGGCCCGCGAGCTGCCGGTCGACGTGGCGCTGTCGGTGGGCAGCGGGTTCGGCGGCTTCCAGTCGGCCATGGTGTTCCGCCGGCTGCCGGCGGTGACGCCGTGAACGGCGCGCGTCGGCGCGGGCGCGCCGCCGGCCGGCGCGGCGGGGTGGTGCGGCGGTGACCGCGCGGGCGGTGGTGACCGGGATCGGGGTGGTCGCGCCCAGCGGCATCGGTGTCGAAGAGCACTGGCGGACCGTGCTGGCCGGCACCCGGCGCACCGGCCCGATCACGCTGTTCGACCCGACCGGCTACCCGACCCGGTACGGCGGGGAGGTGCCCGGTTTCGACGCCGCCGCGTACGCCGACAACCGCCGGCTCGTGCAGACCGACCGGTGGACCCACCTGGGGTTCGCCGCGACCCGGCTCGCCCTGGCCGACGCCGGGCTGCCCGAACGGGCCCCCGACCCGTACGGCTACGCCGTCACCCTGGCCAGCTCGTCGGGCGGGAACCTGTTCGGGCAGCGGGAACTGCAACGGCTGTGGGGCGGGCCGACGCGCACGGTCGGGGCGTACCAGTCGATCGCCTGGTTCTACGCGGCGAGCGTCGGCCAGCTCTCGATCCACCACCAGTTCAAGGGCCCGTGCGGGGTGCTGGTCGCCGAGACGGCGGGCGGGCTGGACAGCCTGGCGCACGCCGCCCGGGCGGTCCGCCGGGGCACCCCGGTGGTGATCGCCGGGGCGACCGAGTGCCCGCTGAGCCCGTACGCTCTCGCCTGTCAGCTGGCCTCCGGGATGCTGAGCGACGTCGCGGACCCGGAGGGGGCCTACCAGCCGTTCGACGCGGCGGCGAGCGGCTACCTGCCGGCCGAGGGCGGCGCGGTCTTCGTGGTGGAGGAGCTGGGGCACGCGCTGGCGCGCGGCGCCCGGGTGTACGGCGAGGTGACCGGCTGGGGCGCCACCCACGACGCCGTCCACACCGGACCGGACAGCGCCGGCGACCCGATGCAGTACGCCCGCGCGATGCGACTGGCCCTGGACCGGGCGGACGTCGGCGCCAACGACGTGGACGTGGTGCTGCCCGACGCGCTCGGCGTTCCCCGGTACGACCGCAGCGAGGCGACCGCGCTGCGTGCCGTCTTCGCCGACCGGCCGCCCCCGGTCACCACGGCCAAGCCGCTGACCGGGCGGGCCCACCAGGGCGGCGCGGCGCTGGACGTGGCGACCGCTCTGCTCGCCTTCGCCCACGACACGTTGCCGGCGTCGACCGGTCCGGACGAGGTGGCGCCGGGCTGCGAGCTGGACTTCCTGCGGGCGCGCCGGCGGCCCCGCAGCCGGGTCGCGCTCGTCTGCGCGCGCGGCTTCGACGGTTTCAACAGCGCGCTGGTCCTGCGCGGGGCCGCGCCGACGGAAGGAACGGCGGCATGAGCGAGCAGCGGGCGCGGGTGGTCTTCCTGGTACGGGTGCCGGAGGAGCGGACGGCGGCGTTCCTGGCCGCGTACGAGGCGGTGCGGCACCTGGTCGCCGGCGGGGTGCCGGGGCACCTGGTCGACCAGGTCTGCCGCTCGGCGACCGACCCGGAGCAGTGGTTGATCACCAGCGAGTGGGTGAGCCTCGCGGACTTCGAGGCGTGGGAACGCAGCCCGGAGCACCGGGACCTGGTGCGGCCGATGCGGGAGTGCTTCACCGACGCCCGCTCGCTGCGCTTCCACATCCACGCCCAGACTCCCACCCTGGCCCCCGCCTGACCCCCGCTTGATCCCTGGCGCCAGCCGGCCCGCCCGCCGGCCCGCCCGCCGGCCCGCCCGCCGGCCCGCCCGCCCGCAACGGCGTGCCGCCGCGGTGCCGATCCCGGGTGTCGGGGGAGAACCCTCACCAGGTAGCTGTCGAGCTGCCCCATCCATGAGACCAACGCCCAGTGGAACGCCATGGGTGTCGGCTGCCGGGATGACATCCATGGCGTTTCACCCGGCTCGGCGCCGGCTCAAGGACGGCTGGTCTCACGGGTGGGGCAGCTCGACAGCGTTGCGTCGCCTTTACCCGGCTTCGAGGGTCGGCTCAAGGATGGTTGGTCTCACGGGTGGGGCAGCTCGACAGCGTTGCGTCGCCTTTACCCGGCTTCGAGGGTCGGCTCAAGGATGGCTGGTCTCACGGGTGGGGCAGCTCGACAGGGTCGCATTGCCCTACCCGCCTTCGCGTCCGGGTCGGCATTCGCGGGCGTCGGAACGAGCCGTCCGCGCCCGGCGGTCGCACCCCGGGGACGCCGACGCCGGAACCGGCGTCCGCCCGTGCTGGCCGCCCGTCTGGGTGACGGGCACCACGGGTGGCCCGGCCACGGGATCCCGAAACCGCCATCGGCCGTCCGGGTGGCCGGGCGCGCCGTACGCACGAGGCGTCATCCGGCGGTTACCCTCTGCGGGCGCACCCGCCCGATCCTGCCCCGCGAAGCGGCTGTCGGCAATCCGGCCGGCCGCCCTTTCTGATCTAGCCATTTGCATCTAGCAATGGATCTGAGGCCTGCCGTAGGGTCTGCCGCAGCACCCCGACGATCGCTTCTTATGGGCAGAGATGCCCTATTTGTGCTGGGCGGTGAACGGCAGTGAGCGTGGACCCCTCGACCGACGATCCTAAGGCGACAGACCCCGAATGGGTCGACGACATTCTGTTCACCGGTCGGCCGACCGACGTTTGCCTCCGTCTGCCCGACCCGGTCGACCGGGGCGCGCTGCACCGGCTCGTCACCGAGGCGCAGACCCGCCTCGCCGATGCCGGGCTGCGCCCCGGCGGTGCCGCCGCACTGCGGATGCCGCCGTCGCTGGCGTACGTGGTGAACCTGCTCGCCACCTGGCGCAGCGGCGCGCAGGCGATCCTGCTCGACCACCGCCTCACCGACCACGAGGTCGGTCGCGCGCTGGAGCGGCTCACCCCGCAGGTGGTCGTGGCGCCGGTCCGCAGCGGCGGCGGGGCGCTGCGCGTCTTCGTCGACGTCACCGAGGGCGTCACCCCGTACGCCGACCGCCCGGCGGTCAGCGGCCACGCGGTGATCCAGCTCAGCTCCGGCTCCACCGGCCCGTCCAAGGTGATCGGCCGCACCGCCGCCGACCTGGTCGCCGAGGTGTACCGCTACACCCGCATCGACGGGGTGGCGCTGCCCGGCGAGCGGATCATCCTGCTCCCGTCGATGGTCCACGTGCTCGGCCTCGTCGGCGGCCTGCTCTACGGGCTGCACGCGGGCGTCGAGCTGGTCCCGCCGGAGCGGCTCAGCGGCGACGCAGTGCTCGCCGCGATCGCCGCCGGCGACACCCCGGCCACCGTGCTCGGCGTGCCGTTCCACATCGGACTGATCGCCTCCACCCGGCCGGACCGCCCACTGCCGCAGTTCAAGCGGATGACCACCGGCGGGGAGCTGGTGCCGGCGGCGGTCGCCCGCGCCTTCGCCGACCGGTTCGGCGTGCCGCTGGGCAACATGTACGGGATGACCGAGGTCGGTGTCATCGGCACCGACCTGTACGGGCGGCACCGGCCGTCGATCGCCCCGGCTCCCGGCATCGAGGTGCGCGCGGTGGCCGGCGAGCTGTGGGTGAGCTGCCCCGCCTCCCCCTACGTCGGGCTCACCGACCCCACCCGGTGGTCCGACGGGTGGCTGCACACCCGCGACGCCGGCACCGTCGATGCGGACACCGGGCTGGTCACCGTGCGGGGCCGGCTCGACTCCCAGGTCTCCGTCGGTGGCATGAAGGTCGACCTGACCGAGGTCGAGGCCACCGTCGCCGAGCTGCCCGGGGTGGCCGCCGCCGTGGTGGTCTGGGACGACGGCATCACCGCGTACGTGCAACCGGACGGGCCGCTGTCGGAGGAGGTCCTGGACAAGCTGCTCGCCGAGCGGCTGGCCGGCTACAAGCGCCCCCATACCCTGCGCCTGCTCGATCAGCTGCCGCGCACCACCACCGGCAAGCTGGTCCGGTCGACCGATGCGCTGCGGACGGCGGCGACGTCGTGACCGGCCCGCTGCACCGCCTCGAGGACCTCTCGGTCCCGCCCGACCGTGGCCTCGACGACGATCTCCACCGGGCCCGACAGGTCGGCGACCGCGACCGCCAGCACGAGGCCCGTGCCCGTGCACGGATGACCGACCCGGACCGTCCGGCTTCCCGGCACCGGTCGCAGCAGTGGTCCCTCGCCGTCGGGCGCGGGCATGCGCCGACGCAGACCACCGTCGCGCAGGCCGACGCCGAGCGCCTTGCCGACGGCCTCCTTCGCGGTCCACAACCGCAGGAAGTCCCGGTCGCGGCCGGACGGAGGCCGGCCGGCGAGCCAGGCCGCCTCGGCCGGGTCGTACCAGCGGCGGGCGAGGTCCAACGCGGGCAGCGGCCGGCACCGTTCGACGTCCACGCCGACCGGCCCACCGGACCGTACGGCGACCGCCACGACCCCGCCGCTGCGGCTCAAGCTGGCCGGCAGCTCGACCGGTCCGGAGTCCACATCGGACGATGCGCCGAGGCGGACCAGCGGGATCCCGCCGGGCCGGTGACCGACCACGAACTCCGCCTCGGGGCGGTCCAGCAGCGCGGCGGCGGCCCGCCGCAGCAGCCGCCTGGCCGGGGCCGGCCGACCGCCGCAGTCCCCGCCGACCCACACGCACACGGTGTCCCGACCGGGCACCGGTAACTGGCTCACGGAAAGAGGTTAACCATGAGAGCCGAGGTCCGCGCCTTCGTCGTCGAGCAGCTCGCCGACATGAACTACGACGTGGAGGACATCGACGACGACACCACGCTCGGCCCGTCCGGGGTCGACCTGGAGTCCCTCGCCCTCGCCGACCTGGCCGTCCGGGTCGAGGACCGGTACGGGCTGAAGTTCGCCGACGACGAGTCCGAGAAGCTGGCCCTGATGACCGTGGGCGAGTTCACCACGATGGTCGCCGACCGGGTCGCCGGGGCGACGAGCGACCACTCCTGATGGCCGGTCAGCCCGACCTGGGGCGAGCTGACCTGGTGACCATGCTCGCCGACCTCACCGGCCGACCGACCACCGACGTGCCCGAGCGCATCGGCTCGATGGAGCTGGCCTGGCTCGTGCACCTGGTCGAGCAGCGCTACGACCGGCGGCTCGACCTCACCGACGACCAGCTCGCCGGGATCCGTACCGTCGACGACGCCCTGGCGGTCTTCCGGACCTCCCTGACCGTCGCCGCCGATGGCTGAGCGGGCCGGCGTCCAACTCACCGGTGTGTACGCGACCAGCGCCCTCGGCAGGGGGGCCGAGGCGCAGATCGCCGGGGTGCTCGCGGGGATCCCCGCGTTCCGACCGGTCCGCCGGTTCGACACCGGGCCGTGCCGGGTCGACGCCGCCGCCACGCTGCCGGAGGTCGGCGACCTCGCCGACGAACTGGCCGAGGCGGTGGAGGCGGCGTGTGGGGCGGCCGGACTCGACGCCGGACGGCGCGCGGGGGCGGCCCTGCTGCTGGCGGTGCACGGCGGGGCAGCGGTGCCGGCGCTGGGGGCCGACCTCGCCGCCGCCACCGGCTTCCGGGGCGTGCGGACGTACACCACCGCCTGCGTGTCGGCGACCAGCGCGGTCGCCGACGCGGCGGCGCTGATCCGGCGCGGCGACGTCGACCGGGCCGTGGTCGCCGCGGGCTACCTGGTCGAGCCCGACCAGTACGCGCTCTTCGACACCGGCCGGGCCCTCGCCACCGACGCGGCGGTCCGCCCGTTCAGCGCCGGGCGCACCGGGCTGCTGCTCGGCGACGGCGTCGCGGCGGTCGTGCTGGAGCGTGCCGACGTCGCCCGGCGGCCGGTGGCGGACCTGCTCGGCTGGGGCCGCGCCGGGGACGCCTTCCACCCGTGCCGGCCGGAGCCGACCGGGCGCGGCCTGGCCCGCGCGGTGGCCGCCGCGCTGCGCCGGGCAGCGCTGACGCCGGAGGCGATCGGGTACGTCAACGCCAACGCCACCGGCACCGGGTACAGCGACGCCGCCGAGGCGGCGGCGCTGCGGACCGCCCTCGGGCCGGCGGCGGCGCGCACCCCGGTCAGCTCCACGAAGGCGCTGCACGGGCACGCCCTGGAGGCGTCCGGCCTGCTGGAACTGGTGGTGACCGTGCTGGCGCTGCGGCACGGCAAGCTGCCGGTCAACGCCGGCTGGCTCGGCCCCGACCCCGACTGCCCGCTGGACGTCATCCGGGACGCGCCCCGTCCGGCCGCCACCCCGTACGCGCTCACCCTCAACGCCGCCTTCGGCGGCGCCAACACGGCTCTGCTGGTGGGTGCCGCATGACCGGGACGCGAACGCCGGGTGTGCACGCCGAGGCGGCCTGGCCGGAGCCCGGGGACGGCGCGCCGCCACCGCTGCCCGGGTTCGTCCACTCGACGTTCAACCCGCTGGTCGCGGCCGTCGCGGACCGGTGCCTCACCCGGGCGTACGGGCGGGCGCCGGCACCGGACGGCGAGCGGACCGCGGTGGTGCTGGTCAGCGCGACCGGTGACGAGGCGAGCGCGGCGCACGTCCGAGCCACGGTGGCCGGCGGCGGCCGGCCGGGGCCGCTGTTCTTCTTCCAGTCGGTGCCGAACAGCGTGGCCGGTCACGTGGCCGCCCGCTGGGGGCTGGGCGGACCGGTGGTCTGCCTCGCGCCGGCCGGCGACCCGCGCGCCGCCGCGTTCGCCGAGGCCGACCTGCTGCTGCACGACGGCGACGCCGACGCGGCGTTGCTGGTCCTGATCGAGAAGGCACCGGACGGCGGTGCGGAGTCAGCCGTCGCGGTGCTACTGGGGGGAGACCGACCATGAGGACGAGGGGACTGCGCGGCGTGCTCGCCGCCGACGACCGGCTCGGCGCCGGCAACGTGCTGGCCCGGGTGCTGGCGCACGGCGCCGACCCGGACGGGCCCGGCCTGACGTTCGACACCGCCGTCGACGGGCACCCCGCCGAGACGCCACTGACGCTGGGGCAGCTCGACGAGCGGGTCGCGGCCCGCGCCGCCTGGCTGCGCGAACGCGGGATCGCGCCCCGCGACCCGGTGCCGGTCTGGGCCACCGCCGCCGCCGACATGGTGCTGAGTTACCTCGCGCTCACCCGGCTCGGCGCGATCCCGGCGCTGATGAACGGCAAGCTGCGCCCGCAGATCGCCGCCGAGTACATCCGCCGGCTGCGCGGCGTCGCGGTGCTCGCCGACGACGCGCACGCCGCGCTGCTCGCCGGGCATGACCTCGGCGTGCCGGTTCTCGGTACGCCGGCCGAGGCCGGCACCGGCGACCCGACCGCCGCCCCCGCCCACCACCGGCACCACCCGGACGATCCGGTCGTCATCACCCACACCTCCGGCACGACCGGCGTGCCGAAGGCGGTGCTGCACTCGCACGCCAGCCTGTTCGCCGCGACGCGGCACCTGCTGTCCATGCCGCAGGCGCAGGGCACCAGCCGGATCCTCAACGCGCTGCCCGCCCCGCACACCGCCACCGTGCTGATGGTCAACCAGGCCCTCGGCAACCGGGCGGAGATGTTCCTCCTGTCCGACCAGGACGGTGAGCGGGTGCTCGACGCGATCCAGCGCTGGCGCCCGGACGGCGTGTTCGGCTTCTCCGTCACCTGGGCGGAGCTGGCCCGTTTCGACCTGTCCGCGTACGACCTGGACTCGGTGCGGCTGTGGTTCAACACCGGCGACTCCTCGCACGAGCCGCACATCCGCCGCCTGGTGGCGGTCGGCTCCCGGGACGTGGTGACCCGCGACGGTGTCACCCGGGTGCCCGGGTCGGTGTTCATCGACGGCCTCGGCTCGTCCGAGATGGGGCACTCGATGTTCCACGTCACCCACACCCGTGACACGAACCGGTACGGCCGGTGCATCGGCCGCCCGTACCGGTTCACGAAGGTCGCGGTGCTGGACGCCGACGGCGACCCGGTGCCCACCGGCGAGGTGGGCTGGCTGGGCATCGACTCACCGTCGCTGTTCCGGGGCTACTGGAACGACTCGGTCACCACGTACCGGTTCCGGCAGCGCGGCTGGTACCTGACGGGCGACCTGGTGTACGCCGACGCCGACGGCCGCTACTACCACCTGGACCGGGCGGTGGACTCGGTCGACGCCGGGAACGGGAAGCGCTTCTACACGGCGCTGTCCGAGGAGCGGATCCTCGCGGCCTGCCCCGACGTCACCGACTGCACCGTGGTCATCCTGAAGGAGGGCGACCGGGTCGTCACCGACGTGCTGCTGGAACTGGCGGCCGGCGCGGACGAGACCGAGGATCGCACCGGCGCGGTGCGGGCCGCGCTCGGCGCCGACGTCGGCGCGACCCTGCGCCGCGTGGTGCCGGTCCGCTCCGACGACATCCCGGTCACCGTCACCGGCAAGGTGCGCAAGGTCGCCCTGCGGGAGCGCTACCTGAGCGAGGCGGCCTCATGACGGCAGTCATCACCGGGATGGGCCTGTTCACCCCGGCGGGCCGCGGCGTCGAGGCCACCTTCGAGGCGCTGTGCGCCGGCCGCTCCGGCCTCACCCGACCGCCGGAGGGTCACCCGGCGGCGGGCTCGCTGGAGGTCGCCGGGGTGCTGCCGGAGATCGACCCGCGGACGGTCTCGTCCGGTCCGGACACGAAGGTGCTCGACCGGATCGTGGTGCTGGCCCTGCTCACCGCCGCCGACGCGCTCGCCGACGCCGGCATCGAGGTGGGCCGGGACGTCGCCCCGGAGCGGATGGCGGTGATCGTCGGCGGGGTCGGTGGGATGGCCACCCTGGAGGCCCAGGTGCTCAGCCGGGCCGCCCGGGGCCGGGCCGCCGTCAACCCGTACCTGCTGACCGGGATCCTGCCGAACATGCCGTCGGCGCGGATCGCGATCCGGTACGGCATCCGCGGATACAGCTCGTCCGTCGGGACCGCCTGCGCCTCGGGCGCCCAGGCCGTCGCCGACGGGGTGCGGCTGATCCGGGCGGGCGAGGCCGACGTCGTGCTCTGCGGGGCCAGCGAGGCGCCGCTGTTCCCGACGTTCGCCGACACCTTCGGCAACGCCCGGGCGCTGGCCCGGGGCTGGGACGACCCGGCGGCGGCGAGCCGCCCGTTCGACACCCGCCGCAACGGCTTCGTGCTCGCCGAGGGGGCGGCACTGCTGGTGCTGGAGAGCGCCGAGCATGCCGCCGCGCGTGGCGTCAGCGGGTACGCCGAGGTCGCCGGCTACGGCGTGACGACCGACGCCTACCATCCGACCGCACCGCGGCCGGATGGCGCCGGCGCGGCGGAGTGCATGCGGCGGGCCCTCTCCGGCGGCGGGGTGCCGGCGGCGCAGGTCGGCTACGTCAACGCGCACGGCACCGGCACCAAGCTGGGCGACGTCGCCGAGACCACCGCGCTCACCGAGGTCTTCGGCGACCACGGCGTGCCGGTCAGCTCCACCAAGGCGCTCACCGGTCACCTGCTCGGCGCCTCCGGCGTGCTGGAGGCGGCGGCCACCGCGCTGGCGCTCGGGCGGGGCCTGCTGCCGCCCACCTGGAACCTCGACGACCCGGACCCGGCCTGTCCGGCCGACCACATCCGCAAGGAGCCCCGGGCGACCGAGACCGGGTACGCGCTCACCAACTCCTTCGGCTTCGGCGGCCAGAACGTGAGCCTCCTGCTCGCGCGGGCCGCCCGGCCGAGGAGATGACGGCACACGATCCGCGGGCGGGGAACGCCCGCCCGGCAAGTCACGGGGGGAACCGTGCGAAGGGCTGGGACATGGACATCCGTGGGATAGACCACATCGAACTCTACGTGGGGGACGCCCGGCAGGCCGCGTTCTACTTCGGCCGGGCGGTGGGCTTCCACCTCTGCGGCCAGGGCGGACCGGAGACCGGGCTGGCCGGGCAGCGGTCGCTGCTGCTCCGGCACGCCGACATCCGGATGGTGCTCACCTCCGGGCTGACCGCCGAGCACCCGGCGTCGCGGTACGTGCAGCGCCACGGCGACGGCATCGCCGTCGTCGCGATCGAGGTCGACGACGCCGCCGGGGCGTACGCCGAGCTGGTGGCCCGGGGTGCGACCGGCGTCATGCCGCCGACCATCGTCACCGGCGCGGACGCCGAGGTCGTCGTCGCCGAGGTGGACGGCTTCGGCGACGTCGTGCACCGCCTCGTCGAGCGGCGCGGGGACCGGCGGGAGTTCCTGCCGGGCCTGGTCGAGATGCTGCCCCCGGAGGACGACACCGACGAGCAGCTGCTCGCCGAGATCGACCACCTGGCGGTGTGCGTCCCGGCGGGGCAGCTCGCCGGGACGGTCCGGCAGTACCGGGAGGTGTTCGGCTTCGCCGAGATCTTCCACGAGTACATCGAGGTCGCCGGCCAGGCGATGAACTCGACCGTGGTGCAGAGCCCGTCGGAGCGGGTGACGCTGGTGGTGCTGGAGCCGGACACCACCCGGCGGGCCGGGCAGATCGACGCGTTCCTCGACCAGCACGCCGGCGCCGGGGTGCAGCACCTCGGGCTGCGCACCGACGACATCGTGGGCGCGGTCGAGACGCTGCGCCGGCGCGGGGTGCGCTTCGCCGGCACCCCGGGCAGCTACTACGACGCCCTGGAGGCACGGGTCGGCCGGGTCGACGCGCCGCTGGAGCGGCTGCGCGAGCTGGGGGTGCTGGTCGACCGCGACCACGGCGGGCAGCTGCTGCAGATCTTCACCGAGTCCATGCACGTACGCCGGACGCTCTTCCTGGAGCTGATCGAGCGGCGCGGTGCGCGGACCTTCGGCAGCGGCAACATCAAGGCGCTCTACGAGGCCAAGGAACGGGAGCTGGCCGCGGCGGGGGCGACCGCCGCCGTCGCGGCCGCCACAGCCCAGGGGGTGACGGCATGACCACGACCGAATTCGACCCGACGCTGACCGCCGAGGAGGAGGCGCTGCTCCCGTCCGACGAGGACGTGGCGTTCTACGCCGAGCACGGCTGGTACCTGTCGAAGAAGCTGCTCACCGACGACGAGGTGGACGCCCTCACGGCGGCCGCCGACCGGTACTACGCCGGGGAGCGGGACCGCCGCCTGCCGGTCCGCCCGTCGAAGCTCGCCTACTGGGAGCCGTCGAAGGGGCCGGTGCAGCGGCACAACGACTACGTCCACCACGAGCACGACGGCCTCGGCGCGCTCCTGCGAAAGCCGCTGATCGGGGCGGTCGCCGCCCGGCTCGCGCGGGCCGACGAGATCCGCGTGTTCCAGTCCACGCTGATCTACAAGCCACCCATCAACGGCGAGCCGTCGAACATCGTGCCCTGGCACTTCGACAAGCACTACTGGGCGTCCTCGTCGTCGGAGCGGATGCTCACCGCGTTCATCCCCTTCCACGACTGCGGGGAGGAGATGGGCACGATCACGATGGTCGACGGCTCGCACCGCTGGCGGGAGATCGGCGCCGACGACACGGTGGTGCGGCACTTCGCCGACCGCGACCGCGACCAGCTCGAGGAGATGCTGGCGCGCAACGCCGCGCACAACGGCGCCGAGATCCGCAAGGTCCCGATGGTGATCCCCAAGGGACACATGAGCTTCCACCACTGCCGCACCTACCACGGCAGCGGCGCCAACGTCAGCGGACGGCCCCGGCAGGCGATCTCGCTGCACCTGCAGGACGGCGACAACGCCTGGCGGGCGTACCCGCTCTCCGACGGCACCCTCGCCGCGTACAACCACGACGTGCTGGTCCGCCGCACCCACGACGGGCGGCCGGACTACGCGGACCCCGAATACTGCCCGGTCATCTGGCGCCACCGCGCCCAGCAGGGAGGCTGAAGCATGTCACGCTACGACTGGGGCCGGACGCACCCGGGGATCGAGCGGCTGGAGAAGGCGGTGACCGCCCGCCGGGACGTGGTGGTGCAGCACCCGCTCTACGCCAACCTCGACACCCACGAGGCGCTGGTCACCTTCATGGAGCACCACGTCTTCGCGGTCTGGGACTTCATGTCCCTGCTCACGTCGTTGCAGCGGCAGCTCACCTGCGTGACGGTGCCGTGGATCCCGACCGGCCCGACCGGCAGCCGCCGCCTCATCAACGACATCGTCATGGTGGAGGAGAGCGACGAACTGGGCGACGGCTACATCAGCCACTTCGAGCTGTACGTCCAGGGCATGCGGGAGGCCGGCGCCGACACCGGCCCGGTGGAGAGGCTGATCGACCTGCTGCGCGCGGGCCGGCCGGTCACCGAGGCGCTGGCCGAGGCCGGGGTGCCGAGCCCGTCGGCGGCGTTCGCCGCCACCACCTGGCGGATCATCGAGACCACCCCGGTGCACTGCCAGGCCGCGGCGTTCGCCTTCGGCCGCGAGGACCTGATCCCCGAGATGTTCACCCAGGTCGTCGCCGTCAACGAGCGGACGCACCGGCTGCACAAGTTCGTCGACTACCTCGAGCGGCACATCGAGGTCGACGGCGAGCAGCACACCCCGATGGCGATGCAGATGCTCGCCGACCTGTGCGGCGACGACGACGTGAAGTGGCAGGAGTGCGCCGACACCGTCAACACCGCACTCGCGGCCCGCGCGAAGCTGTGGGACGACATACTGGCCGCGATCAAGGGGAACGCGTGACCGACGCCGAGCCGGTCCGGCTCTACCGGACCGTACGGCTGATCCGCCGGTTCGAGGAGCGGGCGATCGAGCTCGTCCGCTCCGGTCACGTCGTCGGGGGCATCCACCCCTATCTGGGCCAGGAGGGGATCGCCGCCGGTGTGTGCGCGGCGCTGCGCCCCGGCGACGTGGTGGCCGGCACCCACCGCGGGCACGGGCACGTGCTGGCCAAGGGCGCCGACCCGGCCCGGATGATGGCCGAGCTGTGCGGCCGCGTCACCGGCCTGAACCGGGGCCGGGGCGGGTCGATGCACGCCGCCGACTTCGGTGTCGGGGTGCTCGGCGCCAACGCGATCGTCGGTGCCGGCGGCGCGATCGTCACCGGGGCGGTCTGGGCGCGCCGCCGGCGCGGCGAGGACCTGGTCGGGGTCAGCTTCCTCGGCGACGGCGCGGTCAACGAGGGGATGTTGCTGGAGGCGTTCAACCTGGCCGCGCTGTGGCGGGTGCCGGTGCTGTTCGTCTGCGAGAACAACGGCTACGCCACCACGATGCCGGTGGCCGGCGCGGTGGCCGGCAGCATCCCCGGCCGGGCCGAGGCGTTCGGGATCCCGGCGTCCGTGGTGGACGGTCAGGACCCGGAGGCCGTCCGGGCCGCCACCGCGGCCGCCGTCGGCCGCATGCGCGCCGGGGGCGGCCCCGAGTTCCTCGAGGCCCGTACCTACCGCTTCGACGCCCACCACACCTTCGAGCACGCGGTACGCCTCGAGTACCGCCCGCCGGAGGAGGTGGCGCGGGGCCGGTCCCGGGACCCGGTGGACATCGCCGGTTCCCGGCTGGCCCCCGACCGGCGCGCCGAGGTGGACGCGTCGGTGGAGACGGTGCTCGACGCGGCGGTGGCGTACGCCCTGGCCGGCCCCGAGCCGGATCCGGCCGGCGCGCTGGAGCACCTGTACGCCAGCGGGCTCACCGCCCGTGCCGGAGGTGGGTAGATGCCGAGGCTGTCGTACCGCAAGGCGCTCAACCGGGCGCTCGCCGACGAGCTGGCCCGCGACGAGGAGGTCTTCCTGCTCGGGGAGGACATCCGGGTCGCCGCGTCGAACGTCACCGCCGGGCTGCTGAAGCGCTTCGGCCCCGAACGGGTCCGCGACACCCCGCTGTCGGAGCAGGCGTTCACCAGCTTCGCCACCGGCGCGGCCCTCGCCGGGGCACGACCGGTGGTGGAGTTCCAGATCCCGTCGCTGCTGTTCCTGGTCTTCGAGCAGATCGTCAACCACGCGCACAAGTTCCCGCTGATGACCGGCGGGCAGTGCGCGGTGCCGGTCACCTACCTGGTGCCCGGTTCCGGCTCCCGTACCGGGTGGGCGGGGCAGCACTCCGACCACCCGTACAGCCTGTTCGCCCACGTCGGCGTCACCACCGTGGTGCCGGCCACTCCGGCGGACGCGTACGGGCTGCTGGTGTCGGCGATCCGCTGCGACGATCCCGTGGTGGTGTTCGCCCCGGCCGGCGCGATGGAGGTCCGGGCGGACGTCGACGACCTCGCACCGGTGCCGCTCGGCCGCGGGCGGGTGCACCGGGCCGGCGACGACGTCACCGTGGTCGCCGTCGGGCACCTGGTGCACGACGCGCTCGCCGTCGCCGACGACCTGGCCGACCAGGCGTCGGTGGAGGTGTTCGATCCGCGCACGCTGTATCCGTTCGACTGGGACGGCCTGCTCGGCTCGGTCTCCCGCACCGGGCGGCTGGTTGTCGTCGACGACTCCAATCGGTCCTGCGGCATCGCCGGGGAGGTCATCGCCACGGTGGTCGAGCGGGTACGGCTGCACGCGCCCCCGCGCCGGGTCACCCGCCCCGACGGCGCGGTGCTGCCGTTCGCTCCGGCGCTGGACCGGGCCGTGCAGCCGGGCCGCGAACAGCTGCGCTCCGCCATCCAACACGTCTTGAAGGACGGGTGAGACATGACCGACGTCGACTACCGCTGGCCCTCCGCCGCGCAGGCGTGGCTGGACCTGCCCGCCGACCTGCGGGCCGACCTGGTGGCCGCCGGGGCCGCGTCCTGGCGGGAGATCTTCGACGGCCGGGCCACGTACAACAAGCAGTGGCGGCTGGCCCGCCCGCCGGTGATGGACGAGACGTCGCTCGGCGTGCTCAACGCCGTCTGCGACCGGCTGGCCCAGCTCATCTTCGAGGCCTGCCGGCGGCGGGCCGGCACGGCGGGGGAGCTGCGCCGGCTGCTCGGGGTGCCCGAGGGCGAGACCCGGCTCCTCGACGACGCCGAGCCGCTGAGCGACGCGCTGCTCGCCGCGTTCCGCCCCGACGTCCTGCTCAGCGACGGGGTGCCGCGGGTGGTGGAGTACAACATCGACAGCAGCCTCGGCGGTGCGTTCGACGCCGACACCACCGTCCGGCGGTTCGTCGACGTCTACCGGCGGCGCGGCCTCACCGACCGCGCCCGGCTGGAACCGGCCCCCTCGGCGGTCGACCTCCGGTTCGCGGCCATCCGGTCCGGCCTGGCTCTGCCCGACGGGGCACGGGTGGCGATGCTGATCGACTTCGACGCCGAGTACCCGGGGCTGGACGACCCGGAGCGCTTCTTCCGGCTGCTGTCACCGGTGGTCGAGCGGGCCGCCGCGTTCGGCCTGGACCTGGTCATCACCCCGGTCTCGCAGGTGACGCTGGACTCCTCGTCGCGACTGGTCGCGCGCGGCGCACCGGTCGACGCGGTGTTCCGGCTCTTCGTGCCCAACCGGGTGACCCCCGGCGCCGGCGTGGACGCCCTGGAGGCGGCGGTACGGGCGCGGAGCGTACCCATGTGGGTGTCGGCCGCGGCCTGGCTGATCGCGAACAAGCAGGCATTCGCGTGGCTCTGGGACGACGCCGACGCGCTGCCGGCGGCCGACCGGGACCTGGTCCACCGCTACGTGCCGCGCACCTGGATCCTGACGCCGGACCTGGTGGACCGGGCGGTGGCCGACCGGCACGACCTGGTGGCCAAGCCCGCCGACGGCTCCGCCGGGGTGGACGTGCTGATCGGCCGGGAGACCGACGCCGAGACCTGGCGGGAGGGGGTGAGCCGGTTCGCCGCGCGGGGCGGCTTCATCCTCCAGAGCTACGTGAAGGCCGACGACGTGCCGCTGGACTTCGTGCACATCGAGACCGGCGAGACGGTCTCCGCGGACGTGCCGCACAGCATCGCGCCGTACCTGTTCGGCCGCCAGTCGGCCGGGGCGTGCATCCGGACCGGCTTCCCCGGCTGCGACGGCGTCCTCAACCTGGCCCGCGGCGTGCTCCTCTCCGGCCTCCTGGTGGTGGACTGACACCTCGGCCGGCCCTCGTTGATCAAGAGGTTTGCGTCCTTCCCCACCGCGTGTCGTGCCGCAAACCTCTTGATCAACTCATCCGGGCCTTCCGGGTGCGGAGGTGGTGCGACAGGCGGCGGAGGGTTTCCGCTGCGGCGATCGCGTCGCTGCGGGCGCTGCCGTGGCGGCCGTCGCTGCTGTAGATCGACGGGTCGGCGGTCAGCGGGTGGTCGGTCAGGTGCACGTGGACGGTGCCCAGCCGCTCGGCCAGGGCACGGGTGTGGTCGGCCAGGCGCCGCATCCGCGTCCCGAGGTTGGCGCGGTGCACCTCCGGGACGGCCGGGCTGTGCGAGACGTCGAACATGCCCACCGTGATGACGTCCGTCCCGGCCGCCTGCAACGCCTCGACCATCGCGGTCAGCTCGGCGTCCACCGCGTCGGCGTCGTACGCCGGCCGGAACGCGTCGTTGCCGCCGCACACGACCAGCGCGAGATCGGGCCGGAACTCCAGCGCCGGGCCGAGCTGGGTGGCCCGGACCTCGTGCGCCCGCAGCCCCCGCGAACCGAGATTGAGGTACGCCAGATCCGGCGCGGCTGCGCGCAGCTCGGCGGCGATCCGGTCGGCCCACTGCACGTCCGGATAGCCGTCGACCGGCTCGCAGAGCCCCTCGGCCACGCTGTCGCCCAGCACCGCGAAGCGCCGCCACGGGTGCCCGCTCAGCAGCGCCGCGCTCTCGCCCTCCCGCAGACACCACGGATCCGTCGCCTCGGTCATCGTCGATGTCATGCCGGGACGCTAGCGCAAGGAAGGGCCCCTTGTTAACGCCTCCGGTACAGGAAGGGCCCCCTGTTAACACCTTGCCCCGGGCAGGATGGGTCCGTGGTTCAGGTGGCGGTGTGCGGGCCGGCGACGGCGACGGACGTCGAACTGGCGCACGCCCGCCGGGTGGGGGAGTTGCTGGCCGAACGCGGCGCGACCGTCCTCTGCGGAGGCGGGGGAGGGGTGATGTCCGCGGTCGCCGCCGGCGCGCGATCCCGTGGCGGCCTGGTGATCGGCGTACGCCCCGACGACGGCACCGCCCCCGGACCCGTCGCCGACGTCACCGCCACGGTGGTCACGAACATGGGGCAGGCCCGCAACGCGATCCTGGTGTGGAGCGCCGACGCGGTGATCGCGGTCGGCGGCTCCTGGGGGACGCTCAGCGAGGTGGCGCTGGCGATGCGGCGCGGCACCATTCCGGTGGTGGTGCTCGGCGGCTGGCGGATCGTCGACGCCACCGGCACCCCCGTGCCCGGCCCGTTCCACGTATTGACGCCGGAGGAGGCGGTCCACGCGATCGACGTCTAGTGCACCGGCCGGCTGCTTCCTCGTTGCCCGCGCTGATCAGTCCGGAAGAGGCATCATCAGCGACGCCAGAACTGCCGTGGTGCGTACCCCTCACGCCGTAGCCAGTGCTCGGTGTAGACGATCCGCTCCGCCTCGATGACCACGAGCGTGTCCTCGGGCGGTTCGGACAGCGGACGCCCACGCTCCGCGTGTGCGCTCTCCCACCGGAACGCCGCCCAGTAGTGCGCGCGGTCGGGATGCTCCGGTCCGAGCACCCGGGCGGTCCCGAACACCTGCGCCCCGCGGCAGCTTGCCAGCCCGACCAGAGGTGCGAAGATGCCGACGGACACGCGCGGGTCGCTGGATGCGTCGCTCGGCGATGGTCAGCCCAGCAGGGCCAGCAGGTTGCTGGGATGGACAGCGGTCAGGTCGGCGGGACCGGACGGGTCGTACTGGTGGCCCCAGCCGGCCGCGACGGACCGGGCACCCGCGGACCGGGCGGCCCGGAGGTCCAGTGTCGAGTCGCCGACGTACGCGCTCCTCCCCGGCTCGACGCCGAGACGCCGGCAGGCGAGCAGGACGCCTTCCGGGTCCGGCTTGGGCCGGTCGACCTCGTCACCGCCGACGACGACCGTGAAGTGCTCCGCTAGTCCGGTGCGGTCGAGCAGGATCTCCGCGGCGGCGTGGCTCGCGCCGGTGAACAGGCCCACCGGCACCCGTCGGGCGGCCTCCGTCAGCAGGGCCGCCACCCCGTCGTAGACGGTCACCCGATCGGCCACCGAGGCGAGTTCGTCGTGGTACCGCGCCACGTCCGTGTCGCTCGCGGGCCGGCCGAGCAGTGCGGTGAGCAGTGCCGCGGGCGCGCCGAGCGGATACCCGGCGATGATCTCTTCGTCGGTGTGCTCGCGGCCGCCACCGGCGACGACCGCCGCCCGGTACGCCGCGGGGACCGCGGCGTGCGACTCGATCAGCGTTCCGTCCATGTCGAAGACCAGCCCCGCCACCGGGACCCCCGCGAGTGCCACGGGTCGAGGTTAGCGGAGCGTGATCGAAGGCGGCCTCGGCGCCGGGCTAGCCGGTCTCGGCGCGGTGGGCGGCGGCGAGGCGTTTCGGGGCTCGGGCGTACCAGGCCTCCACGATGAGTTCGGTCAGCTCCGCGACGCCGATGCGGTCCAGCCGGACCAGGACGGCGGGGTATCCGTCGAAGTGCGGGGTGGTGAAGTAGACGGCCGGGTCGTCGGCGAGCAGGGCCTCCTTGACGCCCAGGTCCGGGACCTGTGCGCCGAGGATCGGGCCGTCCGGCGCGGCGGCGCCGAGCGCGTCGAGGTCGGCCGGGCGCAGCGGCCGCTCCCACACGAAACCCTTGCCGCGCACCTTCCACGCGGGCATCCCGTCGTACGAGGGCGCCTCGGTCGTCTCCGGCAGGGCCAGCGCGATGCGGCGCACGTCGTCCCAAGTGGCCATGCGCCTGACCATACGCGGGCCGAACCCGCCGCGCGGGCCCGTCGCCAGCCGTTAAGAGGGGACCCCTTCTCTACCGGAGGCGTTAACAAGGGGCCCTTCCTTACCGCGCAGCGGTTGGGGGCGGAGGGCGGCGGCCAGGGGAAGGGCGGTGACCACGAGCGTGAACAGGGCCGCCACCACCAGCGCCGGCCCGAGGCCCAGGGCGGTGACCGACCAGCCGCCGAGCAGGGCGCCCAGCGGCAACCCGGCGAACGCCAGCGAGCCGGCCAGCCCGATCACCCGGGTCTGGAGGTCGGCCGGCGGACGCTCGTAGAGCGCCACGCCGAGCAGTGGGTTGACCACGGCGATGCCGATGCCGGACACGAACGTCACGGCGAGTACCACCGGCAGGTCCTCGCTGAACGCCAGCACCAGAAGCCGGGGTGGGCCGCTGACGGCCGCGCCGACCGCGAACGTCAGGTCGCGGCGCAGCCGGGGGCCGAGGACCGTGAACAGCAGGTTCCCCAGTAGCGCGCCGGCCGAGAACGCCCCGAGCACCAGCCCCAGCCCGGCGGGCGTGCCGAGCACGTCGGCCACCCACAGCGGGATGTAGACGGCGATGCTCGCGTTCACCACCATGTTGAGTGCCGAGATCACCAGCAGCATGGTGAGCAGGGTGCGGTCCCGCCGGAGGTAGCGGAATCCGCCGCCGAGCGCGCGCAGGTAGCTCTGCGCGGCCGACGGTGCCGCGGTGGCCGCCGGCGGGCGGACCAGCGCCGCGACGATCAGCGCGCAGACCGCGAAGCTCGCCGCGTCGATGAGGATCGCCCAGGTGACCCCGAACCACCAGATGAGCAGGCCGCCGAGGCCCGCCCCGAGCAGGGTGACCACGCGGCCCAGCCCGTCGTAGACGGACGTGAGCCGGATCAGCTTCACTCCGGCGGCCTCGGCGACCGGTCGGAACATCACGTGCTTGATCCGGTCGCCGACGCCGCGCAGCGCGCCCACCACGGCGACCAGCGCGATCAGGGCGCCGAAGCCGATCCACGGGGTGAGGGCCACCGCCACCATCAGGCCGGCGCTGCCCACGTCCGCGAGGATCGAGGTGCGGCGCAGCCCGATCCGGTCGGCGAGGGGCGGGCCGAGCGCGCTGGAGAGCAGGTACGGCAGCGTCTCGGCGGCGGCCACCACGCCCATCTTCGTCGGGCTGCCGGTCGTCTCCAGCACCAGCCAGGGGATGGCGACGACCGAGATCCGGCTGCCCAGGTTGGACAGCAGGTCGGCCCCGACCAGGGCGACCAGCTCCCGCCGGGGGGTCACGTGCGGCTGCCGATCGAGGCCTCCGGGTGCTCGACGGCGGACGGGTGGTCCGCCGCGTACCGGGTGCGCAGCGCCCGCTTGTCCACCTTGTTCGACCGGTTCAGCGGCAGTGCGTCGACGAACTCCACGCCGCCCGGCGCCCACGTGTCGCTGAGCGTCGCGGTCACCAGGTCGATCAGCTCCGCGCCGGTCACCGTCGCGCCGGGGGTCGGCACGACGTACGCGTACGGCAGTTCGCCGGCCACCTCGTCCGGCACGCCGATCACCGCGGCGGCCCGGACCTCGGGGTGCCCGGCCAGGACGTCCTCGATCGGCCGGGAGTAGATCGGCCAGCTGCGCTGCCGGGTGAGGATCCGGTCCTGGAGACGGTCGACGAGGTAGAGCCAGCCGTCGGCGTCGAGGTGCCCGATGTCGCGGGTGCGGACCCACCCGTCGACCAGCGTGTCGGCGGTCAGCTCCGGCTGCCCGTGGTAGCCGGCGAAGCGCAGCGCCGTGTGCACCCACACCTCGCCGTCCACGCCGGGCGGCAGCACCGTGCCGTCCTCAGCCCGGATCTCGATCCGCACGTCGCCGTACGGCTTCCCGCAGGAGCGCAGCCGCTCCGGGTGGGCCGGGTCCTCGGTCAGCCCGGGCTGGGCGGTGACGACGACCGCCTCGCTGAGGCCGTACACGATGCGCAGCACCGGGCCGAAGCGCGTGATCGCCTGGCGCAGCCGGGCGGGCGCGGCGGGCCCGGCGCCCACGTTGAACATGAACATCGATGAGAAGTCCGCACCCGGCAGGTCCGGATGGTCGAGCACCTCGTACAGCATCGGCGGGGTGACGAAGGTGGAGTTGATCCGCTCGGCCGGCACGGTGCGGAGGAAGGCCGCCGCGTCCCAACCGTCGCGCGGGAACAGCACGCCGCCGGTGAACAGGTTGAACAGCGTGGTGATCTGGCCGCTGGCCAGCCACATCGGCGAGTACGACAGGTGCCGCAGCAGCGGGAACCCGGCGGCGCGGAAGTCCGCGGCCAGGGCGAGGATCTGCGCGTAGAAGCTCTCCCGGTGGTGCACCAGTTTCGGGGTGCCGGTGGTGCCGGAGGTCTGGAGGAACGACTCCGGCACCGGCACGTCGACGGGTAGGGCGGACGCGTCGGGGCCCGCCGTCAGGTCCAGGTCGGCGCCGAGGGCCAGCACGGGTACGCCCGGCAGCCCGGCGGCCACCTCGGCGCCGACGTTCGCCGGATCGCGGGCGTCGTGGACGAGGGCGTCGGGGCGGGCCAGCCGCACGAACTCGTCGATCTCCCGACGCGAGGTGACCGGCGCGACCCACATCGTCCGGCAGCCCAGCAGGTGCAGGGCGAGCTGGACCAGCGGCGCCTCGACCGGGTTGCCGAGCGACACGAGCACCGCGGCACCGGGGCGTACGCCGCGCCGGATCAGCGTGGCGGCGAGCCCTCGCACGGCGGCGTGCACGTCCGCGTAGGTCAGCCGGCGCCCGCCGCCGACCAGCGCCTCCCGGTCGCCGTACCCGGCGAACAGGTCCAGCGCGCGGTGCACGTACCCCGGCTGCGGTCGGTCGGTCATCCGGACGCCCCCATCCCTCGCACGCCGCGCGGTGCCGAACGGCGTGCGCAGGCTGCGGCGACCGCGCCGCCGATTGCGAGCCTAGGGTGACCGGGCGAGGACGGACAGGAGCCGAAGGGGCCTCCGGCGCGCTCCGGCGGGACATTTGATCACGTCGATCAGGTCGATTGACGCCCGTCAGCGGCGGCGGCTAGGTTCCGGACCATCGCCCTGGTGAGTGCCGTCGATGGACGGAACCCTGGGCTGCCGACGATGGAGGTTCAATGTCGACCCCGAAGAGATGGCATGTCGTCACGGCCGCGGCGGCACTGCTGGTGGCGGGCACCCCCGCCGTGGTGGCGAGCGCCGGTCCGTCGTCCACGGAGGCGGAGCGCGGCCGGACGACCTGGGCGGCCAGTTGGGCGACCGCGGTCACCCGCGGCAACGCGACCGGCCTGACCAACACCGGCCTCAACAACCAGAGCGTCCGCATGGTCGTGCACACCACCGTCGGTGGGCCGGTCCTGCGGGTCCGGCTCAGCAACATGTACGGCGAGCAGGCCGTCAAGGTCGGCCGCGCGACCATCGCCCGCCCCGACACCGCCACCCCCGCCGACGTGTCCGACATCGACCCGGCGACGCTGCGCGAGCTGACCTTCGACGGCGCCACCTCGGCGACGATGAACCGCGGCGCTGAGCTGCTGAGCGACCCGATCGCCTTCCCGGTCGGCGACCAGCAGGACCTGGTGCTCACCGTCCATTTCCCGACCCCGACCGGCCCGGTGACCTTCCACGGCCAGTCCCGGCAGACCAACTTCATCGGCGCCACCGACCTCACGTCCGCCGCTGACGGCGCCGGTTTCACGATCCGGCCGAACTGCTGCTGGTTCTTCCTGTCCGGCATCGACGTGCAGCGCCGGCACAGCCCCGGCTCGGTGGTGGTCTTCGGCGACTCGATTGCCGACGGCAACGGCAGCACCGTCAACGCCAACAGGCGCTGGCCCGACCTGCTCGCCGACCGGCTGATCGACGCCCGCCCCGACGTCCGCACCCCGGGCGTGCTCAACGCCAGCCTCGCCGGCAACCGGCTCAACCATGAGGGCCCGGAACCGGGCGCCGGTGGCTTCCCCGGCTACAACGAGCTGGGGCCGAACGCGCTCGCCCGGCTCGACGAGGACGTGTTCGCCCAGACCGACGCCCGGACGGTGATCACCCACCTGGGCATCAACGACATCTGGATGTCGAACGACTCCGCCGACGCCGTCATCGCGTCGCTGCGGCAGGTCAACAGGCAGGTCAAGGCGCGCGGCCTGCGCAGCCTCGTGGCCACCCTGACGCCGTACGAGGGGCACGGCAACCCGGGCGTGTGGACGCCGGAGAAGGAGGCGACGCGGCAGGCGGTGAACGCGTACCTGCGCAGCAGCACGGAGTTCGACGGGCTGCTGGACTTCGACCAGGTGCTGCGCGACCCGGCGCAGCCCAGCCGGCTGCTGCCCGCGTACGACTCGGGGGACCACATCCACCCGAACGACGCCGGCAACCAGGCGATGGCGGACGCCGTGCCGTTGCGCCTGCTCGATCTGTAACACCGGTGCGGGCGGCGGGCCATCCCCGCCGCCCGCACCACCGAATCCTGGGGAGGATATCGTCCATGGCGGACGTCGAACAGCTGCTGACCCGTCTCTACAGCGACGAGGGCCGGCAGGACCCGTACCCCTGCTACGCCGGGCTGCACGCGCTGGGGCCGATCACCGCGCTGCCGCCCCGCCCGGAGCACCGGGCGATCGCCGCGGTGGCGGTCGGCTACGACCTGGTCGGCGCGGTCCTGCGGGACCCGGAGTGGTACAAGCAGCCCCCGCCGGGCTGGGAGGAGCAGGAGATCCTGCGGACCTTCCAGACCTCGATGATGTTCGTCAACCCGCCGGACCACGGCCGGATGCGGCACGTGTTCGCCGGCACCTTCACGCCGCGCCGGCTCGGCGCGCTCGAACCGGTGATCCTCCGGGTCGCCGACGAACTGCTGGACGCGATGGCCGACGCCGGGGGCGGCGGCGTCGACTTCGTCGCCGACTTCGCGTACCCGCTGCCGGCCCGGGTGATGGCGGAGTTCATCGGCATCCCCGAGGCCGACCTGCCCTGGTACCGGGAGCGGGTCGACCGGATCGACGAGTTCCTGGACGTGGCCGGCAAGACCCCGCAGCGGCTCGCCGCCGCCAACACCGCCGGCGCCGAGCTGCGCGCCTTCTACGCCGACCTGCTGGCCCACCGCCGCCGCAACCCCGGTGCGGACCTGATCAGCGGGCTCGTGGAGGCGGTCGACGCCGGCGGGGTCGAGCTGACCGAGGACGAGCTGATCAGCAACCTGATCGTGCTGTTCAACGCGAGCTTCGTCACCACCGTCTACATGCTCAGCAACGGCCTGCCGCTGCTGCTGGCCCACCCGGAGGTGGCCGCCGCGCTGCCCGGGGATCCGGAGCTGACCGCCGGTGCCGTCGACGAGATCCTGCGGCTGGAGGCGCCGGTGCACTTCCTGGCCCGGGCCGCGCCGCGCGACGCCGTACTCGGCGGGGTGCCGGTTCCGCGCGACCAGAACGTGCTGCTGATCATCGCCGCCGCCAACCGCGACCCGGCGCGCTTCCCCGACCCGGACCGGTTCGACCCGCGCCGCTCCGGCCCGCCGTCGCTGGCGTTCGGCATCGGCCCGCACTACTGCCTCGGCGCCGCCGTGTCCCGCCTCGAGGGCCGGCTGGCGCTGCCCCGGCTGCTGTCCCGCTTCCCCCGGCTGCGCATCGAGGGACGACCGGCCTACAGCGGCAGCCTCTTCCTGCGCGGCATCGACAAGCTCCTGGTGAGCACCGGGGGAGAGGAGAGCCCGTGAGCGAGCGGAGCGAGCGAACCATCAGGCACAGCGGCGTAGTGCCTCGCGCCGCTGCCGAGCGAAGCGAGGTGGCGGCGTGAGCTTGCATCCGCAGGCGGAGGCGTACCGGGCCGCCCGGGCGGCCGCCGGCACGCCACCGCTGTACACCCAGACCCTCGCCGAGGCCCGCGCCGCCGACCTCGCCGCGATCCGCGCCGGCTCCGGCGCGGTCGAGCCGGTGCACGAGGTACGCGACACGCACGTGCCCGGCCCGGCGGGCGACCTGCCGGTCCGGGTCCACCGCCCGGCCGGCGCCGGGCTGCTGCCGACCCTCCTCTACTTCTTCGGCGGCGGGTGGACGCTGGGCAGCGTCGACACCGCCGACGGGATCTGCCGGCGGCTGGCCAACGCGGTGCCCTGCCAGGTGGTCACCGTCGGCTACCGGCTCGCCCCCGAGGCTCCGTTCCCGGCGGCGGTGCACGACTGCCACGCGGCGCTGCGCCACGTCGCCGCGCAGCCGGAGGAGTTCGGCGCCGATCCGGCGCGCCTCGCCGTCGGCGGGGACAGCGCGGGCGGGAACCTCGCCGCCGCGGTCACCCTGCTGGCCCGCGACGCCGGTCCCCGGCTGGTGGCGCAGCTGCTGGTCTACCCGAACACCGACCAGACCGCCGAGCCGGCCGGCGACGACGACCCGCTGCTGTTCAACCGGCGCTCGGTCGCCTGGTACCGGTCGCACTACCTCGCCGACCCGGCGGACGCCCGGGACCCGCTCGCCTCGCCCCTGCTCGCCGACGACCTGAGCGGCCTGCCGCCGGCGCTGGTGGTCACCGCCGGGCACGACCCGCTCCGGGACGAGGGCGAGCGGTACGCCGACCGGCTCCGCCACGCCGGCGTGCCGACCACCCTCAGCCGGTACGCGGGGATGGTCCACGGTTTCTTCGCGATGCCCGGCACGTTCGACGACGGCCGGCGTGCCCAGGACGAGGCGGCCGCCTTCCTGCGGGAACGGTTCGGCCTGGACGCCACGGTGGACGGCCGGCCCCCGGTGGGCGCCGACGCCACCAGCCGGCTCGGGACGGTGGCCGGGGATGTCTGAGACGACGCTGCCCAAGCCGGACGTGCCGCTGGGCGAGCCGCCCGCCCCCGCGGGGCTGGCCGACTTCGCCGACCTGGCGCGGGCGGTGCTGCCCCCCGAGGTGTGGGACTTCGTCGACGGCGGCAGCGGCACCGAGACCACCCTCACCGCGAACCGCCGGGCCCTGGACCGGGTCGGTGTCCTGCCCCGCGTGCTGCGCGGCGTGCCCACCCCGCGCACCGCGGCGCGGCTGCTCGGCGCGACCCACGCGCTGCCGGTGGCGATCGCGCCGATGGCGTACCAGCGGCTGCTGCACCCCGACGGCGAGATCGCCCTCGCCGGCGCGGCCGGCGCCGCCGCCATCCCGTACGTGGCCAGCACGCTGAGCAGCGCGCCGATCGAGGAGATCGCCGCGGCGGGCGGGACGGTCTGGTTCCAGCTCTACTGGCTGCGCGACCGGGGGCTCGTCACCGACCTGCTGGACCGGGCGCAGGCGGCGGGCTGCGCCGCGCTGGTGCTCACCGTGGACGTGCCGATCCTCGGCCGCCGGCTGCGCGACGTGCGGAACTCCTTCGCCATCCCACCGCACGTCCTCGCCGCGAACCTGCCCGCCGGCCGGGACGACCTCGCGCACGCCGCCATCCCGGGGGTGTCCGCGGTGGCCGCCCACACCGGGGAGGTCTTCGCGCCGGCGGTCACCTGGGCCGACCTGGACTGGCTGCGGGCGCGTACCCCGGTCCCGCTGGTCGTCAAGGGTGTTCTCGACCCGCGCGACGCCGTGCGCGCGGCGGAGGCCGGGGCGGACGCGGTGGTGGTCTCCAACCACGGTGGCCGGCAGCTCGACGGCGCGCCCGCCACCGCCGCCGCGCTGCCCGACGTGGTCGAGGCGGTTGCCGGCCGGTGCGAGGTGCTGCTCGACAGCGGTGTCCGGGGCGGCGTCGACGTGCTGCGCGCGCTCGCCCTCGGCGCGCACGGCGTGCTGGTGGGCCGCCCGATGCTCTGGGCGCTCGCCGCCGGGGGCCGCGCCGGCGCCGAGACCGCGCTGTCACTGCTTGCCGGCGAGTTCCGCGACGCGCTCGCGCTGGCCGGCTGCGCCGATCCGGTGGAGGCCCGGGACCTGCGGACGACGACTGTGGAGTGAACGTGACCGTGGACCTGCACGTGGCCGACCTGCACCCGGCCCTTGACGATCCCGCGCTGAACTCGATGAACTTCCTCAACGAGGTCGCGCAGCACTACCCGGACGCGGTGTCGCTGGCCGCCGGCCGGCCGTACGAGGAGTTCTTCGACGTCGCCGCGCTGCACCGGCACCTGGACACCTTCCGCCGGCACCTCGCCGACGACCTCGGGCAGAGCCCGGAGCAGGTGCACCGCACCCTGCTCCAGTACGGGCGCACCAAGGGGATCATCCACCAACTGGTCGCCCGCAACCTCGCGGTCGACGAGGAGCTGACGGTCGACCCGGAGGCGATCGTCGTGACGGTCGGCTGCCAGGAGGCGATGTTCCTGGTGCTGCGGGCCCTGCGCGCCGGCCCGGACGACGTCGTGCTCGCCGTCGCACCGACGTACGTCGGGCTCACCGGCGCGGCGCGGCTGCTGGACCTGCCGGTGCGCCCGGTGGCCACCGGACCGTCCGGAGTGGACGCGGCCGACCTGCGTGCACAGGTGCGCCGCGCCCGGGCCGAGGGGCTGCGCCCGCGCGCCTGCTACCTGATGCCGGACTTCGCCAACCCGTCGGGGACGAGCATCGGTGTGGCCGGGCGGCGCGCGCTGCTGGACCTGGCCGCCGAGGAGGACCTGCTGCTCATCGAGGACAACCCGTACGGGCTGTTCCCGGCCGGGGACACCCGGCGGCTGCCCACGCTCAAGGCGCTCGACACCGCCCGCCGGGTGGTCTACCTGGGCTCGTTCGCGAAGACCGTGCTGCCCGGCGCCCGGGTCGGCTACGTCGTGGCCGACCAGCGGGTGGCCGGCCCGGACGGCACGGTCGACCTCCTCGCCGACCAGCTAGCCAAGATCAAGAGCATGGTCACGGTGAACACCTCGCCGATCGCCCAGGCGGTGGTCGGGGGTGCGCTGCTGAAGCACGGGTGCAGCCTGGTCACCGCCACCGTCCGCGAGCGGGCCGCGTACACGCGGAACCTCCACCACCTGGTCGACGGCCTCGGGCGGCGCTTCCCGGCGGGGTCGCCGGTGCGCTGGAGCGTACCCACCGGGGGCTTCTTCGTCGTGGTGACCGTGCCGTTCCCGGTCGACGACGCGCTGCTGCACCGCTCGGCCCGCGAGTACGGGGTGCTGTGGACGCCGATGGCGCACTTCTACGGCGACGGCGCGCCGGTCCACGCGCTGCGGCTGTCGGTCAGCGCGGTCACCCCCGCCGAGATCGACGTCGGCCTGGACCGGTTGGCCGCGCTCGTCACCGACGAGATGGCCCGGCGGGACGCCACCGTCACGGTCGGCTGACACACCGCGTTCACCGCATGGCAATGCGCGACGGCCCGCGTTCCGCCGTCCTGGATGGACACTCATAATGGTTGCCATGGTCACCTGGGAGTACGCCCTGCTGGTCCGCCGCTATCAGGGGCAGGGCCGCAATTTCCACGTCAGCTTCATCTGGTACGGCCCGGACGGGTCGCGCCGGGACGTCACGGCGTACGGCGACACCGCGATCGCGCACCTCAACCGTGTCGGGCGCGAGGGCTGGGAGCTGGTCTCCGCGGCCGAGGACGTGAACAACGTGCAGGGCAGCACCGAGGTGCACCGCTACCACCTGAAGCGCCCCCTGCCCTGAGCACCGGCGCGGTGGCCGCGCGCGGAGGGCCACCCACCCGTCACCTCCCGGTGACGACTTGCCGGATCCTCTCCCGAAAGGCCGATCTTGTTGACTAGGGTCGGCGGCATGAGATTTCGGCTGCTGGCGGCTGCCGCGTGCACCCTCCTCCTGCCGGTCACAGTCCCCGCGGCGGCCACGGCCGCGCCGGGGCGTACCGCCGCCGTCGCCCCCGACGTGCCGTGCCCGCGCGTCGCCGTGCCGGCGCCCGCGCCGTCGCGTCCGCCCCGGCCGACGCCGCCCCCGGCGGTCGCCGAGGACCGGGCGGTGGGCGGGCCGGCGCTGGCCACCGCCGGCCTGGTCGTCCCGACCGACGCGCCCCGGCCGCCGGGCGTGACCGCGACGTCGTGGCTCGTCGCGGACCTGGACACCGGGCAGGTGCTCGGCGCCTGCGGCCCGCACGAGTACGCCACCCCGGCGAGCGTGCAGAAGCTGCTGCTGGCCGCCGCCGTGCTGCCGCGCCTCGATCCGGAGCAGGTCGTCACCGTGACCCGGGAGGACCTGGACATCGAGCCGGGCTCCTCGGCGGTGGGCCTGGTCGTCGGCGGGCGCTACCGGGTGGAGACGGTCTGGCTCGGTCTGCTGCTCCAGTCCGGCAACGAGGCGGCGAACGTGCTCGCCCGCCTCGGTGGCGGCGCCGAGGGCCGGGCCGGCGGGGTCCGGGCGATGAACGAGACGGCCCGCCGCCTGGGCGCCCGGCAGACGCGTGCGGTCACCCCGTCCGGACTGGACGGGCCGGGGCAGTTCACCAGCGCGTACGACCTCGCCCTGGTCGCCCGGGTCTGCTTCGCCGACCCCACCTTCCGGCGGTACGCGCTGACCGAGACGCACCAGATCCCCGCCCAGAGCAAGCCCCGCACCAAGGGTTTCCAGATCCAGAACGAGAACCAGCTCATCCACCGGTACCCGGGCGCCCTCGGCGGCAAGACGGGCTTCACCGACCTGGCCCGCCACACGTACGTGGGTGCGGCCGAGCGGAACGGCCGGCGACTGGTCGTCACGCTGCTGGGCGCCGAGTCCCGGCCCGCCCGCGGTTGGGAGCAGGGTGCCGCCCTGCTCGACTGGGGTTTCGCCCTGCCCGGGGACGCCGCCGTCGGCCGGCTCGTCGAGCCGGGCGAGCTGGACGCGGCGGCGTCCGCCTCGCCGGCCCCCGAGGGTGCCCGTCCGGTGGCCGCCGGCGATCCGCTCCCCGACGGGCTGACCGGGCCGGGGCCGCTGCTGGTCGCGGCGGTGGCCGGGGTGGGCGGCCTGCTGACGCTGGTGGTGCGCCACGCCCGGTCACCCCGGAGACGCCGCCGGGGCCGGCGCCGCGCCTGAAAGTTCCAGGCGTCTACCGGAAGTGATGACGGCCGGGTCAGGAGCCCGGGGGAGGGGCGGAGCTGTCCCGGACGACGAGCGCGGTGGCGAGCTCCACCCGGGGCGAGTCGATGGCCTCGCCCTGGGCCAGCCGCAACGCCGTCCGCGCCGCCAGCCGGCCCATCTCGACGAGGGGCTGGCGGACGGTGGTCAGCTGCGGCGACGCCCACCGGGCCTCGGGCAGGTCGTCGAAGCCGACCACGCTGACGTCGTCCGGCACGCGGAGGCCCCGGCGGCGGACGGCCTCGTACACGCCGAACGCCATCTGGTCGCTGGCCGCGAAGATCGCGGTCGGCGGGTCGTCGAGGTCGAGCAGGGCCGTCCCGGCAGCGAACCCGGAGGCGTGGTAGAAGTCGCCGGGCTGCACCAGGCGGTCGTCCACCGCCACCCCGGCCGTCTCCAGCGCGGCGCGGTGCCCGTCCAGGCGCGCCCGGCTGCACAGCAGGTGCGGCGGGCCGGCGACGAAGCCGATCCGCCGGTGCCCCAGGGAGAGCAGGTGCTCGGTGGCGGCGAGCCCGCCCGCCCAGTTGGTCGCGCCGACCGTCGGCACGTCGGTGGCCGGCACGCCGGCCGGGTCGACCACCACCACCGGCACGTTGAGCCGGCGCAGCTGCGCGTGCAGCGGCGGGCTCAGGTGCGAGGTCACGAAGATGACCGCGTCGGTGGCCCGCGCCCGCAGGTTCTGCAACCACTGCCGGGCCGACGCGGGCTGCCGGTGGATCGCCGAGACGACGGTGCCGACCCCGGCGCCGTGCCCCACGTCCTCCACGCCGCGGATGATCTCCACGGCCCACGGGCTGTCCAGGTCGTTGAAGACCAGGTCGAGCAGGCCGGCCCGGTGCACGGTGCGGTTGCCCGGTCGCCGGTAGCCGTGGTGGCGTAGCAGTTCCTCGACGCGCTCCCGCGTCTCCGGTGCGACGTCGGAGCGTCCGTTGAGCACGCGGGAGACGGTCGGCACCGAGACGCCGGCCTCCCGCGCGATCGCGGTGATGGTCACCCTGCGTCCCTCGTCCGTGTCCACCCGCGCCTCCTTAGCGTGCGAGCAGTTACGGAAACTCCCCGGAAGCTTGTCGGACACCTTTCGGTCCGCCCAGCCCCCACCCCCACCACCACGGTTGAGCGTGCCCCGCCGGCCCGGCGCGCAGCCGTCCACGTACCTGACGCCCCGGCTCGGCCAGGCGAGCCACGTGTCCAACGTCGACCCCACACCGGCGTACGGGTTCGGGCACTGCCTCACGTACACCACCTTCACCTGGACCGACCTGGCGGTCGACGTGCCGGCGGCGCCCACCGACGGCGAGCTTCGGCTGCACTTCACCCTGACCAACACCGGCGACCGCGCGGGGAGCGAGGTGATGCAGGTCTACGCCCACGACCCGGTGGCGTCCGTCGTGCAGCTCAGCCGCGAAGATCCCGCCGCCGGAGGCCGGCCACGCCCACACCGGTGGCGAGCAGCGCCAGCGCGGCCATGGTGAGGGCCGCCGGCCAGTTCGGCCCAGTGGCGGGCACGGCCGAGAGGTGCGCGAACGGCGACAGCTCGCCCACCCCGTCGGGTGCGTCGACGCTGTCCGCGAGGACCTGGAGCAGGAAGCCGCCGGCGGCCGGCAGGGCGCCGATCCCGGCCACCGCCCCGGGCATCCACCCGAGGGCCAGCACCGCGGCGCCCACACAGAGCAGCACGACCGGCAGGACGTTCAGCGTGCCACCGAGCGCCGCCCCCAGCGGCAGGTCCGCGTCGACGACCGCCGCCCCGGCCCAGGTGGCGGCCGCCGCAACAGTGAGCAGCACCACCGACCCGGCCAGGACGGTGGCCACCTCGGCGCCCAGCAGACGCAGCCGGGTGACCGGCAGGGCGTACAGGGGGGTCAGGCGTCGGTCGGCCTCGGCCGCCGCGAAGGCGGCGAGACGGACCGCGGCGAAGACGCCGACCGGCACGGCGAGCAGGGCGAACAGGGTGGCCGCGTACCCACGGACGCTGCCCAGGCCGGCGAACCCGGCCTGGGCAGCCAGGTCGGCGAAGCGCGGGTTGTCGGTGAGGAACCGCGTCATCGACGTGGCGAGGATCCCGATCAGCAGGAAGTACGCGCCGACGCCGGCCGCCCAGCCGCCGAGCGGGCGTAGCAGCCGGCGCAGGGCGAACCCCGGCACCGAGCCGAGCAGGCGGAGGCGGGGCGGCCGGCCGGTGGCAGCGGCCACCAGCCCGCCGCCGACGTCCCGGCGGCCGGCGAGGAGCACCGCCGCGGCCGCGACCGCGACCGTGGCGGCGGCCAGCACCACCAGCGGCAGCGTCCGGTCGTCCAGGTACGGCCGGGTCAGCGCCAGCAGCCCGAACGGGGACAGCCACCGCAGCCAGGCCAGCGCGTCCACCCCGTCGCCGACCATTCGGGACAGCAGCCCGACGCCGAGCACCGCCACCGTGGCGCCGGTTGCCCCGGCCCGGGTGGGGAACACCTGGGCGGCTAGGGCGGCCAGCGCGACCGCGAACGTCCCGGCCAGGGCGAGACCGGCACCGTGCCGGACCGCCCCGGGGACCGGGGTGCCGACGGCGGTGAGCGCCCCGGTGACGGCCGCGCCGATCGCCGCCATGACGGCGACCAGGACGAGCAGGTGCCGGCGCAGCACGGCCGGCGGGGCCAGGCGCCCGGCGAGCAGCAGGCTCCACCGGCCGGACTCCTCCTCGCCGCGGGTGGTCCGGGTGGTCGCGAGCAGCCCCCATACCGACAGGAGGACGGCGAGCACCGTCCCGGTGCGCCAGACGGTGAAGCCGCCGGGGGTGTCCAGCGCGACGGGCTCGCCGAACAACGTGCGGATCGCCGGGTTCTCGGCCAGGGCGGCCAGCGCCGCGGCGTCAGCCTCGGTGCCCATCGTGCTCTCGTACGTGGTGGCGACCAGGGCGGACATGCCGGCCGCGACGGCGAGCACGACCAGCCCGCCGCGCCGGACCTGGTGCGCCGCGAGGCGGGTGACGGCCCGCCGCGCCGCCGTGGTGGTCACCGGCCCTCCCCGTAGTAGTCGAGGAAGATCTCCTCGAGGGTGGGTTCCCGCATGCTCACCGCGCTGACGTCGGCCGCCGCGATCTGCCGCAGCGCCGGCCCGGGCGGCCCGCTCAGCGTGAACCGCACGGCACCCTGGCCGGTGTGCTCCACCGCCTGCACGCCCGGCACGTCCGCGAGGTCCGGCACCGGGCCGGCGAACCGGATCTGGACCTCGCTGCGGTGCAGGGCCCGCAGGTCGGGCACCGCCGCCACGTCGACCAGCCGCCCGGCGCGGAGGATCCCGACCCGGTCGCAGACCGCCTCGACCTCGGCCAACTGGTGGGAGCAGAGGAAGACCGTCCGCCCGTCGGCGCGGGCGTCGGCCACCGCCCGCCGGAACTCGCGCTCCATCAGCGGGTCCAGCCCGCTGGTCGGCTCGTCGAGGACCAGCAGCGGGGCGCGGGTGGCGAACGCGGTGACCAGGGCGACCTTCTGGCGGTTGCCGGTCGAGTAGGTGCCGGCCGGCTTCGACAGGTCGAGCGCGAACCGCTCCACCAGCTCGTCCCGGTAGGCGCGGTCGACGCCCGGGCCGACGGCGCCGAGCAGCTCCAGCACCTCCGCGCCGGTCAGCCGCGGCCAGAGCGCCACATCGGCCGGCACGTACGCGAGCCGCTGGTGCGCGGCGGCGACGTCGGCGGCGTCGACGTCGAAGATCCAGGCCCGGCCGGCGGTCGGGCGGGCCAGCCCGAGCAGCAGCCGGATGGTCGTGGACTTCCCGGCGCCGTTCGGGCCGAGGAAGCCGAAGACCTCGCCGGCGGGAACGGTCAGGTCCAGCCCGTCGAGGGCGGACACGGGGCCGTACCGCTTGGTCAGGCGTTCGGTGCGGATGGCGGGTGCGCTCACGGCAGCCTCCCGGGTCGTCGGGGCTCACGACTGCCGACCAGACTTCCCGGCACACCGGGGTCAGCGTAGCGCCTGTCGTCAAACGGCGGCCGGCACCGTCCGCGCGGGTGGTAGACGGTCCATGATCGGGTACGGTGCGTCGGACGTACGGCAGCGGGGAGGGGTGCGCAGTGGCCACCGAACGGATCGGTCCACCGGTCACCGGGGACGAGCGCGAGATGCTGCGCGCCTTCCTCGACTACCACCGCGCCACCCTCGGCATGAAGTGCGACGGCCTCGGCGACGAGGACCTGCGCCGGCGGTCGATGCCGCCGTCGACGCTCTCCCTGCTCGGCCTGGTCCGGCACATGGCCGAGGTGGAGCGCGCCTGGTTCCGCCGGGTGATCGCCGGCGAGGACGTCCCGCTCGTCTGGTCGGACTCCGGCGACTACCAGCAGGCGTACGACGCCACCGGCGCCACCCGGGCGGAGGCGTTCGCGGCCTGGCAGCGCGAGGTGGAGCACGCCCGGCGCGTCGAGCGGGAGGCCCCGTCGCTCGACGTGACCGGCCACAACGCCCGGTCCGGGGAGACCGTGTCGCTGCGGTTGGTCATGCTGCACCTCATCCACGAGTACGCGCGGCACAACGGCCACGCCGACCTGCTCCGCGAGGGCGTCGACGGCACGGTGGGCGCCTGACCTCCCGCCCGGTGGCGCCTCCGCTCGACGCCCCTCAGCCGGCGGGCCGTTCGCGCAGCGGCAGCCAGGCGAGCACGTCCTGGATCTTCGCGTCCCAGTACGCCCAGTCGTGGTCACCGGGGGAGAAGTCCACGGTCAGCGGCACCCCCCGTTCGCGGGCGACGTCGACGAAGCGCAGGTTGTCCTCGTACAGGAAGTCCTCGGTGCCGCAGGCGACGTAGAGCGCCGGCCCGTCCGCGTCGTACCGGTCGAGCAGCGCCACCGTGTCGTCGTCGGTGTCGGCGACGGTGCGCTCCCCGAAGACCGTGTGCCACACGTCGGCGTCGACCGGCCGGGTGGGGTGGTGCCGGCGGGTGGCGACGTTCAGCGCGCCGGACAGGCTCGCCGCCGCGGCGAACCGGTCCGGGTGGCGCAGGGCCCACTTCACCGCCCCGTATCCGCCCATCGAGAGCCCGGCGACGTACGTGTCCTCCGGCCGCCGGGACAGGCGGAAGAAGTCGTGGCAGGTCGACGGCAGCTCCTCGGTGAGGAACGTCCAGTACCGGTTGCCGTGCTCCTCGTCGCGGTAGAAGCTGCGCCCCGCCTGCGGCATCACCACCGCCAAGCCGAGCGGTGCCACGTACCGCTCGATCGAGGTACGCCGCAGCCAGATCGTGTCGTCGTCGGTCAGGCCGTGCAGCAGGTAGAGCACCGGCGGGTCACCGGCCGGCGCGGCGCCGGCCATGCCGATCTGCGAGGCCGTGCGCTGCGGCAGGATCACCGTCATCGACGTCGAGAGACCGAGGACGTCGGAGTAGAAGTCAACGCGCATCAGGGCCACGGCAGCCGATGCTACGCGGTGGGCCGCCCGGAACGGTGCGGCTCAGCGGTCGGGGCTGTCGGCGGTAGCCACCACCCGCAACGCGTTGGCGTCCAGGCCGATCCGGATCGGGGTCTCACCGTACAGTTCGCCGTCGACCTCCACCGGCGCCGGCCGGTCGGTCTCCAGCCAGAGTTGACGTACCGCGAGGAACGGCTCGTCACCCAGCGTGCGGCGATGCCCGGTCGCCGCGTTGCGGGCGGTGTCGCGCAGCAGTTCACGCCGGTTCGGACCACCCACCGGGTACGCGACCAGCAGCCGGTCGTCCGCGTTCGCGTCCGCCGTGATCGGCCGGCCGGCGTGGAAGCCGCCGTTGGCAACGTACAGCTGATGGGTGACGAACTCGTGCTCCCGCCCCTCGGCGCGCACCCGGGCGCGCAGCGGACGGTGGCGGGCCAGCAGCGCCAGGGCCGTGACCGGGTACGCGAGCCGGCCGCTGAGTCGCTTGAGACGCGGCGGCGTGCTGGCCATCACGTCGGCGGAGAGGCCGATGCCGACGTGGTTGGCGAACCGCAGGTTGCCCACGAGTCCGAGGTCGACGTCGACCACCTTCCCGTTGGTGAGGACCGTGACGGCCGCGTCCAGGTCGAGCGGGATGCCGACGGTGCGGGCGAAGTTGTTGGTGGTGCCCAGCGGCAGCACGCCGAGCGCGATGTCGCGGTGGGCGAGCAGCCGCGCGGCCGTGCTGAGCGTGCCGTCGCCGCCGCCGGCGACGAGCAGGTCCGGCCCGAGCCGGATCGCCTCGGCGAGGCTCTCCTCCAACTGCCCGGGCCGGTCGACGGGGTAGGTGCCGAGCAGGTCGAAACCGGACGCGACCAGCCGCGTCCGCACCCGGTCGTAGTGCTGCCGACCGCGGCGGGAGCGGGCGTTGATGACCAGCGCCGCCCGCCGGTCCCGCCGGATGGCCGCGCCCAGCTCCTGCTTGGTCCGCATGGGCACGACCCTATCGCCGGCAGCCCGGCCAATATCCATTGCGGCCATCCCCGGCCGGCCGTAGTGTCCTCCCCGCAAGCCCACACCGGACCGAGGGAGCCCACCGTGACGCAGCTAGTCAGCACCCGAGCCACGCGGCCCGCGCCGCGCGGTGGTGCGACGGCCGGCGAACGGGCCGGCGGTCGCCGCCTTCAGTGCCGGCGACCCGGGTGGTGTGACTGACGTCCGCACAGGACGCGGTCGCCGCCCACCCCACCGGGTACGGGCGGCTTTTTCGTGCCCCCGACACGGGCCGTTGGAGCAACGGGAAGCTCACCCGGTTCTCAGCCGGGAGGTTGCGGGTTCGAATCCCGTACGGCCTGCGCGGCGACGCCCCACGGCGTCGCGCGGATCGCGGTTGTAGCGCAGCCCGGTAGCGCGTCACCTCGCCACGGTGAAGATCGCCGGTTCGAATCCGGCCAGCCGCTCTGCCTTCCGGTCCCGCCCCGAGCGCGGGACCGTCCCACGACACGAGGAGACGACGATGGGCTTCACCCCGCTGGCGGGCACCCGCGCGCCGGTCCGGGTCTGGACCGACCCGTACGGCATCGAGCCGCAGGCGGCTCGCCAGCTGCGCAACATCGGCGCGCTGCCGTGGGTCGAGGGCGTGGCCGTCATGCCGGACGTCCACTTCGGCAAGGGCGCCACGGTCGGCTCGGTCATCGCCATGCGGCAGGCCGTGTCGCCGGCCGCGGTCGGCGTGGACATCGGCTGCGGCATGTCGGCGGTCCGGACGTCGCTCACCGCCGTCGACCTGCCGGACGACCTGGCCGGCCTGCGGTCGGCGATCGAGGCGGCGATCCCGGTCGGCTTCGCCCAGCGGAACGACCCGGTGGATCCGCGGCGGGTCCGCGGGCTGGAGCAGCGCGGCTGGGACGACTTCTGGCGGCGGTTCGGCGACCTCGACCGGCGGGTGACCCAGCTGGAGACCCGGGCGCGGCGGCAGATGGGCACCCTCGGTGGCGGCAACCACTTCATCGAGGTCTGCCTGGAGCAGGGCGGCGCGGACGCCGGCCGGGTCTGGCTGATGCTGCACTCGGGTTCGCGGAACATCGGCAAGGAACTGGCCGAGCGGCACATGGCGGTGGCGCGGCACCTGCCGCACAACGCCGACCTGCCCGACCGGGATCTGGCGGTGTTCATCGCCGGCACGCCGGAGATGGACGCGTACCGCCGGGACCTGTGGTGGGCGCAGGAGTACGCGAGGCGCAACCGGGCGGTCATGCTCGCCGTGCTCTGCGAGGTCGTCCGGGAGCAGTTCCCGCAGGTGCGGTACGACGAGCCGGTGAGCTGCCACCACAACTACGTGGCGGAGGAGACCTACGACGGCGTCGACCTGCTGGTCACCCGCAAGGGGGCGATCAGGGCGGGCCGGGGGGACCTGGGCATCATCCCCGGGTCCATGGGGACCGGCTCGTACATCGTGCGCGGTCGGGGCAACCCGGATGCGTACCACTCGGCGTCGCACGGTGCGGGGCGGCGGATGTCGCGGGCCCAGGCGAAGCGGACGTACAGCGCCGCCGACCTGGCCGCGCAGACCGCCGGCGTGGAGTGCCGCAAGGACTCCGGGGTGGTCGACGAGATCCCGGCCGCGTACAAGGACATCACCGAGGTGATGGCGCAGCAGGAGGACCTGGTCGAGGTGGTGGCGCACCTCAAGCAGGTGGTCTGCGTGAAGGGCTGAGCGACGACCGGCGCCCGGTGGGGCGGGCGCCGGTCGTACGCCCCGGTGGCTCAGCGGAGAGAGCGCCGGTCTACGAAACCGGAGAGCCCAGGTTCGAATCCTGGTCGGGGCACGGCCGTCTCTGCCGGACCGCCGCCCGGCGGCGTCGTCTTCCGTCGGGGCGGTGGTAGGGAGGACGGAGGCGCCCCCGCCGGACATCCGGACGGGGGCGCCTCTCGGGTACGTCGGATCGAGGTCAGCCGCGTCCGAGTGTCGGCCGCACCAGGAAGAGACCGTCGTAGCCGTGAACGGCGACGAGGCCGTTGTCGAAGAACGGGTAGTTGCTCCACGTACCGTGGCTGAACGCCGCGTCATCGTCCTCTGGCCAGGTGTCGAGGTAACCGACCTCGGTGAGCCGGCCGTTCGCCAGGTTGTCGGCGCGCAGGATGCGCAGTCCGGAACGGTAGTTGGACTGGAAGACCAGGTCACCCACCACGTACAGGTTGTGGTCGATGGCCGTGGTGTCCGCGGTGTGTGCACCCACCAACCGTGGGGCCGTCAGGTCCGACACCTCCCAGATCCACGTCCGGGTGTTCACCTCGTACCGAAGCTCGTCCAGTTCGTCGCCCATCAGGAAGTGCCGGCCGTCCTTGCTCAACCAGCCCTGGTGGCTGTACGCCGAACCCTCGTACGGAACTCGGGACAGCATCACTGGCGCCGCCTTGTCGGTGACGTCGGTGATGGTGAGGGTGTCCTCGTTGGAGCTGAAGCAGATCTCGCGTCCGTGGAAGCGGCTGTCCGGACCGTCGTAGTTCACGCACTGCGTGTCGTGCGTGTAGCCGTCTGCGGCGTAGCAGCCGGCGAAGGTGGGTTGAGTGGGCGTCCGGATGTCGATCATGTGCAGGCCGCTGGCGCAGGCATGGGTGTCCTCGCGTACACCCACGGCGTACGCGAAACCGGAGTCCTCGTTGATGGCGAGGTTGTGGGCGCGGCCGAAGTCACGGTAGGTGGTGGTGGCGGTGAATGTCACGGGCGCGGCGGCACGATCGACGGTCCGTAGCTGCCGCAGGTCGAACACCTGCATGCCGTGCTCGCGTGCCTCGGCCACGATGAACGCGTGATCGTCGTACACCTTGATGTCGCGCCAGATCACGTTGTTGGTGCCGGAGGTGGGCAGGTTGCCGAGGTACACGGGCTTGCGTTCGTTCGTCACGTCCACGAACGAGGTGCCGGTCTCGCGCCCGGCGATGACGTAGCGACGTTCGGTCTCGGGATCCGTCCATCCCCAGACGTCCGAGCCGCGCCCACCGCCGATGGCTGACATCGGCAGGTAGCTTGCCAGGTTGACGTTGTCGCACGGGAAGTAGCCCGCCTGCCCGTCGACGCATGGGGTGCCGTTCGGCGCGCCGACCAGGGCCGCGGCCGGGAAGTTCGGGTCGACTTCCCCGATCGCGTCCTTGCCCTCACCCTCATGCTCGCCGTCATGGGCCGTCGCCGGACCCGTTGCGAAGAGCAGGCTTACGACGGCCACTCCGGTGATCAGCAGGGATCGTCTCATGCCACCTCCACTCCCTTGTAGATGCGGTGAGCCATTGATTACAACGCACGTCAAAGGTTGAAACAAGACCGGATGCGGCCGGAGAGATCTTGTGAGAGCGACCCCTACCGGCCTGGTGGCGGGTCGGGCCCGGCCGCGAACAACGGCGTCCGGCATGGCGGCCGCCTCGGTGATCGACCCCCGGCTGACCGTGGTGCCGGTGTCGCCGTCGGAGCCGAATCGGACCATGCGGCCACCTGGGTAGCCGCACGGCAACCTTCGGCAGGTGTCGTCAGCGGCGGGGCGTGAGTCGTACGGGCACCGCGACGACCTTGGTGCGCGAGCCGTCCTCCGGGGACACCTCGTACACCTCGACGGTGCCGGCCTGCTCCCGGTCCACCCGGTAGCCCACCGAGACGCGGTAGTCGCCCCGGCAGCCGGTGCCGCAGGTGGCGGTGGTGAACGTGGTGGCGATCTCCCGGCCACCGGAGTCGAGGACGCGGACGCTGACCGTCGCCTCGAACACGTCGGCCGTGCCGGTGACGGTCACCGGGCCGGTGACGCGCGCGCCGATGATCGGTGCGGTCACGACGATCGGCGGCAGCAGGTCGGCGTAGTCGGCCCGGTCGACCGGGGCGCCGGCGCCGAAGCGGACCCGCCGGACGGTGGGGAACTGGGTGAGCGTCCAGACCACCTGCGCCTCGCGTAGCCGTACCGCCGCCGACCCGCCCGTGGTCGGCAGGACCGCGAGCATCGCCGTCCCGTCGGCGATGCGGGTGACGTCGGTGCCGTTGGGCACCAGCGTGGCCAGTCCGGTGGCGGTCTCCGCCGCCGTCGGTCGGGCCGCCAGTTCGGTCAGCGCGAGGCGGGACGTGGCCACGGTCGCCGGCCGAGTGCGCCGGGTCGGGGCGATCCGGCCGTCCCGGACGTACCACAGCTCGATCGTGACCGTGCCCGCCGGCGGCGCGGCCGTCCCGCTCGGAGCCGGCGGTGTGGTGACCGCGGTCGGGCTCGGCGGCCCGGTCGCGGGGCCGGTGGGGGACGGCTCCGGGGTGGTGGCGGGCGGGGTCGACGTGGCCGGCGGCGCCACGGTCGGGGCCGGCCCGAGCGAGCCCGACCTGGGCTCCCCGCACCCGCTCATCGCGAGCAGGGCGACAATCCCCACCGTGACCGCCGCGCGCCTCACGGCGCACCTCCCGGCGTCCACCGGTCCGCGCCCGGTTCGCGGGGCCGAGGGGCGGCACCGGTCGGCGCGGCGTCGGCGGTGGGTGCGGCGGCCTCCGGGCGTGTGGTGGCGAGCGCGAGCCGGAAGAGGGTGCCGACGCCCGGGGTGCTCGACACGCTCAACCGGCCGTCGAGCAGGCGGGCGTTCTCCCAGGCGATGGCCAGACCGAGACCGCTGCCGCGGCCGGAGCGGGCCGGGTCGACCTTGTAGAAGCGGTCGAAGAGCCGGGGCAGGTGCTCGGCGGGGATGCCCGGGCCCTGGTCGGTGACGTCGAAGACCACCTCGGGCCCGGCGCGGTGGACGGTGACCCGTACCGTGCCGCCGCCGTGCTCGACCGCGTTGGCGACGAGGTTCGCGAGGACCCGTTCCAGCCGGCGGGGATCGGTGCGCAGGTCGACGGGAGCCGCGTCGACGATCACCCGCTCCGCCCACCCGCGCGCCCGCAGGATCGACCGCAGCAGGGCGGCCGGGTCGACCGCGGTCACGGCGAGGGCCTCCCGGCCCGCGTCCAGGCGGGAGATCTCCATCAGGTCCTCGACCAGCCGGCGCAGCCGGACCACGTCGGTGACCAGCAGCTCTCCGGCGCGCCGGGCGTCGTCGGGCAGCTGGTCCAGGTGGTCGCCCAGCAGCGAAGCCGCGGCCACCAGGGCGGTCACCGGGGTACGCAGCTCGTGCGCGACGTCGGCGGTGAACCGCCGCTCCCGGGTCTGCGCCCGGGACAGGGCCTCGATCCTGTCCTGCAGCGCCTCGGCCATCTCGTTGAACGAGGCGGCCCACACGCTGAACTCGTCCCGGCCGCGTACCGGCAGGCGCGTGGCGAGCAGCCCCTCGGTGAGCGCGCGGGCGGCGCGACTGGCCCGACCGACCGGGTCGAGGGTGCGGCGGGCCAGCGTGTGCCCCACGGCGGCGGCGAGCAGCACGACCAGCACCCAGCCGGCCAGCAGCGCGGTCCGCAGCTGGTCGAGGTCGGCGGCGATGTCGTCCTCCACGGTGACCACGTACAGCTCGGCGGTCGAACCGGGGACGCGGCCGCCGACCACGAGCAGTCGGGGCCGGGCCGGCGGCGCCGTGCGCTCGTAGCCGAGCTGCCCCGCCGTCACGGTCGCCCGCAGCGCCGCGCCCAGCGGTGGCGCGTACGACGGGTTCGACGGATACGCCTCACCGTCGACGAGGATCACGTGCCGGCCGCTGCCCTCGAAGCTGGCCAGCAGCTCACCGCGGCGCTGCGCGGTCAGCGGAACGAACTGCCCGGCGAGCACGAGTTGGTAGCGGGCGTCGGCTGCGGCCTGCTGCACCGAGCCGTCGAAGCGGGCCTGGCGCAGCAGCGCGTACGACCCGCCGGCGAGCAGCCCGGCGGAGACCCCGGCGACGAGCACGAAGGCGACGGTCAGCCGGCGCCGCAGGCGACCGGGGACGACCGGATCCGCTGTCCGCACCGGGCACCTCCTCACGTCGGTGACAACTTGTAGCCGGCACCCCGGACCGTCCGGACCAGCCGGGGGTTCGCCGGGTCGTCCTCGATCTTGGCGCGCAGCCGCTGCACGGCCACGTCCACCAGCCGGGAGTCGCCGAGGAAGTCGTGGTTCCAGACCCGCTCGAGAAGCAGCTCCCGGGTGAACACCTGACCGGGCCGGCGGGCCAGCTCCAGCAGCAGCCGGAACTCGGTGGCCGTCAGCGCCAGGTCGCGCCCGTCCTTGCGGGCCACGAAGCTTGCCGGGTCGATCTCCAGTCCGCCGACCTCGATGGTGGTCGGGGCCGGCGTGGAGCTGGCCCGGCGCAGCACCGAACGGACCCGGGCGACCAGCTCCGGCAGGTCGAACGGCTTGCGCAGGTAGTCGTCGGCCCCGCACTCGAGCCCGACGACCACGTCGATGGTGTCCGTCCGGGCGGTCAGCATGAGGATCGGCACCTGGCTGGTCCGCCGGATCTCCCGGCATACCTCGAACCCGTCCAGGCCGGGCAGCATGACGTCCAGGACGATCAGGTCGACCGGCCGGGCGCGCCACGCGGCGAGCCCCGACCGGCCGTCGACGGCGGTGTCCACCCGGAAGCCGGCGCGGCGCAGGCCGAGGGCGGTGACCTCACGGATGGAGGCATCGTCCTCGACGACCAGCACCCGGCCTTCCATGCGCTGAGCGTAGCCCCGCTGCGGTCCCGGCTGACCTGGCGAAACGGCCGGTGTGGAGGGTCCGGCCGGTGCCGGACCCTCCGCCGTCGTCACTCCTGCCACTGGTGGGCCACGTCGAGGACGATCCGGCTGTGCGTACCGGGGCCCGCCAGGACGAACACCCGGAACGGCAGGCGCGCCCGCACCCCGACCGCGAAGGTGCTGTAGCCCTCGAAGCTGCCGCCGAACACCACGTCCCGCAGCGTCCGGTAGCGCAGCACGTTGGCGGTGTGCTCGCCGACCCGGTACGGGACGGTGGCGAGGTGCTCGTCGTCGTACGCGGGGGCCTGCAGCGAGACCCGCAGCAGCTCGTCCCCGGCGGTGTACGGCGACAGCGGCAGCCCCTCACCCTCGGTCCACGTCTCGCCGTAGGTGACCGTGTAGCCGGTCACCGGGCCGGCGAACTCGAAGACCACCCGGTCGAAGCAGTCGTGCCGCCCGGTCCGCACGTCGATGAGCGGGGCGCTGCTCAGCGAGCCGGCCGACTTCGTCAGGCTGCCCCAGGTGATCCCGCAGTACGGCGACCCCGTCGCCGCCGCCTTCGTCGTGCCGGTCGTCGTCGCGGCCGTGCCGGTGCCCGCGCCGGCGACCAGGCCGGCGAGTACGACCACCAGCACCATGAGTCCACTCTTGATCCGCATCTGTCTCCTCCTTGTCTGAGCTGCTGTCCGTCGGTGCCGGACCCCGTCGTCCCGTCACCACGAGGTCCACGGTGGAGCCGGTCCACGGCAGCAACTTCGCCGTGGCGTAACGCCGGCGTAACAGCACGGGGCATCCGGTCGGCGGCTGGCGACGCGGCGGCAAGGCCTGATTGCCGCCGCCAGTCGCTCGCCGGTATGACTCTTCCGCTATGTCGGACATCGGTGACGTTCGATTTAACATCCACGTACATCGATGGATGGCGGCGGTGCCGCCGACGACAGGGGAGTGAGATGCTCAGACGACAACTGCTGCGCGCGGCCGGAGCCGTGCTGGCGGCGGTGCTCGCGGCGGCCGGGGTGCAGGTCGCCACCGGTGCCCCGGCCTCCGCCGCCCGCACCGTCTACTACGACGCGAGCCGGGCCGGCGAGTTCCGCACCAACTTCGACCAGGCCGCCCAGATCTGGAACGGCTCGGTCAGCAACGTCCGGCTGGTCCCGCGTACGCCGGGCAACGTCACCATCTACGTCGACAGCGGCTGGCCGCGGGCCCAGGTCACCGGGCTCGGCTCCGGCCGGATCTGGATGGGCTGGACCGCGGTGAACCAGGGGTACGACCGCACCCGCATCGCCAGCCACGAGTTCGGCCACATCCTCGGCCTGCCCGACCGGCGTACCGGCCTCTGCTCCGACCTGATGTCCGGCAGCAGCGCACCCGTCTCGTGCCGCAACGCGTACCCCAGCAGCGCCGAGGCCTCACGGGTTAACTCGTTGTTCGCCGGCGGCCGCGCGACGGTCACCACCGGCACGTTCACGTGGGCTTCCGACGAGGTCACGCCGTTCGTGGTCGGCGGCCGGCCGGCCACCGAGAACTACCCGTGGCTGGTCTACACGTCCGGCTGCACCGGCACGCTCATCAAGGCGAACTGGGTGGTCACCGCGCGGCACTGCTCGACGCCGTCCTCGGTACGCGTCGGCAGCGTCAACCGCAGCAGCGGTGGCACGGTGGTCCGGGTGAGCCGCTCGGTCAGCCACCCGACGATCGACGTCAAGCTGCTGCAACTGTCCAGCTCGGTCGGGTACGCCCCGGCGCCGATCCCGACGACCTCCGGCGCGGTCGGCACCGCGACCCGCATCATCGGCTGGGGCCTGACCTGCCCGAACCGGGGCTGCGGCTCCGCGCCGACCATCGCGCACGAGCTGGACACCTCGATCGTGTCGGACAGCCGCTGTATCGGCATCAACGGCCCGTACGAGATCTGCACCAACAACACCGGCGGCAACTCCGGCGCCTGCTACGGCGACTCCGGCGGCCCGCAGGTGCGCAGGATCAACGGCGTGTGGAACGTGATCGGGGCAACCAGCCGGTCGGGCAACAACAACGCGACCTGCGCCACCGGTCCGTCCATCTACGGCGACCTGCCGTCGATCCGCTCCTGGATCAACACCCAGGTCGGCGGTCTCCCTGCCTGAGTGGTGGACGGCCCGGCCCGAGCCGGTGGTGGTCTTCCGGCCCGGGCCGGCGCGGAGGGTCCCTTGTGCGCGCACGAGGGGCCCTCCCCGCGTTGCGGGCGGTGTGAATGTCACTGTCCGGTCACCGAGTGCGGTACGGTGCCTCACACATCGATTTCCACCGAGGTGAACATGCCTGCCGTGGCCGCGCTCGCCCTCACCTTGGCGCTGGCTCCCGCGCCAACCCCGTCCGCCTCCCCGTCACCATCCAAAGGGGTGGTCGGCGACCTGCTCGGCGGTGTCGGCGGCGTGGTCGGCGACCTCCTCGGCGGTGGTGCCTCGCCGAGCCCCGACGAGGAGTCACTGACCCCGGGTGCCACGGTCCCCGCACAACCCGCCACGCCGGGGCCGTCCGCCGCGGGGGCGTCGCCGATGCCCGGTCGCACCGCCGGCGCCCGGGCGGGTGTTCCCGCCGGCGGCGCTCCGGGGGCTTCGACGGCGCCGGGCGGGTCCGCGCCCGTTCCGGAGGCTCTCCCGGGGCCGGCCGATGCCGCGGAGGAGTCCGACCGGTTGCTGCTCTACGCCCTCGCCCTGAGCGCGGTGGCGGTGCCGGTGCTGCTGCTGATGCGGCGGCGCCGCCCTCCGACGGCGGTGGCGCCCGCCGGCGCGCCGCGCCGCCCGGCGGGGTCGGTACCGGATCCGGAGCCGGCGCCCGACAACGTGTCCCGGCTGCCGACCGACCTCAACGCCATCTACGAACTGGGTCGCCTCGACGAGCGTCTGAGCCAGGAGCGCAAACGCCGTCGGTGACGCTGAAGTCCGGGCTCGCTCCTTGATCGACTCGATGCCGGCGGCATCGGGGTGTCCGGGTTGGTCGCATGCCGCGATGCCGCCGGCATGGAGTGGATCATGTGCCTCGGGCGGCGTTCGGGGACGACGAAAGGGCCGGCCCCTGGGTGGGGGCCGGCCCTTTCGGCTGTGCCGCGTGTGTCAGGAGGTGCTGTAGCCGCGGGTGGCGATCCAGTCGGCGAGCGCTTCGGTGGTCATCCAGTACTCGGCCTGGTTGGGGTCGGCGCTGTCGGCGATCTTCACCTGGTGACCGTTGTCGCGGTAGCCGGTGACGGAGATGTAGTGGCCGCCCTCGAAGGAGTGCACGCCGCCGTCGGTGTCGGTGGCGGTGCCGGCGATGTTGGCGACCAGGGCGCGGCCGTCGTCGACGGTGCGCACGACGTCCTCGCGCAGCTTGTCGGTCTGCTTGTCGTCGGCCTTGGCGTCGGT